>NZ_LRUC01000009.1 GCF_001550095.1 Celeribacter ethanolicus | reverse complement strand
TTTAAAACTCGACGACAGCGCGGATCGACTTGCCCTCATGCATGAGATCGAACCCGTGGTTGATCTCTTCAAGCTTCAGCTTGTGCGTGATCATCGGGTCGATCTCGATCTTGCCGTCCATGTACCAGTCGACGAATTTCGGCACATCGGTGCGGCCTTTCGCGCCGCCGAACGCCGTGCCTTTCCAGACGCGGCCCGTGACCAACTGGAACGGACGCGTGGAAATCTCCGCCCCCGACGGCGCCACGCCGATCACCACGGACACGCCCCAGCCCCGGTGCGAACATTCCAGCGCGTCGCGCATCACCTTGACGTTGCCGGTCGCATCGAAGGAATAGTCCACGCCGCCGATCTGATCCGCGCCACGTTTGGTCAGGTTGACGATTTCCTCGACCACGGTGCCTTCGATTTTCGTCGGATTGATGAAATGGGTCAGGCCGAATTTGCGGGCCATCTCCTCTTTGTCATCGTTCAGGTCGACACCGATGATCATGTCGGCCCCGGCCATGCGCAGGCCCTGGATCACGTTCAGACCGATGCCGCCGAGACCGAAGACGGCGGCGGTCGCGCCGATCTCGACGCCCGCGGTGTTGATCACAGCACCGATGCCGGTGGTCACGCCGCAGCCGATGTAGCAGATCTTGTCGAAGGGCGCGTCGTCACGCACCTTGGCCAATGCAATCTCCGGCATGACGGTGTGGTTCGCGAAGGTCGAGCAGCCCATGTAGTGGTAGACCGGCGTGCCGTCGAGCATCGAAAACCGCGTGGTGCCATCGGGCATCAGCCCCTGACCCTGAGTATTGCGGATCGCGGTGCAGAGGTTGGTCTTGCCGGAGAGGCAGGACGGGCATTCGCGGCACTCGGGCGTGTAAAGCGGAATGACGTGATCGCCCGGTTTCAGCGTGGTAACGCCTTCGCCAACCTCCAGCACGACGCCCGCGCCCTCGTGGCCGAGGATGCAGGGGAAGATGCCCTCCGGATCGGCGCCCGACCGGGTGAACTCGTCCGTGTGACACAGACCCGTGGCCTTGATCTCGATCAGAACCTCGCCCTTCTTCGGGCCTTCGAGGTTCACTTCCATTATCTCGAGCGGTTTCCCGGCCTCAAGCGCAACCGCGGCTTTCGTTCTCATAAACGCGTCCTCTTCGTTCAAAAACGGCAATATTGGCAGAGAAACGCCGAACCCTGCGATCCGCTCTGCCAAAATATCGCTCTGCACTCTTGTCGCCCATCGCGGCACGCAGCACAATCTGGACATTCGGCAGAATTCGGACAAATGACCCCCAGAGTCCGCCGCACCACGCAAGCACCACGCAACATGGCCCGGTTTGGCCGCCCTCAAACCAAGGAGCCCACATGAGACATCCCGTTACTTCGACACGCATCCGCGTCGATCTCGTCATCTATCCCGGGTTCAAATGCATGGAAGCGGTCGGCCCGATGAATGTGTTCACCGCCGCCAACCGCTATCTCGCCGCCGCCGAACATCCGGCGCGTTATGACGCCCGCCTGGTCACCCCCACCCCCGGACCGGTCTGCTCCGAGACGCTGTTGTCGCTTCAGGCGGAAGTGGCGCTGGCGGAGTGCGTGCCGGAGGACACGGTGATGATCGCGGGCGCACTCGACATCGAACGCGCACTGGCCGACACCCCGGAGATCGTCGACTGGTGCAGACGCTACGCGCCTGAGAGCCGCCGCTTCGCGTCGCTGTGCACCGGAACCTTCTTTCTCGCCGAGGCCGGGCTTCTGGACGGGCGCAAGGCGACCACGCATTGGAGCGTCGCGGATCTGTTGCAGCATCGCTATCCGAAAATTTCGGTCGATGCCGATGCGATCTTTCTCAACGAGGGCAATCTTTATACCTCCGCCGGGGTGACCGCCGCCATTGACTTGGCACTCGCCTTCGTCGAACAGGATTTTGGCCGCGATCTTGCTCTCTCGGTCGCCCGCGACATGGTGATGTATCTCAAACGCCCCGGCGGTCAGTCGCAATTCAGCTCGCTCTTGACCGGACAGATGTCCAACCGCGCCGGGATGGCGGATATTCGGACCTGGATACACGGCAATCTCGACCAGAAGATCGTGACGCTCGACCTGGCCCGGCGCGCCGGGATGAGCGAGCGCAATTTCGTGCGCCATTTCACCCGGGAAATCGGTCGCAGCCCGATGGAATACCTGATCAACGCCCGCTGCGAACGCGCCACGGCGCTTTTGTTGGAGACCGACCTGCCGCTCAAGACCATTGCCCACCAGGTCGGGTTTTCTTCCGACGATCAGATGCGCAAGGTCTTTGTCCGCAAGTTTTCCCTGACACCGCGCGAATATCGGGAGCGGTTCAAAAGTGCACAAGCCGAGTGATGGTCCGACGCAAAAACACGCGAGAGAGCCGATTCGCGTCCGGACTTTGCAACCTTCGGATGACAAAATAGCCGAAGTCACGCAACGACCACCCAATGACTTGTGCATATTTTAAGGGCACAATGTGAAAAACCGGACAGAGAATTTGCGACCTTTTGCGCCATTGTGTCGCAATGATACCGGCAAATTGACTTAAGTTTTCTGCCGCGAATTTCACTCTCAGAAAACACTCTCTGATCACCTTCGATTAACGAAGGGAAATGCAAGAGCAGGTCACCTGCCAGCAACAACCATCAGGGAGAATGAGGGTGAAACACACCTCGTCAACTCATCACGTGACAGGTGCGTGCGGAACCATTGGTTCTTCGCAAGACACCATGCCGGGCCTGCTCGCAGCCCGAATTTGTCGGTTGTTGTTTGCAGATGCACGGGCCCTGTGCCGCCAAGCTCGCTTTGGCGAGGCGCCGGATCGTCAGCCGCCCTGCACGGCCTGAATTCAATATCCTTTAGCGTTGCCACGGCAACGTCTGACCACCTTGCCTTCTGAACCGTTCCCGAACGGTCAAAGACCGCACTCCCAGCCACACGCAGTAGCCGAGGTATATTTCCATGCGTGATACAATTGACATCCCCGCGCTCGTCGCACGTCGCGAGGTTTACAAAAGCCTCGAAGCCCCGTTCTACACGTCTCACGACGTGCTCGATCTCGATATCGAGGTGATCTTCGGCAACCACTGGATTTTCGTCGGCACCGAACCGGAACTGCCGGAACCCGGCGATTGCATCACCGTCGAAATCGGGCCGGTCTCTGTCCTGCTGCTGCGCGGCGACGACGAGGAAATCCGTGGCTTCCACAACGTCTGCCGTCACCGCGGCGCCAAGCTTGTCGACCAGAAATCCACCACCATCGGCAACATCGTCTGCCGCTACCACGGCTGGACCTACAACGAAGATGGCGAATTGATCCTGGCCGAGCACATGGGCAAGGATTTCAAGAAATCCTGCCACAACCTGCGCACCGTGCATGTCCGCTCGATCGCGGGTCTGATCTTCATCTGCCTCGCCAAGGACGCGCCGGCGGACATCGACCTGATGGCCGAGACGATGGAAAAATACATCGCGCCGCATGACGTCAAAAACACCAAGGTGGCGTTCCAGTCCGAGCTGATCGAAGAAGGCAACTGGAAGCTGACGCTCGAAAACAACCGCGAGTGCTACCACTGCGAGGGCAACCACCCGGAACTGACCGTGCCGCTCTCCGAATTCGGCTTCGGCTTCTCCCCGGACGAGCTCGACGAGCGTCGGGCCGAGGACGTTGCGCAATACGAGCGTGACGTGCTTGAAAACCACGCCCGCTGGACGGCCTGCGGCCTGCCCTCTTCCGAGGAACAGCACCTCGCCAATGTCACCGGCTTCCGCACCATGCGCCTGCCGTTGATGCGCGAAGGCGAAAGCCACACCGTCGACACGAAAGTGGCCTGCAAGAAACTCTTGGGTAACTTCAGCCGCGAAACCACCGGCGCGAAACTCGGCGGTCTGAGCTTCTGGACCCACCCGAACTCCTGGCACCATTTCATGTCCGACCACATCGTGACCTTCTCCGTGCTGCCGCTCTCCCCAAACCGCACGCTCGTGCGCACCACCTGGCTGGTGCACAAGGACGCCGTGGAAGGCGAAGATTACGACCTCGACAACCTCACCAAGGTCTGGACCCACACCAACCAGCAGGACGCCGATCTCGTTCGTCTGGCGCAACTGGGCGCGGAAATGTCCGGCTATCAGCCGGGACCGTACTCGCCCTACACCGAGCCGCATGTCGAATCCTTCGCGGCCTGGTACATCGCCCGTCTGAACGACTATTTCGTCAAGGCCGACACCCAGAAGGTGGCTGCGGAATGACTGCACCGACCAACGAGAAGCTGACCGAAGCGACGGGCGTTCCTCTGTGGGACCCGGAGGTGGACGACACGCTCGTCTGCCGCCAGGTCCGGCAGGAAACGCATGACGTGAAGACCTTCGTGTTCTCGGCACGCGAACCGCGGGACTTCCGGTTCTACCCGGGACAGCACATGACCTTTGAACTGCCGGTCGACGGCATGGTCACGCGCAGCTACACGATTTCCGCCTCGGCGGCGCGGCCTTACCGGATCGAAATCACGGTCAAGCGCGTCCCGGGCGGCCCGGGGTCCAACTGGCTGCATGACAACATGCTGCCGGGCAAGGAACTGAACGTCATCGGCCCGTCGGGGGAGTTCACCACCGACGCCAATGCGGAAGAGAAACTTCTGTTCATCTCCGCTGGCAGCGGCATCACGCCCTTGATGTCGATGACCCGCACGGCCTGCGACCTATCGGAACCCTACGACCTGCATTTCGTCCATGCGGCCCGGACCCCTGCGGATCTGATCTTCCGCAAGGAGCTTGAGCTTCTGGCGATGCAGAACCCGACCCTGAAACTGGCTCTGACGGTCGACACCACCTCTGCCAGCCACGCCTGGAGCGGATATGTCGGACGTCTGAACATCCAGATGCTCGCCATGATGTCGCCGGATTACAAGGAGCGCAAAGTGTTCTGCTGCGGTCCGGCGCGCTTCATGGAAGGCGTGCGCGACATGCTGCGCGAGGCCGGGTTCAACATGGACAACTATTTCGAGGAGAGCTTCGATTTCGGGGCGGAAACGGCGGGGACCATCGAAGAGCCCACCGCAGCCCCCGAAATCAGCGGTCAGACCTTCCGCGTGAGCTTCCCGAAAACCGGTCATGTGGTCGAGGTCAGCCCCGGCATGACCATTCTGTCTGCGGCCAAGGAGGCCGGGCTTCTGCCCATCTCCTCCTGCCAGCGCGGCATCTGCGGCACCTGCAAATCGAAACTTCTCTCCGGCGAAGTCGATATGCAGCACGGCGGCGGCATCCGCAAACGCGAGATCGAGCAGGGCAAGATCCTGATCTGCTGCTCGACCCCGCTGTCCGATGTCGAGGTCGAACTCTGAAGTGCAACCTCTTGTCCCGCGTGTCCGCGCCCTGAGGCGCTCACCAAAGCGGCACGCGTGACATCTCAATAAAAGCAATGGTCCCCCAAGAGACCTCAAGAAAACCTGAAAGCGGTTTTTTTCCGCACACCCAACAATGGAGGGATATCTATGACTGACTCCAAAGATCCGGTGCAAACGCCGTATGAGGCGCCGCCGGAAAGCATCATCGAGACCGATTACGATATCGGCCAAGACAATATCGAAGGCCAATTCGGGCCTTTCGGTTTTGACCTTCACAAGCCAGTGTTCCCGGTATCTGCCATCGCCGTCATCGCCTTTGTGGTCTTCACCCTGTTGCTGCCGGAAAAAGCAGGCAACATGTTCAGCGCCATGTTCTCTTTTGTGACGAAAGGGTTCGATTGGTTCTTCCTCGGCGCGGCAGACATCTTTGTCATCGTCTGCCTTCTCATAGTGATCAGCCCCTATGGCAAAATCCGCCTGGGTGGCCCCGAAGCGAAACCGGATTTCACCTACACGAGCTGGTTCGCGATGCTCTTCGCCGCCGGGATGGGCATCGGTCTGATGTTCTATGGGGTCTCCGAGCCTCTGAGCCATTTCTCCTCCTCGATGGGCGGCATTTCCGTCGGCGAAGACGGCGTGCGCACCGACTGGGCGCCGCTGGGCGCGGCCGCTGGCAACGAAGCCGAAGCCGTGCGTCTCGGCATGGCCGCCTCGATCTTCCACTGGGGCCTGCACCCTTGGGCGATCTATGCCATCGTGGCGCTGAGCCTCGCGCTGTTCTCATATAACAAGGGCCTGCCGCTCACCATCCGCTCCGCGTTCTACCCGATCTTCGGTGAACGCGTCTGGGGCTGGCCGGGTCACATCATCGACATCCTCGCCGTGTTCGCGACCCTCTTCGGTCTCGCCACCTCGCTGGGTCTCGGCGCGGCACAGGCCAACTCCGGCTTCAACAAGCTTTTCGGCATGCCGATCAGTGATACCTCGCAGGTGATCCTGATCTGCGGCATCACCGCTGTCGCTCTGTTCTCCGTGGTCCGTGGTCTCGAAGCCGGTGTGAAACTCTTGTCCGAGATCAACATGGGCGTGGCCTTCCTGCTCTGGGCCTTCGTGCTCATCGCTGGTCCGACCCTGCTGCTGACCACCGACATCCTCAACTTCCTCGGCGCCTACCTGCAATACCTGCCGGAGCTGTCCATGCCGATCGGTCGTGAAGACGTCAACTTCTCGCAAGGCTGGACCTCCTTCTATTGGGCTTGGTGGATTTCCTGGTCCCCGTTCGTCGGCATGTTCATCGCCCGCGTCTCCCGTGGCCGCACTGTGCGCGAGTTCATCATCTCCGTGCTGATCGTCCCCTCCATGGTCTGTGTGCTCTGGATGTCCGTCTTCGGCGGGGCCGCAATCAGCCAGGTGGTGCGTGACGGCTACATGGCCGTGACCGAAGCCCCCCTGCCGCTTCAGCTCTTCACCATGCTGGACGCCATGCCCTGGACGGCGATCACCTCCTTCATCGGCATCGTTCTGGTCATCGTCTTCTTCGTGACCTCGTCCGACTCCGGCTCGCTGGTCATCGACACTATCGCCGCAGGCGGTAAAGTCGACGCACCGGTGCCGCAGCGCGTGTTCTGGTGCCTGTTCGAAGGCGTGGTGGCCATCGTGCTGCTGCTCTCCGCAGGCGGCCTCAGCTCGCTCCAGTCCATGGTCATCTCGACCGGGCTTCCGTTCACCGTCGTCCTGCTGATGATGTGCTACGCGATCTGGCGCGGTCTGGCCTCAGAGCCCCGATAACTTCCGAGGGCCTCCCCTGCCCTTCCCCTGTGCCGCCGGATGGTTCGCCCTCTGGCGGCATTTTTTATAACCCGCCTCTCTTCTGGCCCGCTCATGAGGTCCCCATGTCCGACCGCATCTTTCTCAGCAACCTGTGTCTCTATGGCTTTCACGGCGTCATGCCGGAAGAAAAACGCCTCGGTCAGCGGTTTTACATCGACCTGTCCTGTGAACTCGATCTGGCACCGGCGGGACAGTCCGACGATTACACGCGGACCGTCTGTTACGACGCCCTCTGTGAACTGGCGCAAGAGATCTCCGACAGCGGCCCCTTCGACCTGATCGAAACCCTGGGGGAGCGGATCGCGCAGGGGATTCTGGATCGCTTTGCCCTGATCCGCGCCGTGCGCGTCACCGTGCGCAAGCCCTCCGCACCGATCCGGGCCACGCTCGATCATGCCGGAATTGAAATCCGGCGACAGCGCTGAGCGCAAATTGCCGCATGTGCAACAGAACATATGCGGCAGATGCGAGATCGCGCGCCGACGCGTGCGACGCGCCGACCGGCAACGACTGGCAGTCCCATGAATCATCTGTCGGTGATCCCGGTCCGCTTTTGAAACTTCGGCCGAAAACCGGCCCGAAATTCAGCATAAAGTGGAGAATTCCGTTCAAATAATGTGCAGGACACGAATGAAATCCCGCCCACCCTGACCGACTTTTAGACCAAGACGACAAAAACATGACGATGACGCATACCTTCACAAGACGTGGCGCAAATGTCCGATTATTCGCCACGCACAGGCGCGATCATCCTCCGATCCCTTCTCTCACTGAGAAAGCTGCACGATGACTCGCTTCAATGCACTGAACCTTGTTAAGAACGCCCTGACCGGGCACAAGAACTGGACCGAGCAATGGCCGGAATGCCAGCCGAAAGCCGAATATGACGTGGTCATCGTCGGTGCTGGCGGCCACGGGCTTGGCGCCGCCTATTATCTCGCCAAAGAGCACGGCATCACCAATGTCGCCGTGATCGACAAAGGCTGGCTCGGCGGTGGCAACACCGGTCGGAACACCACGATCATTCGCTCGAACTACCTCTATGACGAGAGCCAGGCGCTCTTCAATCACGCGGTAGACCTGTGGCAGGGGCTGAGCCAGGAGCTCAACTACAACGTCATGTACTCCAACCGGGGCTGTCTCATGCTGGCCCATACGGTGCATGACGTGCAGAGCTTCAAGCGCCACGTCCATGCCAACCGCCTGAACGGCATCGACAACCGCTGGCTGACCCCGGAAGAGTGCAAGGAATACTGCCCGCCGGTCAATATCGCGAAAGACGCGCGTTACCCGGTGATGGGCGGTGCGCTTCAGGAACGCGCAGGCACCGCACGTCACGACGCCGTGGCCTGGGGCTATGCCCGTGGTGCCGCCGAGCGTGGTGTGGACATCATCCAGAACTGTGCGGTTCAGGCGATCCGCCGTGGCCCTGACGGTGCGGTGATCGGGGTCGACACCGACAAAGGTTTCATCAAGTGCAAGAAAGTTGGCGTCTCTGCCTCCGGCCACAACTCGATGGTCATGGCCACCGCAGGTGTGCGTCTGCCGCTTGAATCCATGCCGCTTCAGGCGCTGGTGTCCGAACCCGTCAAACCGGTCTTCCCTTGCGTTGTCATGTCCAACGCGGTGCACGCCTATTGCTCGCAATCCGACAAGGGCGAGCTGGTCATCGGCTCCGGGACCGACCAATATGTGTCCTACTCCCAACGCGGCGGTCTGCCGCTGATCGAGCACACCATCGCGGCGATCTCCGAAGTGTTCCCGATCTTCAACCGCATGCGGATGCTGCGCAAATGGGGCGGGATCACCGACAACACACCGGACCGTTCGCCGATCATCGGCAAGACACCGGTGCCGAACCTCTACGTCAACTGCGGCTGGGGCACCGGCGGGTTCAAGGCGACGCCCGGCTCGGCCCATGTCTTTGCCCACACCATCGCCAAGGACGAG
This sequence comes from Celeribacter ethanolicus, assembly GCF_001550095.1. Lineage (GTDB taxonomy): Bacteria > Pseudomonadota > Alphaproteobacteria > Rhodobacterales > Rhodobacteraceae > Celeribacter > Celeribacter ethanolicus. Next base: position 29,380 of record NZ_LRUC01000009.1, on the reverse strand, counting down.
CCGCACCCGATCAACGCCCCGTTCTCGTTGGACCGTTTCCGCACCGGCCGCCTGATCGACGAAGCCGCCGCTGCCGCTGTGGCCCACTAAGGAGAAACACGACATGATCCAGATTCATTGTCCTTATTGCGGCGAAACTCTGCCCGAGCTCGAGTTCACCTATGCCGGCGAGGCGCATATCGACCGACCGGAAAACCCGTCCGATCAGACCGACGACCAGTGGGAATCCTTTCTCTTCCTGCGCGAAAACGTGAAAGGCCCGCATTTCGAGCGCTGGCGTCACGCCCACGGCTGTGGCCGGTTCTTCAATGCGGTGCGGAACACCATCACCGACCGTTTCTACATCACGTACAAAGCTGGCGAACCGCGTCCGGATCTCGCCACGCTTCTGGAGGAAGATAAATGAGCAAGTATCGTCTTCGCGGACGCGGTCGTGTCGATGCCTCACAACCCGTCGTTTTCACCTTTGACGGCAAGCCCTACACCGGCCTGAAAGGCGACACCGTCGCCTCCGCGCTCTTGTCCCACGGCGTGCACCTGATGGGCCGGTCGTTCAAATACCACCGCCCGCGCGGCGCCATCGCAGCCGGTTCCGAAGAACCCAACGCGCTGATCGGCACCCGTCGTGGGCCCGGCCGGTTCGAACCGAACACCCGCGCCACCGTCCAGGAAATCTGGAACGGTCTGGAAACCACGTCGCAAAACAAGTTCCCGAGCCTGAAATTCGACGTGGGAGCCGTGAACGACGCCGCCTACATGATGTTCTCGGCCGGTTTCTACTATAAAACCTTCATGTGGCCGCGCTCCTTCTGGGACAAGGTCTATGAGCCCTTCATCCGCGCCGCCGCCGGTCTCGGCGTGTCCCCGACCGAAAACGACCCGGACACCTATGCCTCACGTTACGTCTACTGCGATCTGCTGATCGTGGGGGCCGGTCCCGCCGGCATCGCCGCCGCACGCGAAGCGGCTGGCAAGGGCCTGTCGGTCATTCTCGTCGACGAAAACGCCGAAATGGGCGGTACGCTGCTCTCCGAACCGCAAGCCAAGATCGACGGCAAACCCGCCTGGACCTGGCTCGAAGACGAACTGGCCGCGCTGAAAGAGGCTGGTGTCAAACTGATGACCCGCACCACCGCGATCGGGTATTACCACGAGAACCTGATCGCTCTGGCCGAAAAGCTGACCGACCACCTGCCAACGCTGCCCGCTGACACCCCGCGTGAGCGGATGTGGCGTGTGCGCGCCAAACAGGTCGTTCTGGCCCAGGGTGCACTGGAAAAACCGCTGGTGTTCCACGGCAACGACCGTCCGGGCGTGATGCTTGCGGGTTCTGCCCAGACCTTCATGAACCGCTACGGCGTCAAGGTCGGCGACAGCCCGGTCGTCATCACCTCGCATGACAGTGCCTGGTATGCCGCTTTCGATCTTCAGGATGCCGGGGCCTATGTTCAGGCCATCGTCGACACCCGCACCCAGGTGCGTCAGGACCTCCAGGCCGAAGCCCGAGCCCGTGGCATCCCGGTGAAACTGTCGCACACGGTCACCGCGACCGGCGGTCGTCTGCGCGTCAACAACGTGCGGGTGAACCCGATCTCCGGTGGCACCAATGTCGGCACCGGTCAGTGGATCAAATGCGATGCGCTGCTGATGTCCGGTGGCTGGACCCCCTCCCTGCACCTGTTCTCCCACACCAAGGGCAGCCTGGCCTGGGACGACGATCTCACCACCTTCCTGCCGAAAGACACGCCGGAAGATTGCGTGATCTCCGGGGCCTCTCGTGGTCTCTGGGGCGTTGAAGCCGCACTACGTGACGGCGCGACCCGTGTGGGCGAGGCTCTGGCCAAGCTCGGCGTCGAAGCCACCGCGACCGAATACACCGTGGCGGACGACCGCACCGGCTCCGGCGTCGCGATGCGCGAACTGCCGACCGACCGCAGCCCGGGCAAGGCAAAAGCCTTTGTCGACTTCCAGAACGACGTGACCGCGAAAGACCTGCGTCTCGCCGTGCGCGAGGGCATGCGCTCCATCGAGCACGTCAAACGCTACACCACCAACGGCATGGCGACCGATCAGGGCAAGATGTCCAACATCAACGGCCTGAACATCGCCGCTGACGCTCTGGGCAAAAAGCAACCGCAGGTGGGTCTGACGACCTTCCGTCCGCCCTACACGCCGACCACCTTCGGCGCCTTCGCGGGCTATCACCGCGGTGCGCATTTCGAAGTGGTGCGCAAGACACAGATCGACGATTGGGCCGAATCTCATGGCGCCGTGTTCGAACCCGTGGGTCAGTGGCGCCGTGCGCGTTACTTCCCGAAAGCGGGCGAGACCATGGATCAGGCCGTGACCCGCGAATGTGCGGCAACGCGGGCTTCCGTGGGCATCTTCGACGCTTCCACGCTGGGCAAGATCGAAGTCGTCGGCCCCGACGCCGCCGAATTCGTCAACCGCATGTACACCAACCCGTTCCTGAAACTGGCGCCGGGCAAGTGTCGTTACGGTTTGTTGCTGGGCGATGACGGCTACATCCGCGACGACGGTGTGATCGCCCGCGTCGAGGAAGATCGTTTCCACGTCACCACCACCACCGGTGGCGCGGCGCGTGTGCTGAACATGATGGAAGATTACCTCCAGACGGAATGGCCCGATCTGAACGTCTGGCTGACCTCCACCACGGAGCAATGGTCCACCGTTGCCCTGAACGGCCCGAACGCCGCCAAACTGCTCGCCCCCTTCGTCGAAGGCATTGAGCTGACCGAAGAGGCCTTCCCGCATATGTCTTGCGTGACCTGCACAGTGGCGGGCTACCCCGCCCGTTTGTGGCGCGTGAGCTTCACCGGTGAGATCGGCTTCGAGATCAACGTGGCAGCACCCTACGGTCGCGATCTTTGGGAAAAACTGTGGGAGGCGGGTCAGCAATACGACATCACCCCCTACGGCACCGAGACCATGCACGTTCTGCGCGCAGAAAAAGGCTATATCATCGTCGGTCAGGACACCGATGGCACCGTCACCCCGCAGGATGCGGGCATGGAGTGGGCCATCGGCAAGAAGAAAGCCGACTTTGTCGGTATGCGCGGCCTGATGCGTCCGGACCTCGTGGCTCCGAACCGCAAACAGCTCGTGGGTCTTCTGACCGAAGACAACAGCCTGCTCGAAGAAGGCGCTCAGATCGTGTTCGATCCGAAACAGCCGATCCCGATGACCATGCGCGGTCACGTGACCTCGTCCTACGATCAGGGCACCACCGGTCATCCGATTGCTCTGGCTCTGGTTGAGGGCGGTCACGCGAAGATGGGCGAAACGGTCTACATCCCGATGCCGGACCGGACCATTGCCGCGAAAATCACCGGGACCGTGTTCTACGATCCTGAAAACAGCCGCCTGAAAATCTGATCGGAGGTCAGACATGTCCAAGCATATCTCTTCTCTGGCCCCCTCGGTCGTAGTGGATACCGCTGCTGCCCGTGTGGCCGTCTCGCAACTGATCGGGCGCATCTCGCTGCGCGCTCGCGGCGATCTTGCCGCCGTCGGCAAGGCCATCGGCGTCGAGCTTCCGACCCAGATCGGGGCCTGCGCCAAGGCCGAAGGCATCGAAGTTGCTTGCCTCGGTCCGGACGAGTGGTCCCTTCTGGTCTCTCTCGACCAGATCGAAAAGGTGGAGGACGCGCTTGCGGCCCTCTACCCGTCGCTGCCGCATTCGATGACCGAGATCACCGGACGCGAAGTGACCTTCACCATCGAAGGTCCGAAAACCCCGGACCTTCTGAGCATCGGGCTGGCACGTGACGTCGCCTCGATCAAGGTGGGCCAGGCCCGTCGCACACTCTTCGACGGCACCACCGTCGTCCTTTGGCGCGACTCTGACACCAGCTTCCGCATGGATGTCTGGAACAGCTTCGCCCCTTTCCTTGCCACAACCCTTGAGACCGGCGCGAAAGAACTCGCGGCCGAACTCGCCTGAACCTGAAGGATCATCCGCATGTTTGACCGCCTGCAAAAATACGAAATCGCAGACGCCGACATCGCCTCCGCCATTGGCGAGGAACTGGAGCGTCAGCAGACCCAGATCGAACTGATCGCCTCCGAGAACATCGTGTCCCCGGACGTGATGGCGGCTCAGGGCTCTGTTCTGACCAACAAATACGCCGAGGGCTACGTCGGCAAGCGCTACTACGGCGGCTGTGAGTTCGTGGACAAGGTCGAAGCTCTGGCCATCGACCGCCTGAAACAACTCTTCGGCGCCGAATACGCCAACGTGCAGCCGCACTCCGGCGCACAGGCCAACCAGGCTGTGTTCCTCGCTCTGCTCGAGCCGGGCGACCGCATCATGGGTCTCTCGCTGGCCCATGGTGGTCACCTGACCCACGGTTCGCCGGTGACCATGTCCGGCAAGTGGTTCGATGTCGTCTCCTATGAGGTCGACCCCGAAACCCACCTGATCGACATGGAGAAGGTGCGCGAGAAGGCTCTGGAAACCAAGCCGAAGCTGATCGTCGCCGGTGCGTCTGCCTACCCGCGCGTCATCGATTTCGAAGGCTTCCGCAAGATCGCCGACGAAGTGGGTGCCTATCTGATGGTCGACATGGCCCACTACGCCGGTCTGATCGCGGGCGGCAAATATCCGAACCCGGTGCCGCACGCCCATGTGACCACCTCCACCACTCACAAAACCCTGCGTGGTCCGCGTGGTGGCGTGATCCTGTCCAACGACGAAGCGATCGCGAAAAAACTGAACTCCGCCGTCTTCCCGGGCAACCAGGGCGGCCCGCTGATGCACGTCATCGCCGCGAAAGCCGTGGCTTTCGGTGAGGCGCTTCAGCCGTCCTTCTCCGACTACGCCGGCCAGGTGATCGAGAACGCGAAAGCTCTGGCAGACGTCTTGAAAGTCGGCGGTCTGGGCATCGTCTCTGGTGGCACCGATTGTCACATGGTCCTCGTCGATCTGCGCCCCAAAGGCGTGACCGGCAAAGTGGCCGAGATCGCGCTCGAACGCGCTGGCCTGACCTGCAACAAGAACTCGATCCCGAACGATCCCGAGAAGCCTTTCGTGACCTCCGGCATCCGTCTCGGCACCTCTGCGGGCACCACCCGTGGGTTCAAAGAGGCCGAGTTCGAACAGATCGGTTCGCTGATCCTGCGTGTGCTCGACGCCCTGTCCGACAACCCGGAAGGCGACGCCGCCGTGGAAGCCGAAGTGCTGGCCGAGGTGAAGAAACTCTGCGCCGATCACCCGATCTACGGCGCCTGATCCTGTCGCGGCCTCCCGAGTGGGGCCGCGACACACCACACCGAGTTGATCTCTGATCTGAGGGGCCTGACGTTTATGCGCAGGCCCCGATTTGCGAAAGGCACCACCATGTTCCTCTCCGTCTTCGACGTTTTCAAAATCGGCATCGGGCCCTCTTCGTCGCACACGATGGGACCGATGGTCGCCGCGCACCGCTTTATCGAGGACCTCCGCGCCGGTAAGGGCAAATATCCCGGCTGTGGCCCGCTCGCTCGCCTGACTGCGACACTCTACGGCTCGCTCGCCTTCACCGGCAAGGGCCACGCCACCGACCGCGCCGTGATCTTGGGTCTGTGCGGCCAACTGCCGGACACGCTCGATCTCGATCAGGCCGACGCAATGGAACAGGCGGTCTATGACCAGAAGAAAATCATCCTCGACGGCTTGCCGGAACTGAATTTCGATCCGAAGAAAGATCTGGTGTTCGATTACGGCCCGGCGCTCGAAGGCCACGCCAACGGCATGATCCTGCGCGGCCATGACAAGGACGGCAACATCTACTACGCCCAGACCTATTATTCGGTCGGCGGCGGCTTCATCATGACCGACAAGGAGTTGGAAGACTCCCGCAATGGCGTGTCGCTGCATGACGAAAAAGAAGCGCTGAACTTCCCCTACCCCTTCGGCACGGCGAAAGAGATGCTCGCCATGGGGCTTTCCTCCGGCAAGTCGATTGCCGAGATGAAACGCGCCAATGAGCGCAAGGTGCACGGGGCCGATCTCGAACCGAAACTCGACCGTCTGATTGAGACGATGAACGAATGCATCGACCGCGGGCTCAGCCAAGACGGCATCCTGCCCGGTGGCCTCAAGGTCAAGCGCCGCGCCAAGGGCATCCATGAATCGCTCAAGGCCGAACAGGGTCTCAACATCACCGCGCCCCATGTCGCCAACGACTGGATGAGCGTCTACGCCATGGCGGTGAACGAGGAAAACGCGGCCGGCGGGCGCGTTGTCACCTCCCCCACCAATGGCGCGGCAGGCGTGGTGCCGGCGGTGATGCGCTACTACCGCATGCATTGCCAGGGCGCGACGGACGCGAAGCTCAAGGACTTCTTGCTGGTCGCCGCCGCCATCGGCGGGCTGATCAAACACAACGCGTCGATTTCGGGCGCCGAAGTCGGCTGTCAGGGCGAGGTTGGTTCCGCCGCTGCCATGGCCGCAGGCGCGCTTTGCGCCGTGATGGGCGGCACCAACGAACAGGTGGAAAACGCCGCAGAGATCGCCTTGGAGCACCACCTCGGCATGACCTGCGACCCGGCTGCGGGCCTCGTGCAGGTGCCCTGCATCGAGCGCAACGCACTTGGCGCGATCAAGGCTGTGTCGGCGGCGTCGCTGTCACTGCGCGGTGATGGCACGCATTTCATGCCCTTGGACAACTGCATTCAGGTGATGCTGGAAACCGGGCGCGACATGAACCTCAAGTATAAAGAGACCTCCACCGGCGGGATTGCTGTGAACCTGCCGGAGTGCTGAGAGGATCGGCTACGCAAAACAAAAAAGGGCGGCCATCACGGGCCGCCCTTTCTGTTTTGGGTCAGTGCGATCAGCTCGCCTTGAGCATGCCGTGCGGGTCGAGCACGAATTTCTTCGCGGCACCGTGGTCGAAGGCCTCATAGCCTTTCGCCGCATCCTCAAGCGAGATCACCTGCGCGTTCACGATGTCTGCGATCGGCAGACGTCCGTGCAGGATCGCCTGCATGAGCTGACGGTTGTATTTGAGAACCGGGGTCTGGCCGGTGTGGAAGCTCTGCGCCTTCGCCCAGCCAAGGCCGAAGCGCAGCGACAGGCTGCCCACTTTGGCCGCTTCGTCGGTCGCACCCGGATCTTCGGTCACATAGAGGCCCGGAATGCCGATGCTGCCTGCCACGCGGGTGATGTCCATCATCTGGTTCAACACGATGGCCGGTTGTTCACCGCCCGAATGCCCGCGCGCCTCAAAGCCCACGGCGTCGATGGCGGCGTCCACTTCGGGGCTGCCGGTGATCTCGGCGATCATATCGCCCAGACGGTCGCTCTGGGTCAGATCGACGGGGACAAAACCCATCTTCGCCGCGTGATCCAGACGTTCCTTGTTGAAGTCGCCGATCATCACGATGGCGGCGCCCAGGATTTGCGCAGAGGCCGCTGCGGCCAGACCGACAGGACCCGCGCCCGCGACATAGACCACGGAGCCCACACCCACGCCGGCCTGAACCGCACCGTGGAAGCCGGTCGGCAGAATGTCGGAGAGCATGGTGAGATCGGTGATCTTCTCCATCGCCTGATCGCGATCCGGGAATTTCAGCAGGTTGAAGTCGGCGTAGGGCACCATGACATAGCGCGCCTGACCGCCGACCCAGCCGCCCATGTCGACATAGCCATAGGCGCCGCCGGCACGGTCCGGGTTCACGGTGAGACAGACGCCGGTGTCCTGTTCTTTACAGCAACGGCAACGGCCACAGGCGACGTTGAACGGCACGGAGACGATGTCGCCGACGTTCAGCATTTCGACGTCAGAGCCTTTTTCGATCACTTCGCCGGTGATTTCGTGACCCAGCACGAGACCTTCGGGCGCGGTGGTGCGGCCACGGACCATGTGCTGGTCGGAGCCACAAATGTTGGTGGAGATCACTTTCAGGATCACCGCATGCTCAAGCTTGCGCCCGTTGGGGGCGGCCATCACCGGATCTGCGATGGATTGGACCTCGACCTTGCCGGGGCCCATGTAGACGACGCCTCTGTTGGAACTCATGACTTTCCTCCCATTATGTTCATACCAATGCGGACGCGACATCACGCCCGGTGCGGTTTCAGGGTCGGCCCGTTTCGTCCTCCCGGAACAGGCCGTCTGGGCACAGACCATGTGGTCCATGCGTCCGACCAGAAGAGCGTGACCAGGTCCGGCTCGCGCGAAGAGATGAGGCAAAGCGACAGAACATCTGCGTCAAAAGCAAAAGCGCGCCTCCCCAGGCGGGAAGGCGCGCATGAAGGACAGATTGTCCCAATCCGTTTAGCGGGGGGAAACACCCCGAAGCCGTTCGGAGCGACGGCGCAACAACTCAACCGTGGTCAGAAGCGAGATTGAGATGATCACGAGGATCGTCGCCACAGCAAGGATCGCCGGGCTGATCTGTTCGCGGATGCCGCTCCACATTTCACGCGGGATGGTCTGTTGATCGGGCCCGGCGATGAAGAGCACGGCGACCACTTCGTCGAACGAGGCGACGAAGGCAAAGAGACCGCCGGAGATCACCCCCGGAAGGATCAGCGGCATCACCACCTTGAAGAAGGTGCGGCGCGGGTTGGCGCCAAGGCTCGCCGCAGCCCGGATCAGGGATTGATCGAAGCCCGACATAGTCGCGGTCACGGTGATGATCACGAAAGGAATGCCAAGCGCCGCGTGGGCCATGATGACGCCCGTGTAGGTCGAGGTCAGACGACCGCAGTCCATACCGACGATGGCGCAGGGGTTGGAGTAGAAAAAGAACATCCCCGTCGCAACGATGATGATCGGCACGATCATCGGGCTGATCAGGATCGCCATGATCGTCCGGCGCCAGGGCATTTCGGGACGCGCCAGGCCGAGGGCCGCGAGCGTGCCCAGAACCGTGGACAGGATCGTCGCCCAGAAGCCGATGATCACGGAGTTCTTCGCCGCTTTCACCCAATCCGCATTGTGCCACAGATCGGACCACCAGGCGGCGTCGCGCACCGCCTCATGGGCCTGCATCCCCGTGGTCAGAAGCGAGTCATACCAGCGCAGACTGTAGCCTTCGGGATCGAAGCTGAGCATCTTGTCGGTGTAGGTGAAATAGGGTTCCGCATTGAACGACAGCGGCACGATGACAAGGATCGGCGCGATCAGGAAGACGAAGACCAGAGTACAGATCACCAGATAGATGAAATGCCAGGTGCGTTCGAGCTGGGAGGCGTAGGTTGGCAGAGCCATCAGTCTCTCTCCTTAACCGAGTTTCAGTTTGTCGATGCCGATCAGGCGATCGTAGAGCCAGTAGAGCACCAGCACACCGACCAGAAGCATGGTCGCCAGAGCCGCCGCCATGGACCAGTTGGCTTTGGTCATGTGGAACTGCACCATGTTGGAGAACAGTTGCCCGTCCGCACCACCGACAAGCGCCGGGGTGATGTAGTAACCGACCGCAAGAATGAAGACCAAGAGCACGCCTGCGCCGATGCCGGGGATCGTTTGCGGCAGGTAGATGCGGCGGAAGGTCGTCCAGCTCGTCGCGCCCAGGGAGCGCGCCGCGCGGGTGTAGCTTTCCGGAATGACCCGCATCACGGAATAGAGCGGCAGCACCATGAAGGGCAGCAGGATATGCACCATGGCGATGATTGTGCCCGTTTGGTTGTAGATCATCTGGAGACGCCCGTCGTCCCCGATGATTCCCAAGGCGACAAGAATGTCGTTGACCACACCCTGCCCCTGCAACAGCACGATCCAGCTCGTCGTCCGCACCAGAAGCGAGGTCCAGAACGGCAGCAGGACGAGGATCATCAGGAGGTTCGCCTTGGCCATCGGCAGGGTCGCCAAAAGATGCGCGATCGGGAAGGCCAGCAAAAGACAGATCGCCGTGATCACGCCAGCAAGGAAGAAGGTCTTGATATACAGGCGGAAATAGACGCGTTGGTTCGGGTCGACCTTGGTCAGCTTGCCGTCGCCGTCACGTTCCATATCGAAAGCGATGGTGTAAAAATCGAGCGTCCAGGGGCTTGCGGCCGAACGCATCGCATTCCAGATGCGCGGGTCGTTCCAGTCCTTGTCGAGATCGAGAAACGTCTCCATATAGGGCGGCTCAAGCTTGTCGGCGCCACGGGCCGCCTTGGTGAACATCGAGCGCGTTCCGGAGACCACATAGTTGATCCTGGTGCCCGCATCGCCCGCCGCCCGCGTCTCTTTCATCAGCAGAAGATCCGAGGCCAGCGCCGCATAGGCGGTCTCGTCCGGGGCCGTGCCCTTGGGATTGGCCGCAAACCATTCGGAAAGCGCCGGCGTGGATTTGGAGAACTGATCGTTGTAGACCGAGCGCTGCAACATCTGGCCGATCGGAATGGCGAAGGTGATCAGAATGAACAGCAACAGCGGCAGCACCAGAAAAAACGCGCGGCGTTTCGCCCGGGCCTGCGCCGAGGCCAGCGCGGCTTTGAGCGGGCGCCCGTCCGCTGTGGTCAGCTGAGAAGCGACGTCAGACATCCTCTTTCCTATCTTTTATTGGGCGTCACGGGCCCTGGCGGCCTGTCGACGTCCGTGTCTGAACACGGTCCGGCGAAAGAGCAGAGGTAACGACTCTTCCGCCGGAGTACCGGGGAACAGGGGAAGCCCCCCGGCATAAGACGCAGATCCGGTGTGTCGGATCAGTTGGCCAGAAGCCAGGCGTTGAAACGCTCACCCAGTTCGGTTTCACGGTCGACCCAGAACTCAGCGGAGGACGCCAGAGCGTTGGTCATGTTCTCCGGGTAGGTCGGCAGGTTCGGCGCCATCGGAATGTCGGTGCCGAAGACGTTGCCCACGAGCGGCGCCGCAGATTTACGCGGGGTGCCGTAGGAGATGCGCTCGGAGAACTTTGCGGATCGCTCGGACGAGGTCGCGTATTTGATGTATTCCATCGCGGCTTCGGCGTTCGGCGCGCCTTCCGGGATCACGTAGCCTTCCCACTCATAGACCTGACCGTCCCAGAGCACTTCGAAGGGTTTGCCTTCGTTGACGGCGGCGTTAAAAATCCGGCCGTTGTAGGACATGGTCATGACGACTTCGCCATCGGCCAGAAGCTGCGGCGGTTGCGCCCCGGCTTCCCAGTAGATCGCGTCACCTTTGATGGTGTCGAGTTTCGCGAAGGCACGATCCACACCTTCGTCGGTGTCGAGCACGTCGTAGACCTCGGACGCAGGCACGCCATCGGCCATCAGCGCCATTTCCAGAACCACTTTCGGGCTCTTCAGAACGCCGCGCTTGCCCGGGAATTTCTCGGTATCGAAGAAATCGGCGATGGAGGACGGGGCCGCACCTTCAGCGAATTGCGACGCGTCATAGGCCACGGCGGTGGCGTAGATGTCGTTCGGCACCATGCATTCGCTCAGCGTGCCTTCGAGGAAATCCTCTTCCGCAGGCGTACCGTCCGCGCCATCGGGCAGCAGGGAGGCGTCGATCGGCATAAGTTGGCCTTCGTCACACAGGCGCATCGCGTCGGAGATCAGGAACAGGGCGACGTCGGTGGTGACGTTGCCGGCATCCACCTGGGCTTTCACTGGGGTTGCCGGGTTGTCGGCGTCCACGGAGACGACACCGATGCCGGTCTCTTCGGTGAAGGGCTTGTAGTAGGCTTCGGTTTCAGCGGCGGCATAGGACCCGCCCCAGCTCATGATGGTGATGTCTTCGGCCAGCGCCGGAAGCGCCAGGCCGCCAAGTGCCGTGGTCAGGGCCAAAAGGGTCTTCTTGTTCATGTCTCTCTCCATGTTGGATCAGGATAGGTCGCGCGGTTCACTCCGCGCCTGTATGGCTTCACCCCGGTCCCGAACGCCGGGGCAAAGAAACTCAGATCATGTCGAGCGCACGAGCATCGAGCGGGTTCCAGCCGATGCGCAGGCGCTGCCCCGGTTCGAGGCGCATCTGGTCGATGGTGTTACGGCATTTGACGATGAATTCGTCATGCCCGGCAACTTTCATGCGGGTCCGCAGAATGTCGCCCATATAGACGATTTCGAGCACTTCCGCGTCGATGGTATGCGATCCTTCGGGGATCAGCTCCGGTTTGAACTCAACGCGTTCCGGACGAATGGAAACGAGGGTCTTTTCCCCCTTGGCCTTGACGTTCACCGCAGTCGCATCAATCTTCTCGCCGTTTTCGAGACGCACCACAGCGCGGTCACCGTTCAGCTCTTCAATCACGCCCGGCAACTTGTTGTTCTCGCCGATGAAGCCCGCAACGAAGCTGTTCTGCGGACGTTCGTAAAGCTCGGCAGGCGGCGCGAGTTGTTGGATACGACCGTCATTGAACACCGCCACGCGGTCGGACATCGTAAGCGCCTCGCCCTGATCGTGGGTCACGTAGACCACGGTGATACCGAGGCTTTCGTGCAGGTGCTTGATCTCGAACTGCATATGCTCGCGCAACTGCTTGTCGAGCGCACCGAGCGGTTCGTCCATCAGCACGAGCTTGGGATCGAACACAAGTGCGCGGGCCAGTGCGATCCGCTGTTGCTGACCGCCGGACATCTGCGCCGGACGACGGTTCGCGAAAGCCCCCATTTGCACCATGTCGAGGGCGCGTTTGATCTTTTCTTCGCGCTCGGACTTACCCATGCCGCGCACTTCCAGCGGGAAGGACAGGTTTTCGCCCACCGTCATGTGCGGGAAGAGCGCGTAGTTCTGGAACACCATGCCGATGCCGCGCTTGTGCGGCGGCACCTGGTTGATCGGACGACCGTCGAGGCGGATCTCGCCATGAGTGGCCGTCTCGAACCCGGCCAGCATCATCAGGCAGGTGGTCTTGCCGCTGCCCGACGGTCCAAGCATGGTCAGGAACTCGCCCTTGGCCAGGTTCAGGTTGAGGTCCTTCACCACGAGGGTCTCGCCGTCGTAGCTTTTCTGAACGTGTTCGAAAGACACGAATGCCTTGTTGGATGCCACCATGACCCAAACTCTCCCCGAGTTTTATTTATTGTTGAGCCGACCTGCCCCACGCATATCGGCAGAAATTTGAATAAGTATCTGTAGAGGGAAAATTCACAGGCAGAATGAATGCGTCGAACAAAAGGAATAATTACGCCAAACCCAAAGACGCCTTCCTTCGCCGTCACGTTTGCGACGCAAATATGTGCATCCTTGTTAGTTTATACCGATTTTACGCTCAATTTGAAGGCGCGTTGGAAACATCCGTGTATGTCGTCTGCCGGAAAGACTGCGGCGTCACCCCATATCTGCGCCGAAACATGCGACTGAGATGCGAAGAATCACAAAAACCACAGTCGACGGCGATCTGAGCGACGGACTTTTGCGTCTTTTCGACGAGGTGCTTTGCAAAATCGAGCCGCATATCGAGGAAAGCCGCCTGCGGAGATGTGTTGAGCGCCAGCCGGAAGTGCCGCTCGATCTGCCGTTTGCTGTTGCCCATGCGCTGCGCAATGTCCTGTACCGAAATCGGCGTGTCGATGTTTTGCTGCATCAACAGAAGCGCGCGCTGCACGATCGGGTCCTGCGTCTTGAGATCGAGCGGCAAGCCCGGCTGAGGTTTGTCGGCCTGAAGCGCATCGTCGATGATCATGATGTGCAGGCTTTTGCTCGCCTGCGCCCGCCCCACATGCTTGTCGACCAGATAGGCCGCCAGATGCGCCGAACTCGCACCGCCTGAACATGTCAACCGATCCCGGTCCACCACGAAGATCTGGTCTGCAACCGGGTTCAACCCCTCGAACTGTTCGAGAAAATCGGAATGGTGGAACCAGCTCACACAGCACCGGTATCCGTTGAGCAACCCGGCCTGGTGCAAGAAGAACGCCCCGGTACAGATCCCGATCAGCGGAATATTGGCCTCGGCGGCCTGATGCAGGAAACGGTGATAGGCCTGGCTCAAAGACGGCGTCTCATCCATCAACCCGCCCACAACGACAATATAGTCGAACCGTCGGGGGTCTCCGAGGCGCTCCTTGGGCTGCACCGTGATCCCGCTGCTGGAGGCGACCGGGTCCATCGTATCGGACAGAACGGTCCAGTCGCAGAGAATCGGTCGGCTGCGGTCGCCCTCGTCCGCCGCCAGACGCAGAACGTCGACGAAATTGGCAAAGGCACAGAGCGTGAACCGGCGCGCCAGGATAAAACCCACCGACAGACGCGGCCCTTCGGCACGCGACTTTTGCGCCCGCAACGATGTCGTCGTGCGTTGCACCCCCGTTGCGTCCTGGCCAGAGGCATCTCGGAAAGAAGGAGTCGTCATCTGTGTCCCTCCAAACAGGAAATCCCATGATCTTGTCGTAGCAATCATCTCGCTTTGACGCAATCGTTCTATTTTTCGACGCAAATAGTCGCCATCTTGTTTTGCACGATCAGTTATCCGGTCTTTCTGACGAAAAACGACCTTTGCGTCGGGGACATGGGGTCGACAGGATCGCGAACAGCCACCCCGTGGCAATCATGTCGAACGTTCGCGCACTCCGCCGTCTCCCCGCGTTCCTTGTAACCGTCAGTTCCCGGAAACCTGAAGGTAAACCTGGCTGGACCGGGAACGCCATCGGGAGCATCGCTTCGGCACCTTGCTCCCTCATCTTGGAAATAATGCAAAGGCCTCGGAGCGGGGCCGCCCCGGAACCTCACGATTTCGGGCCGACAGAGAGGGAAAAATGAAAGTACTCGTTCCTGTAAAGCGGGTGGTCGATTACAACGTGAAAATCCGTGTGAAAGCGGACAATTCCGGTGTCGAACTCGCCAACGTCAAAATGTCCATGAACCCCTTCGACGAGATTGCCGTCGAAGAAGCCGTGCGTCTGAAAGAAGCGGGCAAGGCCGATGAAGTCATCGCCGTCTCCGTGGGCCCGGCTCAGGCGCAAGACGTTCTGCGTACCGCGCTCGCCATGGGCGCCGACCGCGCCATTCTCATCACCGTTGACGGCACCACCGAGCCGCTGACCGTGGCCAAGCTTCTCAAAGGCGTTGCCACCGAGGAAGAGGCCGGTCTCGTGATCCTCGGTAAACAGGCCATCGACGACGACGCCAACCAGACCGGTCAGATGCTCTCCGCTCTGCTGGGCTGGTCGCAAGGCACCTTTGCCTCCGAGGTCGAGCTTGGCGACGGCTCCGCGAAAGTCACCCGTGAAGTGGACGGTGGCCTGCAAGCCATCGAGATCAAACTCCCCGCCGTGGTCACCGCCGATCTGCGTCTCAACGAGCCGCGCTATGCCTCTTTGCCGAACATCATGAAGGCCAAGAAAAAGCCGCTCGATCAAAAGACCCCCGCCGATTACGGCGTGACGGTCGAAAACCGCCTCAATGTGCTGCGTGTCGAAGAACCCGCACAGCGTGAGGCCGGGATCAAAGTCGCCTCCCCCGCCGAGCTGATCGAAAAGCTCAAAAACGAAGCTGGCGTCATCTGAGCGTAGGGACCTGAACATATGGCTATTCTTCTTTTTGCAGAACATGACAACGCGACCCTGTCCGATCAGACCGCCAAGGCTCTGACCGCAGCGTCTCAAATCGGCGGCGACGTCGACATCCTGATCGCGGGCAAGGACGCCTCTGCCGCCGCGGACGCCGCCGCCAAACTGGCCGGTGTGCGCAAGGTGATTTTGGCCGAAAGCGATGCACTGACCGAGCGTCTCGCCGAAGCCTCCGCAGCGCTTATCGTTTCGCTCGCAGGCGACTACGACACCATTCTGGCCCCTGCCACCACGACCGGCAAAAACGTGCTGCCGCGCGTGGCCGCGCTTCTGGACGTGATGCAGGTCTCCGAGGTGATCGAAGTGGTCTCCGCCGACACGTTCAAACGTCCAATCTATGCGGGCAACGCCATCGAAGTGGTGCAAGCCACCGACGCAACCAAGGTCCTCACCGTCCGCACCGCCGGTTTCGCCGCCGCCGGTGAAGGTGGCTCCGCAACGGTTTCTTCCGTGGACGCGCCGAGCGAGGGCAGCGATCTGTCCAGCTTTGTGCAGAACATCCTCTCCGAGAGCGAACGCCCCGAACTGACCTCCGCGAAAATCATCGTCTCCGGTGGCCGTGCGCTCGGCTCCAACGAGAAGTTCAACGAGGTCATCACGCCGCTCGCAGACAAACTCGGTGCCGCTGTCGGCGCATCGCGTGCCGCTGTGGATGCGGGCTATGCCGCCAACGATCTTCAGGTCGGTCAGACCGGTAAAGTCGTAGCGCCGGACCTTTACATTGCCTGCGGCATCTCCGGGGCGATCCAGCACCTTGCCGGGATGAAGGACAGCAAAATCATCGTTGCGATCAACACCGATGGCGATGCGCCGATCTTCCAGGTGGCCGATTACGGCATCGTTGGCGATCTCTTCGAGATCGTGCCTGAGCTTGAACGTCAACTCTGACGCTCACCCATCAGACATTTATGAACGGAACCAAACCCATGAGCTCCAATTCCTACACCCTGCGCATCGCCTGTGACGACCAGCCGGGCATCGTGGCCGCTGTCACCACCGCCATGGCCTCGCGCGGCGCAAACATCGCCGAATCAAACCAGTTCTGGGACCGCAAGACGAACAAGTTCTTCCTGCGTATGTCCTGCCTCTTCCCGGAAGAACTGACCAAGGATGCCATCGAACTGGCCCTGAAACCCTCCGTCGATCGCTTCAGCCTCAAGCTCAAGGTCGAGGACGAGACCCGCAAGCCGAAGATCATCATCATGGTGTCGAAATTCGACCACGCCATGCTGCACCTTCTCTACCAGATTAAAACCGGCTGGCTCGACGCCGAAGTGGTGGCCATCGTGTCGAACCACGAAGACGCCCGCAAAGTCGCCGATCAGGAAGGCATCCCGTTCCACTGCTGGCCGGTGAACAAGGAAAACAAGGCCGAGCAGGAAGAGAAACTCGCCGCTCTGGTTCAGGAAACCGGTGCCGAGCTGGTGATCCTCGCCCGCTACATGCAGGTGATCTCCAACGAGCTGTCGACCCAGCTTTTCGGCATGATTATCAACATCCACCACTCCTTCCTGCCGTCTTTCAAAGGCGCCAAGCCCTATCACCAGGCTTATGATCGCGGCGTGAAACTCATCGGGGCCACCGCGCACTATGTGACGCCGGATCTCGACGAAGGCCCGATCATCGAGCAGGAAACCGAGCGCGTCACCCACTCCATGTCGGCAGAGGATTTCGTGGCCACCGGTCGCGACATCGAATCCCGCGTTCTGGCCCGTGCAGTGAAATATCACCTCGAAGGCCGCGTCATGCTGAACGACCACCGCACCGTGGTCTTCCATCCGTAATCCCTGTCCGGGAGGGGACCGGTCATCCGGTCCCCCTTTTCGCTTTTCAAGGAGGTACGTTCATGACCGCACAAATCATCGACGGAAAAGCCTTTGCTGCCGGGCTCGGGGATCGGATCGCGGAGAAAGCCGCCACCTTCACGGAAAAGGCGGGCCGCGCGCCTGGTCTGGCCGTGGTGCTGGTGGGCTCCGATCCGGCCAGCGAAATCTATGTCCGCTCGAAAGGCCGCATGGCCCGCAAGCTGGGCATGGAGAGCTTTGAGCACACGCTGCCCGAAGACACGACGCAAGAGACGCTCATGGACCTTGTCGCGCAACTCAATGCCGACGAGACCGTGGACGGCATCCTCGTCCAATTGCCCCTGCCCCGTCACCTCGACAGCCTTCAGGTGATCGAAGCCATTGACCCCGCCAAGGACGTCGACGGGCTGCACCCGCTGAGCGCGGGCTATCTGACCTCCGGTCTTCCGGGGCTGGTGTCCTGCACGCCGCTCGGCTGCCTGATGCTTTTGAAAGATCAGCTCGGGTCTCTCTCGGGTCTCGACGCCATTGTCGTGGGCCGGTCGATTTTGGTCGGCAAACCGATGGCACAGCTTCTGCTCGCTGAAAACTGCACCGTCACCATGGCGCATTCGCGCACGGCGGATCTGCCGGAGAAAGTCGGCAAGGCGGACATCGTCGTGGCCGCCGTCGGTCAGGCCGAAATGATCAAGGGCGAGTGGATCAAAGAAGGCGCCACCGTGATCGACGTGGGCACCAGCCGCGTCATCCGCGACGGCGAAAAGCACCTCGTGGGCGATGTCGATTTTGCCTCTGCGGCCACCCGCGCCCGCGCCATCACGCCGGTTCCCGGCGGCGTCGGTCCGATGACCATCATGACGCTGATGCACAACACGTTGATCGCCGCATACCGGCGCAAAGGCTACGACGTGCCGGAGCTGGGTGCATGACACCACACCGCCAGATGTCTGACGGTTCGCATTCCGGCCGCGCGGGGGACACTTTCCTCCGCGCGGCTGTTGTCGGTTTCGGGGCCGACCATTTTCCCCGGACTTCCCGGCGCGCCCTCCCCGCGCCCTCCACAGACAAACACCTCGAAAAGAAGGATTGAGAGATATGTCTTCGTTCCCCAGCAGGGCCAAAGTCGTCATCGTCGGTCTCGGCGGTATCGTCGGCGCCTCCGTGGCGCACCACCTCATCGAAAACGGATGGGACGATATTGTCGGCATCGACAAATCCGCCGTCCCCACCGACATCGGCTCCACCGGCCACGCGTCGGACTTCTGCTACGCCACGAGCCACGATCTGTTGTCCACCTGGAGTACCCTGTACTCGATGGATTTCTACGAGAAGATGGGTCACTATTCGCGCATCGGCGGTCTTGAAGTCTGCCGCGTCGGCGACGATGACCGTCTGACCGAACTGAAGCGCCGCTGCGACTCCGCCCGCGCCTTCGGTGCCAATGTGAAAATGATCACACCGGCCGAAGCCAAAGAGAAATTCCCGCTGCTCGAAGAAGATCAGATCCAGGCCGCCATGTGGGACCCGGACGCCGGTCTCGTTGTGCCGCGGTCGCAAACCGTTGCTGGCAAACTGGTGGATGAGGCCGAGAAAACCGGCAAGCTCAAAGTCTTCGCCAACACCCCGGCGCTGGAGCTTCTGTCCGAGAACGGTCGTGTCACCGGTGTGAAAACCCACCGCGGCACCATCATGGCCGATTACGTTGTGGTCTGTGCCGGTCTCTGGGGCCGTCTGATCGCCGAAATGGCAGGCGAAGACCTTCCGGTCATGCCGGTCGACCACCCGCTGACCTTCTTCGGGCCCTATGATGAATTCGCTGGCACCGGCCTCGAAATCGGTCGTCCGCTGCTGCGCGACCAGGGCAACTCCGCCTATCTGCGCGACACCGGCGATCCTGCGACCACCGAGGGCGGTCAGATCGAATGGGGCTACTACTACGAAGAAGAGCCGCGCATGGTGCACCCGCGCGACATTCTCGAGAAAGGCGAAGCCCGCCTCGGGCCGTCAATGCGCGACCTCGTGCTGGAAGACGTGATCGAGCCGCTTGAGAAGGCCATGGAACTGACCCCGATCCTCGCGGAGCTGGGCTTCAACGAAGGTCACTCGTTCAACGGTCTCTTGCAAACCACCACCGACGGTGGCCCGTCCATGGGCGAAAGCCGCAAGCTGCGCGGGTTGTGGTATGCGGTCGCGATCTGGGTCAAGGACGGCCCCGGCATGGGCAAGCTCATCGCCGACTGGATGACCAAGGGCCGCACCGATGTCGACCACCACGGCATCGACTACGCCCGCTTCAACGATTTCGCGCTAACCGAAGAGTTCATCGCCGACCGTTGCTGGGAAACCGCGAAGAAGATCTACAACCCGCCGATCCACCCGCGCGAGCCCTTCTCCAAAGGCCGTGGCGTGCGTCGCTCGCCCTTCTATGAGCGCGAAGTCGAGCTGGGTGGCTACTTCATGGAACTCGGTGGCTGGGAACGGGCCCACGGCTATGCCGCCAACGAGCATCTCCTTGAGAAATACGCCGATCAGGTTCCGGTGCGCGAAGCCGAATGGGACAACCGTCACTTCTGGCGCGTGTCCAACGCTGAACAGCTTGAGATGTCCGCCGATTGCGGCATCATCAACCTGTCGCACTTCCACATGACCGACATCTCGGGTCCCGATCACGTCGAGCTGATGGAATATCTCTGTGCGGCGAAAATCGGTGGCGACAACAACATCGGCAAGGGGATCTACACCCACATGCTCGATGACGAAGGCATGGTCCGCGCCGACTTCACGGTGTTCCGCATGGAAGACCGCTGCCGTCTGGTGAACGGTGCCGACGCCGGTCCGCGCGATCTCATGTACATGAAGCGCATGGCCGAGGACCGTGGTCTCGACGTCACCATCGTGGATGTGACCGAAGACTTCACCACCATCGGCATCTGGGGTCCGAACGCCCGCGAAAACCTGAAAAAGGTCGTGGCCGATCCGGATATGCTGGAGAAAGAGAACTTCCCCTTCGCGGCGATCAAGACGATCGAGATCGCAGGCAAGAAAGTCTCTGCCTTCCGCATTTCCTATGTGGGTGAGCAAGGTTGGGAACTTCACATGCGCTACGAGGACGGTCTCGCCGTTTGGGACGCGCTACGTGAGACCGGCGTGATGGCCGTGGGTGTCGAGACCTACGCCAACTCCCGTCGTCTGGAAAAATCCCTGCGCCTGCAAAACGCCGATCTGAACACAATGTACAACCTCTACGAGGCTGACCTGTCGCGTCCGAAGGTGAAAGAAGCGGACTTCTGCGGGAAAGAGAAACATCTCGAATACCGTGCCCGTGAACACCAGCCGGCGATGCTCTGTACCCTCGTGATGCTGGAGCATACCGACAAGAACGGTGTGAAACGCTACCCGAACACCACCATGCCGGTGATGGACCCGGAAACGGGTGAGGTGCTGATCGACGAGCTTGGCCGCCGTTCCTTCACCTCTTCGGTGGCTTACGGTCCGAGCGTGGGCAAGAACATCGCGCTGGCTTACCTGCCGAAAGAGTATTGTGAAGTAGGCCGCAAGCTCAACGTCACCTATCTCGACGAGACCTACCCGGTCGAGGTTGCAGGTGTCGGCTACGCGCCGCTCTACGACCCGGAAAACACCAAGCCACGGAGCTAAGGTCTTTCCTTAAACAGCAATGAGCGACATCGCTCATTGCCCCAAAATCAGTGCGTTTCCCATATGAGAGCTCCTCAACTATGGGGAACGCATTTGCATAACAGACAATATGAATGGCGATCTGTCACAGGCCTTTTATCCAGCCGTGACCGGAGCTGCTGTTGAAAGCGATCCCCGTCTTTGAGCCAGCATTGGACAGGCTCTTCCGACTTTGATCGGAATGTCGGGCTGGCGCATGAAGCTCGATGATACGCTCCGGGCGTCTCGTGTCAGAAAACCGGCCATTCATTGCCTCAAGACGCGTTCTTCGGACAATGAACAGGGTCAGCCCCGTTACCCGGCCCGCTCCCTCAGAAACCGCTCCAGCCCTCTCCATATCCCCGTGCCGGGACCGACAAGCGCAAAATCAAAGCCAAGGCGCGCCGCACCTTCGGCATCCGTGCGCGGGTTGTCCCCGATCGCCAGCACGCGCCCCACACCGTCTTTGAAACGCGTCAGGGCATTCCGATAAAGTCCAGGTTCCGGCTTGCCGATGATGACATAAGGCAGCTCCGGATGGACGCTCAGGATCGCGGACAGCAGGCTTCCGGTTTCCGGCACGGGCGTCCCGTCGGGGCCCGGATGACTGACGTCCGGATTGGCCACCACGAGCTGTGCCCCCGAGGCGATGAGGCCCAGGGTTTCCCGAAGCTGGGCATAGCCATAAGTCTCGTCCCGGGTCAGCACCACATGGGTCGGCGCCGCGCGCGTCAGGGTCAGACCAAGCTCTTGCGCATAGTCTCGCAGGACCTCAGAGCCATACAGACAAATCCGCGCATCTGGAAATGCGACCAGATGATCGAGCGCTGCGGTTCCTGCAAGCACGATCCGTTCAGGTGGCACGCGTAGCTCCATCGCCTGCAACCGGCACGACAGCGTTTCCGGCGTATCGGTGGAGTTGTTGCTCAGGATCACCAGCCGTTCCCCCGCCGCATCGAGCACGTCTTTCGCCCCCGGCAAAACCGTGGTCCCGGAGATCAGGCAGCCGTCGAGATCGCAGAGGATCGCGTCATAGTCGTCGAGCCGCATCACGAGCGCTCCAGATCCTGCGGGTGGGCCACGGCGGCGGCCTCCGTACTTTCGAGATCGAACACCGGCCCGTCATAGCCAAAGGAACAGTCGTGGATCAGGACATTGCCGTCCGACACCGTGACATAGGCCAGATCGGGCGCCTCAATCGCCCCCATGATCCGACCCGGTTGATCGAATTCATGATGTACCTGATGCATTAAGGCGCGCTGGATGTGATAGGGAATGCCCTGCCACAGCCCGGAGATCGGGCGATGCACATGGCCCATGAACAAATAGTCGGGTTTGCGACCGACACGCTCAAATACGGCCAGCTCTGCATCCCCATCGCGCAACCGGATCGCATCCATCGGCGGGATCGACAGCTCCATCGGCGGATGGTGTTGGAACAGAAGGATCGGGCGGTCAGTGGGCGCCTCGCGCAGCGCATCTTCCAGAAAGGCGAGACGTTTCTCGCACAGACGTCCGTGATGGCCCGGTTCGTCTTCGGTTAGTGTATCGAGGGTGATCAGGCTGGCCCGATCAAAGATATGCAGCCCCTGCACGAACCCGTCGACGTCATCCGCCTCCGGGAAACTGGTACGAAACGGTGCGCGGGCGTCGTGGTTGCCGAGCATCAGGATCACCGGGATCGACAGCGCAGCCAGTTCCTCGCGCAGGCTCCCATAGGCGGCCCGTTCGGCACGGTCTGTGAGATCGCCACAGATCAATAGGAAATCAACCTGCGGCAGGGTGTCTAGGAAAGTCAGCGCCCGGCGCAGGTTCTCGCGCGGGTCGAACCCGTAGATCGTCTGGCCCGCAGGCACGAAATGCAAATCCGTCAGGACGGCGAAGCGGAGGGAAGTGGTCATAGCAATATCCTTGAAAAACCGGCGCAGCGCGGAGCGGGCGCTGCGCCGGACAGTCAGGTGAGATCAGTGCGGCAAAAGCGCGTTGACCTCATCGACCATTTCGTCACGCAGCTCTTCCATATCGTCGGCATCGCCCACAAGGATGGATTCGAGACTGTCCTCGATCACCTGCGTCACCGCCAGCCCGTTGTCGCCCGGATAGGCGAACCATTCGGACAGAAGCGGAAGCTGGTTCACTGCGGTCAGCTTGTTCGGGTTCTCGGCGTAGAAATTGTCCATCAAGAGATCGTTCGCCACCTTGTTCGGTGGCACGTAGCCGGTGGTCAGCGCCACCGCTGCGGCGCCTTCGCCGGAGGTGGTGAACTTGATGAACTGCCATGCGGCCTCAAGCACCTCCGGGTCGTCGGATGTCGAGGTCAACATGGCGGAATTGCCGCCCGCAGGCAGGGCCTTGGGTGCGTCGTCGATGCCCGGATAGGGCGCGGTGACAAAGTCCCAGTCGCCCAGTTTCGAGCGATCCACGAAGCCGACATAGGCGGTGGAGCTGAAGAACATACCCAGATCGCCTGCCGCGAATTGTTTCGAGGCATCGCCACCAGAGACGGGTTTCATCGCACATTCGTGGAAGATCGCCTTGGCGGTTTCAAGCGCACGAACGCCCTCCGGGTTGTCCATGTTGAGCTTGCCATCTTCGATCATCGGCACGCCCTGCGACCACATCGCCGCCTGCAACAGCCAGTTGCCGGAAATGTCCCAATGCCAGAAGATCGCGTCGTGTTCTCCCTTGGCATTGATCGCCCGGCAGGTCTCGACAACCTCGTCCCATGTGGTCGGGATGGTTTCGACACCAGCCGCGCGCAAGATGTCCATGTTGTAGAACCCGATGGGCGTGGAGACCGAAAACGGCAGGCCGTAAATCTGGCCGTCGAAGCTCGACAGATCGAGCATCGCCTTGTGATAGCCTGCGGTTTCGAACCCATCTTCCTCGGCGATATAGGGATCGAGCGGCTTGGCGATGCCGCGTTCGACCAGCAGAGCCTGACGGTTCAGGGCCTGAAAGGACACATCGGGCAGCGTATCGGCGACGGCCTCGCGCAGGATGGTGTTGGTGGCGTCTTCATAATCTTCGTAGGTGGCGCGGAAGGTGACATGGATGTCGGGATGCGCGGTCTCGAAGGCCTCCATGATCCGCTCGAAGGTCGGGTCGAAAACGGAGGAATAGGCATAGGCCACCTCGATATCGACCGCATAGGCAGCCGGGGCGAGGAGCGTGGCGGAGGCCGCCAGCGGCAGGAGGTATTTCATCGGTTCAGTCCTTTTGAGGAGAGGAAGGGAGGTTATTTCATACCGGTCAGCGTGATGCCGTCGATGAAGCGACGCTGGGCAAGGAGGAAGGCCACGACGAGGGGCGTGACGATCACCGTGGCGGTGGCCATCATCGGCCCATAGAAATCGCCATCGAGATCGCCTTTGAATTCGCGCAGCCCCAAAGGCGGGGTGAACAGGTTGCGATCCCCTGTGAGGACGATGCGCGGCCAGAAATAGTCGTTCCAATGCGCCACGACCGAGAAGATCGCAAAGGCCAGAAGCGCCGGGATCGCGGTCGGCAACATGACCCGCCAGATGATTGCAAACTCGCCCATGCCGTCCATGCGCGCCGCATCAATCAGATCGTCGGGCACGGTCATGAAAAACTGCCGCATCAAAAAGATGCCAAAGGCCGAGACGATCCACGGCAGGATGAGCGCGGCATAGCTGTTGGTCAGGCCGAGTTTGGCGAGCATGAGATAGAGCGGCAGGGCAATCGCATGCACCGGGATCAAAAGGCAGAAGAGCACAAGACCAAAGGCCGCGTCGCGTCCCCAGAACCTGAGCTTTGCCAAGGCATAGGCGGCGGGCACCGCGATCAGCGTTTGCAGCACAAAAATCGAAGCGGTGACGATCACGCCATTGAGCAGGTAGCGCCAGAGCGGGGCGGCGGTAAACGCCTGATGGTAATTGTCGATCAAAGGTCGGGTGAGGCAGTCCTGTTCAGAGCCGCCAAGATTCACGCAGCTTTGGTCCAGCACCAACTCTTGCGCCCCGAACAGGCCGCCGGTGCCGGAGGCAATCCCGACGGAGGATTTGAACGAGGTGGTGAGCATGACGTAGAACGGCAGCAGCACGATCACGGCACCGAAGATCAGCACGAGATGGGCGAGCGTCTGGCGGGAAGAGAAACGGTGGTGTGTCATTGGTAATGCACCTTACGTTCGACAAAGCGGCGTTGGGCGACAGAGATCAGCATCACGAAGCCCAAAAACAGCATGGTGATCGCCGCGCCGAGGCCCACGAGGTTCTGGGCGATACCCTTTTCGTAAATGGCGTAGATCATCACATAGGTGGACTTGGCCGGACCGCCGTGGGTCAACGCCTCGACCGTGTCGAAGACCTGAAACGAGCGGATCATGGTGATGGTCACGACAAAGACCGTCGTCGGTCCCAGCATCGGCCATGTGATCAGTCGAAACCGCTCCCAAGGCGCGCGCACCCCGTCCATTTCCGCCGCACCGTAAAGGTCACGCGGCACGGAGGTCAGCCCCGCCAGATAGAGCACCATGTTGAAGCCGAAGCTCTGCCAGATGCCGATGAAAGCCAGCGTCCAGAGCGCATAGTCGCGATCCCCGAGCCAGAGCGGGAAGCCCTCGGCACAACTGCGCGCGTACCAGGGCCAAAGCTCAAGCGAGGAGCCACAGCCAAGCGCCAGCGTGCGATTGACGATGCCGAGCGTTGGGTGCAGCGCGAATTCCCAAACGATGGCCATGGCGAGCAAAGAGGCCATGACAGGCAGAAAATAGACCGTCTTGTAGAGGTTCTGCCCGACCTTGAGAGAGCGGATCAAAAGTGCTGCGCCAAGGCCCAGCCCGACGGAGATCGGCACGGTGATCACCACATAAAGCACGGTTGCGACGATCATCTTGCGATAACTCGAACGGGTGAAGATGTCGGCGTAATTCTCGAACCCGACCCATTCGAGCGTATCCCGGCCCAGCGTGTAATCGGAAAAGGACAGCACAAAGGCGACCGCGACCGGCAGGATCAGGATCACGATCAAGAGGATCACCGCGGGTGAGACCAGAATGGCTCCGGCACGGGCCTGTCGGGCCTCGGGACGGGCGTTGCGCCGGGCGCGAGGCAGCGCAGACATCAGAACGTCAGACATGGGCACACACCTCCGCCCGCAAAAGCGGCGCCGCCTTGCCGCTCGCGTCGAATCCCACGACGCGAGCCCTGTCGGCGCAAAGGTGCATCAACTCGCCCGGACGTAACCTGCCCCGCGCAGACGGCGGCAAGCGCAGCGTCACCGGGCGCGGCACACCGGGCACATCCAATTGGACGAACAAGTCGGAGCCAAGGTTCTCGATCAGCCTCACACGACCCGACAAAAGTTCATTATCATCGCAAGGCAACAAGGCTTCGGGCCGCACGCCCAGATGTTCGATCTGTGCGCGACCGGCACGAAACCCCGTTTGCGCACCATAGAGCCGGATCATACCGGTGTCGTCGGTCTCGACAGGCAGGATGTTGATCGCGGGAGACCCGATAAATTGCGCGACGCGAATGTCGGCGGGGCGATCGTAAAGCGCATCCGGCGTGCCGACCTGCAACAGCTCGCCTTCCATCATCACCGCGATCCGGTCGGACATGGTCATGGCCTCGGCCTGATCGTGGGTGACATAGACAAAGGTCGCGCCAAGGCGGCGGTTGAGCTGGGCAATCTCGGCGCGCATATGCACCCGCATTTTCGCATCGAGGTTGGACAGCGGCTCATCGAGCAGAAAGGCCGAAGGTTCGCGCACCAAGGCGCGCCCGACGGCGACGCGTTGACGTTGCCCACCCGACAGTTGCCCGGGTTTGCGATCGAGAAGATGCGCGATGTCGAGCATCTCTGCGGCCTCGCGCACGGTTGTGGCGATCTCCTGACGCAGGCTGCGGCTGCCGGGAAGGAACGGCCCGATTCCGGGCAAACGCTGCGCCCCCGAAAGCCGCCGCATGGTGAGCGGCACGGCGATGTTTTCGGCCACGGTCAAATGCGGGTAAAGCGCGTAGCTCTGAAACACCATCGCCAGATCGCGATCCGCCGCGCGCAACCCGTCGATCGGGCGCCCGCCGATGGACACCGTGCCGGAACTCTGCGTCTCGAGCCCCGCGAGGATGCGCAGCAGCGTGGACTTGCCACAGCCCGACGGTCCGACCAGCGACAGGAACTCTCCATCGGCAATGTCGAGGCTCACCCCCTTGAGCACATCTGTGCCGCCGAAGGACTTTTTGATCTTGTGCAGTTGGACGGTTGCCATAGGGGCCTCTCAAACATCGTTCGAGGGGCGTCATAGGAAGTTTCTGCGACAGTCATGTTACAGTTACAGGCATCCCCTATAGCGACCGCATGAAAACCTTGTCGCCGAAAGAAATCCTGTCTGCTTTGACCTTATCGCGCCTGCGCGCGCTCAATGCCGTGATGGAGACCGGCAGCTTCTCCGCCGCCGCCCGCCGAATGGCCGTGTCACAGGCCACCGTTAGCCAACAGATCCGCGATCTGGAACGCGCGCTCGGCACAGACATGTTCAAACGCGCCGCGAATGACATGGTGCCGACCCGGCTGTGCCAACAGATTTATCCGCTGTCGCGCGAGATCGAGGATGGAGGATCACAAATCGCCGAACTCCTGAACCAGCATCACAGCATGGACTCTGGCGAACTGCGTATTGGGCTGGGCAACCCGCTTCCGGGGATGGCGCTGATCCGCAGGTTCCGGGACCGCTTTCCCGGTGTCGAGGTCAAGATCGAGATGGGCAGTTGGGGACGGATCGTTGAAGCTGTCGGAGAAGGACGGGTCGATATCGGCGTTCTGCCCGAGCCGCCGGAACAGGCGCGGTTCCAACGCAGGAAGATTCAGAGCCAATCTGTTGTCGTCATCGTTCCGCCGTCACACCCTCTTGCCTCACGCTCGGCGATCTCCTGCGCCGAGCTTGCCGCTGAGCGGCTCATATTTCGCACACAGGGCTCATCGACCCAGCGCGTGGTGGACGACGCCTTTCGACGCGCGGGCATTATGCCCCGCCCATCCATCGTCATGGACACCCGTGACGGGGTGCTCGATGCGGTGACCCAAGAACTTGGGGTCGGCTTCATGTGGAGCAAGGGCGCCAGTCGCCCCGCCGATCTCGTTCAGATTCCCTGTGGTGAAATGCACCGGGAGCGCGACGATTATGTCTTTTCCCTGAGCGGCATATCCACCCCTCTGACAAAGGCTTTCATGGCTTTGGAGATTTCCCCTATCATGGGAAACTGAAACCGGCTTGCAGACCGAAAAAGCGCATTGCATCTCGGCGGTACCAAGCCCGGAAAGCCCGCGCAAACCAATCTCATCGAAATGCGAGATCAGGTCATAAGCCCGACGCTCAGGTCATTTTCATGCGGCGTCTAGTTTCAGATACAGAGCGTAACCGTTCCTTGGGTCCATTGCGTGAGAAACCTGTGTCCAATCAGCGTTTCTCGTCGGTCGAAACGGCCCCAACGGATATCGGCCGGCTGACGCGGCACCCGTCATTTTCCCCTTGAGTTGATCTTTCACGAGGTTACACTCACGCCAACGCATTCATAGTCTTCCGGTTTCCCACATGTCATTCTTTTCGCAAACCTCCCGCATGGGTCGCCTGACCACCACCTTGGGCGAGGACGTTCTGGTCCTGATGCGCTTTGAAGGCGAGGAGCGGGTCAACGGGCTTTTCAGCTACCACGTCGACTGTCTCGCTGCCGCCGATGATATTGATTTCGATGCGCTTTTGGGCACCCACGCCACCGTCATGCTGCGCACGCATGACGGTTCGGACAAGCCCTTCGACGGCATCATTTCCGAGGCGCGATGGATGGGCGCGGGCGAGAATGGCCATCGCTATCGCCTGACCCTCAAACCCTGGTTCTGGCTCGCATCCCTGCGCCGCAACCAGCGGATTTTTCACAATAAAACCGTGGTTGACATCCTCACGGAGCTCCTCGGTGCCTATGCCTCGGCAGGCAAGATGGAGACCCGGCTGACGCTCGATTACCCGGAACTCGAATACACCGTTCAATACCGAGAAAGCGACATGGATTTCGCCGCGCGCCTCATGGAACGGCACGGGATTTCCTATCATTTTGAACAGGATAGCGGCTCTCACCTGATGGTTCTGACCGACATTGTCGAGAGCCATGCGACCATCGGCGAGCGCCCGTTCAAGCCCTATGATGGCCACCACCAGGAGGAAATCGAGCACTTCTGGGAATGGCGGCCAGCGCGGCGGATCACGACGGGGGCGGTGCGGCTCACGGATTACAATTTCAAGACGCCGACCGCGGCGATGGAAACCAATTCTTCATCTTCTTCGCGCTATGCTCAGGGCCAGATCGAAAGTTTTGACTGGCCGGGGGATTACCTCGACCAGGGCCGTGGCGATGTGGTCGCGCGGCTGCGGTCGGAGGGTGAGACCGGCCAGGACCGGCGCTTTGAGGCGCAGGGCGATATTCCTGCGCTTGGCGCGGGGCTG
>NZ_LRUC01000008.1 GCF_001550095.1 Celeribacter ethanolicus | reverse complement strand
TGCGCCAAATGCAGCCTCATCAAGGGTGTCGAGATACTCGCGTACGGCACGAGGCGCATCAGCGGGCTCGATGGTTGAAGCATCCCAGTCTTCCTTTGACGTCGAGTTCTGTTTGTTCGCATCTGCCTCAATCAGGCTGGCATCCACCGCCATGCGCTGGCCACTCGCCAGGCCTTCTTCGATGCAGCGCGCCACCGTTGTCTCAAATAGATGGCGCAGCAGCTCGCTCTCGCGGAAACGACCGTGCCGGTTCTTCGAAAACGTCGAATGATCAGGCACCCGGTCGTTCAGATCGAGGCGGCAGAACCAGCGATAGGCGAGGTTCAGATGCACCTCTTCGCAGAGCCGCCGCTCCGACCGGATGCCGAAACAATAGCCGACCAGAAGCATCCGGATCAGCAGCTCGGGGTCAACGGAAGGCCGGCCCGTGCGGCTGTAGAACTCAGCAAGATGAGCACGGATGCTGCCCAAGTCGACGAACCGATCAATCGACCGCAGCAAATGATCCTGAGGGACGTGATCCTCAAGCGAGAACTCGTAAAACAGCGATGCCTGCGCTTCCTGCCTCGGACCCATCATCGGTCAATCCTCCCGTCCGTTGGAAGAATTGAAACAGCAGATCACACACCGATCAAGCACGAGTTTTTCAACAAAATACGCCCTTATTGTCAGATCTGGAATGGTCGAGACATAAGCCAAGCATTTGCAGCGAAGTATCGGTTCGGAAGCAACTGGCGTGAGGTGAATTCAGCCCAGAAAAGACGCCGTTTGAGGTGCCTCTGCACAAACCCTGCGTTTCTAAGTCGCTGTTAGCTCGACGAGGCGTTTCCGAGAACTGTCAGCCAATCCGCATAGATATTTTGGGAAAGTGTGTCGACCGCGACACTGAAGTGTGTTGCATTTTCCATATTGACTACAGTTTGGTCGGGTTATGCTCCAAATCTGCACTCTTATGGTCCAATAACAAAAGAAGGATGGTGCCGCTGAAGGGACTCGAACCCCCGACCCCATCATTACGAATGACGTGCTCTACCAGCTGAGCTACAGCGGCATCCTTCTTTCGTACGGCCCTACTATGGCCCTACTAGTTACAGTGCGCCGCTTGTAAGCGACTGGTTTTGCGCGTCATTCACGGGCGGACCCGCTACTTACGAATGACGTGTCTACCAGCTGAGCTACACCGGCACTTTCCTATGCCGGAAGACGGCGCTTCCTGCGTGAACGGGTCTTTACCACCCTCTTTCAAAGGTGTGTAGCCCTAATTTTCAACCTTGGCTTTTTCCTCCGGCTCGGGCGGGGTCACATCGACCATGGAAGGCCTGTCGACCACACCCTCCTCGACGGTTTCCACCTCTTCGATCTCCGGCTCCGGCGCGGCGCCCACAATCATCGGAAGCATCTCCGTACCCGCAGGCATCGCCACTTCGGAATGCGTCGGTTTGCGCCAGCTCAGCGTGTCGAACCCGCCGCAATTCTCACAGACCGGCGCCCATTGCGCATGGATCGTCTGGCATTTGTCACAGACCCATTGCGGCCCGCGCGGTGCGGTCAGCGCCCGGGTCAGCCAGCCGCGAACCACGACATCGTCGGAGCCTTCGCCACGCTCGATCGCGGCCAGAATCGTCAGGCTTCGCGCCGTCGGATTGATCTCCGCCAGATCGCCCAGTGCACGCCGCGCCGCCGGAAAATCCTCTGCCGCAATGTAAAGCTCAGCCAGAAGCATCCTGGTTTCCGGGTCCTCGGGATGCACCTTGGTCAGGGCACTGAAGCGTTTGAGGCGTTGCTCCGGGGTTTCCTTCGGCTCGATGCGGGCAAAGGCCGCTGCGAGATCGGGGTGCGGCTGGGCCTCCCATGCCTTTTTGAGCACCCGCGCGGCCTGCCGCCCCTTGCCTTCCGCGACATATTCGTCAGAGGCCATGACCGCCGCCGGGATCAGGTCCGGCGATTTCTTGTTGGCCTCGATCGCGGCTTCCCGCGCCTCAATGCTCGCACCTTTCTCGAACACGCCCTTCGCCTGCGACAGCGCCAGAACCGCATCGCGACGCTTGTGAACATCGCGCGGGATCGCACCGTGTTTCAGCTTGGCCGACAGCGTGCCACGCGCGGCGGACCAATCGCCTTTTTCGGCCTGAAGGCGCAGCAGAATGTCTTGCGTTTCCTCATGCTTCGGTTTCAGCGCGAAAGCTTTCTCGGCCAGTTTCAGCGCCGTATCCGTGTCACCCTCTTCGAGCTTTTGCTTCATGATGCCCTGAACGCCGACAAACCGGGTGCGCTCATCGGCCACGAGCTGTTTGAAGGCCCGTTCGGCGGTCAGCTTGTCGCCATTCATCATCGCCGCCTGCGCTTTCAAAAGATTGGTCAGCTCAGGTTTCTGAAGGTATTTCTCCGCCTTCGTCGCCTTGGCCAAGGCCTGCCGACCATCGCCGGACGCCAGCGCCATCAAACCGTCGGTCACCGCCTCGATGCCCTTTTTCTCGCGGTTGCGGTCGAAATAGCGCGAGATCGCGGTTTCGTCGCCGAGCAGGAATTTCAGCACCGCCACAAGAAGACCAAGCAATTTCAAGGCCACATAAATCGCGACCACCAGAGCGATCAGTGCCAGAACGGCCTTGAGCGGCGTCAGGCTGATCTCGACCGAGCCGAACGCGATTTGCGCACCGCCGTCCATATCCATGAGAACCATGCCGCCATAGGCAAGTGCGGCGACGATCAGGACAAAAAGAACGATTTTGACGAGGGACCAGAGCATGTTGAACCTACCTTACTGACCAAGAATTTCATCGAGGGCAGTCATCGCATCCACCCGTTTTTGCGCCTCTGCGATCCAGAGCTGCATCTCCGCCTTGCCTGCCTCCGGCAGGGCCTCAAGCGTCGCAATTGCCTTTGCAAACAGCCCGTTACGCACCGATTGTTCGGCCCGCGACAGGATCGCATCCGCGTCGCCGCCTTCTTTCGGCTTGGTCGACCGCAATCCAATCTGCGTGCGCAGAACCGTCTGGAACCAGCTTTCCTCCCCGGCCTCATAGGCCGCACGCGACGCCGCGACCAGCGCCTTACGCGCGGCTTCGGCATAGCTTTCCTGCAACTGCGTCACGCTCGGAATGCCGGTTTGTGCCGCGTCTTTCAACGCCTGTGGCAGATTGCCGCCGACATCCGTCAATGCCTCCGCAAAGGGTTCTCCGGCATCGACCAGCGTTTGCAGACGCGCCTTGGCCGTCGCAGCACGCGCCGCAGTTTCTTCGGCGACGGCCTTGTCCTTGGCCTCTTCGAGACGGGCGATTTCGCTGTTGAGCAGATCCTGCATCTGCGCCAACTGGCGCTCATAAGCCGCCGTCGCTTCCGGAGAGACAATGGCCTCCGCCACCGGGCGCGCCTCGATCTCCGTCACCCGATCCTCGAACCCTTTGATCCGATCCGACAGCGCCGCAATCTCGGCGCTCTTGTCCATTTCGGAGAGTTTCTGATCCAGCCTCGTGCGCAACGCCTCCTGCGCCGCAGTCTGCGTTTTCCCCTGCGCCACGCTGGTGCTTTGCATCTCGGCGAGTTGCGCTTTCAGCGCGGTGATCTCCTGCGCGAGCTCCTCGGTGTTGGTGCCGGGGAAGGGCCAGCCGTCGGGCTTCACGAAATTCGCAGCGCCATAGCCCAGAGCGACACAGATCACCCCGCCCAGCAGCATCGGCACAAATCCACCGCGTTTGACCGCTGTCGGGGCAGGGGCCGGTGCGACCTTTTCCTCTTCCGTGACAGGTTCGGGCACAACAGGCTCCGCTTCAAGCGACTCGGGGCGATCCTCCGTCTCGGCCTCTTCGTCCTTCACCTCCGGCGCATCTTCCCCCGTCGTGGCGTCGATTGCGTCCTCCCCGACGGCAACCTCTTGATCCTGAACCTCGTTTTCGTCGTTTTTCACGGCGTCCAGCGGGGTTTCTTTATCACCTGGCATGAGACTAACCTTTCGATTCCAGAACCAATTTTACGATCGCACTGGAAACTTAGACCCTGAGGCCTGCGCTCTCAAGTCGCGATCAGGAAAGCTTTGAGGCAATCGCACGTTTCATGGTTTCGCCATCGGGGTGTTCCGCAACACAAATGGTCTTTGCCACCGGACCGGACCATGCCTCCCGACAGGCTTCGGAAATCGCAACAAGCGTCAGTTCTCCGGCATAGCCGACAAGATTTTCCGACAAAATCTGCGCCGAGCGCGGCGAATAGAGCGGCACGACAAGCTGCGGTTCCGCGAAAATCCGGCGCTGCTCACCCGCTGTCCAACGCCGGGCGATCTGATCGTACACCATGCACTCTTGTGTCTCTAATCCAGCCAATGTGAGCCTTTCGGCCACGTGACCGCGGGTGTGACGACCATGGAGGTGCAGCGCCTTGAGGCCTTTTCGACCCGTCAGACCATGCACCAGATCATCGGCGGTCGGGTAGGTGGCCAAAACCGTCAAACCCGCATCCGCGGCTTTGCGGGCCGTGGCAGCCCCGACGCAGACCACCGGCAGATTCTCACAACTCAGCGCCGCCGTGATCGCATGTTGCGAGCTGATCAGCACAAGATCGACAGGTTCAGAGGGTGGTTCAAAGGGCAGGGGACGGATTTCCAGCACTGGCGCCAGGATCACGGACAGTTCCGGCACAAGCCCCCGCACCTCCTCCGCCAGTCGTTCGGCGTCGTCCAGCGGGCGTGTGATCAGGAGCGGTACGGGCAAAATCGGTCTCGGGATTGTCTGGTGTCTCTCCCGGTGATACCTCCCAAAGGGCGGTTAAACAATCTTGCAGAGCCGCGCAGACAGGGGAGAGACAGGTCGTGAGTGAGATTTCCGTCCTCGGCGCAGGCGCGTTCGGAACCGCACTGGCCATTTCACTGGCGCGCTCCGGTCGCGACATCCTGCTTTGGGCACGGTCTGACGAGGCGGTATCCGCCATGCAAACCGCGCGCGAGAATCTTCTGCGCCTGCCCGGCAAAGCCTTTCCCGCAAAGCTCGCCGCGACGTCCCATCTCGCCGATGCCTGCACCGCACCGATCCTGTTGCTCGCCGTTCCGATGCAGCAACTCGCCGGGTTTTGTGAAGCAAACAAGACCCTGATCCAGCACAAAACGCTCGTGTGCTGTTGCAAGGGAGTCGATCTCAGATCCGAACGCGGACCTCTCGCGGTGCTCGAAGACACGCTGCCGGAGGCCGAAATCGCCATTCTCTCCGGCCCGTCTTTTGCCGTCGACATTGCCGATGGCTTGCCCACGGCACTGACCCTGGCCGGGCGCCGGCAGGACACTGTGGACCGGCTGCAATCCCTGCTCACAACACAGAATATTCGTCTCTATTCCAGCCTCGATCCCCTCGGTGTCGAATTCGGCGGCGCGCTCAAGAATGTCATTGCCATCGCCTGTGGCCTCGCCATCGGGGCGGGGCTCGGAGAAAGTGCGCGCGCCGCCCTGATGACCCGCGGCTTTGCCGAGATGCAGCGGCTCGTGCTCCGCCTTGGTGCCGATCCTGCGACACTTTCCGGCCTGTCGGGCTTTGGCGATCTGGTCCTGACCTGCACCTCCGAAAAATCGCGGAACTATTCGCACGGGCTGAAACTCGGGGCCAGCACCGCCATCGACCCGACCGTGACGGTCGAAGGTGTCGCAACGGCGCAGGCGGTTGCGCGTTTGTCTCAGGGTCTCGGGATTGATATGCCAATCACGACGGCCGTCACCCAAATCCTGAACGGCCAGATATCCATATCCGAGGCGGCAGAGGTCCTGCTCGCCCGCCCATTGAAAAGGGAGTAATCCATGAAATACGCGGTCATTTCCACCGACAAGCCCGGCGGGCTGCAAATCCGGCTCGACACCCGTCCGGATCATGTCGAATACCTGAAAACCTGTGGCGTGGTCGAGCGCGCCGGGCCGTTTCTCGATGCCGAAGGCAACATGTGCGGCTCCCTCGTGATCATCGAAGTCGAAGACCTCGCGGCAGCAAAAGACTGGGCCGCGAACGATCCCTATGCCAAGGCAGGGCTGTTCGCGGATGTGCGCATCGAAGCCTGGAAACAGGTGATCGGCTGATGGCACACTGGCTTTTCAAATCCGAAGCGGAGGTCTGGTCCTGGGATCAGCAGGTTGCCAAAGGCGAGGTTGGCGAGGAATGGGACGGCGTGCGCAACTATCAGGCACGCAACAACATGCGGGCGATGAAACTTGGCGAGCGCGGGTTCTTTTACCATTCGCGCAAGGAAACCGAGATTGTCGGCATCGTCGAGATCTGCGCCGAAGCGCACCCGGACAGCAAGGCAGGTGATCCGCGCTGGGAATGCGTGGACATCAAGGCCGTGCGGCCTTTCACAAAACCGGTGACGCTTGCCATGTGCAAGGAAGACCCGCGGCTCAAGGATATGGTTCTGGTGAACAACAGCCGCCTGTCGGTTCAGCCGGTCACGGACGAAGAGTGGAACATTGTCTGTGAACTCGGTGAAACCGATCCGTCCTGAACAGACACATCCTGGTCTGATGATGTCATGAAAAAGGAGGGTTCCGACCCCCCGGAACCCTCCACCACCCCACATGCTCCCAAGCACCACATGTGTTCGAATTTCAAGGGTCCGGGCCGTCCTGGCTCCGTGCTTTCAACCTAGGATCTTTGCCGATTCCGTGCAAATCTGAAGTAATTCAGGTTGAAAATGAATCCGAAACTTCTGCTTAACGCGTCACGCCCGGAAGCGGGCAAGAAACAACAAAGCCGCCCCCATGGGAGCGGCCCAGTTTCTATATCCCAGCGCGATCAGGCGTAAACGGCTTCTTTGCCGAAGTGCTTGACCAGCAGGTAGTAAAACACCGCGCGGTATTTGTTGCGCTCCGACTGACCATAGGTCTCGATCGCCGCGTTGATCCCATCCATCAGTTCAGGTCCGTCTGCGAGGCCGAGTTTCTTGATGAGGAAGTTGTTTTTGACGGTCTCAAGTTCGCTGTCCTGAGACGCCGCCACGGTGGAGGCATCGTCGTTGTAGATCGCCGGACCACAGCCGATGGTCACTTTCGTCAAAAGATCCATATCCGGCTCCATGCCGCATTTGGATTTCAGATCTTCGGCATATTTTGCGATCAGGTCGTCACGTTTTCCCATAGTCGGTCTCCCACCATCAAAGAGTTTCAGGCTCATTACAAAAGCCATTTCAGGCTCGGGGTGAGCCTAGTGGCAAGCCCACACGATACAAAGGGAAAACTTTCATGAAAAAGGCCCCCTCGTAGCGTCACGAGAGGGCCTAATTACCTATCATCGCCTCAGTAGCGGTAATGTTCCGGTTTGAACGGACCTTCCTGGGTCACACCGATGTAATCCGCCTGTTCCTTCGACAATTGCGTCAGTTTCACGCCGATCCGCTCGAGATGCAGACGTGCCACTTTCTCGTCGAGGTGCTTCGGCAGAATGTAGACGTCATTCTCGTAGCTGTCGCCATTGGTCCAAAGCTCGATCTGGGCCAGCACCTGATTGGTGAAGGAGGCGGACATCACGAAGGACGGGTGACCAGTGGCGTTGCCGAGGTTCAACAGACGCCCTTCGGAGAGAAGGATGATCTTGTTGCCCGAGGGCATTTCGATCATGTCCACCTGATCCTTGATATTGGTCCATTTGTGGTTCTTGAGCGCAGCGACCTGAATTTCATTGTCGAAATGGCCGATATTGCCGACGATCGCCATGTTCTTCATCTCGCGCATATGCTCGATGCGGATGATGTCCTTGTTGCCGGTGGTGGTGATGAAGATGTCGGCGTCTTTCACCACATCTTCGAGCACAACCACCTCAAACCCATCCATCGCCGCCTGAAGCGCACAGATCGGATCGACCTCGGTCACTTTCACACGAGCACCGGCACCGCGCAGCGAAGCCGCGGAGCCTTTGCCCACATCGCCATAGCCGCAGACCACGGCCACTTTCCCAGCCATCATCACATCGGTTGCGCGGCGGATGCCGTCGACGAGCGATTCCTTGCAGCCGTACTTGTTGTCGAATTTCGATTTGGTGACCGAGTCGTTCACGTTGATCGCGGGGAAGGGCAGGAGGCCTTTTTTCACCAGCTCGTAGAGACGGTGCACGCCTGTCGTGGTCTCTTCGGACACGCCTTTGATCGCATCCCGCTGTTTCGTGAACCAACCGGGGCTGTCTTTCAGGCGCTTCTTGATCTGGTTGAACAGTGCGACTTCCTCCTCGGAGGTCGGCACTTCGATCAGGTCGGTTTCACCGGCTTCGACACGGGCCCCCAGAAGTATGTACAGCGTCGCATCACCACCGTCGTCGAGGATCAGGTTGCAGGTACCCTCCTCGAACATGAAGATCTTGTCGGCATAATCCCAATATTCCTCAAGAGTTTCGCCCTTGATCGCAAAGACCGGAATGCCCGCCGCCGCAATCGCCGCCGCTGCGTGATCCTGCGTCGAGAAAATGTTGCACGAGGCCCAGCGCACATCCGCGCCCAGCGCCACCAGCGTCTCGATCAGGACCGCGGTCTGGATTGTCATGTGCAGGGAACCGGCGATGCGCGCGCCCTTGAGCGGCTTGCTTTCGCCATATTCCGCGCGCAGGGCCATCAGCCCCGGCATTTCGGTTTCGGCGATGTCGAGCTCCTTGCGCCCGAACTCGGCGAGAGAGATGTCTTTGACAATATAATCGGTGCCCATCGGTGGCTCCTGCTTGAACATGAGGTTTGGAGGCTGGTTAGCAGCTTGGTCCCTTCCTTACAACGCAGACCCATTGATTTAAGGTTAAGGCGCGAAAAATCGTGGAAACCCGGAGGGCACAGGGATACCTAAACCCTGAGACAGGAGAGGGTGACATGGCTCAGACGCGCGCATGGCAAAGGATGCTGTCGGGACGCAGACTCGATCTGCTCGACCCGACGCCGATGGATATAGAGATCGAGGACATTGCTCATGGGCTGGCCTTCGTCGCCCGTTGGAATGGTCAGACACGGGGTGATTACGCCTACTCCGTCGCCGAACATTCCATTCTGGTCGAAGAGATTTTTCGCCGCCTCTACCCGAAGGAACCGGTGAAATGGCAGCTCGCCGCACTTTTGCACGATGCGCCGGAATATGTGATTGGCGATATGATTTCGCCGGTGAAGGCCGCCATCGGTCCGGATTACGGCGCTCTGGACGAACGTCTGACCGCCGCGATCCATATCCGGTTTGGTTTGCCCGCGAAAATCCCGGCGACGATCAAGAAGAAAATCAAGAAAGCGGACAAGATTTCCGCTTGGTTGGAGGCCACTCAGATCGGCGGATTTTCAGAAGCGGAAAGCAACAAGTTTTTTGGCCGGATGGATCCGGATCTGGTCCGAGACCTGCGCATTCATCTTCGCCCACCGGTCGAGACACGCAAGGCGTTTACGCAGCGGCATGCGGAGCTGATGGCTGCGCTTTAACCTCAAGATCCGTTGAGAAAAGGCCGAGCTTTCCGGGAAACACCAGAAATTTCTGAACCCATGCGGCGCGGGCGGCTTTGCCTGTCATACGCTTGCGCGCCAGAATCTCGCGGCGATGTTGCACCTCCGGGGAGGTCATATCCGGCCCGCGCATCATCTCATTTGCGATTATCTGTAACATGGGTTTACTCCCGAAAAGCTCGACATTGGCTTCATCTATTACCTATGATGAAAGTGATCCACTCAGGGATTTTTCGAAACTGTAAATAGAAATTACATATGCCCGACATCGACTGGCGCCATATGCCTTCGCTCTCCACCCTGCGCGCCTTTGAGGCGACCGCGCGCCTCGGCTCGTTTACCGCCGCGGGCCGGGCGCTGAACGTCACCCATGCCGCGATCACGCAGCAGGTGCGCGCACTGGAAAAGGATCTTGGGCTGACACTGTTGCAACGTGAGGGCAGGGGGATGGCGCTCACCGAGGCCGGGCGACAATTGGCCGAGGCGCTTTCCGATGGGTTTGCCACGATTTCCGACGGGATTGCACAGGCGCGCAACGGGCCGAGGTCGCGTGGCCTTCGGGTGACCTGCACCCCTGCGCTGTCCTATGCTTTCATCATCCCGCGTCTCGGGCAATTCTGGGACGATCATCCCGACATTCCCGTGTCGCTCACGCCGTCGGGTTCGGTCGACGATCTGAAACGGCGGCAATTCGATCTCGGCATCCGCACCGGAAGCGGCAATTGGCCCGGTGTCGATGTCGAACCTCTGTGGAGCACGCGGATCATTCTGGTCGCCAGCCCGATCCTGATTGGCAAACACGGGGGCGATATCGCGAAATTGCCGCTGCAAAACATGCCGTGGATCAGATCTCGGGCACAAATGGACGACATTGAACTGATGCGGAAATGCGGTGTGGACGGCAGCAAAGCCTCGGCGATTTACATCGAAGGCCAATCGGAAAGCGTACAGGCCGTGGTGCGTGGCGTCGGGATGACGTTTGTGTCGGAAATCGCCGTCAGCGACGATCTGAAAAGCGGGGGGCTGGTCCGCTTGCCCTACGATCTCGGGCAGGACTTCACCTATTTCGCCGCCACGCCAAAAGGGGTGGAGCGCGCCTCCACCCGGCTCTTTATCGACTGGCTGAAAACGCTCGCGCCCGAAGCGACTTAGCGCGGGGAGCGTTTCGCCAGAATACGTTGAAGCGTGCGGCGGTGCATGTTGAGGCGGCGCGCGGTTTCCGAGACATTTCGGTCGCAAAGCTCATAAACCCGCTGGATATGCTCCCAACGCACACGATCCGCAGACATCGGGTTTTCCGGCGGCGGAGGAAGCTCGTCGCTTGTGGCCAAAAGCGCATGCACGATGTCATTGGCATCGGCAGGTTTCGAAAGATAATCCGTCGCGCCGATTTTCACGGCGGCCACGGCGGTGGCAATGGCACCATAGCCGGTCAGAACGACGATCCGGCTGTCCGGGCGTTTTTCGCGCAGAACCTCGACCACATCGAGACCATTGCCGTCCTCAAGCCGCAGATCGACCACCGCATAGGCCGGCGGGCGCGCTGTGGCAATCGCCCGACCCGCGGCGACGGAACCGGCCATCTCGACATCGAAACCGCGTTTTTCCATCGCACGCGCAAGGCGGCGCAGGAACGGTTCGTCGTCATCGACCAAGAGAAGCGACTTGTCTTCGCCCAGTTCCACAATCTCGTCCGCGTCCATCTCGGACCCTCCCGCCATCGGCATAAATCTGATAAATTCAGATAGGTTTTAGAACGAGTCTAAGGGAGGGTCAATTTTTACCCTGCGGCGTCTATGAAACAAGCCACCCGATCCGCCATCTGCTCGGCCGTATCCTCGCGTTTAAAGAAGTCGACAAAGCCGATCTCCGGGAACACCAGATAGGCGAAAGTGGAGTGATCGACGAGGTAATATTCCGGATCGCCGTCTTCCTGTTTCTTGTAATAGGTCTTGTAGGCCATGGAGGCGGCCTTGACCTGCTCCGGCGTGCCGGTGAGGCCGATCATGTTGTCATGGAAGAGTGAGGTGAATTCCTTGACCACCTCCGGCGTGTCGCGTTCCGGGTCGATGGAGATGAAGGCGGCCTGTGCGTCATAACCGCGCTCGTCGAGGATTCGCAAAGCATCGGCGTTGCGCATATTGTCGAGCGGGCAGACATCCGGACAGAAGGTATAGCCGAAATAGAGGATCGTCGGCTTGGTGAAGACATCCTTGTCGGTCACGGTCACGCCGTCTTCATTCACCAATTCGAAAGGTCCGCCAATCGCGGCGGCTCCACCGCCCACAGATGACACGCGACACTGGGCAAAGGGATCGTCAGCAGCAGGACGTGTGGCGTACCAGACGGTTGCGCCGATCCCAACAGCCACAAGGGCAACGGCTGCAATGGCAATGGATTTCGTGGACATCTTTCTCTCCTCTCGTTGCTGCGCATTGATCGGGAGAAACACAGGCACTAACAAGGGTTTTAATGACGCAGCTGGATAAAAATCACGTCAATGACTGAAAACGGAAACGGTCTCTTCACCGGTGAGCGGCGCTCCGACTGGGTGCGCTTGCGGACCTTGGTCGCCGTGCGCTGGATCGCCATCGCCGGTCAGATCGGCACGATTCTCATCGCCATGCTCGCGCTCGGCCTGCGCTTCGACCACGGGGCTTTCGCTCTGGTGATCGGCGCTTCGATCATCCTCAACATCGTGTCGAGCTTCATCTACCCGGAAAACACCCGGCTGAGCGAGCGCGGGGCGACGCTGATGCTGCTGTTCGACATCCTGCAACTGTCGGCGCTTTTGTATTTCTCCGGCGGGCTGAACAATCCGTTCTCCATGCTCATCCTCGCGCCGGTGACGATTTCCGCCTCCGCCCTGCGTCCGAAATCCTCAATCCTCACCGGCGCCGTCGCCATCGCTTTGGTCAGTGTCCTCGCGCTCTATTACGTGCCCTTGCAGACCGGCGAAGGCGACATCCTGACCGTGCCGGGACTGTTTTTGTTCGGCACATGGGCGGGGATTGTCATCGGCGTGGTGTTTCTCGGCGTGTTTTCCTGGAAAGTCGCCTCGGAAATCCACACCATGTCGGAGGCGCTTCTGGCCACCCAGATGGCGCTCACTCGCGAACAGAAACTGACTGACATCGGCGGCGTCGTGGCCGCCGCCGCGCATGAGCTGGGCACGCCTCTTGCAACGATCAAACTTGTGTCGAGTGAGCTGGTTGACGATCTCGAAGGCCAGGAGGAGTTGCGCGACGACGCCCGGCTGATCAACGAACAAGCGGATCGGTGTCGCGACATTCTGCATTCTATGGGGCAGGCGGGGAAAGACGATCTGCACATGCGCTTCGCCCCGCTGCAAGCCGTGGTCGAGGAAGCCGCCCAACCCCACATGGCGCGCGGCAAATCTGTCACCTTGGATATTCTCGGTGCCGAAGACGACAGCGCGCAGCCCTATGTCTATCGGCGACCGGAGATCATTCACGGGTTGCGCAACCTCGTTCAGAACGCCGTTGATTTCTGCGAGACGACGGTTTGGGTCGACATCGCATGGAGCGCCGACGACATTC
This sequence comes from Celeribacter ethanolicus, assembly GCF_001550095.1. Classification (GTDB taxonomy): domain Bacteria; phylum Pseudomonadota; class Alphaproteobacteria; order Rhodobacterales; family Rhodobacteraceae; genus Celeribacter; species Celeribacter ethanolicus. Next base: position 136,269 of record NZ_LRUC01000008.1, on the reverse strand, counting down.
GCCTTCGGATCATCGACGACGGCGCCGGCTTCCCTGCCTCCGTGATTGGGCGGATCGGCGATCCCTTCATGCATGGGCGGCGCGCGGATAAGGAATTTGAAAAACGACCCGGTTATAAAGGCATGGGTTTGGGTCTTTTCATTGCCAAAACCTTGCTCGAACGGACAGGTGCGGAAATCGGTTTTTCCAACGGTTCAGACCCGCACGATTTGCATCTGCACGCCGGGCGCAGATCCGGCGCGATTGTCGAATTGACCTGGAGACGGGCGGTGATCAGCGTCCCTGAAGGGGAACAAAACAAGGCCTTGGGCGAAAATATGCTCCTGACACCGTGAACAAGACGCGTTTTAACCACGCGTTAACCATCATTACCGACACTGTGCGCGTCGCTTATGCGCTGTGTCTGATGGGAATCACATGTCACCGAATGCCCTGTTTACCTTTTTTTCTCTGGTTGTCGGCAGCCTCGGCATCGCCTTTCTCGTGCTTTACGGTCTGGCCTGGATCGGGGCGCGCAAGGAACGGGTGGACGCCATCACACTGGCCTCGCAGGACAACGATATCGTCTTTCTCTTCGACGACGAGAAACTGGTGAACGCCACGCCCTCCGCGCAAAGCGTCCTTGCCGCCGCGGCGGATGTCGGCTCCGACTGGTCACGGCTTTTGTCCGTGATGATATCGAAATTTCCGACCCTACAATACGAAATCGCCGAACTGGCCGACCGTGGCAACATGGCGCTCGAATCCCGGGATGGCAGTGCGGTTCTCAAGTGCGAATGGCGCAACGGTCTGGCCCGGCTCACCCTGTTCGACCGGGAAACCGAACAGGCGCATATCGACATGGACCGCCATTCCCTCATGGCCATGGAACAGGAACTGGAAACGCTCCGCGCCACGACGGAGAATGTGCCGTTTCCGGTCTGGCGCGAGGTCGAAGACGGCACGATCAGCTGGGCCAACAGTGCCTATATCGCCCTTGCCGACAGCCTCTCTGACACAGGCGAAACGACAAGTTGGCCGCCCGCAGCCCTGTTCGACACCAAACTGCTGGCACAAGCCGTGCCGAATGAGTCGCGTCGCCTGAATTTAAAGGACAGGAACGGTGAGCCGCATTGGTTCGACATCCATCGTTTCACCATTGGCTGCGACTCGCTTTACGCGGCAAGCTCCGCCGATCGCACGGTCAAGGCCGAGGAAACTCTGCGCGAATTCACCCAGACCCTGACCAAGACGTTTTCGCATCTCACCATCGGTCTGGCCGTATTCGACCGCAACCGGCGTCTGGCCCTATTCAATCCGGCCTTGACCGATCTCACCGCTCTACCCGCCGAATTCCTGATCACGCGTCCCGCGCTTACCTCTTTTCTCGACCGCCTGCGCGACAATCAGATGATGCCGGAACCCAAGGATTACAAATCATGGCGTCAGGAAATGGCCGCGCTTGAAAATGCCGCCGAGGATGGAACCTACGAAGAGGTCTGGACACTGCCGGGCGGCATGACCTACCGGATTTCCGGTCGTCCGCATCCCGACGGCGCCATCGCCTTTTTGTTCGAGGACATTTCTGCCGAAATGTCGCTCACCCGCCGCTTCCGGGCCGAGATCGAAACCGGTCAGGCCGTGCTCGACAGCCTGTCGGAGGCGATTGCCGTGTTTTCCGGCGAAGGCATGTTGGTCATGGCCAATAGCGCCTACACAAGCCTCTGGGGGCTCGATCCGCTCGAAGGCATCGCCGAAACCAGCATCACCGATGCCACACGCGTCTGGCACGCCAAATGTGCCCCCTCCCCACTTTGGGGCGACATTCGCGACTTCGTCAGCCAAACCGGGGAACGCAGCGATTGGATCGGCCAGACCCGGCTCTGGGATGGGCGTCGGCTGAATTGCCGTTTTGTCCCTTTGCCGTCCGGGCAAACACTTGTAGGTTTCACCCCCGAGGCGCGCGCCAGCACCCTGCGCCCGGCGTTGCGACCACAGGCCAGCGGTACGCATTTCGCCAAGATGTAAGCCACCCCTTGTATCCCCCGCAGCGGGGCCTAAAGTCGGGCGACACACGTCCGACGCAAAAGGCCCCAACGTGACCCAATCCAGTGATCGCGCCGATAAACTTGCGGCATTCCTGCACTCCAGCGACTGGGCTTCGGTGCGCTCGGTTGCTTTGGCGGGAGACGCCTCCCGCCGCCGTTACCATCGCCTGTTCGATGACGCCTCCGGGCGTCAGGCTATCGTGATGGATGCCCCTCCAGAGGCTGGAGAAGATGTCCGACCCTTCCTCAAAGTCGCTTCCTATCTGCGCGGTCTCGGGCTCTCCGCACCTGAAATCTACGCCACGGATGAGGAGCAAGGCTTCCTGATCCTCGAAGATTTCGGCGAAGATCTTTACGATCGGGTCTGCCTGCGCAGCCCCGCCTCGGAACCCGAGATTTACGACGCAGCCGTGGACGTTCTGGTCCGGTTGAGCAGCGCCGATCCGATGCAAGGGCTCGAAGATTACGGTCCGAGAATGACCGATCTCGCCCTGTCCTGCTTTCGCTGGTACGCAGAACCGATCCTTGAGCGCGACCTATCAGAAGAACGTGAAGCCACACGCGTCGCTCTTACGCCGCTGATCGACGAGCTCGGCCCCGGCCGCGTGACCATTCTTCGCGATTATCACGCCCAGAACCTGCTCTGGCTTCCGGAACGCTCCGGGACGGCACATGTCGGCCTGCTCGACTTTCAGGACGCCATGCTGGGTCACCCGGCCTATGATCTCATCTCCCTGACCACAGACGCGCGGCGCGATGTTTCCAGCGCCATTCAAACCCGTTGCATCGACCGTTTTTGCGACGGTTTGGGCCAGAATCGGGTCGATTTTTCTCGTCAGGCGGCTATTTGTTCCGTCCAGCGCAACCTCCGCATCCTGATGGTGTTCGGGCGCATGTCCTTGCATTTCGGGCGCCCGCATTACGTGGATCTGATCCCGCGCGTCTGGCGCTATCTGCAACAGGATCTGCAACATCCCGACCTTGCCGATCTGGCAAACCGGCTGCACAACACGCTGCCCGAACCCAATGAAAAAGCACTCGAAACCCTGAAGGCAAAATGCGGCACCATCCCGACTCTGCAATGATCTTTTGCGCGGGCCGAGGCACCCGCATGAAAGCACTGACCACCCATCGCCCCAAGCCCCTGATCGAGGTGGCCGGACGGCCTCTGGTCGATCATGCCCTGGAGCAATTGGAAGGCGTGCAGCATCGTGTTGCCAACCTGCATTATCTCCCCACGACGCTCGAAAAGCACCTCAAGAACGCCGGTGTGCAGACGATTTACGAGGAAGATCTCCTCGAAACCGGCGGTGGTTTGAAAAATGCCCTGCCGATGTTTCACGAAAATGCCCTCTTCACGATGAACACCGATGCGGTCTGGAAAGGTCCGCGCGCTTCCGAGGTCCTTGCCGCACATTGGCAGCCGAACAAGATGGACGCCCTGCTTCTCGTGGTCCCAAAATCCCGCGCTCACGGGCATCTGGGGCAGGGCGATTTCGATCTGTTACAAGACGGCCAACTGCGCCGCGGCACTCAGACCGTTTACACAGGGATGCAGATTTTGAAAACTGACCCGGTCGCAGACATCGAAGACCGGCATTTCTCGCTCAACCGCGTGTGGGAAACTCTGTTCCATGCCGGACGGATTTATGGGGTGGAATATGAGGGGCATTGGTGCGATGTCGGCCACCCCGATGGTATTGCCATTGCGGAAGAGGTTTTGAAGGAGGCGTGATGTTCGCCGAGGCGGGGAAACCGGGTTTGTTTGGCGTGCCCTGCGGCGCGGAGTATCCGCGTGCGATCAAGATCGGGCTTCTGGAGCGTCTGAAAGACACAGCCCCCGAGCTGCTGGCGCGCACGGAGATTTTCGTCAACACCTCTCGCATGCGCAAGGATATTCAGCGTGCCTTCGACGATGAATCGACCCGTTTCCTGCCAAAAATCCGTCTTTTGACCGAATTGGGCACGGATCATCAGTTTCTCGATCTCCCGGTTCCGGTGAACAGTCTGCGCAGGCGTCTTGAGTTGTCGCAACTCGTCGCGCATTTTCTACGGCAGGAACCGCAGTTCGCCACCCGCGCCTCGATTTTCGATCTCTCCGACAGCCTCGCACAAGTACTCAGCGAGATGCAGGACGAAGACGTCACCCCCGAAGCCATCCGCAATCTCAAGGTGCAGGACTCCTCCGGTCACTGGCAAAAATCCCTGCAATTCCTTTCGATCATCTTCGATTTCTTCGGTCCCGAAAGCGCCGCAGATCCGGGACCGGAGGCCCGCATGAAACTGGTCATCGACCGGTTGGAGCGGCAATGGCGCGATACCCCGCCGGATCATCCGATCCTTGTAGCAGGCTCGACCGGCTCACGCGGGCTGACCGCCCGCTTCATGTCTCTCGTCGCAAACCTGCCGATGGGGGCCGTCATCCTGCCTGGCGTCGATTTCGACATGCCGGACACGGTTTGGACGCAAATCCGAAACCCAGAACGTGCTTCCGTAGAGCATCCACAGGAACGCACCGCCCGCATGGCCGAACGTCTTGGTATTCACCCACAAGATATCCGGCCTTGGCATACGAGCGCGTGCGCCAATTCGACCCGAAACCGGCTTGTTTCTCTCGCTTTGCGGCCCGCCCCTGTGACAGATCAATGGATGGAGGAGGGCCCCGCCTTCAAAGATGTCATGCAGGCTACCGATCACATGACCCTGATCGAAGCTCCCGATATGCGCATCGAATCGAATGCCATCGCCCTCATTTTGCGCCATGCCGCAGAACATGACAGAACCGCCGCCATGATCACCCCGGACCGCGATCTCGCCCGGCGCGTCACGGCCTTGTTGGACCGATGGGGCATTGTGCCGGACGACAGCGCCGGGATTCCGCTCAATCAGACCCCCCCCGGTCGTTTGCTGCGCCATATCGTCGGTTTCATCGGCCGCACCATGTCCTCCGAAGACCTGCTCGTGCTGCTGAAACATCCGCTCTGCGCGCGCGGCGCGCAAGGGGATGAAGGCCGCGGCTATCACCTGCTGTGGACGCGGGAACTCGAAGTTCATCTGCGCCGCAAGGGGCCAGCCTTTCCCGCACGCGAAGATTTGCTGAAATGGGCGATCGAGTCCGGCAAAGACAAGGCAGACAAGGACGGCCGCAAACATTGGGCGGGCTGGGTGTCCGATCTTCTGGAAAAGGTCCAGGTGTCCCAGGACAGTCTCCTGTCCGATCACCTGAAACATCTTGTGTCCTTGGCTTCGGCTCTCGTCAAAGGTCCGAACGGCGAAGATGACGGCGAGCTTTGGGCTCAGCATGCCGGCCGGGAGGCACGTCGTCTCATCGAGGATCTGCAACGCGAATCCGATTATGGCGGGAGCCTGAGCATCCATGAATTTGCCGACCTGTTCCGCGCCCTTCTCGGGCGAGGTCAAGTGCGTGACCCCTCTCCGAAACATCCGAAAGTGATGATCTGGGGCACGCTTGAAGCACGCTCCCTTCAGGCCGATCTGGTGATTCTCGCCGGGCTGAACGAAAGCATCTGGCCGCAGTCCACAGGTCAGGATCCGTGGTTCAGCCGCGATATGCGGCGGCAAGCCGGGCTGATTTCCCCCGAACAGATGATCGGCCTCTCCGCCCACGATTTTCAACAGGCCATCGCGGCCCCGGAGGTCATCCTTACCCGCGCCAAACGCGATGCGGAGGCGGAAACCGTCGCCTCGCGCTGGCTCATCCGGCTGACCAACCTGATGGCGGGGATGTCGGACGAGGGACGTAATGCCCTTGAGGACATGCGCAAGCGGGGCACCGCGTGGATGGGGCTTGCAGACGCGCTCGACGAACCCGGCACAGCCATCCCGCCCGCAAAACGGCCAAGCCCGCGCCCGCCCAAAGACGCCCGCCCCCGGCAACTTTCCGTCACCCGGATCGAGACCCTGATCCGCGATCCCTATGACATTTACGCCAGCCGCATCCTGCGCCTGAGCAAGCTCGATCCGCTGTCCCGCGACCCCGACATTCGCGAACGCGGCACCGCGCTACACGCGATCATGGAGCGCTATCTCGGCCAGATCGGCGACGACAGTCATGAAGCCGCCTTGGCACGATTTCTGACTGTCGCCGAAGAGGTGCTTGAACAGAAGGTCGCCTGGCCCTCGGCGCGGCGTGTCTGGCTGGCCCGCGTCCGCCGGATTGCCGATCAACTGGTGCGCGACGAACGCGACAGGCTGGCAAAGGGCACCCCTTGCGGGATCGAAGCCAAGGCCGCCATGCATTTGTCCGAGGTGGATTTTTCCCTGACCTGCAAGGCCGACCGGATCGACCGCAAGGAAGACGACACGTTCGTCATCTACGATTACAAATCCGGCACACCGCCCAGCGAAAAACAGACAAGAAAATTCAGCATTCAACTTCTGCTCGAGGCCATGATGATGGAAGCGGGGAAATTCGAAGGCGTCCCCAAGGGTCGGGTGTCGGAAGTCGCCTATCTCGGGTTGAATGCCGCGTTGAAAAAGACGGTTCTGCCGCTGGAGCCGCATGACATCGCGGAAATCCGCGACCGCCTCGTCAAACTGATCGCCGCCTATGACGATCCCGGGCTCGGCTACACCTCCCGCCGCATGATGGAAACCGTGCAATATAAAACCGATTTCGAACATCTCGCGCGGTTTGGCGAATGGTCGATTTCCGATACTCCCGTGCCGGAGGACCTCGATGACTGAGATGAACGAGGCCACCCGGCGCCAGATCATGGCCGCACGCCCGGACATGTCGACATGGCTGTCGGCCAATGCCGGTTCGGGCAAGACGAAAGTGCTCACGGACCGCGTGGCGCGTCTGCTGCTCGATGGCACGCCGCCGCAACACATCCTCTGTCTGACTTATACCAAGGCCGCCGCCGCCGAAATGCAGAACCGGCTGTTCAAACGCCTGGGCGACTGGGCGATGTTGCCGAATGCGGAGTTGACGACCGAGTTGCAAGCACTGGCCCCGGACAAGGATCTGGACAGCGACGTGCTGCGCCATGCCCGCACACTGTTTGCCCGCGCGATCGAGACACCGGGCGGATTGAAAATCCAGACCATCCACTCCTTCTGTAGCGCGCTTTTGAGACGCTTCCCGCTCGAAGCGGGGGTGTCGCCACAGTTCAAGGAAATGGACGAGAGGCAATCCCGCCGGATGATCGCCGATATTCTCGAAGATCTGGCCCTTGGCCCCTCGCGCAATCTGCTCGATGCTGTCGCACTTCATATCAGCGATCTCGACCTGACGGAACTTGCGCTCAAGATCGTGACGAAACGCGACAGTTTTCTGCCCGCGAAAACCGAAAAGGACATCTGGCCCTGGTTCGGTCTGCCCGACGGCTACGATGAAGCCGCGCTTCTTGCCGATGTCTTCCTCGGCGGTGAACAGGAGATGTTTGCCTCTTGCGCCACCCTGATGGAAGGCTCCAGTGCAGCCGATCAGAAAGTTGCAACGTTTTTTCGTCTATGGTCTGGATTAGAGCCAAGTCTCGACCTTGTGGAACAGCTTTGCGACAAGTTTCTCTCCGGCGAAAAGACCAAGACGCCTTTGCAATCGAAATTCTATGCCCAGCATTCCAGCCTGCCAACGCGTAAGCTGATCGACGCTCATCCCGGTGCATTCGACGGGCTCGAAGCGTTGATGAAACGCGTGGAGGCCATTCGTCCCCGCCTTTTTTCGCTTTACGATGCCAATCGGACGCTCGCGCTGCACAAATTCGCTCAGGCGCTCCTGCCACCCTATCTGGAGCGCAAGGCGCAACTCGGGCTTCTCGACTTCGACGACATGATCCGCCGTGCCCGCGATCTTTTGTCGATCTCGAACGTGTCGCAATGGGTGCTTTACCGGCTCGATGGCGGCATTGACCACATCCTTGTCGATGAGGCCCAGGACACGAGCCCGGATCAATGGCGCGTTGTGCAATTGCTGGCGGGCGAGTTCACCTCGGGCGAGGGCGCGCGTGCCGATGTGACCCGCACGATCTTTGTCGTCGGCGATCACAAACAGTCGATCTATTCCTTTCAGGGTGCCGCTCCCGAAGCCTTCGACCAGATGAAGGCGCATTTCGGCGCACAGCTCAACGCCGTCGGACAACCGTTGCAGGATCTCGCGCTGCAATATTCCTTCCGCTCCTCACCCGCGATTCTGGCGGCGACCGATGCGGTCTTTACGGCCAATGGCGGCGAGGGGGTCGGCGGTATTCCGGAGCATATCGCCTTCTTTGACGACATTCCCGGACGCGTTGATCTATGGTCACTTGAGGAACGCCACGACACCGACGAGGAAGCTGAAAACTGGGAAGATCCGGTCGACATCATTCGCCCCGAGCATCACAACGCCCGCCTAGCCAAACGTGTGGCGGATTTTGTAGCAGAGCTTCTCGAATCTGGCTCAATTCCCCAAAAAGACGGCAAGGGTCGCCCGGTTCAACCCGGCGATATTCTCATCCTAGTACGCAGCCGGTCCGAGTTGTTCGGTCGGATGTTGCGGACGTTGAAGTCTCATCCGGCGGGCATTCCTGTGGCCGGGGCCGACCGGATGACATTGGGCGAGGAAATGGCGGTCAAGGACATGCGCTCCCTGCTCGCCTTCCTGTCCTTGCAAGATGACGATCTGGCATTGGCTGAGACCCTGAAATCGCCTCTGTTCAACTGGTCGGAGCGTGACCTTTATCGCCTCGCCCACGGGCGCACGACCATCACACTTTGGCGGCAACTTTATGAACGCCGGGCGGATTGGCCCGAAACCTACGCGATCCTCGAAGATTTGCGGCAGGTCTCCGACTTCTTGCGGCCCTATGACCTGATCGAACGGGTGCTGATCCGTCACAATGGGCGGCGCAAATTCATTGCCCGGCTCGGTAAGGAAGCCGAGGACGGGCTGGATGCGCTGTTGCATCAGGCCCGGAGTTACGAAACCGCCGAGACGCCCAGTCTCACCGGCTTCATCGCCTGGCTCGAATCTCAGGACATTCAACTCAAACGCGTGCTGGATGAAAACTCCAACCTCGTGCGGGTGATGACGGCACATGGCTCTAAAGGGCTTGAGGCTCCGATCGTCATTCTGCCGGACACGCTGAAAACGCAGCGCGAAACCCGCGAGGAATTCATCGAACCCGAGCTCGGACATGTGGTTTGGAAGGGCGCGGCGGGGCGGCGCTCCGATCAGGTAAAACAGAGACTAAACCAGCTCAAAATCGCCGATCTCGAAGAAGACAGGCGGCTTTTGTACGTGGCGATGACCCGAGCGGAGAAATGGCTAATCGTCTGCGGGGCCGGGGAGGAAAAACCCGACACATGGTATGATCTGGTAAAACGGGGACTCTCGTCCCTTGCGACCGAAACCTGCGAAATGGCCGGTCATCTCGGAACCCGGTTCAGCCATGGGAGCTGGCCCGATATCGCCAGTACATCGGAGGCGTCGCGGAAAAAATCCCACAGCCTGCCGCATTGGGCTCTGGCTCCCGCCAAACCGCCTGTACCGGGCATGGACATCATCTCCCCCTCCGATCTCGGTGGCGCCAAAGCCCTGCCCGGCGAGGACGGTGTTTCCGATAAAGAGGCCGCCATGCGGCGTGGCAGCCAGTTGCACCGACTGATCGAGGTCCTGCCCGGCGTCGCCGCGCAAGATCGCGAAACCGTCGCCCGATTTGTCCTTTCCACTGGCGAAGAAGCTGCGCTCGACGAGGAAATCCCGGATCTAATGTCCGAAGCACTCAGCGTCATTCACGGGCAGTACGACTGGGACATTTTCGGACCCAATTCTCTCGCCGAAGTACCTTATACGGGCAAGATGGGCGATCGGATCATTCACGGCGTCATCGACCGGCTGATCGTGACCCCCGACCGCATCCAGATAGTCGATTACAAATCCAATACCGTCGTCCCGGAGCGTATTCAGGACATTCCCGAAGGCCTGCTGCGCCAGCTTGGCGCCTATGCGCAGGCCGTCGGCGACATCTATCCCGGTCGCGAGATCGAAGTGGCACTTTTGTGGACGAAAACCGCGACACTTCAACCCGTGCCTCTCGAGATCGTGATGGAGGCACTGGGTCGCACCGCCACATCTTGACCCATCAGGGGCAGAGGCATAGGTTTTTGCTCAAGTACAAATTCAGGAGAAGCCCCATGGCAACCGTAAAAGTCAGCGACGACACTTTCGCATCCGAAGTTCTTGAATCCGACATCCCCGTGGTTGTCGATTTCTGGGCCGAATGGTGCGGTCCGTGCAAACAAATCGGCCCGTCCCTTGAGGAACTGTCCGAGGAACTCGACGGCAAGGTCAAAATCGTCAAAGTGAACGTGGACGAAAACCCGAGCTCGCCGGCACAATTTGGTGTGCGCTCGATCCCGGCTCTGTTCATGTTCAAAGGCGGCGAAGTGGCCTCCGCGAAAATCGGCGCAGCTCCGAAAGCGGCTCTGGCCAACTGGATCGCCGAAGAATCCTGATTTTCAGGGATATGATGCGAATTCGGGCGCCCCTAGTGGCGCCCTTTTTCATGTCCGGTTTGAAGGTACGGTTGCACCACACGGATCGCGGTCACATATAGAGGACCAAGCGAAAGGAACTCCGAATGTCGAAAGAAGAATTTCCCGGCTGGCACGGCACGACGATCATCGGCGTACGACGCGGTGACGAGGTGGTCGTGGCCGGTGACGGGCAGGTGAGCCTCGGTCAGACCGTGATCAAAGGCACGGCTCGGAAAGTGCGGCGGTTGAAACCCGGCGGGCATGACGTGGTTTGCGGATTTGCCGGATCGACGGCAGATGCCTTCACCCTTCTGGAGCGGCTGGAAAGCAAGCTTGAGGCCACGCCCGGCCAGTTGGCGCGGGCCTGTGTCGAGCTGGCCAAGGATTGGCGCACCGACAAATACCTCTCGAAACTCGAAGCCATGCTGATCGTCACCGACGGCGAGACGCTTTTGGTCGTGACCGGCGCGGGCGATGTGCTTGAGCCCGAACACGACATTGCAGCCATCGGATCGGGCGGCAATTTCGCCCTCGCCGCCGCGCGTGGATTGATGGAGACCGAGCATGACGCCGAAACCATCGCGCGCAAGGCGATGAAAATCGCCTCCGACATCTGCGTCTACACCAATGGCAACCTGACCGTTGAGAAGATTACCAAATGACTGATCTGACCCCCCGTGAAATCGTGTCCGAGCTGGACCGCTACATCATCGGCCAGAACGACGCCAAACGCGCCGTCGCCGTGGCGCTGCGCAACCGGTGGCGGCGCAAGCAGCTTTCCGATGATCTGCGTGAAGAGGTTTACCCGAAGAACATCCTGATGATTGGTCCGACCGGCGTCGGCAAGACGGAGATTTCCAGGCGTCTGGCCAAGCTCGCCAAAGCGCCTTTCGTCAAGGTCGAGGCAACGAAATTCACCGAAGTCGGCTATGTCGGGCGCGATGTGGAACAGATCGTGCGCGATCTCGTCGATGCGGCGATTTCCCAGACCCGCGATCAAATGCGCGAAGACGTCAAAGCCAAGGCACAGGGCGCGGCCGAAGACCGTGTGATCGAAGCCATCGCCGGCAAGGACGCCCGCGAGCAGACCCGCGACATGTTCCGCAAGAAACTCCGCTCCGGCGAGTTGGACGATACGGTGATTGAGCTTGAGCTTCAGGACACCGGCATGCCGATGGGCATGTTCGGGGTTCCCGGCCAGCCACAGATGGGCGGCATGATGAACCTCGGCGATCTGTTCAAAGGGCTTGGCGGCCGGACCGTCAAGAAACGGCTGACTGTGGCCGAAAGCTACGACATTTTGATCGGCGAAGAGGCCGACAAACTGCTCGATGACGAGACCGTAACGCGCGTGGCGCTTGAGGCCGTGCAGGAAAATGGCATCGTCTTTATCGACGAGATCGACAAGGTCTGCGCCCGCTCCGATGCCCGTGGCGGCGACGTGTCCCGCGAGGGTGTGCAGCGCGATCTTCTGCCGCTGATCGAGGGCACGACGGTGTCCACGAAACACGGCCCGGTGAAAACCGACCATATCCTGTTCATCGCCTCAGGTGCGTTCCACATCGCCAAACCTTCGGATTTGTTGCCGGAATTGCAGGGCCGTCTGCCGATCCGTGTCGAACTTCGCGCGTTGGAGGAGGGCGATTTCGTCCGCATCCTGACCGAAACCGACAACGCTCTGACGCTGCAATACAAGGCACTGATGGAGACCGAAGAGGTCGACGTCACCTTCACCGAGGACGGCATCGCCGCCATCGCGAAACTCGCCGCCGATGTGAACACGACGGTCGAGAACATCGGTGCCCGGCGGCTTTACACGATCATGGAGCGGGTGTTCGAGGAGCTGTCTTTCGTGGCCCCCGACAAGCCGGGTGAAAAGATCACGGTCGATGCTGCCTATGTCCACGCCCATGTGGACGAGATGGCCAAGATTGCGGATGTGAGCCGATATATGCTCTGAGGTTTCACGTGAAACTCCTCACTTCGGGCGGCGCAGGTAGACGTAATAGGCCCCTGTGCCGCCGTGTTTCAAATGCGCCTCCGACACCTGCAACACCGCCTCGCGCAAGGGCGAACTGTGCAGCCAATGCGGCACCTGATGTTTCAACACACCCCTGCGCACCGGGATCGGCCCATCCTCGTCGCGCGGCTTGCCCTTGCCGGTGATCACCAAAACCAACCGCCGCTCCATCGCCCATGAATTCAGGATGAACCGCATGAGCGCCGGATGCGCCTGCGCCAGAGTCATGCCGTGAAGGTCGATGCGAGCCTCGGGCAGCATCTTGCCCTTGCGCATCTTGCCGAATGTCTTGCGATCCATCCGCAGCGGCGCTTGCGACAGGTGTTCCGAAATCGTTGGCGCAAGGTCGTGCCCCAGCGCAGTTTTGCCCGCGTGCCTGCCGATCTCGATCTCAAACGCCTCAATCTCTCGCGGGGCTTTCGGTGTAGGGGTCTTTGCCGGTTCCGGTCGGGGCAGGGGATCGGGCATCCGTTCCACATGCATCGGCGTCGCGGTCTTGCGCACCGCGTTCCAGAGCGTCTTGTCCTCTTCCGTCAGCGATTTCTTGCGACGGCTCACCCTTCCACCCTCTCTTCGAGCGCATAGGCAAGCTGGATCGGTAAAAGCACGATCATCCGCCCCGGATCGCGAATTTTCCCGGCCTCTTCACCGGCCAGATCACCGGTGCCAAAGAAAATATCTGCGCGCTGCGCGCCCTTGATGGCCGATCCGGTGTCCTGCGCGATCATCAGACGATGCAGCGGGGTCTCGCCCTCTTTTTCGATCCAAACGGGTGCCCCCAGAGTGACGAATTTCGGATCGACCGCGATGGAGCGCATCGTGGTGATCGAACGATGCATCGCCCCTATCGGCCCCTTGTCTGCCGGAAGGCGTGGCAGTTCGCGAAAAAACACATAGGACGGGTTGAAGTTCAAAAGCTCCGAGCCTTCGACCGGATTGCGCCGCACCCAGTTCTGAATGACCTTCGCGGAGACCTGATGCGCATCGTAAACGCCGCGCCGGATCAGCTCTTTGCCAATGGAGCGATAATCCCGCCCGTTGTGTCCGGCATAACCGATGCGGATCACCGAACCGTTTTCAAGACGGATGCGCCCCGAGCCCTGCACCTGAAGGAAGAACAGCTCCACCGGATCGTCGACCCAGGCGATCTCAAGACCCCGCCCGACAAGCGCCCCCTCCATGATGTCCTGCCGCGTCAGATAGGGCGCGCCAGAAACGACATCCGGAGGCAGGCGATAAACCGGGTAGCGATAGCGCCCCGTCTGATACCGTGAACCCCGCAGCTCCGGTTCGAAATAGCCGGTGAAAAGCGGCTCTTGCCCGTCCTCAATCAGGACAGGGCGGAAAAACAATTCGAAAAATGCGCGAGCATCCGGCACACGCGCGGCAAGCTGGCAAAGCTGCGGCCATTCGGGCCCGTCGATCAGATCGCAAGTATTGCGAAACACGGTAAGGGCCGCGGCATGATCGTCCACGGCCCATTCGGGCAGATCATCAAAGGAAAGCACGCGCGCCATGAGATCCTCCGCAAAGGACGCTGGCGCGCTCAGGGCGAGCCCTGCCGCAAAGGCGGCCTTGGCCACCTTCGCCCACATCAGGCACCGGTCGCGACAAGCTGCCAGTTCGGATCGGCACTGCCCAGGTGGCGCGCAAAAGTCCAGATGTCCTTCTGGCGTTTGACCGCCTGCGGATCGCCCTCGACCACTTCGCCCTCGGCATTGCGCACCACGGAGGTGGTTTCACCCACGAAGCGGATCTTGATCTCCGCCTCATCCGTCGCCCGGTCGAGATCGGCGTCGATGATCTGAATCTCGCGCAGGCCGATAAACTGACTGTCTATGGTCAGACCCTTGGCCTGACGATCCGCCACAACGGAGGCAAAGGCCTCGTAAACATCTTCGGAAAGGAAAGGTTTGATGCTGTCGAGATCGTCATGCTCGAAGGCCATCAGGATCATCTCATAGGCGCCGCGCGCGCCCGAGAGGAATTCCGCTACGTTGAAAGACGGTTCCATCCGCTTGATCGCCGCCAGATTTTCCGCCGCCCGGGTCCCCGCCTCGACATTGTCGACAATGTCATGGTCCACACCACCGTCGATCACCTCGAAATCGCGTTTGACACGCGTGGCCTCTTCAGCGCCCGGATATTCGGCACGGGGTTTTTCAAATCCTTCCCGCGTGCCGAGAACGCTGCGCAGACGCAGGATCAGGAAAATGGCAATGCCCGCGAGGACAAGAATGGACAGAAGGGAATTCCCCATCGGCGTTCGATCTCCGTTCAAACGTGGAAATAACTATGTTCCGACCTTATGTAGGTGACGCACCCCGCCAAGTCTACCTGTGGGGCGGAGATAAGAGAGGACTTTCCATGTGGCTTTTCGCGCTTTTTGTCGCTGTTCCGATCATCGAGATCGCCCTGTTCATCCAGGTCGGCGGTCTGATCGGGCTTTGGCCCACGCTTTTGATCGTCGTGGTGACGGCCATTCTGGGCACCGCTTTGGTGCGGCAACAGGGCGCTTTGGCCATGTCGCAACTGCGTCAGTCCTTTGCCGAGCTGAACGATCCGGCGGAACCTCTGGCGCATGGCGCGATGATCCTTCTCTCGGGCGCGCTTCTTCTGACCCCCGGGTTCTTCACCGACACCGTCGGCTTCCTGTTGCTCATTCCCGCGTTTCGGACCTTTGTCCTCAAGGAACTGCGCAAACGCGTCAAGGTCCAAAGCTTTGTCATGGGGCAACAGGCCGGGTTCACACAGACCCGCTCTCCCTATCGGCAAAACCCGCAGGATCCGGGTGTAATCGACGGTGAATGGGAAGAACTTGACGCGGATAAACCGAAAAATCAGGCCCCCTCGGGCTGGACTCGCCATTGAGGCACCGCCGTCGACCTGATACAAATCCGCGAATTTCATTTTTTGAGGACAGAGAAGATGGCCGAAAACGGCACCACCGCTCCGCAACCCGAGGCCGCCGCTCAACCCGCGCCCGTCAAAATGCAAATCCTGGGTCAGTTCATCCGCGACATGTCGTTCGAGAACATTCTGGCCCAGAAAGGTCTGAAAATCGAAGGTCGCCCGGCGATCTCCGTTCAGGTCGCACTCGACGCGAAAAAACGTGAAGAAGAGCACCAGTTCGAAGTCGCCACCAAGGTGAAGGTCGAATCCAAGACCGAGAGCGGCGATCAGACCCTGTTCATCCTTGAGCTGGACTATGCCGGGATCTTCCACATCGAAAACGTGCCGGACGAACAGATGCATCCGTTCCTGATGATCGAATGCCCGCGCATGCTCTTCCCGTTCCTGCGCCGCGTAACCCATGACATCACCCGTGATGGTGGCTTCCCGCCGCTGAACCTCGACAACATCGACTTCGTTCAGCTCTACCGTCAGGACATGCAGCGCCGCGCCGCAGCCCAACAGGCCGCCGCACCGGTCAACTGAGTTCCCTCAGTCGAATTTCTTCCAAAGCGCGCCGTCGCCCAACTGCTCGACAAAGGCAGCATGGGCGGCGGCCTCTTCGTCTGTGATGCGCGGGGGCAGGGGGGCAGGACGTCTGGTCGGGCGCCATGCCTCTTGCGGACCGGAGGCAGAGCTGGCGGATTTCTTGCCCACTGGCGCCAGCACTAGATCTGGCTGACGCCCCCCGATCAGCTCAAGATACACTTCCGCCAGAATTTCGGAGTCGAGCAGCGCCCCGTGCAGGGTCCGCGACGAGTTGTCGATCCCGAACCGACGGCACAGCGCATCGAGTGTTGCCGGAGCCCCGGGAAATTTTTTCCGCGCCATGGGCAGCGTGTCGATCGCGCGCTCATAGGCGATTTCCGGCAGGCCGATCCATTTCAGCTCGGCATTGAGGAATTTCATATCGAACGCGGCGTTGTGGATGATCAGCCTCGAATCCGTACCGATAAAATCGAGAAACGCGCGCCCCACTTCCCGAAAGAACGGCTTGTCCTTGAGGATCACCTCGCCATCTTTCGGCGGCCGCGGGTTGCGCAACAAATCCGGCCCGATCCCATGCACGCCAAAGGCCTCGTCCGGCATATCGCGATCCGGGTGGATATATTGGTGATAGGTCCGCCCCGACGGCATGTGGTTCTCAAGCTCAATCGCCCCGATTTCCACAAGACGATCCCCGCTAAACGGGTCGAACCCGGTGGTTTCGGTGTCGAGTACGATCTCACGCATGGGGTAAACGGCTCCTGATTTGCGAGAGCACATCCTGCACCTGTGCGCGGGCGGCTTCAAGGCTTGCGGTCTCGATCACGAAATCCGCCCGCGCGCGTTTTTCCGCGTCGGGCAGTTGTTTCGCGAGGATGGTTTTGAAATGCGCCTCCGTCATGCCGGGACGGGCGAGGACGCGCTCGGCCTGTGTTTGCGGGTCGACGGAGACGACAACTACAGCATCCATGGCCTTGTCGGCCCCCGTCTCGAACAACAGGGGGATGTCAATCAGGACAATCGGTGCCTGCGAATGGACAATGAAGTCCGCACGATCTTCTGCGACGAGCGGGTGCACGATAGCTTCAATGGTTTTGAGCGCTTCCGGGTCTCTGGCAATGATCGCTTTCAGCCGCTCTTTCGACACCGCACCATCCACGATAGCTTCGGGAAACACCTCGAAAAGCGGCTGAACCGCTGCACCATCTTGCTCATAAAGCCGTGCGACGGCCGCATCCGCATCCCAAACCGGCACACCGGCCTCGGCAAACATCTGAGCCGTGGTGCTTTTGCCCATACCAATGGAGCCGGTCAGACCGATGAGAAAAGGCTGTGTCATGAGGCAAGGATGAAATTGCGAGTGTCTTCATCCACTTCGGGCCGTTGCCCGAACCAGCGTTCAAACCCCGGCGCAGCCTGATAGAGCAACATTCCAAGCCCGTCGACCGTCTGACAGCCCTTGCGCGCCGCCTCTTCGAGAAAAGCCGTGCGCAGAGGGGTGTAAACGATGTCGGTCACCACGGCATCGGAACTCAGAAGATTGAGCGGAACCTTAAGCTCCGGCTGCCCTTCCATCCCGAGAGATGTGGTGTTCACTACCGTTGCAGCGCCTTGCATCATATCGCCCGCGTTGACCCACTCGACGACGTTGATCTTTGCCCCGAACTCTTCGCGTAGCGCATCGGCGCGCGTGCGGGTCCGGTTCGACAGTCGGATTTCCGGCACACCCACCTCGAGAAGCGAGGCAATCACCGCCCGCGACGCGCCACCAGCGCCCAGCACCACCGCAGGCCCCGCCTTCGGGTCCCAATCCGCATTCATCCGCAGGTTTTCAACGAACCCATAGCCATCGGTATTATCCGCATGCAGCTTACCATCGGCCCGAAAGATCAGCGTATTCGCGGCCCCGATCAGCGCCGCCCGGTCGGTAACGATGTCGGCAATCGCCAGAACATGTTCCTTATGCGGAATGGTCACATTCGCGCCCACGAAGCCCATCTTAGGCATCGCGCGCAGCACCTCTTCGAGATCGGCCTGCTCCACATGCAGATGCACATAATGCCCCGCAATCCCGTAACGCTTGAGCCAATAGCCATGCAGCGCCGGAGATTTGCTATGCGCGACCGGTGCGCCGATCACACCCGCCAATGGAATATGTCCGCTCATGATGCAATCACCCTTCTTTCCGACAGGTATGCCAGAAGCGGCAGCAGGGGCAAACCCAGGACTGTGAAGTAATCACCGTCGATCTTGGAAAACAGTCGCACGCCCTCCGCCTCAAGCATATAGGACCCGACACAATGGCGGATCTGATCCCAGTTTCGGTCGAGATAGGCGTCGAGGTAAGCGTCCGAGAAATTCTTCATCTCCAAACGCACCTCACCGACATGCCGCCATTTCGGTTCTCCATTCTCATAGATCACCGCCGCAGACAAAAGCTTGTGCCGCTCGCCCCGCATCCCCTGCAACTGCGCCCTTGCCTCCTCCTTGTCCCGCGCTTTTGATAAAAGCCGGCCTTTGAACGACAATGTCTGATCGCATCCGATCACCATCGCCTCCGGATGTTTCATCGACACTTTCCGCGCTTTCCCTTCGGCCAGTGCATCCGCGATGTCGCGCGGCGTGGCGCCCTCGGCCACAAGCGCGTCCTTTACCGTTTCTTCATCAATTCGTCCGACGATGACCTCGAACGGCACCCCCGCATTGCGCAGGAGCGTTTGGCGAATTTCGGACCCTGAGGCGAGGATGAGTTGTCCCGGGATGTTCATAATTCTGTTGAAAACTCCTGTGTCACTCTGGTGATCGTTCTGCCGAAAACCCGGCGCCTCATTTTCGCGGGGATAACTGCGCGGTCCAACCCCAAACTCTCTGCGTTTTATCATCGTGGGTAAGACAAATCGTCTCCCTCGGAATAACCTCGTTGCCCCCGTCTTGCGAGCGTTTGTTCCACGAAACCCGCCCACATATATCTTTTCAATTCACTGAAAATAAATGGATTATTTTATTCTATCCGCAGATGTGGATAAGAAAATGAAAGATTGTGAACCTCTGGACGACGCTGGGGATAAGCGAATAATCCAGACTATCCACAGACCCTACTAAATCATCATCTTTCTTTTTTCTTTTAATATTTTATTTAGAAGGAAACTTCGAAAGGACGGTCATGGGCGATTTTCTGGCAAGCGTTTACCTTTGGACGAAATCGCTTCACGTGATCTCGATCATCGCCTGGATGGCCGGGATCTTTTATCTCCCACGTCTCTATGTGCGTCACACCGAAAGCGTGGAGCAGGGCACTGAAACCGATCTTCTGTTTCAGGACATGGAAATGAAGCTCCTGAAACTGATCATGAATCCGGCTATGATCTCGAGCTGGTTCTTCGGTCTCTGCCTCGTCATGACCCCGGGCATCATCGTCTGGTCCGATGGCTGGCCTTGGGTGAAAGCCGCCTGCGTCCTGGCCATGACATGGTTTCACATGTGGCTCGCTGTACGTCGCAAGGACTTCGTCGCCGGAACGAACACCCGGTCCGGTCGTCATTACCGCATGATGAACGAGTTTCCGACGCTCCTGATGATCTTCATCGTCATCATGATCATCGTGAAGCCTTTCTAAGAAAGATTGACTCACACAGTCTTTGCTCTTACTGAGGCGCAAATCCCGGTCGTCCGGCCAAGGGGATTCTCCTGTGACATTTGAGAGAAAAGACCGGCGCGGCGCGCGGGTCCCGATGGATTTCCATGACTGAAGAAAAACTCAATCTGGCCGATCTGAAAGCCAAGAGCCCCAAGACCCTTCTGGCGATGGCCGAAGAGCTTGAGATCGAAAACGCCTCCACGATGCGCAAAGGCGAGATCATGTTCCAGATCCTGCGCGAACGCGCGGATGAGGGCTGGGAGATTTCCGGTGACGGTGTGCTCGAAGTGCTGCAAGATGGCTTTGGCTTTCTGCGCTCTCCCGAGGCCAACTATCTGCCGGGTCCCGATGACATCTACGTCTCTCCCGAGGTGATCCGCCAATACGGTCTGCGCACCGGCGACACGGTCGACGGCGTGATGCAGGCGCCGAACGAGACCGAGCGCTATTTCGCGATCACCAAGGTGACGCTGATCAACTTTGAAGAGCCCGAAAAGGCGCGTCACAAGATTGCCTTCGACAACCTGACGCCGCTCTACCCCGATGAGCGCTTGAAAATGGAGATCGAGGATCCGACGATCAAGGATCGTTCTGCCCGGATCATCGACCTCGTCGCCCCGATCGGGAAAGGCCAGCGGGCCCTGATCGTCGCGCCGCCGCGCACGGGTAAGACCGTTTTGCTGCAAAACATCGCCCATTCGATCGAGACCAACCACCCTGAGTGCTATCTCATCGTGTTGCTGATCGACGAACGTCCCGAAGAGGTGACGGACATGCAGCGTTCGGTGAAGGGCGAGGTTGTGTCCTCCACCTTCGACGAACCGGCCACCCGTCACGTTGCCGTCTCCGAAATGGTGATCGAAAAAGCCAAGCGTCTCGTTGAGCACAAGCGTGATGTTGTCATCCTGCTCGACTCGATCACCCGTCTGGGTCGCGCCTTCAACACTGTCGTGCCGTCGTCCGGCAAGGTTCTGACCGGTGGTGTCGACGCCAACGCGCTCCAACGCCCGAAGCGTTTCTTTGGTGCCGCGCGGAACATTGAGGAGGGTGGGTCGCTCACCATCATTGCCACCGCGCTTATCGACACCGGCTCGCGGATGGACGAGGTCATCTTTGAAGAATTCAAAGGTACGGGTAACTCCGAGATCGTTCTGGATCGCAAAGTCGCGGACAAACGCGTCTTCCCGGCGATGGACATCCTCAAATCCGGCACCCGGAAAGAGGATCTTCTCGTGGATGCGAAAGATCTCCAGAAAACCTATGTGCTGCGCCGCATCCTGAACCCGATGGGGACCACGGATGCCATCGAGTTCTTGATTTCCAAGCTCAAACAGACCAAAACCAATGGCGAGTTCTTCGACTCGATGAACGCTTAAATAAAAGGATATCAATAGGTTACGCCTATGGATACGATTTATGCCCTGGCAACGGCCCGCGGCAAAGCGGGTGTCGCAGTGGTCCGGATTTCCGGGCCGCTTGCGTTTTTGGCTGTCGAGATGCTGGCCGGTGACGTGCCTGCGCCGCGTCGGACCGCGCTGCGCGAGCTCAAGGATCGCGACGGCATCGTGCTCGACGAAGCTTTGGTGATCTGCTTTGAAGAAGGCGCCTCCTTCACTGGTGAGCAAAGCGCGGAATTGCAGCTTCACGGCTCTGTCGCCATCGTCAATGCGGTGCTGAGATGCCTGTCGGAGATCGACGGTTTGCGCCTTGCGGAAGCTGGGGAATTCACCCGCCGCGCACTTGAAAACGAACGCCTCGATCTGGCGCAGGTCGAAGGTCTCGCCGATCTGATCGAAGCGGAAACAGAGGCGCAGCGCCGTCAGGCTTTGAAGGTCTTCTCCGGCGCATTGGGTGAAAAAACCGAACGCTGGCGCCGCGCGCTTTTGCGTTCTGCCGCTCTCCTGGAGGCTACGATTGATTTCGCCGACGAAGAGGTCCCGACGGATGTCTCCCCCGAGGTTCTGGTTCTCATCGCCGAGGTGATGATCGAACTTGAGGCCGAGGTTGAAGGCGCCAAAATGGCGGAACGTATCCGTGACGGGTTCGAGGTTGCCATTGTCGGTCCGCCCAATGCGGGCAAGTCGACCTTGCTCAACATGCTTGCGGGGCGCGAAGCGGCGATCACCTCCGAGGTCGCGGGCACGACGCGCGATGTGATCGAGGTTCGGATGGAACTCAAAGGTCTGCCGGTCACGTTGCTCGACACTGCAGGTCTGCGCGAAACCGAAGATGTCGTCGAAGCCATCGGCATTGAACGCGCGCGGGAACGCGCGAAACATGCGGACCTTCGTGTCATCCTGATCCCCTCCGTCGATGCCAAACCGGAAATTGAACCGGTAGAGGGTGATCTCGTCGTGATCGGCAAAGACGATGCCGGGGAGTTTACCGGGCAGGGGCTTTCCATTTCCGGGAAAACCGGGCAGGGCGTCGATGTTATGGTGGCCGGCATTGCCGAAACCCTGAGTGCGCGCGCGAGCTCTGCGTCTACCGCAATCCGGGAACGTCACCGTGTGGCGATGAAGGCTGCGCTGGCCTCTATGGAATCGGCGCGAAATGAGGTATTTAACGGGCCTGACCGGACCGAGCTTGCCGCCGAAGAGTTGCGGCGCGCGATCTATGCGTTGGATTGTTTGGTCGGTCGTATTGATGTGGAAACTGTTCTTGGAGAAATTTTCTCCAGTTTCTGCATCGGGAAATGAGCAAGGAGTGTTTCACGTGAAACATACCGACTTCGATGTCGTCGTCGTAGGGGGCGGCCATGCAGGGTGTGACGCGGCGGCGGCAGCGGCGCGGGCAGGTGCGCGCACGGCCCTTGTCACACTGAAGCGCGAAAACATCGGGGTGATGTCCTGTAACCCGGCCATCGGCGGGCTTGGTAAAGGCCATCTCGTGCGCGAAGTCGATGCGCTTGACGGTGTGATGGGCCGGATTGCCGACAAGGCCGGGATTCAATTCCGCCTTTTGAACCGGCGCAAAGGCCCTGCGGTCCAGGGGCCACGTGCTCAGGCGGATCGAAAGATTTACCGCACCGAGATGCTCGCGGAACTTGAATCCACAGACAACATGACCATCGTCGAAGCGGAAGTCACCGATCTTGTGATGTCCGGCGAATCCGTGGCGGGTGTTGTGTTGGGCGACGGTTCGCAGATCAAATCCGGTGCTGTTGTCTTGACTACGGGCACCTTCCTGAAAGGCTTGATCCATATTGGCGACGTCAAATACCCAGGAGGGCGGATTGGTGATAAGCCGTCTATCGCCCTGGCGGAACGTCTCTACGGTTTCGATCTTCCCATTGGACGCCTGAAAACTGGGACGCCGCCGCGGCTGAACGGCAAAACCATCAACTGGGAGATTCTCGAAGAACAGCCGGGTGATGACGATCCCGTGGTGTTTTCCTTCCTGAATCGCAAACCTTTCGCGCGTCAGGTGTCCTGCGGCATCACCCACACCAACGAGCGGACCCATGACATCATTCGCGAGAATCTTTCCCGGTCTGCGATGTATGGCGGTCATATCGAGGGGGTCGGCCCACGCTATTGTCCGTCGATCGAAGACAAGATCGTCCGATTTGCCGATAAAACTTCGCATCAGATCTTCCTCGAACCGGAAGGTTTGGAGGATGACACGGTTTATCCGAACGGCATTTCCTCTTCTCTGCCCGTCGATGTGCAGGAGGCCTATGTCCGTTCGATCCGCGGTCTGGAAAAGGTCGAAATCCGTCAGCCCGCTTATGCCATCGAATACGATTACGTCGATCCGCGCGCGCTGCGTCTGACGCTTGAACTGCGCAATGTGCCGGGGCTTTTCCTTGCCGGTCAGATCAATGGGACGACTGGCTATGAAGAGGCGGCGGCACAAGGTTTGGTGGCCGGTCTCAATGCGGCGCGTAAATCTATGGGGCAGGAGGGTGTCACCTTCACGCGCTCCGATAGCTACATCGGGGTGATGATCGACGATCTTGTCACCCGCGGTGTTAGCGAACCTTACCGGATGTTTACATCCCGGGCCGAGTTCCGGCTGTCGCTTCGTGCGGATAATGCCGACCAACGCCTGACGCCACAGGGTATCGAACTTGGTCTTGTCGGTGAGAACCGCAAGGCTGCGTTTTCTGGCAAGATGGAGGCTCTGGAAAAAGGTCGTGAACAGCTTGAGCGCTCAAGCTACACACCACGCGAACTGGGCGAGGCCGGGGTGTCTGTGAGTTCCGATGGTGCGCGCCGCAATGCGTATCAGGTCCTCGCATTTCCAGATGTCACCTTTAAGAACGTGATCGCTCTCGATTCGTCTTTTGCCGAGATTTCCCCGGAAATCCAGGAACAGATTGCGCGGGACGCTCTCTATGCCAATTACATCGAACGTCAGAAACGTGATGTCGAAGCCTTGAAGCGCGACGAACAACAGAATATCCCGGACGATTTCGATTATGCGGCGCTCAGTGGTCTGTCGAACGAATTGCGGATGAAACTTACCAAGGCACGACCGCAAACCATCGCTCAGGCCGGGCGTGTGGAGGGAATGACACCGGCTGCCGTCACTCTTATTCTTGCACGCTTGCGCCAGAGCCAGCGGCAGAAAGCCTCCTGATGAATACCCAGACTATAGCGGGTCTCGATGTTTCACGTGAAACATTGGAGCGCCTTGAAATCTATCTGGCGCTTTTGAAAAAATGGAACCCGGCGATCAATCTGGTCTCTAAATCGACGCTGGATCAGGCTTGGCAACGGCATTTTGTCGATTCGGCGCAGGTGTTTTCTCTTGTGCCGGAACATATTCGGCATTGGGCTGATTTCGGTAGTGGTGGCGGGTTCCCGGGCCTGGTCTGCGCCACGCTTGCCAGAGAGCTCTCGTCAAAAATCCGTTTTACCCTCGTCGAATCGGACCAACGCAAGGCAACCTTCCTGAGGACTGTTGCGCGTGAGCTGGACCTCGATGTCGAGGTCTTGTCTCAACGTATCGAACAGGTCATGCCTCTTGAAGCCGATCTCATTTCTGCCCGCGCTTTGGCAAGCCTGCCGAAACTGCTGGAGTTTACCGAAAGGCATCTGGTGCCTGGAGGTCATGCGATTTTCATGAAAGGGATGTCTTTCGGCGAGGAAATCTCCGAATCCCTTGAAAGCTGGCGCTTCAGCCACGAAGAATACCCGAGCGTCACGGATCCCGAATCCGTCATCCTTCTCATTGGAGATATTGATCGTGTCTGATTTTTCTTCGTCCAGCAGCCCGAAAATCATTGCGATTGCGAACCAGAAGGGTGGGGTTGGAAAAACGACAACCTCGATCAACCTTGCTGCAGCTTTGGTCAAAAACGGTTGCCGGGTGCTGGTCGTCGATCTCGATCCCCAGGGCAACGCCTCGACAGGTCTTGGGATTGATCCGGAAAACCGTAATTACACGACCTATGATCTCGTTCTTGGAGATGTCGATCTG
Source organism: Celeribacter ethanolicus (assembly GCF_001550095.1). Taxonomy (GTDB): domain Bacteria; phylum Pseudomonadota; class Alphaproteobacteria; order Rhodobacterales; family Rhodobacteraceae; genus Celeribacter; species Celeribacter ethanolicus. Next base: position 111,242 of record NZ_LRUC01000008.1, on the reverse strand, counting down.
CATGACGTCATTCAGACCACCGATTTCGAAGGTCTCTGGATTTCACCGGCCACGGTGGATCTGAGTTCCGCCGACATCGAAATGGTGTCCAATGAAAAGCGCAGCTACCTGTTGCACGATGCTTTGCGACAACCGGCGATCGACGATTTTCACTTCGATTTCATTCTGATCGACTGCCCGCCATCGCTGAGCCTGCTGACGGTCAATGCCATGGTCGCGGCGGATTCCGTTTTGGTGCCGCTGCAAAGTGAATTCTTTGCGCTGGAAGGTCTGTCGCAGTTGATGTTGACGGTTCGCGAAGTCCGGCAAACCGCCAATTCCAAGTTGCGGATCGAAGGTGTTGTGTTGACTATGTATGATCAACGCAACAACTTGTCCCGACAGGTGGAGCAGGACGCGCGTGACAATCTCGGAGAACTGGTGTTCCAGACGGTCATCCCGCGCAATGTCCGGATCAGCGAAGCGCCGTCTTTCGCGCTTCCGGTTCTGGATTACGATCCGACTTCGAAAGGCAGCCAAGCCTATCAGGCGCTCGCTCTCGAAGTTCTGGCAAAAAAAGGACGATAAAACATGTCGCAATCGGGCAAACCCAAAAACAGAGGTCTTGGCCGCGGATTGTCCGCCTTGATGGCGGATGTCACGCAGGAGAACGTGTCCTCGGAAACCACATCTGAACCGCGCCGTGCCGATATGATGGTACCAATCGAAAGAATTGCGGCCAACCCGGATCAGCCGCGACGGACCTTCGATCAGCCTGCCTTGGAGGAATTAGCCGAGTCGATTCGTGAAAAAGGGGTGATTCAGCCCCTGATCGTGCGTGAAAACCCGCGCAAGGCCGGGGAATACGAAATCGTCGCGGGTGAACGCCGCTGGCGTGCGTCGCAGCTTGCGCGTTTGCATGAGCTTCCGGTGTTGGTGCGCGATTATTCCGACACGGAAGTGCTCGAAGTTGCGATCATCGAAAACATTCAACGCTCCGATCTCAACGCGATTGAGGAGGCCGCTGGCTACAAGCAGTTGATGGAGCGCTTTGGTCATACACAGGAAAAACTGTCCGAAGCATTGGGCAAAAGTCGAAGCCATATCGCGAACCTGATGCGTCTTTTGCAGCTCCCTTCCGAAGTTCAGACCTATGTGATCGAGGGGCAGCTTTCCGCCGGGCACGCACGGGCTTTGGTGACCGCCGAAAACCCGTCCGAGTTGGCGCGTGAGATCATTCACAAAGGGCTTTCCGTCCGCGAGACGGAAAAGCTGGTGAAGGGAGAAAAGGCCCCAACGCAGCCCAAAACACCGAAAACGCAGAATTTCGTCGAAAAAGACGCGGATACGCGCGCGCTTGAGGGCGATCTTTCTGCGGCTATCCGCATGAAAGTGACCATCGAGCATAAGGGGGGTACGGAGCAGGGTTCCGTGACGATTTCTTACGATAGTCTGGACGATCTGGACACGCTTTGCGCGATTCTTTCCCGGGGCGCTTAAGCTTCGGGGATCAAATCCCGGATGATTGCATTCAACAGGGGCTTGCCTTTTTCCGACACGAAAAGGCGGCCCTTTTCCTTTTTCACAAAGCCATCTTCGATCAAGTAATTGTTTTCAATTGAAAATTCTTGACCCAAAAGGATGGAGAGCCGCTCAATCTCGACGCCTTCGGTAATTCTTAGTCCCATCATGAGGTACTCAACGGCCTGATCGTAACCGCTGAGCGTTTCGCGAGGATTTTCCCCATGGCCTTTTTGCTCGACCGACGCGAGCCAGAGCTGCGGCGATAGGGGGGTGTCGATGGCGTATTTTTGGCCGCCAAGTGTTAACCGCGCATGGGCACCCGGGCCGATCCCGGCATAATCGCCATAGCGCCAGTAGATCAGGTTATGGCGACTTTCAGAGCCCTTTTGGGCATGGTTAGATACTTCATAGGCGGGCATTCCCGCCTTTTCACACTCTTCCTGAGTGATGAAATACATGTCTGCTGCGTCATCGTCCGTGGGTAAATCCCGAAGCTGCCCGCGATTGTAACGATCTCCGAAGGCCGTGCCTTGTTCGATCGTCAGTTGGTAAAGCGACATATGATCGACCGCCATGGACAGGGCTTCGCGCAATTCCTTGCGCCAGGCCTCCTTCGTCTGGCCCTGACGGGCATAAATCAGGTCGAAACTCACGCGATCAAAGGTGTGTCGCGCAATATCAAAGGCTTTCTGCGCCTCGGAGACCGAATGCAATCGCCCCAGCCGCCTCAGATCCTCGTCATGCAGAGATTGAATCCCCATCGACACGCGATTGACGCCCGCGTCGCGATAGCCCTGAAACCGTCCGGCCTCGACCGATGTCGGATTGGCTTCGAGTGTGATTTCCACATCGTTGGCAAGCGTCCAACAGTCTCGAACCTTGCTCAAAATGGCATTTACAAGCTCTGGGTCCATCAGGGATGGCGTTCCACCGCCAAAAAACACGGTGTTCAGAACCCGGCCGGATGTTTCCCGTGAAACACGTTCGATTTCGGAGAGGTAAGCGCGTTCCCATGCCGTCTGATCGATTGTCGCGGCAACATGGGAATTGAAATCGCAATAGGGGCATTTCGACTGGCAAAACGGCCAATGAATGTAGAGGCCGAAGCCACCATTTTGCCAGTCTTCCACGATCAGCCCTTGAACGCCGTGATTTCGATTTCGATCTTCATCTCGGGTTTGATGAGATCGGCAACGACCATGGTGGCTGCGGGGCGAATATCGGCGAGAAACTCACCAAGCGCCGGGACAACCTCGTCCACAAGTGCGGCATCGGTGATCGTGTATTGCACACGCACGGCATCCTTGAGCGAAAAGCCTTCGCCTTCCAGAACGCCGGAAATGGTTTTGAAACAGTTGCGCGCCTGATCGGCGATGCTTTCCGGCATGGTCATCGTGGCGTAATCGTAGCCGGTGGTGCCGGAGACGAAACACCAGTCGCCTTGCACGACGGCGCGGGAATAGCCCATGACTTTCTCGAAATCAGAGCCGGAGGAGATCAGTTTGCGGGTGCTCATGTGTTGAGATCCTTGAAGGGTCCGGAGACCAGTTTGTGAAACGCGTCGGCGCGGTGGCTCATCGCCTGTTTCCGCGCATGATCCATTTCCCCGAAAGTTTCCGTTTCCCCATCGGGGAGAAACATCGGGTCGTAGCCAAAGCCATGCGGTCCGCGGGCGGGCCAGACAATCCGGCCTTCGACGGTGCCCTCGAAAATCTCGTCATGGCCATCGGGCCAGGCGAGACAGAGAGTGCAACAAAACCTCGCGGTGCGGGGTTCGGCTGCATTCGTCTCTTCGAGACGGTCCCAGACCTTTTGCATCGCCATCGCGAAATCGCGGCCATTGGGGGTTTCGGCCCAGTCCGCAGAATACACGCCGGGCGCGCCATCGAGACCGTCGACCGCAAGGCCGCTGTCATCGGACAGGGCAGGGAGGCCGCTGGATTTGGCGGCAAAATGCGCCTTGATCCGTGCGTTTCCGGCAAATGTGTCCTCGGTCTCTTCCGGCTCTTCAAAGCCCAACTCACCGGCGGAAATTACCTCGATCCCGAACGGCTCCATAAGCTCCGCGATCTCGCGAAGCTTGCCTTTGTTGTGCGAAGCAAGGACGAGCTTGTCGCCATCGAACGCGCGCATCACGCCACCGCCGCGTTCTGCGCGGCCACGAGTTCCGCCACGCCTTTTTCGGCGAGATCGAGCAACTCGTTCATCTGCGCGCGGGAATAGGTGGCACCCTCGGCGCTCATCTGGGTTTCGATCAACTGACCGTTGGCCATCATGATGAAATTGCCATCGACGCCCGCCTCGGAATCCTCGGGATAATCGAGGTCCAGAACCGGCTGACCGGCGTAGATGCCACAGGACACGGCGGCCACATTGGAAATCAACGGATCGGTGACGATGTCGCCCGCCTTGATCAGCTTGTTGATGGCAAGTCGCAGGGCCACCCAACCGCCGGTGATCGAGGCACAACGCGTGCCGCCATCGGCCTGAATGACGTCGCAGTCGATGGTGATCTGACGCTCACCCAAGGCCACGCGATCCACACCCGCACGAAGGGCGCGCCCGATCAGACGCTGAATCTCAACGGTCCGCCCGCCTTGTTTGCCCTGAGTGGCCTCGCGACGCATCCGCGACGAGGTCGAGCGCGGCAACATGCCGTATTCGGCGGTGACCCAACCCTGACCGGAATTGCGCATGAACGGCGGCACGCGCTCCTCGATCGTTGCGGTACAAAGCACATGGGTGTCGCCGCAGCGGATCAGGCACGATCCTTCGGCATGTTTTGTCACACCGGTCTCGATTGAAATCGGTCGCATCTCGTCTAAATTTCTACCCGAGGGTCGCATGATCGTTCCTTCCGCATCTGTTGCGGCAGACATAGCGAAGAGGGGCTCGGAGGCGCAAGCCTCATTGACCCTCCGCCCGGATGTCTTTTAATTGCAGAAGGCCTCGCAAGACGCAGGAAAAATGACCAAACGTGCCAATCTGATTGCCGAAATGAACGACCGCTCGCGGGAGGTGTTTCGGCGTGTGGTCGAGGGCTATCTCGACAGTGGCGGTCCCGTCGGTTCGCGCACGCTCACGCGGAGCATGAGCGAAAAGGTTTCCGCCGCGACGATCCGCAACGTGATGCAGGATCTCGAATATCTCGGCCTTTTGGACAGCCCGCATGTCTCCGCCGGTCGCGTGCCGACCCAGCTTGGCTTGCGGCTTTTCGTCGACGGGCTTCTGGAGGTCGGCACGGTCACCGACGATGTGCGTGCCAGGATGGAGCATACGGTGCGGAGCGAGGCCAGCGATGTGGGCGGAATGCTCGACCGCGTCGGGTCCGCGCTTTCGGGGCTGACACATGGGGCAAGCCTTGTGCTGGCCCCGAAACATGAAGCCCCGGTGAAACATGTGGAATTTGTCAGTCTTGCGCCGGATAGAGCTCTTGTCATTCTGGTTTTCGCCGACGGGCAGGTGGAGAACCGCGTTTTCACGCCGCCCGTGGGGCAAACACCCTCGTCGCTCCGAGAGGCTGCGAATTTCCTCAATGCGCTGGCGGAGGGTAAAACCCTGTCAGAACTACGTTCCGTGGTCGAACGCGAAATCAAACTGCGCCGACAGGAGCTCGACAGCCTCGCGGCCGATCTGATCGAAAACGGCGCGGCGTTCTGGGAAGGCGAGGGCTCGTCTTACGAACGTCTGATCGTGCGTGGCCGCGCGAATCTTTTGGGCGACAGTGCGGAGGCGGAGGAGCTCGACCGGATCAGAACCCTGTTCGACGATTTGGAGAAAAAGCGCGACATCGCCGAATTCCTCGAATTGACCGAAGACGGCGAGGGCGTGCGTATTTTCATTGGCTCTGAAAACAAACTTTTCTCTCTTTCGGGTTCCTCTTTGGTGGTTTCTCCATATATGAACGCTGAACGAAAAATTATCGGTGCCGTGGGTGTCATCGGACCGACTCGCCTGAACTATGGGCGGATCGTCCCGATCGTCGATTACACGGCCCAGCTTGTGGGGCGGATTTTGTCCGGCAAGGCGTGAAAAGGTGGAACATGACGGATCCGAAAAAAGACATGTCTGAAGAAATCGAAACCGGGGTCGAAGAAATCATCGACATCACCTCTGAAGAGGCCCTTGAAGGTCCGGGGGACGAAGATTTTATGGCGGAGCTTGACGCGCTGCGTGCCGAGCGCGACGAATTCAGGGACCGCTTCATGCGGGCGGTGGCCGATGCGGAAAACTCCCGCAAGCGCGCGGATCGTGACCGCAAGGAGGCTGAGAATTACGGCGGTTCGAAACTGGCGCGCGACATGTTGCCGGTGTTCGACAACATGAAACGCGCGGTCGATGCGATCACCGAGGAACAGCGCGCACAACAGGCGGCGCTGATCGAAGGCATCGAACTGACCATGCGCGAATTGCTGAACGTCTTCGGCAAGCACGGGATTCAGATCATTTCCCCGGACGTCGGCGAGAAATTCGATCCGAACCAGCACGAAGCCATGTTCGAGGCGCCGGTTCCGGGCACCAAGGCGGGTGACATCATTCAGGTGATGAACGTCGGTTTCATGATCCACGACCGTCTTCTGCGCCCGGCGCAGGTCGGTGTATCCTCGACGCCCGCATAAGAGATTCCGCCCTGAAAACTCAGAGACCAGCAATAGAAAAGCCCCCGAAATCCGGGGGCTTTTTTTGTCCTCAGCCCAGTTTCGATTTCAGATCGTAAAGCACCTGCAACGCCTCTCTCGGGGTCAAATCATCCGGCAAAATCTCCGCCAATGCCTTTTCAACGGCGCTTTCCTTGACCTTGGTCGGAGGTGGCGCGGCGGGTATGGCGGCGAAAAGCGGAAGATCGTCGATGATCGCCTTCGGATTGGCGGCATTTTCCGCCTGACCCTTTTCCAGAGCCTCCAAAACAGATTTGGCCCGTTCCACGACAGCATCGGGCAGGCCCGCAAGCCGCGCCACCTGAACCCCATAGGACCGGTCCGCTTTGCCCTTGATCACCTCATGGAGGAAAATCACCTCTCCCTCCCATTCCTTCACCGCCACGGTGGCATTGTCCGCCCCCGGCAACTTGTCGGAAAGCGACGTCATCTCATGATAATGCGTCGCAAAAAGCGCCCGGCATTTGTTTACATCATGCAGATGCTCCAAGGTTGCCCAGGCAATCGACAGTCCGTCATAGGTCGCCGTGCCGCGCCCGATCTCATCGAGGATCACCAAGGCCCGGTCATCCGCCTGATTGAGGATTGCGGCGGTTTCGACCATTTCGACCATAAAGGTCGAGCGCCCGCGCGCCAGATCGTCCGATGCGCCCACGCGGGAGAAGAGCTGGGAGACGATGCCGATATGCGCTCGCTCCGCCGGGACATACGACCCGGCCTGAGCAATCAGTGCGATCAATGCGTTCTGTCGCAGGAAAGTCGATTTACCGGCCATGTTCGGCCCGGTCAAAAGCCAGATCGCCGCGCCGTCACGCCCGTCCGACAGGGCGCAGTCATTGGCGACGAATTTCTCGCCGCCCTGTTTTCGAAGCGCGCGTTCCACCACCGGGTGACGCCCGCCTTTGATCTCGAATTTTCGACCCAAATCCACCTCAGGACGGGTCCACCCCTCGCTTTGCGCCAGATCGGCCAGAGATGTGATCAGATCCAGTTCCGCAAGCGCCCCGGAGGCATCGTTGATCGCTGGCGCACGCTCCAGAATGGCCATGCGCAGCACTTCGAACAGCCGTTTCTCGATCTCGAGTGCTCGTCCCCCGGCATTGTGAATCTTGGTCTCAAGCTCGGACAGTTCCAGCGTCGTGAACCGCACCTGATTGGCCGTGGTCTGACGGTGGATAAAGGTCTCCGACAGCGGTGCCGACAACATTTTCTCCGCATGGGTCGAGGTGGTTTCGATGAAATAGCCCAGGACGTTGTTGTGCTTGACCTTCAAGGACTGCACGCCAGTCGTCTCGGCATATTTCCTCTGCAAGGAGGCAATCACCCCGCGTCCTTCGTCACGCAGGGTCCGGCATTCGTCGAGCTCCTCGTCGTAACCCGGCGCGATGAAACCGCCATCGCGAGCCAACAATGGCGGCTCTGCCACAAGCGCTGCATCGAGCAGGTCGATCAGCTCGGCATGATCCGTCAAAAATGTCATTTTCTGCTGGATTAGTGTCGAAATCGGCGCATCCACAAGGATGTCACGAATGCTTTCCGCCTGAGCAAGACCGTTGCGAATGGCGGCCAGATCGCGGGGGCCTCCCCGGTCGAGCCCAAGCCGGGACAAGGACCGTTCCATATCCGGCACTTTGCGCAGCGCTTCACGCAGCGCCTGAGCTGTACGGCTGTTTTCAATCGCAAAGGTGATCGCATCGAGACGGTCGGTGATCACCGCGACATCGCGCGAGGGGCTGGCAAGGCGACGTTCCAAAAGACGACCACCCGCTGCGGTCACGGTGCGGTCCATGGTGGCAATCAACGCGCCTTCGCGCGAGCCGGACAGGGAATGCGAGATCTCAAGGTTGCGCCGTGTCGAGGCGTCGATCTGCATCGCACCGCGCAAGCTCTCCCGCACCGGTCGCCGCACCAGCGGCAGCTTGCCTTTCTGGGTGATGTCGAGATAGTCGACGATCGCCCCCATGGCGGAAATCTCTGGTAGGGTGAACTGCCCGAACGCGTCCATCGAAGACACTTTGAAAAGCTCCGTCAGTCGTGTCTGCGCCGAAGTGCTGTCAAAGGATGCGCGCGACAGATCGGTCATGCGATCATGAAAATCAGGCACAAATTCGGCCCAATTCGCCTCATGCGCCTCGGAAACCACGATTTCCGACGGGTTCAGCCGCGCCAGTTCCGGGCCAAGACCGACCAGCGGGCAGGGCATGACGTGAAACGCACCCGTGGAAATATCGACCCAGGCGAGCGCGCCTTCTTCACGGATTTCCGCATAGGCCGCGAGGTAGTTGTGCCGTCGCGCATCGAGAAGGCTGTCCTCGGTCAGGGTGCCCGGCGTCACCAATCGCACCACATCGCGTTTGACCACAGATTTGGAGCCACGCTTTTTCGCCTCCGCCGGGTCTTCGAGCTGCTCGCAGACCGCGACTTTGAAGCCTTTGCGAATGAGGTTCAAAAGATAGGTTTCCGCCGCATGCACCGGCACGCCGCACATCGGGATGTCGTCACCGGCATGTTTGCCGCGTTTCGTCAGGGCAATGTCGAGCGCCTCGGAGGCGGCAATCGCATCGTCAAAGAACATCTCGTAGAAATCGCCCATGCGATAGAACAGGAGCGCGTCGCGATGTCGCGATTTGATTTCGAGATATTGCGCCATCATGGGCGTGGCGGGAGGTTCTGAGGACACTGTCGGCTTCCGGTTTTGATTTCGGACCAACTTATCGCCCCGATGGGTGAGGTAAAGGCCCTGATCGCGTTCTTTTTGTTGAGCATCCCACGGGCTGTGGGTAAGTAGGACCGACTGACGACGAGGAGGCACGCGCGCATGTCAAAGACCAAACAGACCCGCGAAGAGGCGTTGACGTTCCACATGGAACCGCGCCCTGGCAAATTCGACATCACGCCCAGCGTGCCCATGTCGACCCAACGCGATCTGTCGCTGGCCTATTCTCCGGGTGTGGCCGTGCCCTGCGAGGAAATCGCGCAAACGCCGGAAACCGCCTACGACTATACGAACAAGGGCAACCTCGTCGCGGTGATCTCCAACGGTACGGCCGTCCTGGGGCTCGGTAATCTTGGCGCGCTGGCGTCCAAACCGGTTATGGAAGGCAAGGCGGTTCTGTTCAAACGCTTTGCCGACGTGAACTCCATCGACATCGAACTGGACACCACCGATCCGGAAGAAATCATCCGCGCCGTGCGTCTCATGGGGCCGACCTTTGGCGGCATCAACCTTGAGGACATCAAGGCGCCCGAGTGTTTCATCATCGAGCAGACGCTCAAGGAACAGATGGATATCCCGGTGTTCCACGATGACCAACACGGCACCGCCGTGATCTGTGCCGCAGGTCTGATCAACGCGCTGTACCTCTCCGGGAAAAAGATCGAGGATTGTAAAATCGTCCTGAACGGCGCCGGTGCTGCCGGGATCGCCTGTCTCGAACTCATCAAGGCGATGGGCGCTCAGCACGACAACTGCATCATGTGCGACACCAAGGGCGTGATTTACCAAGGTCGCACCGAGGGCATGAACCAGTGGAAATCGGCCCATGCCGCCGTCACCGATGCCCGCACGCTGGCCGAGGCGATGGAAGGCGCGGATGTCTTCCTCGGCGTGTCTGCCAAAGGCGCCGTCACCCAGGACATGGTGAAATCCATGGCGCCCGATGCGGTGATCTTTGCCATGGCGAACCCCGACCCTGAGATCACGCCCGAAGACGCCCATGCCGTGCGCGACGACGTCATCGTTGCCACCGGGCGCTCCGATTATCCGAACCAGGTCAACAACGTTCTGGGTTTCCCCTACCTGTTCCGCGGTGCGCTCGACATCCATGCCCGTGCGATCAACGACGACATGAAAATCGCCTGTGCTCAGGCCCTTGCGGCACTGGCCCGCGAAGATGTGCCGGATGAGGTGGCTCTGGCCTACGGTCAGAAACTGTCCTTCGGTCGCGATTACATCATCCCGACCCCCTTCGATCCGCGTCTGATCTACACCATTCCGCCCGCCGTGGCGCAGGCCGGGATGGACACCGGCGTGGCCCGTCGTCCGATCATCGACATGGAAGGCTATGCGCAGGACCTTCAGGCCCGCATGGATCCGACCGCGCACCTTCTGCAACGGCTCTATGCCCGCGCGCGTCAGGAACAGGCGACGATGATCTTCGCCGAGGGCGACGATCCCCGTGTGTTGCGCGCCGCTGTGGCCTACCACCGGGGCGGGTTCGGTCGCGCGCTCGTCGTGGGGCGTACCGATGAGATCAGCCGCAAGCTGCAGGAAGAAGGTCTCGGCGAAGCTATTTCCGAGCTTGAGATCGTCAACGCGGCCAACACGCGCCACCTGCAGGATTACAAGGATTTCCTCTACAAACGCCTGCAACGTCGTGGTTTCGACCAGAAGGACATCCACCGTCTCGCCGCCCGCGACCGTCATGCCTTCTCCGCGCTGATGCTGGCCCATGGCCATGCCGACGGCTTGGTGACCGGAGCGACCCGCAAATCCGCCCATGTGCTCGACCGGATCAATTCTGTGTTCGATGCAACGGCACAGGATGGCGCGGTCGGTGTCACGGCGCTTCTGCACAAGGGCCGGATCATCTTCATCGCCGACACGCTCGTCCATGAATGGCCGGTCGAAGAGGATCTCGCCGACATCGCCATCGCTGCCGCCCGTGTTGCGCGGTCCATGGGGATCGAGCCGCGCGTGGCCTTCGCTTCCTTCTCGACCTTCGGCTATCCGGTGTCGGAGCGCGCGCATAAAATGCATGTCGCTTCCGAGGTGCTCGACGCCCGTGGCGCCGATTTCGAATACGATGGCGAGATGACCGTCGATGTGGCGCTGAACCCTGATGCGATGGCCTCTTACCCGTTCTGTCGTCTCTCCGGTCCGGCCAATATTCTCGTCGTGCCCGCACGTCACTCCGCCTCTATTTCCGTCAAGCTGATGCAGGAAATGGCCGGTGCGACGGTGATTGGGCCGATCCTGACCGGTGTCGACAAGCCTATTCAGATTTGTTCAACCGTTTCGACGGTAAACGACATTCTGAACATGGCGATCCTGGCCGCCTGCAAGGTGGGCCAGACCAAGTAAGAAGAACTCTGTTGAGGAGGTGTATAAATGGCGATTTTCAATCTCGGTTCGGTCAATATCGACCGCTTTTACACCCTGCCTCGCTTTCCCGGCCCCGGCGAAACGCTAAGCGCCACCGGGCACAAGATCGGATTGGGTGGCAAAGGGGCCAACCAATCCGTCGCCGCCGCGAAAGCCGGGGCGGAGGTCTATCACATCGGTGCCATCGGCAAGACCGATCCCTGGGTGCGGCAGCGGATCGAAACCTACGGTGCCAATTGTAAATTCCTGCGGGAGGTCGACGAGCCCACCGGTCATGCGGTGATCTATGTCGGGCCCGATGGTGAGAACATGATCGTCATCGACCCGGGTGCGAATGTGAAACAGGACAGCGAATTCGTCATTCAGGCCATTGATCAGGCCAAATCTGGCGATACGCTTTTGCTCCAGAACGAAACCAATCTTCAGGCCCATGCCGCGACCTTTGCGCTGGTGAAGGGCATGCGGGTGATCTACTCCGCTGCTCCGTTCTCCGTCGAGGCGGTGCGCGGTGTGATCCCCGATGTCTCCATGGTGGTGATGAACGCGGTGGAGGCCTCACAGCTCTGTTCCGAGATGGGCATGACCCTCGATCAGATTCCGGTGCCGCAGGTTCTCGTGACACTCGGGGCCAGAGGGGCGATGTGGCGCTCGAACGAAACTGGCGAGGTGATCGAAGTGACCTCACCGAAAGTCACTGCCGTCGACAGCACAGGCGCCGGTGACACTTTTGTGGGCTATGTGGCGGCAGGTCTCGATTTCGGTATGCCGATCCGCACGGCGATGGAGTGGGCGGTACAGGCGGCGGCGCTCAAGGTCACCCGTCCGGGTACCGCGGATGCCATTCCAACCGCGGCGGATGTCAAAGCCTTTCGTGGCTAAGACCGGGGCGGATCCTCTCATGAAAAAGGGCGCCTTCGGGCGCCCTTTTCTTATACGTTTGTCGGACCTGTGCCCGACGGAAGTCCGACAATAGTCCGACGTTTTGCCGACAGTTATTTCAGGCGGCGATTCCGGGCCGCCAGAAGTTTCAGGCGCAGAGCGTTGAGCTGAATAAAGCCTGCGGCGTCTTTTTGGTCGTAGGCACCGGCATCGTCCTCGAAGGTCACGTGTTTCTCGGAATAGAGCGAAGCCTCGGACCAGCGGCCAACGGTATGCGCGGCGCCTTTGTAAAGTTTCAGGCGCACGGTGCCCGACACATGTTCTTGTGATTTGTCGATGGCAGCCTGCAACATCTCGCGTTCCGGGGAGAACCAGAAGCCGTTGTAGATCAGCTCGGCATAGCGCGGCATCAGGCTGTCTTTCAGGTGGCCTGCGCCGCTGTCGAGCGTGATCTGTTCGATGCCGCGGTGCGCTTGCAGAAGAATGGTACCGCCCGGGGTCTCATAGATGCCGCGGGATTTCATGCCGACGAAGCGGTTTTCCACCAGATCGAGCACGCCGATGCCATGTTTGCCGCCCAATTCATTGAGCTTTGTCAACAGGGTAGCCGGAGACATCGCCTCGCCGTTGACCGCAACCGCATCGCCTTTTTCAAAGGTGATTTCGACATATTCCGGCTCGTTCGGCGCCTGTTCCACCGGCACGGTCCGTTGGAGAACGTAGTCCGGCGCTTGCTCTGCCGGGTTCTCGAGAACGCGACCCTCGGACGAGGTGTGCAGCAGGTTGGCATCGACCGAGAACGGCGCTTCGCCACGTTTGTTTTTGGCGATCGGGATCTGGTTTTTCTCAGCAAAATCAATGAGTTTTGTACGGGATGACAGGTCCCAGATCCGCCAGGGCGCGATCACCTTGATGTCGGGGTTGAGCGCGTAGGCGGAAAGCTCGAAACGCACCTGATCGTTGCCCTTGCCGGTCGCGCCATGCGCCACGGCATCGGCCCCGGTCGCTTCGGCAATCTCGACAAGACGTTTGGAGATCAGCGGACGCGCAATCGAGGTGCCCAGCAGGTATTCGCCTTCATAAAGCGCGTTGGCGCGGAACATCGGGAAGACGAAATCACGCACGAACTCTTCGCGCACATCTTCGATGTAGATGTTTTCTGGTTTGATACCAAGGAGTTCCGCCTTCTGGCGCGCTGGCTCCAACTCCTCGCCCTGACCGAGATCGGCGGTGAAGGTCACGACCTCACAACCGTATTCGGTCTGAAGCCATTTAAGGATGATCGAAGTATCGAGGCCGCCGGAATAGGCGAGAACCACTTTTTTAGGCGCAGACATGGGACATTCCTTTTTCGGAGTTCGCAGGCGCGATTATCGGTTTTTTGGGGCAAGAGCAAGGTTTACGCCCAAGATTGCTTTAGCTCCCCGGGCAAAAGCACTAAACCTGCGGGCATAAGTTCTGAGAAAGGTCGTCATGACGGGTTTCATTCTATTCCAAAACGCGGTTCTGCGGGTCATCCGGCATCTGGACGAGGCGCTCGCCGTTTCCGGTCTGATCTGGATCGGCATTCTGATCGTGCAGATTCTCACTTTTAATGCCGTCGATATGGAGGCTTTGGCTTCGGGGAATCCGGAGGCTGTTGCAGGCAGTGGCATCTGGCTCATTCTCCTGTCGAATGTGGTGATGGCGGTGGGCTCCTGCTGGATCGCTGTCGAGTGGCACCGTTACGCATTGGAGGGCAAACGCCCGACCTCGGCCTTCCCGTCCTGGAGCGGGTCCCGCATCTGGGGCTATCTGATCCTGTCGATCATCATTGGCTTGCTGATCGGTCTTTCCGTTGGGCTCTTGGGTGGTCTTCTGCTTGGGCTCTTTGGAAATGTTCTGGCGCAGGCCCTGGGCGGGCTGTTTGTCATGGTACTGATCGCATTGCCTGCCGTGTTCGTGTTTTTCCGGCTCTCTCCGACCCTGCCCGCAGTTGCGCTGGGGCAGAAAATCTCATTCGTTCAAGCCTGGCAGGCCACGAAGCCGCATTCCGCCGTGATCTTTCAGGCCGTGATCCTGTCTATCGCTTTGTTCATCGTGATTCAGCTCATCGGATCGGTGTTCGGAAGCGGTTTGCTGGGCTTGCTTTATGAATTGCTGGCCGGGTGGTTTTTGCTGATGGTCAACGTGAGCCTGTTGTCGTCGATTTACGAACTGGCCATGCGGGGGGAGCTTCATGACTGAGACGGGTCCTTTCACCGAACGTGCGCGCGCTGCGGAAACGCTGGTCCGGCGTCTGTTCGCGCCTACGCCCTGCCTGCGCAACGATCACCTGTCGAAAGCCTATGATTGCGATGTCTGGCTGAAGCGCGAGGATCTGACGCCGGTGCGATCCTACAAGCTGCGCGGCGCATGGAATGCGATGATAAAAGCGCGGGAAAAAGACCCGAGCATCGGTCTTTTCGTCTGCGCCTCTGCGGGGAACCATGCACAGGGCGTGGCTTTTGCCTGTCGGCAATTCGGGGTGAAAGGGGTGATCTTCATGCCGGTCACGACGCCGCAGCAGAAGATCGACAAGACCAAGGTCTTTGGCGGTGACAACATCGAGATCCGTTTGGTTGGCGACTATTTCGACAACACACTGGAGGCAGCACAGAGCTATTGCGCGGAGCAGGGCGGGCATTTTCTTGCACCTTTCGACGACATGGATGTGATCGAGGGGCAGGCGACCGTGGCCGTCGAATTCATGTCCCAGATGGTACCGGACGTAGTTGTCCTGCCCGTGGGCGGCGGCGGGCTTTCGGCGGGCGTGCTGTCCTACCTGCGCGAAACGGCGCCTGCGACCGAGGTCTATTTGGTGGAGCCGATGGGTGGGCGCTCTCTGGCGGCTGCGGTTGCGGCCGGAGAACCCGTGACGCTGAGCGATGTCGACAGTTTTGTCGACGGGGCGGCCGTCGCGCGGATCGGAGCGCTGCCTTTCGGGATTCTGCAGGACATTCCCACCGATCACATTCTCGCCTGCCCCGAGGATCGCATCTGTTCGACCATGCTCGACATGCTGAATGTCGAGGGCATCGTTCTGGAACCCGCTGGGGCCTTGTCGATAGACGCGCTTCAGGACATTCGTGACGCGATTCAGGGTAAACGCGTTCTGTGTGTGACGTCTGGTGGCAATTTCGATTTCGAACGCCTGCCGGAAGTCAAGGAACGGGCACAGCGTTTCCGGGAGCTTAAAAAGTATTTCATCCTGCGTATGCCGCAGCGTCCCGGTGCCTTGCGCGATTTCCTTGACATGCTGGGGCCGAACGATGACATCGCTCGCTTCGAATATCTGAAAAAATCCGCTCGCAATTTCGGATCGGTCCTGATTGGAATCGAAACCGACGATCCGGCGAATTTTGCGCATTTGTTCGAGAACATGAACAAGGCCGGGCTGGTCTATCGTGATATCACAAATGATCGGGATCTGGCGGAATTCGTTCTATAGATGGCTGTTCAGGCAACGGTCCTGCTGATAAATTCAGAGCGTGATTGAGCGTAACTGTCAAAGATTTTGGCCATGTTGATCACTTCGGAGCGCCCCTCTCGCGCTGCTTTTTCTCCGTCACGGCACAAGGCGGAGAAGGCAGCAAAACCGAGGTTCAGCGAACTGCCCTTGAGAAAGTGAAGATCTTGTTCGAGAGACGATGAGTCCGACATGGCTTTCATGCGCTTGATCACTTCGTCGACCTCCTCGAGAAACAGGTCCACAACTTCGCGAAAATCTTCCGCGCCAACTTCGTCTCGCAATTCCGCAACCCGGTCCCAGTCAATCATGGCAGCCTCCTGTCTGTGAGCGATAAGAGTGCAATAAGGTTACGCAAATGTAAGCGCGGTCCCGATTTTCCGGAAAATTTTAGATTTAAGGCGACATTAAATCGTCTGGCTCAGGATGAGCGGAACACGTCACAGGTCAGGGTGCTTCGTTTTGCTCATCGCTCAGAAAAATCACACGTATTTACAAGCCGTACCTGAACGTGGCGTCGTGAACACCGTTCTGGTCGTGGACGATTCGCGGGCACAACGCCGTATTTTGTCCTCTTATCTCGGCCGTTGGGGATATGTGGTTTTCGAGGCGGCTTCGGGGGGGGAGGCGATAGAAATCTGTCAGCGTGAGCCGATTGATCTCGTAGTTTCCGACTGGATGATGCCGGGAATGAACGGGCTGGAGTTTTGTCAGGCCTTTCGGCAACTCGACCGTGCGCATTATGGTTATTTCATCCTTTTGACGTCGAAATCCGACAAGGCGGAGGTGGCTCAGGGGCTCGATGTCGGTGCGGATGACTTTCTGACCAAACCTGTGGCGGGCGATGAGCTTTTGGCCCGCATCCGTGCCGGGGAACGCATTTTGCGAATGGAGCGGGAACTGACGGAAAAGAACCGCCTGGTCAGCTCGACCCTGGCCGAGATCTCGGCGCTCTACGATTCGCTCGATCGCGATCTGGTCGAGGCACGGAAGATGCAGCAGTCGCTGGTGCGAGAGCGGTTCCGGGATTTCCAGACGGCGCAGGTGTCATTGCTGCTGCGGCCGAGTGGGCATGTCGGAGGCGATCTTGTCGGCTTTTTCCCGATCAACGAGCGACAGTTCGGCATTTTCGCGCTCGACGTGTCGGGGCATGGCATTGCCTCCGCATTGATGACGGCGCGGCTTGCGGCCTATCTGACAGGGTCGACACCGGAACAGAACCTTGCGATCCGCAGCAATGAACAGGGTGGGTTTTACCCCGCAGATCCCTCCGAGGTCGCGGCGGCCCTCAATCGGCTGATGCTCGAGGAGATGGAAACGGATCTCTATTTTACCATGATTCTTGGGCATTTCGATCGGTTCAGCGGCGATTTTGTGATGGCGCAATGCGGTCATCCGACCCCGATATTCCAATCGACCGACGGGAGTGTGACCTTCTTCGGTGACGGTGGCATGCCGGTCGGGCTTATCCCGAATGCGCCGTATGAAGATGTGCGTCTGACCCTTTCGCCAGGTGAGCGTATCCTGATTTTCTCCGACGGCGTGACGGAATGTCCCGATGGCGGCGACGGAATGCTCGGTGAGGAGGGGCTTGCCGAGATGTGTCGCAAGGTGAGCCGTGAGACCGGAAACGCGTTTTTCGACACCTTCCTGTGGGATCTCAACGATTACAACAAGGACAGGGATTTCCCCGACGATATCTCGGCTATTTTGCTGGAATATTCCGGTCAGAACACGCGCTGAAGAAAGGCCCGGTCACCGGGATTTCCAAGGCTGACTATGGCTTGTTCGGGGCTTGCCCAATGGACGGAGTGATCTTCTTCTGGCGGCTCGGCCAGTTTGCGGACCGGATGCGCCCGATAGATGTGACAAATCTTTTCGGCCCAGAGATCGTATTCGGGCATGAACACAAACCGTCGAAAGGCTCCGAGAAAGCGCGGCTGTGCGATCCGCCAGCCGGTTTCTTCGAAGACTTCGCGATGCAGGGTCGTCACCGGACTTTCGCCCGGGTCGATCCCGCCCCCGGGGAGTTGGAATTCATTGTGGATGCCTGCCTGATAAGTCAACAGCAGCCGTCCGTTCTTCGGCAGGATGGCATAGGCCCCGGGGCGGGCACGGTAAGATTGTCCCTCAAGTCTGGGTTCTCCGTATCGCCGCATGTCTGCCCTGCCTTTCTTCGGTGGTTGTTCCGCCTATATGAACAGGATATTCCAGCGCCGAAGCTGAGGGGAAGCACAAATGCTCGGATCGAAAATTGCCTGGGACGATACCGTCCTGCCTTTCCAACTGGATGCCTCGGACATCCGCGGGCGCGTGGCGCGTCTCGACGGGGTGCTCAATCGCATCCTCGCACAGCATGCCTACCCGCCGGAAATCGAGGCCCTGGTCGCGGAAATGGCGCTTTTGACGGCAATGATCGGCCAGACGATGAAGCTGCGCTGGAAACTTTCCCTTCAGGTGCGCGGCGATGGTCCGGCACGTCTGATCGCGACCGATTACTATGCGCCCACTGCCGAGGGCGAACCGGCGCGTATCCGCGCCTATGCATCCTTCGATGCCAATCGGCTTTTGCCGCGTGTCGATGCGTTTTCCCAGATCGGCAAAGGCTATTTTGCGATCCTGATCGACCAGGGCAAGGGGATGGTGCCCTATCAGGGCATCACCCCGATTTCGGGCGGTTCTCTGTCGTCCTGTGCCGAGACCTATTTCGCGCAATCGGAGCAATTGCCGACGCGATTTTCCACAACTTTCGGCACCACCCGTCTGGCGGGAGGGGAGGAGCATTGGCGTGCTGGTGGCATCATGCTCCAGAAAATGCCGAAAGCTTCGCCTTTCGCCGCACAACAGGACAACGAGGACGGTGACGGTCTTTTGCAGGCGGCCGACATCCTGAACGATGACGATTTCGAGGACTGGAACCGGGCCAATATTCTGCTCGATACGGTCGAGGATATGGAACTGATCGGTCCGCATGTGCAGCCGACGGAATTGCTCGTGCGCCTGTTCCACGAGGAACGTCCCCGCGTGTTCGACCCGCAACCTGTGCATTTTGGCTGTAACTGTTCGGAGGAAAAGGTGCGTCAGAGCCTGTCGATCTATTCGGCCAAGGATATTTCGCGCATGACCACCGACGAGGGTGTCGTGACGGCAGATTGCCAGTTCTGCGGCGCGCATTATGTGCTCGACCCGAAAACCGTCGGGTTCGAAGCGGAGGAAAGCCCAGATGGTGACGCCGATTGATCGGGATACCCTCAAGGCTCTGCTGAGTGATCCGGGGGCATCTTCTTCGGATTTTGACCTGAACCGAGACCTGCGTCCGGCTGCGACGGCGAAACTGCGCCCTGCGGGTGTTCTCGTGCCGATCCGAGACACGCCTCAGGGGCTGCGGCTGATCCTTACCAAACGCTCCTCGGCGTTGAAACATCACCCCGGTCAGATCGCGTTTCCGGGCGGGCGTGTCGATCCCACGGACCGCGACCCCATTGATGCCGCCCTGCGCGAAGCGACCGAAGAGATCGGCCTGCCGCGCTCTCTTGTCGAGGTTTTGGGGGAGCTTCCGACCCATGAAACTGTGACGCAATTTGAAATGTTCCCGGTTTTGGGCTGGATCAGAGGTGATTTCACGCCAATTGCCGAAGAGGGGGAAGTTTCTGAAGTTTTCGAAGTTCCTCTGTCCCATGTGCTTGATGCCAAGAACTTCTCCATCCAGTCCCGACGCTGGCGCGGTCAGATGCGTTCCTTCTACACCGTGCCATATGGGCCCTATTACATCTGGGGAGCGACAGCGCGGATCTTGCGTGTGCTTGCGGATCGGGTGAGCGGGTTATGAAACTTACGGCGGACTGGATCGAAAGCTCTCCCGCGCAATGCATCATGTCGATGTTTTCCGAGGCGGGGGAGGAGGCTTATTTCGTGGGCGGCTGTGTTCGCAACAGCCTGTTGGGTGTGCCGGTCAGCGATCTCGACATTGCCACGCGGGTGCGCCCGGAGCGCACCGTGGAACTGGCCAAAGCCGCGGGGTTCAAGGCGATTCCGACCGGCATTGATCACGGGACGATCACGGTGGTTGTCGAGGGGGAGCCTTTCGAGATCACGACTTTTCGCAAGGACGTGGAAACCGACGGGCGTCGTGCCGTCGTGGCCTTTGCCGAGACGCTCGAGGAGGATGCACATCGGCGCGATTTTACGATGAATGCACTTTATGCGAAGGCCGATGGCCGCATCGTCGATCCGCTTGGCGGGCTTTCGGATCTTGAGGCGAGACGGGTGCGGTTCATTGACGATCCAGTACAGCGGATTCGTGAGGATTACTTACGAATTCTGCGGTTTTTTCGGTTTCACGCTTGGTATGGGGATGACGAGGCGGGGCTCGACCCCGATGGACTCTCGGCCTGTGCTGCGCATATCGATGGCCTCGCGCGCCTGTCTCGGGAACGGATCGGGCATGAGATGATCAAACTCTTGTCCGCCACCTCACCTGATCGTGCGCTGGGCGCAATGGATCAGAGCGGGGTGTTGAATGCGCTTTTGCCGGGCGCGTCGACCAAGGCGCTTTTCATTCTGACCTCTCTGGAGCGGGCGCCCGATCCGATCCTGCGTCTTGCGGCTCTGGGGGATTTCGATGTGGCGGAGCTTTTGCGTCTGTCGAAGCCTCAAATCCGGTATTATCGGGCCTTGCGAGAAGCCGCTCTCGGAATGCAAAGCGCTCAGGAAATTGCCTATCGGGAGGGTGAAACGATTGCGATAGGGGCCATGACCCTGCGCGCGGCCTTTCTGGAACAGCCTTTGCCGGAGACGCTTGCAAAAGATATACGCGAAGGCCTGGCGGCGCAGTTTCCGATTGCGGCGTGTGATCTGATGGCCTCTCTTTTCGGGAAAGAGTTGGGCGCGGCTTTAAAGCGGCTTGAGCAGGATTGGATCGACAGCAGCTTTCGTCTCACGAAAGAAGAGCTGTTGCGAGGTGTGGAGAGAGGCTGATGGAGTACGTCATTCAGCGGTTGGGCCATAAGGGCGATGGCATTACGGCGGAAGGCCTCTTCGTGCCGAACGCTTTGCCGGGGGAGGTGGTCGAAGGTACGCCTGCCGAGGGGCGGATCGCAGACGTCCGTATTGTCACGCCGTCGCCCGACCGGGTGAAGCCTGCGTGCCGACATGCCAGGGCTTGTGGAGGCTGTGCCCTGCAACATGCCTCGGATGATTTCGTGGCGCAGTGGAAAACCGATTTTGTCGCCACCGCATTGCGTCATCAGGGGATTTCCACCGGGTTAGAGCCTATTTTGACCTCTCCAACGCAAAGTCGACGACGTGCAGTGTTTCATGGAAGGCGGACGAAAAAGGGTGTGATGCTCGGACTTCATGCCCGCGCCTCCGACAGTCTGGTGCCGGTGCCGGATTGCATCCTGATGGTGCCTGAAATCATGGCACATTACGCCGATCTGGAACGGCTGGTCGAACTGGGGGGATCGCGGCGCGGAGAGATGGACATCACCGTGATCGCCTCCGACAGTGGGCTGGATATTTCGGTTCGGAATGGCAAGCCGCTCGATCTCGGGATGCGGGTCGAATTGGGCCAATTCGTGCGGGATTTGGGTCTGTCTCGCTTGTCGTGGAATGGCGAAGATCTTGCTGGGGAGGCGCTGCCCTTCCTGAGTTTCGGTAAAGCTCTCGTCGTTCCGCCCCCGGGTGCATTTTTGCAGGCGACCGCCGCAGGGCAGGCCGCTCTGGTGGCGCTGATGCAGCGGGCGGTTGGCGATGCGGAGCGAATTATCGACCTCTTTGCTGGTTGCGGTACGTTTTCTCTGCCTCTGGCGGAAAGTGCCGAGGTGCATGCGGTCGAAGGTGTCTCCGATATGCTCGATGCGTTGATGAAAGGCTGGCGCCAGGCACCGGGGCTGAAACGTATGTCTGTCGAGACGCGGGATCTGTTCCGGCAGCCTGCGCGCAGCGATGAACTCAACCGATTCGATGCCGCTGTGATAGACCCGCCGCGGGCAGGGGCGCAGGCGCAATGCGCGGAAATCTCCAAAAGCAATCTGACGCGTGTGGGATTCGTGTCCTGTAACGCAATCACCTTTGCCCGTGATGCCAAACAGCTTATCGATTCGGGCTTTGAGTTTGAGTGGATCGTGCCAGTGGATCAGTTCCGCTGGTCGACCCATGTTGAAATTGCCGCCTGTTTTCGACGCGCCTGATCTGCGAAAATGATTTGGCGGGATTTGCCGATCCGGTGTATGGAGTGGAAAAAACAAAGATCGGGTAGTGATCATGAAACGGCGGGTTTTCCTTGTCTCGGCAGCCTCTGCGCTGGCCTTTTCCAAAGCTGCGTTTGCACGCGAACTGAAGCCCTATTCGGGGCCGGAGATTACCCGGGTGGTGATCTACAAGGAGCGGCGCAGACTTTATCTCCTGCATGGAGATGAGATCGTTCAGGAGTACAAGATCGGTCTGGGTGGCAATCCGGTCGGTCCGAAGCAATTCGAGGGCGATGGCAAGACGCCGGAAGGCAGCTATATCATCGACCGCCGCAATCCGAATTCCGCCTATCACCTGTCGCTTGGGATTTCCTATCCGAACGCCGAAGATGCCGCCTATGCTCAGGCAATGGGGCGGCGTCCCGGAGGTGATATTTTCATCCATGGCCGGGCCGGTGAGAACCGTGGCAAGGGCAAGGACTGGACTGCGGGGTGCATCGCCGTCAAGGATCGCCATATCGAGAAAATCTACATGATGGTGCAGAACGGCACCCAAGTCGATATTTTCCCGTAATATCTGGATGCTACGCCTTAGTTGGCGGCGTAGGCCTGTGCGGTCTGCGCCCCGATCAGCAGGGTCCACCAGAGCTTGCCGCTGTCCTCCTGATACCAGGCAAAGCCGATATCGGTGGCGCGGCTGTCGAGGATGACGTCACGCGTGTCGGGCTGCTCCATCCAAGCTGAAAGAGTCTCGAGCTCGGTCTCGTAGGTCTCGGAAATATTCTCGCCCAGCATCAGTCCGCTGTAGCCCGAGCGTGTCACCCGATCGAGCGGCGAAGAGCCGTCGGAGCCGAAATGCCAAGGGCGGTTCTGGACGTGCATGTCGCGCGAATGGGTTGCGGCGGCGGCGTTTAGGTTGGCGTTGAGCTGTACCGGACGTTCGCCGGCGGCGGACCGCAGGGCGTTGATCGAATCGAGCATGCGATACTGGATCGTCGCTTCGTCCTTGGCGTGGACGCGATAGACGCGGGGCAGGGGCTTGCCATCGGGGCCAAGACGTTCGGTCGGTGTTTCACAAGCGGTCAGACCGACCAGGGCCAACATGAGGATGGCGACGATGCGCGACATTCCGGATACTCCATGAACTTTAGCGGCCGGGATTTTTGGCCAAGATGATTGGCATGAGTTAATCGCTTTGCGGGCCGGGATCAAATCCTGTTCGCGGCTTTTCGCCATGAGGGGCGCCCATGAACGATTGTTTGATTTGCGACTGCAACAAACGCGCCATATAACGCATGGCGATCAAGCTCACATCACGAAATGGCGAAGTCTCATGAGTAAAGCCCCCGTTTTCAAGTTTTCCCGGCGCAGTTTCGTGGCCGGGAGTGTCGCGCTGTTGAGCACGCCTGCGCTTGCGCAGTCGGAAGGGACGACGGAGATGGAGAACGATCTCTCGACCGTGGTGCGCCGCAACATTTCGAGCTTTCGCTCGCTGGATTGGCGACCCTATTTCAGCAATCTGCGCAACGGGGCGATCCTTGTGGACACGACCTCTCGGGCACTGCATTTCTGGAGCGAAGACCAGAGCATCTATAAACTCTACCCGACCTCCGTGCCGTTGAGCGAGGATCTGACCCGTCGCGGACGGACCGAGGTAATCCGCAAGGTCGAGGGGCCGAGTTGGGCGCCGACGCCGTCGATGAAGCAACGCAATCCCGAATGGCCCGACTTTGTTGGTCCCGGTCCGAACAATCCGCTGGGCACTCATGCGCTTTATCTGAGCTGGCAGTATTACCGTATCCACGGCACCCACGACACGCGCAAGATCGGGCGTCGGTCCTCGAACGGGTGCATAGGTTTGTACAACGAACACATCGCGGAGCTGTTTCAGCTCGCCAAGGTCGGCACGCAAGTGTTGCTAATTTGACGACAAGAGGTCGGAAAATATGGCAGGATCAAAGGAGCAATTGATTTTGCTCACGATTGGTTCATATAGCTGATTGTGTGAAACAAACCTGCCCTCTGTCGTGGGGTTCAAGGAGGATTGACTATGAAAAAACTCGCTGTTGCTGCCGTTTTCGCTCTGGCTGGCACCGCTTCTTTTGCTGGCGGCTACTCTGAGCCGGTCATCGAAGCTCCGGTTGTTGTCGAAGAAACCTCTTCTTCGTCCGCTGGTGGCTACGTTGTGCCGCTTCTGATCCTGGCTCTGGTGGCTGCTGCTGTTGCTGCCGACTAATCGTCGCCAGACACAACAGAATTGAAAGGGCGGTTCTTTTGAACCGCCCTTTTCATTTGTCCAGAGGATGGGCCGGAGGGGTTACACCCATCCGGCAAGGTTTTTCCTGACCTGACCGACCAGCGCGCTGATGTGCAGCGGGTCCGCGTTGAGACAGGGGATATAGAGAAAATCCTCACCGCCTGCGTGCTCAAAGCTTTCCCTGATCTCTTCGTTGATCTCTTCGAGCGTCTCGATGCAATCGGCGGAAAAGGCCGGGGCGCAGACAGCAATGCTCTTGTTGCCTTTCCCGGCCTGACGCGCGACCTCTTCGACCGTATAGGGCTGAAGCCACTCTTCGGGGCCAAATTTGGACTGGAAGGTGGTCATGATCCGGGTTTCGTTCCAGCCCAGACGCTCTTTCAAAAGCCGAGTCGTTTTCTGGCATTGGCAATGATAGGGGTCGCCGCCCTCTTTCAGGTAGCGTTCCGGCAGGCCGTGATAGGAACAGATCAGGATGTCCGGTTTGCGCTTCGCCGCCGCATAGGCGCGCTCGACGGATTGCGCGAGGGCGTCGATATAGGCGGGATCGTCGAAATAGGGTGGCACGGTGCGGGACGCGGGTTGCCAGTTTTCTTCCATCAGTGCGCGGAAGAACTGATCATTTGCGGTCGCTGTCGTGGCCCCGGCATATTGCGGGTAGAGCGGGAAAAACAGGATTTTCGAGCAGCCTTCGGCAACCAGTTCTTCAACCTTGGATTTGGTTGAGGGGTTGCCGTAACGCATACAGAAATCGACCATGACCCGATCGCCATATTCCGCTTCGAGCGCAATCTTGATTGCACTCACCTGCTCCTTGGTGATCGTCATCAACGGGCTTTCATCCGCCTCGGTGTTCCAGATCGACTTGTAGGCCGCCCCGGATTTAGAGGGGCGGAAGGTCAGAACGATGCCTTGCAGAATCGGTTGCCATTTCCACCAAGGGTAGTCGATCACCCGCTTGTCGGACAGGAACTCACCCAGATACCGCCGCATCGACCAGTAATCCGTGGCGTCCGGGGTTCCGAGATTGGCGAGCAACACGCCGATCTTTTCCCTGGGCACTTTCGGATGGTCTTTCGGCGCATGCAGCGGACAGGTGGCGTCCGGTGCGTTGGTGTTCAGCCGCGAAGGCTTCATGAGTCCCATGTGATCTTCCTGATTTTTGTTTGTTCTAGGCTTAGGTCGGTTCGGGGGCGGGTCAAGCTCAGCCTTCCGGTAGCTTGAATTCTTCGGTGTGAAGCGCATCGGCCAGACGCATCCTCGCGGAGCCGGGCATCAGTGGTTTCGGCTGGCTCTCATCCGGTGCCCAACCGGTGAGAAATACCATGTCGAACGTGGCGATCAGTCGCCCGTCTTCGGAAAAGTGATCTTTGTAGAGTTGTTCGGCTGTCACGAAGAGTCGGGCCGGGCTCGGTATTCTGAGCCGGGCCGTCAGAGCATTGCTTTCTCCCATGGCGCGCAGGTCTTCGACCATGCGCGAAAGGGACGGGTAGGTCACCTTGCGCACGGTCTTGTCCGCGACCGGAAGGGCGAAGGAGGCACGTTGCAGCAAAGCACCGAGATCGCGCAGTTCCCCCATCGGCAGGACGCGCGGTGACAGCCCGCCGCTGACCATCGTCTCCGCCTGACCGAGACAGGCGCGCAGCTCATTGAGGGTCTGATCCCCGAAAAACGCGGCGATCATGAGCCCGTCCGGCTTAAGCGCGCGATTGCATTGGATGAGCTGTCCGACCGGATCGTTTGCCCAATGCAGGCTCATGGCGTGGATCACCAGATCATGCGCGCCCTCTTCGAGGGCGAGGATGTCATCGTCGGGGACGATCTTGGCCTCGGGAAAGTATCCTGCCCACATTTCGGGAAAACCCGTGACCACGGCGGGAGATGTAAACGATTTGTTAACCATATCCACCCGATCCTCGATTTCGAAACGGGCCTCCTCATGCAGGAAGAAATCCCCTCCCATCCGCATCGCACGTTGCCGGTTTCGGGCAATTTGTTCCCGATCGACGAGGAGAGGGGGCTGTGACATGGGGTTCGTCCTGATGATGGTCTGCGGGCGTCAATCTAGGTAGTCGGACGGGAAATGCAAAGACTGGCCAAACTGATCTATCCGGCGCAATGCCTGACCTGCGACGAAATGATCGAGGTTGAGCGTGGTCTGTGCCCGAAATGCTGGTCCGAAACGCCGTATATCGTGGATCATCCCTGCGATTGTTGCGGACGGCCTCTGGTCGGCGATGCCGAGGAGGGCGATCTGTGTGACGATTGCCGCAGCCGACCGAAGGACTGGGACCGTGGTCGGGCGGTCATGCTTTACGGAGGCAATGCGCGCTCCATGGTGTTGCGCTTCAAACATGGCGACCGTACCGATCTGGCGCATCCGATGGGAACCTGGCTCGCGGAGGCGGCAGCGCCCTTGATCGCGCCGGAGACGGTGGTGGCGCCGGTGCCGCTGCATTGGTTGCGCCTGCTCCGGCGGCGTTACAATCAATCGGCACTTTTGGGGCAGAGAGTCGCGAAACTCCATGGGGTGAACTACATTCCGGACCTGTTGAGGCGCCCGTCGGCGACGCGCAAGCTCGATGGCATGACGGCGGAACAGCGGCGCGATACCGTGGCTGGCGCCATCCGAATCAACCGCGCACAGGCTGGGCGGATCGAGGGGCGGCCCGTGTTGCTGATCGACGATGTGCTGACAACGGGTGCGACCTTGGGCGAATGTGCACAGGCCTGTCGCAAGGCTGGCGCGACGTCGGTCCATGTTGCGGTTCTGGCGCGCGTGGACAGGGAGGCCTAAATCCTTATAGTCGCCGCAAGACAAAAGGATTTCCTCTCATGCAACCCGTCACGCTCTACACAACGCCCATCTGCCCTTATTGCATTGCCGCCAAGCGTCTTCTCGACAGCAAGGGCGTTGAATACACCGACATCGACGTCATGGCCAATCCCGCACTGCGTCAGGAAATGATGCAACGTGCGCCCGGCAGTTATACCGTGCCGCAGATTTTCATCGGCGACACCCATGTCGGCGGTTGTGACGATCTCCATGCGCTCGAGCGCGCGGGCAAACTCGATCCGCTCCTGGCGGGCTGATCCATGTTGCGCGTCGGTCTCATCACCCTGAATTCGAGCGACGATCCGCTTTTCAACCTGCCGATCACGCAGGGCTTTGTGAACGCCGCTGCCGATGCGGGGGCCGAAATCGTGATGACGCCGGAGGTGACCAATTGCGTGTCTTCGTCGCGGGCCCATCAGAAAGAGGTCCTGTGTCACGAGGCCGACGATCCGACGCTGGCCGCTCTGCGTGAAACTGCCCGTTTGCGCCAGATTTGGCTCTTGATCGGCTCTCTAGGCCTGAAAACAGATGACCCGGACGGGCGTTTTGCCAACCGGTCTTTCCTGATCTCGCCGGAGGGAGAGATCGCTGCGCGTTACGATAAAATTCACATGTTCGATGTGGATGTGAGCGACACCGAGCGTTACCGCGAATCCGATGGCTATCGTCCCGGTGAAAAGGCGGTGGTTGCCACCACACCTTTTGCCAGGATCGGCATGACCATCTGTTACGACCTGCGTTTCCCGCATCTGCACCGGACGCTGGCGAAGGCGGGCGCACAGATCATCACCCAGCCTGCGGCTTTCACGGCGATCACCGGCGAGGCGCATTGGCATAGTCTGTTGCGCGCGCGGGCCATCGAAACCGGATGTTTCGTTCTGGCGCCGGCGCAGACCGGACATCACCGCGAAAAGGTCGATGTAAACCGCTGCACCTACGGGCATTCTCTGGCGGTGTCGCCTTGGGGCGAAGTGCTCTTCGATGGGGGCGTCGAGCCGGGTTGGGGTCTTGTCGAGCTTGATCTGGCCGAAGTCGACAAGGCGCGCAAACGCATTCCGGCCCTGTCGCACGATCGGGAGTTCAGGGTCGAGACATGAGCGGGTCTTCCAACAACGATGCCCTCTCGGTCGCGCTGTTTTCCGAGATTTTCATGGCCGATCAGTTGGCGCGCAACCGGCTGACCAAAGCCCTGCCGAAAGGTATGGAGATCAGCCATTTTTCCTTGCTCAATCACCTTGCGCGGCTGGGGGATGAGCGCTCTCCGGCCCAATTGGCCCGTGCCTTTCACGTCACCCGCGGCGCGATGACCAACACGATCAACAAGCTGGAATGGGCGGGGTATATCCACGTCCGGCCCGATTGGGACGATGCGCGCCGCAAATTCGTGTCGATTTCGCCCGCCGGACGCGCAGCCCGGGATGCGGCCCTGGCGGCGATTGCGCCGATCCTGTCTGATATTGTCGAGGCCATCGGAACGGAACGGGTAAAGGCGGCTCTGCCTGTGCTGCGCGAAATGAGGATACGGCTTGAAGATGACGGATCTTGAGACGCTCGAACTTGCAACGGACCTCCTCGTCATGGGGGATCAGTCCGAGTTGACGTGCCATGCGGACCGGTTTGTCCAGCACACGCCCGCTCAACCCGATTTCTGGTTCGGCAATCGCACGATTTTCAAGTCACTGCCGAAAAATGCGGCGGAAGCGGAGACACAGATCGCCATCGCGCAGGGGGATCATCCCGAGGCATATTTTCCCGTGATCTTCTGGGATGTGCCCGATGCGGATACGACACCTTTCGCAGCGGCATTCGAGACGGCAGGCTACGAGATCGAAACCGGGATCACGCTTGCGGGCGATCGGGCGGCGCGACCGGGCTTGCCGGACGGCATCGCGTTTCGGCAGATAATATCGGATGCCGACTGGGAGGCTGTGATTGCATTGCAGCTCGAGGGGATGTTGCGCGACGGATTCGAGCCGAACACAGCCCAAAGCTATATCGAAAAGAGCTTTTTGCGCAGGCGTCAGGTGAGTGAGGCTGGACGAGGCGTCTGGTACGGATTGTTCGAGGGGCAACTGCTTGTGGCCGATATGGGGCTGGTCTGGTCCCCGGCTCTGGTGCGCTACCAATCTGTCGAAACCCGCGCAAGCCATCGTCGTCGCGGCCTCTGCGCGGCATTTCTGGGGGAGGTCAGTGCATGCGCGGTGGCGCGTTATCCCGATGCGCGTCAGGTGATCGTGGCGGAAGACGGCACCACCGCTGCGCGACTGTATCAGCGCGCGGGGTTCGTTCCGGTCGAGCGGGTGGTGTCCGCGTCACGGACACCGAAATAGGGTCTATTTCTTGATTGAAGCCGTCACGTAATTGACCGAAAGATCGCGCGCCGAGATCGACCATTTCCACAGGATCGGATTGAACACGAAGCCTTTGCGGTCCACCGGTTCAAGACCCGCTTTCGAAATCAGGTCGACCAGCTCATCGGGCGTGATGAATTTCTTCCACTCATGGGTGCCTTTCGGCAGCCAGCGCATGACGACCTCGGCGCCAAAGATGGCCATGGCGTAGCTTTTCGGATTACGATTGAGTGTCGAACACAGCATCAAACCGCCCGGTTTCAAGAGTGTCTGGCAGGCGGTGAGATAGGCAAGCGGGTCGGCGACGTGCTCGACCACTTCCATGTTCAGCACAACGTCGAACTGCTCTCCGGCTTCGGCAAGTGCTTCGGCGGTGGTGTGACGATAGTCGATGTCGAGCCCGGATTGTTCGGCATGGACCTGTGCCACCGGAATATTGCGTTCCGCGGCATCCGCGCCCACGACGGTCGCGCCCAATCGCGCCATCGGTTCGGACAACAGCCCGCCACCACAGCCGATGTCGAGAAGACGCAACCCCTCAAACGGTTTGTCGGCGGACAGATCGCGCCCGAACTCTGCGGCAATTTGCGTGGTGATATAATCGAGCCGAACCGGGTTCATCATGTGCAAAGGCTTGAACTTGCCGGACGGGTCCCACCATTCGGCGGCCATGGCCTCGAATTTCGCGACCTCATCGGGGTCAATGGTGGTTTGCATGATCGCCTCCTTCATGTTCAACTCGCTTCGTCGGGACATCCGCTTGGACCCGCTCTATATAGGACACCCATGGACAAGGTCTCAGGCCAAAACAGCGCATACAGCTATCTCTATCCGCAAATCGCGGTTTATGACCACCGCATGCTGGATGTCGGCGACGGGCACAAGCTTTATGTCGAGCAAAGCGGCAATCCTGCGGGGATTCCGGTGGTGGTTTTGCATGGCGGTCCCGGTGGCGGGTGCAGCCCCTATATGCGGCGCTATTTCGATCCATCGCTCTATCGCATCATTCTGTTCGATCAGCGCGGCTGCGGGAAATCCCGGCCTTTTGCCTCGGTTGAGGCCAACACGACATGGCATCTTGTCGCCGATATCGAGCGTATTCGCGAGGCGCTGGGCATCGAGCGCTGGATGGTGTTCGGCGGAAGCTGGGGGGCAACCCTGGGTGTGGCCTATGCGGAGACTCACCCGGAGCGCGTGATCCATCTGGTGCTGCGCGGGGTCTTCCTTGCACGCAAAAGTGAACTCGACTGGTTCTATGCCGGGGGGGCGGGGCGGTTCTGGCCCATGCATTGGGCAGAGTTCCGCGATGCGATCCCACCGGAGGAGCGGGGCGATCTCATAACCGCCTATCACCGGCGCCTCTTTAGCGGCGACCACCGGCAGGAGGTCACCTATGGCCGGATCTGGTCGCGTTGGGAGAACGCTCTGGCGTCGCTGGGGTCCGATGGTGTCGTCGGCGATCCGGGGCCGGACTATGCCCGAACCTTTGCCCGGATCGAGAACCATTACTTTATCAACAAGGCCTTTCTCGATCACGACGGCCAGCTTTTGCGCAATGTCGACCGGATCGCGGAGGTGCCCGGCACCATCGTGCAGGGGCGGTTCGATATGATCTGCCCGCCGGAGACGGCTTATGAGCTGCACAAAGCCTGGCCGAAATCGCGGCTCATCATGGTCGGGCAGGCGGGGCATGCCCTGTCGGAGCCAGGGATCACCGAGGCGCTCGTGATGACCATGGATCGGCTGGGGCGTTGAGGGCGGGCGCGATAGGGCTTGCAGATTCGCCGCAGGGCGCGTATAGACCCCTCCAACAGCGGCGCTGTCGGGAGTTCCCGAGGCTCCACCGGGAAAGATCGACGGGCCGCGCGCCCGTTTTTTTGTGCCCTTACCGTGAGTTTCCTCATGAGGGCGTTGCCAGTTCTGAAAGGCAAGACATGTCCGAACTGATTGCCAAGACCGCGATCGACCGCCGGATGGCGGAAATCGTCGGCCCCGTCATCGAAGGGATGGGGTTCGAGCTTGTGCGCGTGCGTCTGATGTCCTCGACGAAATCGAAGACGCTGCAAATCATGGCCGAGCGCCCCGAAGGCGGCATCGAAGTTGACGAATGTGCCGAGATTTCCACTGCGGTTTCTGCTATTCTCGACGTCGAAGACCCTATCGAAGATGAATATACGCTCGAAGTGTCGAGCCCCGGGATCGACCGTCCGCTGACCCGTCTGAAGGATTTTGCAACCTTCGAGGGCTATGAGGCCAAGATCGAAACGACCGAGATGATCGACGGCCGCCGCCGTTTCAAGGGTGTGCTTGCCGGTGTCGAAGGGGACGAGGTTCTGCTCACCCTAGATGAGACTGGTGAAGAGGTCACCATCGGTCTGAATTTCGATTGGCTGTCGGACGCGAAACTCGTGCTGACCGATGAGCTGATCCGCGAAATGCTGCGTCAACGCAAAGCGAATGGCGCAATCGACGAAACCCAATTTGACGACATCGAGACCGACGACGGGTCTTCAGAGGATTGAGAGAGGACTGAATATGGCAATCACCTCTGCAAACCAGCTTGAGCTGTTGCAAACCGCCGAGGCCGTGGCCCGCGAGAAGATGATCGACCCGAATCTCGTGGTCGAAGCGATGGAAGAGTCCCTCGCCCGTGCCGCGAAATCGCGTTACGGCTCGGAAATGGACATCCGCGTCCACATCGACCGCAAGACCGGCCGCGCCACCTTCACCCGTGTGCGCACGGTGGTGGAAGACGAAGAGCTCGAGAACTACCAGGCCGAGCTGACCGTCGAACAGGCCAAGCAATACATGGCCGACCCACAGATCGGCGACGAGATCAAGGACGAGGTTCCGCCGGTGGAACTGGGCCGGATTGCCGCGCAATCCGCGAAACAGGTCATCCTGCAAAAAGTGCGCGAAGCCGAGCGTGATCGTCAGTACGACGAGTTCAAGGATCGTGTGGGCACCATCATCAACGGTGTTGTGAAACGCGAGGAATACGGCAACGTGATCGTCGACATCGGTCGCGGCGAAGGCATCCTGCGCCGCAACGAGAAGATCGGTCGCGAGACCTATCGCCCGAACGACCGCATCCGTTGCTACATCAAGGACGTGCGCCGCGAAGTGCGCGGGCCTCAAGTGTTTTTGAGCCGCACCGCGCCGGAATTCATGGCCGAACTGTTCAAGATGGAAGTGCCGGAAATCTACGACGGCATCATCGAGATCAAGGCCGTGGCCCGCGATCCGGGTTCGCGCGCGAAGATTGCCGTGATCTCCTATGACGGTTCCATCGACCCGGTCGGTGCCTGTGTCGGTATGCGCGGTTCGCGCGTGCAGGCCGTGGTGAACGAGCTTCAGGGCGAGAAAATCGACATCATTCCGTGGAATGACGATGCGCCGACCTTCCTCGTGAACGCGCTGCAACCTGCCGAAGTGTCGAAAGTTGTGCTCGACGAGGATGCTGGCAAGATCGAGGTCGTGGTGCCGGACGAGCAACTGTCGCTCGCCATCGGCCGTCGCGGTCAGAACGTGCGTCTGGCATCGCAGCTCACCGGTCTGGACATCGACATCCTGACCGAAGCTGAGGAATCGGAGCGTCGTCAGAAAGAATTCGCGGCCCGCACGCAGCTCTTCATGGACAGCCTCGATCTGGACGAATTCTTTGCCCAGCTTCTGGTCTCCGAGGGTTTCACGAACTTGGAAGAGGTCGCCTATGTCGACGTTGACGAGCTTCTGGTGATCGACGGTGTCGATGAAGATACGGCCACCGAGCTCCAGGCTCGGGCCCGTGACGTGCTCGAAGAGGCCAATCGCAAGGCGATGGAACATGCCCGTGAGCTGGGTGTGGAAGACAGCCTGGTTGATTTCGAGGGTCTGACACCCCAGATGATTGAGGCATTGGCCGAGGACGGCGTGAAGTCGCTGGAAGATTTCGCGACCTGCGCCGATTGGGAACTTGCCGGTGGCTGGACCACGGTGAACGGCGAACGTGTGAAGGACGACGGTGTTCTCGAAAAGTTCGACGTCTCCCTCGAAGAAGCCCAGAACCTCGTGATGACCGCACGCATTCAGCTTGGCTGGGTGGACCCGGCCGATCTCGAAGCCGAGGAAGAGGTTGACGAAACCACAGAGGAGAGCGAGGCCTGATCGGGCCTCGTTTGCAAGAAGGTGAGCGATGAGCAGAGGCGGACACACGAAAGTCAGGGATGAGGCGGAACGGCGCTGCATCGTCACGCGCGAGGCAGAGCCGCGGCGTGGTCTCATCCGGTTCGTGGTGGCGCCCGACGGGCTCATCGTTCCCGATCTGGCCGAGAAACTGCCGGGCCGGGGCTTTTGGATCAGCGCGGATCGTGCCGCTCTTGAAGAGGCTGTAAAGAAAAACCTCTTTGCTAAGGCAGCACGTCAACCGGTCACGGTACCCGACGGATTTGTCGATCTGCTTGAGGCGGGGCTGGCGGATCGGGTGGTGCATCTGATTTCTCTGGCCCGCAAGGCCGGTCAGGCAGTGTGCGGATTTGAAAAGGTCAAAAGCTGGCTGGCCGACGGGCATGCGAAGGTGCTGCTCCAGGCCTCGGACGGTTCTGAACGTGGCAAAGGCAAGCTTTGGACGCCCGAAGGCGGGCGTTGGTTCGGTCATCTGACGAGTTCCGAATTGGGTTTGGCTTTTGGCCGCGAAAGTGTGATACATGGCGCGCTCGCAGGTGGCGGACTCTCAAAACGTGTTGTAGAGGATGCCAACCGCCTTATGGGCGTGCGCGAGACAATCGGTGGAGAGGGCTCCGCCGGGAAGGGTAAGACGACGAAATGAGCGATACAGACGGCAAGAAAACCCTCGGCCTTCGTGGTGGTTCCGGTTCGGTGAAGCAAAGCTTCTCGCATGGGCGCACGAAGAACGTGGTTGTGGAAACCAAACGCAAACGTGTTGTGGTGCCGAAGCCGGGTGCTTCCAAGTCGTCGGGCTCGGGCAACCCGGCTTTGGGCGATCCGTCGAAACGTCCGGCTGGCATTTCCGATGCGGAGATGGAGCGCCGGATGAAGGCGCTGGCCGCTGCGAAGGCTGCGGAGGCCGAAGAGGCGAAAAAGCGCGAAGAAGATGAGAAGGCCCGCGAGGAAGAGCGCGAGCGCCGTCGTCGTGAGATCGAAGAAAAGGCCCGCGAAGAGGCGGAGCGCGAAGCGGCGCTGAAAGCCAAGGAAGAAGAGGACGCCCGTGCGGCGCGTGAGGCCGAAGAGGCCAAGAAGCGTGAAGCTGCGGCGAAATCCGCTGCCAAGAAACCGGCGCCGGCCCCGGCTGCTGAGAAGACTGACGATCCGGCTGCGGCGCAGGCTGCGATGCAGAAACAGGAACGTGGTGGTCGTGTCGCAACGCCGGTGCGCGGTCGCGAAACGCGTGAGCCGGATGATCGTAGCGGACGCAATAAGGGCGGTGACAACCGTCGTTCCGGCAAGCTGACCGTGAACCAAGCGCTGAACGGTGGCGAAGGCGGACGTCAACGCTCGATGGCCGCGATGAAGCGCAAACAGGAACGCATGCGCCAGAAGGCGATGGGCGGGGCGGATTCGCGCGAGAAAATCGTGCGTGACGTGCAGGTTCCGGAAACCATCGTGGTCTCCGAATTGGCGAACCGCATGGCCGAGCGCGTGGCCGATGTCGTGAAATCGCTCATGAAGATGGGCATGATGGTCACTCAGAACCAGTCGATCGACGCCGACACCGCCGAGCTGATCGTCGAGGAATTCGGCCACCGCATCCAACGTGTGTCCGACGCCGACGTCGAGGACGTGATCCAGTCGGTCGACGACAAGGCCGAAGATCTGAAACCGCGTCCACCGGTGATCACCATCATGGGCCACGTCGACCACGGGAAAACTTCCCTGCTCGATGCGATCCGTCATGCCAACGTGACCTCCGGTGAAGCCGGCGGCATCACCCAGCACATCGGCGCCTATCAGGTGACGACGGAATCCGGGTCTGTCTTGACCTTCCTCGATACGCCGGGCCACGCGGCCTTTACCTCCATGCGGTCCCGCGGGGCGCAGGTGACGGATATCGTGGTTCTGGTTGTGGCTGCCGATGACTCGGTCATGCCGCAAACGGTCGAAGCCATCGCGCACGCGAAGGCGGCGGGTGTTCCGATGATCGTGGCGATCAACAAATGCGACAAACCGGGCGCTGATCCGATGAAAGTGCGCACCGAACTTCTCCAATACGAGGTGATCGTGGAGGAAATGTCCGGTGAGGTGCAGGACGTTGAAGTCTCTGCCAAAACGGGCATGGGGCTCGACAATCTGCTCGAAGCCATCGCGCTTCAGGCCGAGATTCTCGAACTCAAGGCCAACCCGGATCGTGCCGCTGAAGGTGCCGTCATCGAAGCTCAGCTCGATGTGGGCCGCGGTCCGGTTGCCACCGTTCTGATCCAGAAAGGTACGCTCAAACGCGGCGATATCTTCGTTGTGGGTGAGCAATGGGGCAAGGTCCGTGCGCTGGTCAACGACAAGGGCGACCGCGTCGACGAGGCTGGCCCGTCCGTGCCGGTCGAGGTCTTGGGCCTGAACGGGACGCCGGAAGCCGGTGACGTGCTCAACGTTGTTGAGACCGAAGCGCAAGCCCGCGAGATTGCCGAGTATCGCGAACAGGCCGCCAAGGACAAACGTGCCGCCGCCGGTGCCGCGACAACCCTCGATCAGCTTCTGGCGAAGGCCAAAGCCGACGAGAACGTCAAGGAACTGCCGATCCTGGTGAAAGCCGACGTGCAGGGGTCCGCCGAAGCCATCGTTCAGGCGATGGAGAAAATCGGTAACGACGAGGTGCGTGTGCGCGTGCTGCACTACGGTGTGGGCGCGATCACCGAAACCGACATTGGCCTGGCCGAAGCCTCCGGCGCGCCGGTCATCGGCTTCAACGTTCGTGCCAATGCGCCCGCGCGCAATGCCGCGAACCAGAAGGGCGTGGAAATCCGCTATTATTCCGTGATCTACGATCTTGTGGATGACGTAAAAGCGGCGGCCTCCGGTCTTCTGTCTGCCGAGATCCGCGAAAACTTCATCGGTTATGCGCAGATCAAAGAGGTCTTCAAGGTCTCCGGCGTGGGCAAGGTTGCTGGCTGTCTCGTCACCGAAGGTGTGGCGCGTCGTTCCGCGGGCGTGCGCCTTCTGCGCGACGATGTGGTGATCCACGAAGGCACGCTGAAGACGCTTAAACGCTTCAAGGACGAGGTCAAAGAGGTCATTTCCGGTCAGGAATGCGGGATGGCTTTCGAGAATTACGACGACATCCGTCCGAACGATGTCATCGAGATTTTCGAACGCGAGGAAGTGGAACGCCAGCTCGACTGAGCTGTCGCCCCCTTTCAGGACCAAATCAAAAGGCGCGCCATTGGGCGCGCCTTTTTCGTGAAACTGTAGCGGACGACGATGGAATCAGGCGGCCTTGGTATAGGACACCGGTTTGCCGACGAAAGTCTTGTCGCCGACGCGCACCTGAATTTTTCCGTTGTCGGTTTCGCCAACATAGCGACCCTGAACGGAAATGTATTTTCCAAGAGTGATCGAACGCATCATTGCTTTATCCCCAGTTTGAATGACTTACCCAAAGAATTGCATAAATGCGGTCAAAAATCATTTACAAATTTAAGACAATTGGCATTTTTAAGCACAAATGTTGTGCATATGTAGGGGGTTTTGAAATAAAACGGCTTTTCTGCTTTGCGGCATTTCAAAGAAGATCGCGGAGAATCGGGATCAGCGGAATATCTGCGGGCGGCATCGGGTAGTCGCGCAACTCCGAGGCCTTTGCCCATTTCAACACCTGACCTTCGCGGGGTGTCGGAATACCCTTCCATTTGCGACAGGCAAAGAGCGGCATCATCAGGTGAAAATCGTCATAGCCATGGGAGGCAAAGGTCAGCGGTGCGAGGCAGGAATTCCAGGTCTCGATGCCGAGTTCTTCGTGCAATTCACGTACCAGTGCGGCTTCGGGAGTTTCCCCGGGTTCGACCTTGCCGCCGGGAAATTCCCAGAGACCCGCCATGGATTTTCCTTCCGGGCGCTGGGCAAGAAGCACGCGGCCCTCAACGTCTATGAGGGCCACGGCAGAAACGAGAACCAGCTTCACGAGCGATAATCCGCGTTGATCGTGATGTAGCCATGGGTGAGATCGCAGGTCCAGACGGTTGCGGTACCATTGTCGAGGCCAAGATCGACGCGAATGACGATTTCGTCATTCTTCATATAAGCGGCACCGGCTTCTTCGGAATAGGACGGCGCAACCCAGCCGTTTTCGGCAACCAAAATGTCACCAAACCAGATCGTCAGACGATCCCGCTCCGCACGCTCACCGGATTTGCCGACGGCCATGACGATACGACCCCAGTTCGGATCTTCTCCGGCCACGGCGGTTTTCACGAGCGGCGAATTGGCGATGGCCATGGCGACACGATGCGCCGGACCGCTAGCATTGGCGCCGGTGACCTGAACCTCGATCAGTTTGGTGGCGCCCTCGCCGTCGCGGGCGATCTGGATTGCGAGATCCTTCATCACCGCATGCAGAGCTTCGCGGAAGTCATGCACGCGCGGATCGGCGAAATCGGTGATCGTGCCCATCCCGGATTTGCCCGTCGCTGCAACAAGAACAGTGTCGGAGGTCGAGGTGTCGCCATCGACGGTGACGCAGTTGAAGGTCTTGGCATTGTCGAGCCAGAGACATTGTTGCAACACGTCACGGGTGATCGCGGCATCGGTGAAGATGTAGCAGAGCATGGTGGCCATATCGGGGGCAATCATGCCGGAGCCTTTGGCGAACCCGGCGATCTTAACCTCGACACCGTCGAGCGTGACGCTCTGTGTCGCACCCTTCGGGAAGGTGTCGGTGGTCATGATCGCACGGGCGGCCATTTCCATGGCATCTTCAGCGAGGGCGGCGTTGAGGTCGCCGATCTTGGCGGTGATCCGCTCCCATTTGATCGGCTCGCCGATCACGCCGGTCGAGGAGGTAAAGACGCGGTTCTGTTCGATC
Organism: Celeribacter ethanolicus; assembly: GCF_001550095.1. Classification (GTDB taxonomy): domain Bacteria; phylum Pseudomonadota; class Alphaproteobacteria; order Rhodobacterales; family Rhodobacteraceae; genus Celeribacter; species Celeribacter ethanolicus. The sequence goes on along the minus strand of NZ_LRUC01000008.1, from coordinate 72,966 downwards.
CTCATTTCTTCGGCAACGGCGGCGGTGATTTTTGCCACCGAGTCAAAGCCGCTCTTGCCGGTGAAGGCATTGGAGTTGCCGGAATTCACGAGGATCGCCGCCTTGCCCGGAAGATCGAGCCCGATCTTGTCCTGACAGTCGATCACCGCAGCGGAGCGGGTGGTCGAGCGGGTGAAGACACCGGCCACGGCCGTGCCCTCGCACAGTTCGGCCAGCATGACATCGGTCCGACCGGCGTAACGCACCCCGGCCTCGAGGGCGGCAAAACGCACCCCCTCGATCACAGGCAGGTCAGGAAAGCCCGCTTTCGGGGCGAGGGGAGAGACGTGATCAATCTTGGCCATGGTCGGCGATCCTCAAAGGTGATGTCAGTTCGCGATCAGATCGTCCATCCGCAGGGCGGAGGGTTCGATGCCTTCGACCATCTCCACATCGCCCTCGGTTTCGAGCGAGTCGAGTTTCGCCCGGATGGCCTGTTCCTGAATGTCGGCGGTCAGTTCGTCCTGAACGTCCTCGAGCGGCGGCACTTCGGCCAGACGGGTTTCCATCAGCTTGATGACATGCCAGCCGAACTGGGTCTGAACCGGTTCGGAAATCGCACCCTCTTCCATTTTCACTACAGCGTCTTCGAAGGGCGCGACCATCATACCCTTGCCGAACCAACCGAGATCGCCACCGTTCGGACCCGACGGGCCGGTGGATTTCTCGCGGGCGAGATCGGCGAAATCGGCACCGTTGTTCAGCTCTTCGATGATCGCTTTCGCCTCCTCCTCGCTGTCCACGAGGATATGCGCGGCGTGATATTCGCGGCCCGGTTCGAATTCGGCGAATTTGGCGTCATAGGCGGCCTTGAGCGCGTCGTCGGTCACAGCGGCATCGGCGATGGTTTCAAGAGCGTGACCCGCGATCAGTACCCGTTCCTCGTTGGCGAGCTGGTATTTCAGCGCGTCGGTGATGTCGCCGGCGGACTGTTTCAGCAGTTCCTGCTGCACGATCTGGTTCACGATGCCATCAAAAAGCTGTGCATCGGGCAGGCTCTGGTACTGATCCGGAAGGGATTGACGCGCCGCAATGATGTTGCCGAGGGTGATTTCGACCCCGTTGACACGCGCAACCACGGTGTTTGCGGTCATATCTTCGGCAAAAGAGGGCGCCGCGGCGGTGATGGCCAGCGAAAACAGGGCTGCGGTGGCGGAAATGCGGTATTTCATCGAGAAAATCCTTCCTGTCGGCGCCATTCCGGGGCGCGACGTTGACACTCATGATATGGCCCCTTACATCGCGATAGGTCACTGAAGAGGAGCCTTTGCGCCTGTTTCTATGGGTTGTGAGGCAACGGGGCAATCCCTCCTCTCACACGATCCTGTCAGGACGCATCGAGCGGAGAAAATATGCTGGGCATCGGTACACTCGCGAAAAAGGTTTTCGGGACCCCCAACGATCGCAAGATCAAGGCGACCCGACCTCTCGTGGCCAAGATCAACGCGCTGGAGCCGGAGTTCGAGAAACTCGACGATGCGGGTCTGATCGCCAAGACGGAAGAATTCAGGAAACGGGTGGCCGAAGGCGAGAGCCTCGATGCGCTTCTCGCGGAAGCCTTCGCCAACTGTCGCGAGGCGGCGCGCCGTGCGCTTGGCCTGCGTGCTTTCGACACCCAGCTTATGGGCGGCATCTTCCTGCATCAGGGCAATATCGCCGAGATGAAGACCGGTGAGGGTAAGACGCTGGTTGCCACCTTCCCGTCCTATCTGAACGCCCTGACGGGGAAGGGCGTTCATGTGGTGACGGTCAACGAATACCTTGCCAAGCGCGACGCCGAATGGATGACAAATGTGTTCGAAGCGCTCGGCATGACCTGTTCCTCGATCTATTCGAACCAGCCCGAAGCGGAAAAGCGCGCGGCCTATGCCTGCGACGTGACCTATGCGACGAACAACGAGCTGGGCTTCGATTACCTGCGCGACAACATGAAATCCGAGCTGAAGGACATGGTTCAGCGCGGGCATCATTTCGCCATCGTCGATGAGGTGGACTCCATTCTGATCGACGAGGCGCGCACGCCACTGATCATCTCGGGGCCATCGGACGACCGGTCCGAGCTGTATAAGGCCATCGACTCGCTGATCCCGGAACTGACCGAAGAGCATTACGAGATCGACGAGAAAACCCGTCAGGTGACCTTCACCGAAGAGGGCAATGAGTATCTCGAAAAACGCCTGCACGAGGCCGGGTTCCTGCCCGAAGGGCAAACGCTTTACGATCCGGAAAGCACCACCATCGTGCACCACGTGAACCAGGGCCTGCGTGCGCATAAGCTGTTCCAGAACGGCGTGCATTACATCGTGCGCAATGGTGAGGCGATGCTGATCGACGAATTCACCGGGCGGATGATGTCCGGGCGTCGTCTCTCCGAAGGTCTGCATCAGGCGATTGAGGCCAAAGAAGGGCTGGAGATCAAGCCTGAGAACATCACCATGGCTTCGGTGACCTTCCAGAACTATTTCCGTCTCTATGACAAACTTTCCGGTATGACCGGGACGGCCGCGACCGAGGCCGAGGAATTCATGGAGATCTACAAGCTGGGGGTGGTCGAAGTGCCGACCAACCGTCCGATCCAGCGGATCGACGAGCACGACCGGGTCTACCGTACGGAGGGTGAAAAACTCGCCGCCGTGGTTGAATCGATCAAGGAGGCGCATGAGAAAGGCCAGCCGGTTCTGGTCGGCACCACCTCCATCGAGAAATCCGAAGAGCTGTCGCAGCTTCTGACCCGTGAAGGCGTCACGCATAACGTGCTCAATGCCCGTCACCACGAACAGGAGGCGCAGATCGTTGCCGATGCCGGTAAATTCGGTGCGGTGACCATCGCCACCAACATGGCCGGGCGCGGCACCGACATTAAACTCGGCGGCAATGTCGAGATGAAGGTGATGGAGGCGATTGCCGCCAACCCCGAGGCCGAACCGGATGAAATCCGTGCGCGGATCGAGGCGGAACATGCCGAAGAAGAGAAACGTGTGTTGGAGGCAGGCGGGCTTTATGTTCTGGCCACCGAACGCCACGAATCCCGCCGCATCGACAATCAGTTGCGCGGTCGGTCCGGGCGTCAGGGCGACCCGGGGCGTTCCTTGTTCTTCCTGTCGCTCGATGACGATCTGATGCGGATTTTCGGTTCCGAGCGTCTCGACAAGATGTTGTCGTCGCTTGGGATGAAAGAGGGGGAGGCCATCGTCCACCCCTGGGTCAACAAATCGCTCGAAAAGGCGCAGGCGAAGGTCGAGGGCCGCAACTTCGACATCCGTAAACAGCTTCTGAAATTCGACGACGTGATGAACGACCAACGCAAGGTGGTGTTCTCCCAGCGTCGCGACATCATGGAATCGGAGAACGTCAACGAGATCGTCGAGGACATGCGTCACGAGGTGATCGAGGATCTGGTGGAGGAGGCGATCCCGCCGAAATCCTACCCGGATCAGTGGGACATCGAGCGGCTGCACAAAAGCGTTGCCGAGATGCTCAACATGGATCTGCCGATCAAGGACTGGGCCGAGGAAGAAGGTGTCGACGACGAGGCGATCAGCGAACGGATTTCAGAAACCTCCGACAAGATGATGGCGGAGAAGGAAGCGGCTTTCGGCGCCGATCAGATGCGCCAGATCGAGAAACAGTTCCTGCTGAACACGATCGACAGCAAATGGCGTGAACATCTTCTGACGCTCGAGCACCTGCGCTCCGTTGTCGGTTTCCGTGGCTATGCCCAGCGTGATCCGCTCAACGAATACAAGAACGAAAGCTTCCAGTTGTTCGAGAGCATGCTCGACAGCCTGCGCAGCGAAGTGACGCAAAAGCTTTCCCGTGTGCGTCCGATGACCGAGGAAGAGCGCAATGCCATGTTGCAACAGCTCATGGAGCAACAGGCGGCTCTCGCTGCCGGGGCAACGCCGCAGCGGGTGGACGAACCAGAAGAGGGGCATCCGAATGCCGTGCCGGGGTTCGACGAAAACGATCCCTCGACCTGGGGCAATCCGGGGCGCAACGATCTCTGTCCCTGTGGGTCCGGCAAGAAATTCAAACATTGCCATGGCGCCGTGTGATCCGGAGCCATACCGAAAACGGGCCCGTGCGAAAGCGCGGGCCTTTTTCATTGCTTGTTGATTTCCCGGCGGCACGGTAGTTTTCGTCAATGGTTTCAAAGCGCAGAGGCTCGCTCATGTTGAAATTTTCCGTGTTCGGCCTCTTCGCCTGTCTGGCCGTGTCACAGCCTGCCGCAGCGCAGGACGTCAATCTCATGTCTCGTGACGGTTCGATTGCGATCAGCGGCACGTTTCTGAGCTTCGATGGTGAATTCTACCGGGTGGACACCGATCTCGGGGTGCTCACCGTCGACGGGTCCGGCGTGCGCTGCGAAGGACCGGGGTGCCCCGATCTCGATGGATATTATGCACAGGTCCGGATGTCCGGCGATGCCCAGGGCACGCGGACACTCCTGCCTGCTTTGGTGACCGCTTTTGCCATGCGCAATGGCTATGCCGTGGCCACCAGCACGCCCGACGTCGGTCTGACCTCCATCGTCCTGACCGACACGGAAAACGATCTTACGGTCGGGGAGTTCCTCCTCTCCGACACCTCAAGCTCCGAGGGGTTCGCCGATCTGGTGGCGGAGAACACCGACATTGTGCTCTCCCTGCGCAAGGTTGCACCGAGCGAAATGGTTCTGGCCTTTGACGCCGCTGTCGGGGATCTCTCCGATCCGTTGCGGGCGCGGGTCGTGGCCTTGGATGCGCTGATCCCCGTGGTGTCGCGCTCCAATCGGGTCGAGCGCCTGTCGCTTGCCGATCTGGCGGGGGTTTTCTCCGGCAAGATTACCAATTGGAAGGAGCTCGGCGGCGGCGACGCACCGGTGGTGCCGCATCTGATGCGGGACGATCTGCGCGAAGGCAGTGAGTTTCGCCGGATGATTCTCGGGCGGGGTGTCGAAGTGCCGGTCGGGGTGGTGCAGTTGCATGACCGCTACGACGGACTTGTTGCGGCGGTGGAGCAGGACCCTTATGCCATCGGGCTTGGGCGCATGTCCGAGGGCGGCGCGGTAAAACCTCTTGGGCTCAGCGGGGCCTGCGGCTTCGAGGCGGAGGCGGCGCCGGCCGACATCAAGACCGAGGATTACCCGCTGACCCGCCCGGTGTTTCTTTACACACCTGCACGCCGCTTACCGGTTCTGGCGCGGGAATTCCTGGCTTTCGCGCGCTCGCCTGCGGCACAGATCGTGGTGGCGCGCACGGAATTCGTCGATCAGGGCGTCGATGAGCTGTCTTTTCGCGATCAGGGACGCCGTTTTGCCAATGCGATCACCCATGCAGGCGAAGAGGTCTCTCTCAAGGATTTGCAGGACGTCACCGGTGCCTTGCAGGGCGCGAAGCGCCTGACGCTCGGGTTCCGTTTCGAGGGGGGATCGACAACTTTGGATGCCCAGTCTCGCTCCAACGTGCATCTTTTGGCGGAACTTCTGGAAGCCGGTGTCTATGAGGGGCAATCCCTGACTTTCGCCGGGTTTTCCGACGGGCAGGGGGCGGCGGGCGTGAACCGGACGCTGTCGAAACGTCGCGCGGAAACCGTGTTGCGCGCCGTACGACAGACGCTGGGCGAGGCCTATGAGCCGGAGCGCATGCAGATGGTGGCGGAGGGGTATGGCGAGGCGATGCCTCTGGCCTGTGACGACATCGGTTGGGGGCGTTCGCTCAACCGGCGTGTCGAGGTCTGGGTCCGGGATCAAAGATAACCGGACCCGCGAAAACTCAGCTCGACGGATTTTCCGATGATCAGATGGTCGTGGAGTTGGATATCCAGCGCCTCCGCCGCATCGCGGATCTGGTTCGTCATGCTGATGTCCGCATCCGAAGGCGTCGGATCGCCCGAAGGGTGATTGTGGACAAGGATTAGGGCGGAGGCATTCAGTTCCAATGCCCGTTTGACAACCTCACGGGGATAGACCGGGACGTGATCGACCGTGCCGCGGGCCTGTTCCTCATCGGCGATGAGGATGTTTTTCCGGTCGAGATAGAGCACGCGAAACTGTTCGGTTTCCCGATGCGCCATAGTGGTGTGACAATAGTCGATGACCGCATCCCAACTTGAAATCACTGGCCGCTGCATGACGCGGGCGCGGGCCAGACGATGAGCGGCCGCTTCGACGATTTTGAGTTCCTGCGCGACCGAGAGGTCGACGCCCCCGACCTCAAGAAGACGCGGGATCGGGGCGGAGATGACACGGTTGTAATCGCCGAAATGGTCGATGAGTGCACAGGCGATCGGCTTGACATCGGCGCGGGGCAGGGCGCGATAGAGGATGAGCTCGAGAAGCTCGTAATCCGGCATCGCCTGTGCGCCGCCCTCAAAGAACCGCTCCTGCAAATGCTTGCGGTGGTTGCGCAAATAGCTGGGCGGGCGCGAGGGAAGGGCAACCGGTCGGGCCTCTTCGAGATCGAAGAGCCAGTCGGGCATTTCCCGAAATGCGGAAGGGGTCAAGGGCGTTGTCATGACAGAAACCGTGCCCCGATTCGCTAAAAAAGGAGTTAACGGGCATTAAGAAAGGGCGCCGAAGCGCCCTGTCTCATGATCTTAGCTGGTCATGTCATCCCAGAAATTCTTGACCTTCTTGAAGAAGGACGAGCTTTCGGGATTGTTGTCCTCGGCGAGTTTTTCAAACTCCTGAAGCAGTTCTTTCTGCTTCGAGGTGAGATTGACAGGCGTTTCGACCGCAAGCTCGATGAACATGTCACCTTGCCCGCCACCGCGCAGCGCAGGCATGCCTTTGCCACGCAGGCGCATTTGGCGACCAGATTGGCTGCCGGCCGGGATTTTCACTCGCGAGCGTCCGCCGTCGATGGTTGGAACCTCTATGTCGCCACCCAGCGCCGCTGTGGCCATGGAGACCGGGACGGTGCAATGCAGGTTGACGCCTTCGCGTTCGAAGATCGGATGCGGGCGCACCTCGATGAAGATGTAGAGATCGCCCGTCGGACCGCCCCGCAGCCCCGCTTCGCCTTCGCCGGCAAGACGGATGCGCGTGCCGGTTTCAACGCCTGCCGGGATGTTCACCGACAGAGAGCGCTCTTTTTCCACACGACCGGCGCCATGACAATCGGGGCAGGGATCCTTGATGATCTGACCCAGACCGCCACAAGCCGGACAGGTGCGTTCGACCGTGAAGAAGCCTTGCTGCGCGCGGACCTTGCCCATGCCGGAACAAGACGGGCAGGTTTGCGGCTCCGCCCCGTTCGCGGCACCCGTGCCGTGACAGCTGTTACAAGCCACGGAGGTGGGAACGTTGATGGTCTTTTGCGCACCCTTATAGGCTTCTTCGAGCGTGACGCGCATGTCGTAACGCAGGTCCGAGCCGCGCTGAGCCCGCGACCGGGCCCCGCCACCGCGCGGTCCCCCCATGAAATCGCCGAACAGGTCGTCGAACACATCGGAGAAGGCCGAGGCGAAATCGCCCTGACCGCCGCCAAACCCGCCGCCGGGACGTCCGCCGCCCATGCCACCCTGCTCGAAAGCGGCATGACCGAACCGGTCATAGGCGGCTTTCTTGTCGGGATCCTTGAGCGTGTCGTAGGCCTCGTTCACTTCCTTGAACTTGGATTCCGCATCGGGGTTGTCCTTGTTACGGTCGGGGTGAAATTCCATCGCTTTCTTGCGATAGGCTTTCTTCAATTCCGCGGCATCGGCGCCCTTGTTGACACCAAGCACCTCGTAATAATCGCGTTTTGCCATGGATTTTACTCCTTCTGGAACGCGATGACCGGCCCGGATCTCCGGACCGGTCGATCGTGTCCGCGATTACGGTTTACGAACGTTTGTCGCTGTCGAGGTCTTCGAAGTCGGCGTCGACAATGTCGTCATCGACAGAAGACGGACCCATATCGACATCGTCCATGTCAGGCTCGGCACCGCCGGATTTCTCCTGCTCGGCCTTGTAGATGGCCTCGCCGAGTTTCATGGCCGCGTCGGTCACGTTCTGGATGCCGGAACGGATTTTGTCCGGGTTCTCGGTTTCCAGTTGGTCCTTGAGCGCAGCGATGGCCAGTTCGATGGCTTCGATGGTGGTCGGATCGACCTTGTCGCCATGCTCCTCGATCGACTTTTCGGTCGAATGGATGAGGCTTTCGGCCTGGTTTTTCGCTTCGACCAGTTCCTTGCGGGCCTTGTCGGCTTCGGCATTGGCCTCGGCGTCCTTGACCATCTTTTCGATGTCCTCGTCGGAGAGACCACCGGAAGCCTGGATCGTGATCTTTTGCTCTTTGCCGGTGCCTTTGTCTTTCGCACCCACTTCGACGATACCGTCGGCGTTGATGTCGAAGGTCACTTCGATCTGCGGCATGCCGCGCGGTGCCGGCGGGATACCTTCGAGGTTGAACTGACCGAGCATCTTGTTGTCGGCAGCCATCTCGCGCTCACCCTGGAAGACGCGGAGCGTCACGGCGGACTGGTTGTCTTCGGCCGTGGAGAAGATCTGCGACTTCTTGGTCGGGATGGTCGTGTTGCGGTCGATCAGGCGGGTGAACACGCCACCCAGCGTTTCGATGCCGAGAGACAGCGGGGTCACGTCCAGAAGCAGAACGTCTTTCACGTCGCCTTGCAGAACACCGGCCTGAATGGCGGCGCCCATGGCCACGACTTCATCCGGGTTCACACCTTTATGCGGCTCTTTGCCGAAGAACTTGGTCACCTCTTCGATGACTTTCGGCATACGGGTCATGCCCCCGACGAGCACGACTTCGTCGATGTCGGAGGTGGTGAGGCCCGCGTCTTTCAGAGCCGCTTTGCACGGATCCATGGAGCGTTTGATCAGGTCGGACACAAGGCTTTCCAGTTTCGCCCGGGTCAGTTTGACCACGAGGTGAAGCGGCGTGCCAGAGGATGGGTCCATCGAGATGAACGGCTGGTTGATCTCGGTCTGGGACGAAGACGACAGCTCGATTTTCGCTTTCTCGGCGGCTTCTTTCAGGCGTTGCAGCGCCATCTTGTCTTTGGTCAGATCGACGCCATGCTCTTTTTTGAACTCCTCGGCGAGGTAGTTCACGATGCGCATGTCGAAATCTTCGCCACCGAGGAAGGTGTCGCCGTTGGTGGCCTGCACTTCGAACACGCCGTCGCCCAGTTCGAGCACGGTCACGTCGAAGGTGCCGCCGCCGAGGTCATAAACGGCGATGGTTTTGGTGTCTTCCTTGTCGAGGCCATAGGCCAAGGCGGCCGCGGTCGGCTCGTTGATGATGCGGAGCACTTCGAGGCCCGCGATCTTGCCGGCGTCCTTGGTGGCCTGACGCTGGGCGTCGTTGAAATAGGCCGGAACGGTGATGACGGCCTGCGTCACTTCCTCACCGAGATAGGACTCGGCGGTTTCTTTCATCTTGCCAAGAATGAAGGCGGAAATTTGCGAGGGCGAATATTTTTCGCCGTGCACTTCCACCCAAGCGTCGCCATTGCCGCCGTCTACGATGGCGTAAGGGACGAGTTTCTTGTCTTTTTCAACGGCTTCGTCGCCCATGCGGCGGCCGATCAGACGTTTGACGGCGAAAACGGTGTTTTCGGGGTTGGTGACGGCCTGACGTTTGGCCGCTTGGCCGACGAGGCGTTCACTGTCGGTGAAACCGACGATGGAGGGCGTGGTACGCGCCCCTTCGGAGTTCTCGATCACACGCGGTTGCGAACCATCCATGATGGCAACGCAGGAGTTGGTAGTCCCGAGGTCGATACCGATGACTTTGGCCATGCTCAAAATCCTCTCTTAGGCGATGTTGTGACGTTGGGCCCGTTGCGGCACCCGCGGTCGATCCCAGTGATTTTGACCGGGCTGACAATCAGGTCTGATGACCAGTCCGATCAAGGCTTCTGGGCGTATATAAGGACGGGTTTTCGTGCCTGCAAGTTGTGCGAAGGGGTTGAGGTGTGGAAAAATCGAGTCATTTCCTGAGGAAGTGGAGGGGAGGGCTGAAATGCAGGGGCGGGAGCCGTTGAATTTGCGAGGGATGAAGCTGTTTCCCGGATTGATCGGGCCGGAGGCGCAGGAGCAACTGGTCGAGGCGCTTCGCGGCGTGGTGCGCGAAGCGCCGCTGTTTCATCCGGTCACGCCGTCCGGCAAACAGATGTCCGTGCGGATGACGTCGGCGGGGCGGTTTGGCTGGGTCTCTGATCGTCATGGGTATCGGTATAGCGAGACGCATCCGATGGGTATGCGATGGCCCGCGATCCCGCAGATCGCGCTTGAGGTCTGGGATGAGGTGTCCGGGACGGAGCGGGAACCGGAATGCTGCCTGATTAATTTCTACGACGCGGAGGCGAAGATGGGGATGCATCAGGACCGGGACGAGGCGGATATCGGCCAGCCGGTGGTGTCGATTTCGCTCGGGGACGAGGCGCTGTTCCGGGTCGGAAACCTCACGCGCGGGGGCAAGACGGAAAGCGTCTGGCTCAAATCGGGCGATGTGCTCGTGATGGGGCAGCAGGCGCGGCTTTTGTATCACGGTATCGACCGGATCAAGGCCGGGAGCAGCAGGCTTTTGCCGCGCGGTGGGCGGATCAACCTGACGCTCCGGGTGGTGAGCTGAGGCGGTTTAACGCCCCCAGCTCAGCGAGACGCGTTTGCGGGTGAAGAATTCGGCCAGGAGGCCGATGGTGAGGAACACGAGGGTGAAGACGACCGGATAGAGGATCGAGCTTTTGTGCGGATTGTAATTGACGAAGGTAAAGCCCCGGGCCTGGTCGATGGTATGGAACAGCGGGTTCCATGAGAACATCGCAAGCATGTAGTTCGGCGTCTGGTTGGCGACGAACATCTTGCCCGAGGTGAACATGTTGGCGCGGGTGTAAATCTGTTGAACGATCTGGATGAGGCCCGGCGCCCAGGGTTTGGCGGCCAGAAAAACCATGCCGATCGAAGCGCCGGAGGCCCATGCCAAAAGCAGCATGCCGAAGGCACCGGTGATGTTTTCAAAGGTCACGGTGCCCCAGCCGAGCGAATAACCGAAAAGGATGACCGAGACCGAGAGCACCTGAATGTAAAGCGTGCTCAGCGCCGAGGAGAAAATCGCAATGGCGGTGTTCATCGGGGCGTGTTGCATCATCGGAGAGGTCGCGGTTTCGGAACCTGCGACGGCGCCCAATGCCTTGTTGTGGGTCAGGAACAGGAAGATCCCGGACATGATGTAGAGAATGAAATCCCCCCGGATCGCGGAGCTGCGGACTCCGAGGATCGAATACATGAAGGTGAATACGAGGACGAGAACCATCGCTTGCGACACGTTCAGCAAGAGACCGATCAGCGGGTTGCCATTGGTCTTGCGGACATGGCGCACCGTGTTGACGAAGATCAGACGCAGGACCGTCAGAGCGGCGGAAAATCCGCTTTGGCTTCTGGAGTAGTGAAACATCTGTTTGGTCCCATGTTGGAAACTTGCCTGCCCGGCAGGGAATTCTTGCTGTTCCCATAAGCGCATAGCATAAGGTTCTTGCCGTTTTCTTTCAACGAAAACGAATGTGGTGACAGACAGGAGCAGGATATGGATTTCGACACACTCGTCCCGGTGATGCGCCGACTGGCCATTGAGGCCGGTGAGAAGATCATGGACATCTACAATGCGGACGATTTCGAGGTCAAAACCAAATCCGACGAAAGCCCTGTGACGGAGGCCGACGAAGCCGCCGATGCGCTGATCTCGGCGGGGCTGCGCGCCGTCTTTCCGGATGTGACCCTGATCACCGAGGAACAGGCCGCCTCCCATGAGGTGAAGGCCGAGACCTTCCTGATCGTCGATCCGCTCGACGGCACCAAGGAATTCATCAAGCGACGCGGCGATTTCACGGTGAACATCGCCTATGTTGAAAAGGGCGTGCCGCTGCGCGGTGTGGTCTATGCCCCGGCGCGGGGACGTTTGTTCATCACCGACGCGTCTGGTCAGTCCTATGAGGAAAGCGGGCCCTTTGTTGCCGGGACACCGGGCGAGATGAAGAAAATCTCCGTCTCCACGCCGGACAATGAGGCGCTGATGATCGTGGCGTCGAAATCGCACCGCGATCAGGCGACCGAGGATTACCTCGCCAAATACAAGGCGAAGGACAGCAAATCCGCTGGCTCTTCGCTCAAGTTCTGTCTCGTCGCCACCGGTGAGGCCGATCTTTACCCGCGTGTCGGGCGCACCATGGAATGGGACACCGCTGCCGGCCATGCCGTTTTGCTGGGCGCGGGGGGGGATGTCGTGCGGTTCGACGACCATACGCCTCTGACCTATGGCAAGCCGGCTTATGCCAACCCCTTCTTCATCGCCTACGCGCCGGGCGTCGAACTGAAAGACGCCTGAATGTCCGTCCTGATCGTTATCCCCGCCCGTTTCGCCTCAACCCGCTACCCGGGCAAGCCGCTTGTCGAACTGACCGGGGCCACCGGGGAGAAAAAGTCCCTGATCCGGCGGAGCTGGGAGGCTGCTGTCGCAGCCAGAGGTGTGGATCGGGTCGTGGTGGCCACCGATGACGATCGCATTCGCGTGGCGTCGGAGGCCTTCGGCGCTGAGGTGGTGATGACCTCGGAGGCCTGCGCCAACGGGACCGAGCGCTGTGCCGAGGCTCTGGAAAATCTTGGGGGCGGGTATGACATCGTCGTCAACCTGCAAGGTGATGCGCCGCTGACGCCCGCATGGTTTGTCGAAGACCTCGTGGCAGGTTTGCGGGCGCATCCGACCGCCGAAGTTGCGACACCTGTCCTGCGCTGCGACGGACGGGCGCTGAACGGGTTTCTCGAAGATCGCCGTGCGGGTCGGGTCGGTGGCACAACTGCCGTGTTTGGTTCGGATCACAAGGCACTCTATTTCTCCAAGGAAGTGATTCCCTATACCTCCGAGACCTATGCGGATGCGGATGCGACCCCGGTGTTTCACCATGTCGGTGTCTACGCCTATCGTCCTTCCGCGCTGGGCGCCTATCCGAAATGGCCGATGGGGCCGCTCGAGCGTCTCGAAGGGCTCGAGCAGCTGCGCTTTCTCGAACAGGAGCGCCCGGTGCTCTGTGTCGAGGTGGACGCGCGTGGGCGGCAGTTCTGGGAACTGAACAACCCCGAGGATGTGCCCCGGATCGAGGCCATGCTGGTGGAGATGAAATGCGCGTAATGATTCTCTGAGTCATGCAGTGCGAGCAATAATTTGCCCAAAAAAACGTCACCTCTCCCGCCTCAAGTGGGCGGGGTTGCAAATCCGTAGCATTCCTGTGTGAATACCGGCGCATGGTACTGACCTGCGGCCTTTCAAAGCGTAGGGTCGAGGCGGGTGAAAGAAATTTGATTGGCTCGTGAGTAAGGGCCGAAGGAGACAAGATGACACGCAAAGTGACCAAAGCGATTTTCCCAGTGGCCGGTCTTGGGACGCGGTTTCTGCCCGCGACCAAATCGATTCCGAAGGAAATCATGACCTTGGTCGACCGTCCCCTGATTCAATATGCGATCGACGAGGCGCGCGCGGCCGGGATCAGGGAATTCATCTTCGTCACCTCGCGCGGCAAGGGTGCGCTTGAGGATTATTTCGACCACTCCCCGATTCTCGAGCAGGAGTTGCGTCGCAAGGGCAAGGACAAGCTGCTCGAAGTGCTGAAATCGACCAATATGGACAGCGGTGCGATCGCTTATATTCGTCAGCACAAGGCGCTCGGTCTGGGTCATGCCGTGTGGTGTGCGCGCCGCCTGCTCGACCCGAAGGAACCCTTCGCGGTGATCCTGCCGGACGATGTGATCGCGGCGGAAAAACCCTGTCTGCAACAGATGGTCGAAGCCTATGAAGAACATGGCGGCTCGATGGTTGCGGCCATGGAGGTTCCGGCGGAAAAGGTCTCCTCTTATGGCGTGCTCGATATCAAGGAGGACATGGGCGATATGGTGTCGGTCAAAGGCATGGTCGAGAAACCTGCGCCGGGCACCGAGCCGTCCAATCTGGCGGTGATCGGACGTTACATCCTCGACCCGGCGGTGATGAATAACCTCAACCAGATGAAGTCCGGTGCCGGGGGGGAGATTCAGCTCACCGATGCGATCGCGGACGAGATCGGGACCGAGCGTGGCGTCTATGGCTATCGCTTCTCCGGCCAGCGCTTCGATTGCGGCTCCAAGGCCGGCTTCCTTCAGGCGACGATTGCCTTTGGTCTGTCGCGTGACGATCTGCGCGATGAGCTTCAGGAATATCTCGACGAACTTTCTGCGGTTCGTGCCGCGGCTCAGTAAGGGTCCGAAATGACCAGGAACGTGATCGTGACCGGCGGGGCCGGTTATATCGGTTCGCATGCCTGTAAGGCGCTGCGCGAGGCGGGTTATGTTCCCGTGACTTTCGACAACCTGTCGACGGGATGGGAAGACGCGGTGAAATTCGGTCCTTTCGAGCGGGGCGATCTTCTGGATCGTGTCCGTCTCGACGAGGTCTTTGCCGCGTATCGGCCGGTTGCCGTCATGCATTTCGCCGCCTTCTCGCAGGTCGGTGAAAGCATGAAGGATCCGGGCAGATACTGGCGCAACAACGTCATCGGCTCTCTGACGCTGATCGAGGCGGCCGTGGCGGCAGGTTGCATGAATTTCGTCTTTTCTTCGACCTGTGCCACCTTTGGCGATCAGGACAATGTGGTTCTGGACGAAGAGTCCGTGCAAATGCCGATCAATTCCTACGGGGCGTCGAAGCGCGCGATCGAGGACATTCTCGAGAATTTCGAACAGGCCTACGGTCTCAATTCGGTGATCTTCCGCTACTTCAACGTCGCGGGGGGAGATCCCGAGGCTGAGGTCGGTGAGTTCCATCAGCCGGAGACCCATCTCATCCCGCTGATGCTTGATGCGATTGCAGGCAAGCGGGACGCTCTGACCATCTTCGGCACGGATTACGATACGCCGGACGGCACTTGCATTCGCGATTACGTCCATGTCTGCGATCTTGTGGATGCGCATGTGCTTGGGTTGAAATGGCTCGAGGACGGCAAGGGCAGCCGAATGTTCAATCTGGGAACCGGCAAGGGGTTTTCCGTGCGTGAGGTGATCGACCATTCGCGGTCGGTGACCAACAGGGATGTGCCCTATGTCGAGGGTGATCGCCGCGCGGGCGATTGTACCAAGCTGGTGTCCGGATCCGAACGTGCGGTCACGGAGCTGGGCTGGCGGCCGGAGCGCTCGAACCTGGTGCAGATGATCGGCGATGCCTGGCGATGGCACCAAAGCGGCCATTATGACAAATGACACACAGGAAGGGCCTTTTGGCCCTTCTTGCACATCCGGGGTTCCGGTTTCCGGCAAAGCGCTTAATCTGCCCGAAATCGCGGGGAAGGGACGATTTTGGGCCGGGTTTGGCAGAGCTACAAGTTGCGGGTGTTGCGGCGGCATTTGCTGTGGCGGGCGTTTCGGGCCCGGCATGGGTTGCGTGTCGTGCGGAATCGGACCTCTGCCATCGGACCCGATGCGATCCTCTGTGTCGCGGTCGTGCGCAACGAGTCGCAACGCCTGCCCTATTTTCTGGATCATCACCGGCGCCTTGGCGTGACTCATTTTCTCTTTGTCGACAATGACAGCACCGACGGCACGGCGGAGCTTCTGTCCGAGCAGCCGGACGTGTCGCTTTGGTCCACAACCGCGAGTTACAAGGCGGCGCGTTTCGGGCTCGATTGGACGACATGGCTCCAGATGAAATACGCGCATGGCAAATGGTGCCTGACCCTTGATGCCGATGAATTGCTGATTTACCCGTATCACGAGACCCGCTCTCTGAGGGATTTGACCGGGTATCTGGAGGGCGTAGATGTTCGGGCCATGGGAGCCCTGATGCTCGAACTTTACCCGAAAGAGGGACTCAACGAGGTTGCCTATCGCCCCGGGCAAAATCCCCTCGAGATCCTGCGTTACTTCGATGCGGGGCCGTATCGCAGCGAGCGACAGAAGCCGAAGGACAATCTCTGGGTTCAGGGGGGGGTGCGGGAGCGGGTGTTCTTTGCCCGGAATCGTCGGCGAGGCCCGACGCTCAACAAGTTGCCGCTGGTGAAGTGGCACTGGCGCTATGCCTATGTCAATTCGACCCATGCGATGCTGCCGCAGACGCTGAACCTGGCCTATGATGGCCCGGGGCAGGTGCATTTGTCGGGCGTTCTTTTGCATACGAAATTCCTGTCGATCGTGGTGGAAAAATCCGCGGAAGAAAAGGAAAGGCGTCAGCATTTCGCCGATCCCGACCAGTTCGGCGCCTATTACGATGAGCTGATCGCCGGGCCGACGCTTTGGCATGAGTCGTCCGTGGCCTACGAGGATTGGCGGCAACTGGAAAAGCTGGGCTTAATGGCGCGTGGGGATTGGCGGGGCTGATGGAACAGTTTTGCCATTTAATATGAATTGTTTACGTTTTTGGCGTAAACCCGTAAATTGAACCGCAAAATACACGAATATGGCTCAGTCCGGCGCGCGGAATGTGTCATATTCGCTCTCGGGGAACATTAAGGCTGATCGGTGAGCAGGCTGTTGCAATATAGGATGCGGCTGAGGCGCAAACAGGCGCTCTGGCGGGCCTTTCGGGCGCGCCGGGACCTCATGCTGATTCAGGACAACACCGCCCGCATTCGGCCGGAGGATATTCTCGTCGTCTGCACTCTGCGCAACGAACGTATCCGCCTTCCGTATTTTCTCAAATATTACAGGGATATGGGGGTTAGCCATTTCCTGTTCGTCGACAATGACAGTGACGACGGATCGCGCGAATTCCTGATCGGGCAGGAGGATGTCTCAATCTGGCACACCACGGCGAGCTATCGCAAATCGCTTTTCGGTGTGCATTGGATGAACTGGCTGGCGCGGAAATATTGCCACGGTCACTGGACGCTGACCGTGGACGTGGACGAGTTTCTGGTCTTTCCGTTCTGCGACACTCGTCCGATCCCGGCGCTCACCGACTGGCTCGACAATTCAGGCCTTCGCAGTTTCTCCGCGATGCTGATCGACATGTATCCGAAGGGGCCGATTGATGCGCAGCCCTATCGCGAGGGGCAGAATCCGTTCGAGATCGCGGAATGGTTCGACAGCGGCAATTACATGATCTCGACCAATCCGGAATATTACAATCTCTGGATACAGGGCGGCCCGCGCGCGCGTCTGTTCTTCAACGACGACCCGTTCAATGCGCCGTCTCTGAACAAGATCCCGCTGGTCAAATGGCATCGCGACTATGCCTATATGCATTCGACCCACATGCTTTTGCCGCGCGGTCTCAATTTCGTCTATGAGACGGAAGGTGGGGAAAAGGCGTCTGGCGCGCTCTTGCATGCGAAGTTTCTCAACACCTTCGTGCAGAAGACCGAAGAAGAATTGCAGCGCCGTCAGCATTACGCCGGCTCGCGCGAATATCTCGCCTATCACAACCGGATCAAGGATGACCCGGAGCTGTGGTGCAACTGGTCGGAGAAATACATCAACTGGCGCCAGCTCGAAATTCTGGGTCTCATGTCCAAGGGGAACTGGGCATGACCGTCGGCTTCGTGATGTTGGTCCACACCGCGCTCGACCGTGCCGAACAGGTGGCACGCCACTGGGCGACGCATGGTTGCCCGGTGGTGATCCATGTCGACCGGCGGGTGAAGAAAGAGGTCTACCAGCCTTTTGTCGACAGCCTCTCCGATCTCGACAATGTGGTGTTCTCCAAACGCCATGCCTGTGACTGGGGCACCTGGTCTCTGGTGGCGGCGTCGCAGGATGCGTCCGAATTGATGCTGTCGCGCTTTCCGGAGGCGCGGCATGTCTATCTGTCCTCCGGTGCCTGCCTGCCGCTGCGCCCGGTCGAGGATCTGAAGCGCTACCTCGCGGCGCGGCCGATGACGAATTTCATCGAAAGCGTGACGACCGAGGATGTGCCCTGGACTGTCGGCGGGCTCGATTCCGAGCGCTTCACCCTGCGTTTCCCGTTTTCGTGGAAAAAGCAGCGGCGGTTGTTCGACCGCTATGTCGCGCTGCAGCGCAGGATCGGATACAAGCGCAAGATCCCCGACGGGCTGGTGCCGCATCTGGGTTCGCAATGGTGGTGTCTGACGCGTCAGACCCTGTCTGCCATTCTCGAAGACCCGGATCGCCAGCTTTACGACGACTATTTCAAGAAAGTCTGGATTCCGGACGAAAGCTATTACCAGACCCTCGTGCGGCTCTATTCGAACAATATCGAAAGCCGGTCCCTGACCTTGTCGAAGTTCGACTATCAGGGCAAACCGCATATTTTCTACGATGACCACCTGCAGCTCCTGCGGCGTTCCGACTGTTTCGTGGCGCGCAAGATCTGGCTAAAGGCGGAACGCCTCTACGCGACTTTCCTCAACCCGGACAGCAATCCGATGAAAGGGACCGAGCCCAACCCGGGCAAGATTGACCGGATTTTTTCCAAGGCAGTGGAGCGGCGCGTCATGGGGCGCGAAGGGCTTTACATGCAAAGCCGGATGCCCGGACATGGCAGGGGGCATGGCAAGACCAGCGCGCCTTATTCGGTGTTCGAAGGCTTCTCGGACCTGTTCGAGAATTTCGAGGAATGGCTCGCGCGGGCCGTGGGCGCACGGGTGCATGGCCATCTGTTCGCACCGGAGGCCGTGGAGTTCTCCGGCGGGCAAAAGGTGTTTGCCGGCGCTCTGCCCAATCATGCCACCCTGCGCGATTACAATCCTTGCGGCTTCCTGACGTCGCTGATCTGGAACACCCGCGGCGAGCGGCAATGTTTCATGTACGGCCCGCGCGACAATCAGGCAATCAGCTGGTTGATTGCCACCGACCCGAATGCGCAGATCTCGGTGATTTCCGGAGCCTGGGCGGTGACCCTGTTCCGCTCGAACAAGAGTTTTTCCGAAATCCGCCGCGAAGCTGCGCGTCTGCAACGGATCGAAGCGGAACATATCGAGATCCTGCGTTCGCAACATATCAAGGCGCGGGTGCGGATCTGGACCATGGCGGATTTCATCGAGAGCCAGATGGAGCCTTTGCAGGCGATCATCGACGAGATTGGCCCGCGCAATGTCCGCCGTCTGACCGAGGCGCCGCGGATGCGGGATTTGACGGGTTTCGGGCAATTCCTGCAAAATCTGAAGAACCAGGGGATGAAGCCGCATCTCATGGGGGATTTCCCGATGGGGTCCGAGCCGGACATGCGGACGCGGGAACACAAGCGGCCCTATCTTGTAAAGTAACGCTGGTAAAACGAACACATGGTCAAGCCTTTCGATTATTTCGTGATTTTCGCCGAGATGCGGACCGGGTCCAATTTTCTCGAGGAAAACGTCAATTCCTATCCGGGGTTGAAATGCTGGGGCGAGGTGTTCAATCCGGCCTTCATCGGCAAATCGAACCAGAAGGAAATGCTGGGCGTCACCATGGCAATGCGGGAGGCCGATCCCACCGCGTTGCTGGGGCGGATGCGGGAAGAGACGGAGGGGCTTTCCGGGTTTCGGTTTTTCCACGACCACGATCCGCGCATCCTGTCTCATGTGTTGCAAGATCCGCGTTGCGCCAAGATCATCCTGACCCGTAACCCGCTCGAAAGCTACGTGTCGCGCAAGATTGCGGGTGCCACCGGGCAATGGCGGCTCGGCGACCTCAAGGACGCCAAATCCGCCAAGGTGCAGTTTGAGCGGCGTGAATTTCTGGACATGCTCGATGCGTTGAAAGAGTTTCAGCTTTTTATGCAACGTACTCTGCAAACCACCGGGCAGACCGCATTCTACATCAATTACGAGGATATTCAGGACATCGAGGTGCTGAACGGTCTGGCGCATTTCCTTGGCGTGACGGAAGAGCGGGCGAAGACCAACCAGAAGACCAAGGTACAGAACCCTGCACGTCTCGAAGACAAGGTTCTGAACTACGCCGAAATGGTCTCCGACCTGTCGAACGTCGACCATTTCAACCTGTCGAATACACCGAATTTCGAACCGCGGCGCCATCCGGCCGTGCCGACCTATGTGGCGGGACAGGCGGCGTCCGTGCTCTACATGCCGGTGCGCAGCGGGCCGGAGACTGCGGTGAAGGCCTGGATGGCCGCGCTCGACAAGGTGACGCCTGAGGAGTTGACACAGGGGTTCACGCAGAAATCCCTGAGGCAGTGGAAGCGACAGAACAAGGGGCACCGCAGTTTCACGGTGATTTCACACCCGGTGCAGCGGCTGCACCGGACGTTTTGTCAGTATATTCTGAACCTCAGCGGGCAGACCTATGGCGATATCCGGGAAACCCTGCGGGCAACTTATAAATTGCCCTTGCCGATCAGCGGGCCGGATGCGGACTACAGCCGGGATCAGCATCGCGAGGCCTTCATCAAATTCGCAGATTTCGTGCGCGGCAACCTCAACGGTCAGACGTCGATCCGTGTCGACGGCACATGGGCGTCGCAATCCGAGGTGATCAAGGGTTTCGCCGACTTTTCCCTGCCCGACATGGTGCTGCGTGAAGAGAGCCTTGCCGAGGATCTGACCCATCTCGCCGGTGCGCTGGGCAAGCTGCCGCCACTGGTCGGGGAGGAACCGCAGGATGTGCCGATTGCCCTCGCCGAGATTTACGACGAAGAGGTCGAGGAGGCCGTGCGGACGGCCTATCAGCGCGATTACATGATGTTCGGGTTCAAGCCCTGGAGATAAACCGAGAGGGGCGCTTAGGCAGCCTTGATCGCCGGGCCTTCGGTCAGAATGGCGTGCAGCGTTGCCGGATCGTTGTTGGCGCGCAGCTTGGCGCAGATGTCGTTGTCTCGCATGGTGCGGGAGACGAGCGCCAGAGCCTTGAGATGATCGACACCGGATTCGGCCGGGGCGAAGAGGGCAAAGACCAGATCGACCGGTTGGCGATCCACCGCGTCGAAATCCATCGGGCTCTCGAGGCGCATGAAGGCACCGACAACGCGCTCCAGACCTTCGATGCGGGCGTGGGGAAGCGCGATGCCATGGCCCACACCGGTTGGGCCAAGGCTTTCGCGGGCCTGAAGCGCATCGACCGTGCCGTTTTCCGACAGACCGTATGCGCTCGCGGCGATCTCACCGAGATCCTGAAACAGACGCTTTTTGCTCGTCATTTTACCCACGACCTTGATGGCCTGCGGATCCAAGATCTTTGCGATATTCATTTGAAACTACCCGCCCCGACCCGTCGAGGCGGGCCGGTTTCATTATTTCGCGTTGTCAGGGTCGACCCAACCGATGTTGCCATCGGCACGGCGGTAGACCACGTTTACACCGTTCTTACCTTCTTTGTGGAACACAAGAACAGGGGCCCCGGCAAGCTCCATCTGCATCACCGCTTCGCCCACCGTCAGAGTCGGAATCTTGGTTTCCATCTCCGCAATGATCATCGGCTGCAGGGTTTCCGGTTCCTGATCCTCATCGTGTTCCGATGCGGCGAGGATATACTGAGAAGCGCCGAAAAGTTCAACAGGCTCGGTGCGCTCCTTGTGGTGATCTTTCAGGCGGCGTTTGTAACGACGCAGCTGCTTGTCCATTTTTTCGGCGCAAGCGTCGAAGGCGGCATAGATTTCATGAGCCTTTGCACTGGCTTGTGCGTTCAGGCCGGAGGACAGGTGCACCACGGCCTCGCAAACATATTCCGCCCCAGATTTGGAAAACACGACATTCGCGTCGGTCGGACGTTGTCCGTATTTGTCCAGAACGGCGCCAAGCTCGGTTTTCACATGCGTTTGAAGCGATTCACCGATGTCGATTTGTTTTCCGCTGATTTGGTACCGCATAGATACCTCCTTCTTTGTTTGACCTACGCCTGAACGCCTCCTCCGGCGTGGATGCGAGGTCCTGGGTTTTTGTTGAAAGCGGGATTACAATGCATGCGAAGGCGGGGGAACCCGGACAATCTGTCGGGGCGTTTTTCCGGCGCTCTGTGGCTCTTTTGTGCCATGGCGCAGACTCTCATCCTTACGTCACGCATTGGACACTTATAAGGCGCCAGAATGCGGGGGAATGTCAATCGAAACCCGCGTTCAGATCCGGAAATTGTCGCCAAGGTAAACGCGCCGCACGGTTTCGTCGGCGACAATGTCTTCCTTGGTCCCTGACATCAGGACGTGACCATCGTGGAGGATGTAGGCGCGGTCTATAATTCCCAATGTTTCCTGAACGTTATGGTCCGTTATCAGGACGCCGATGCCGCGTGTCTTGAGATCGGAAACCAGTCCGCGAATTTCCGCCACCGCGATTGGATCAACGCCTGCGAAAGGTTCGTCGAGCAGCACGTAGGACGGATCGGAGGCGAGGCAGCGTGCGATTTCGACTCGCCGCCGTTCGCCGCCCGACAGCGACAAGGCCGGTGCGCGCCGCAGATGGGCGATGGAGAATTCCGACAGCAGATCCTCGAGCTTCTCACGCCGCAGGAGCGGGTCGCTCTCCGAGACTTCGAGAATGGCGAGAATGTTGTCTTCGACGCAAAGACCGCGGAACACCGAGGCTTCCTGCGGCAGGTAGCCGATGCCGAGCTTGGCACGGCGATACATCGGCAAGAGCGTAATGTTGCGCCCATCGACGCTGACTTCGCCACCTTCCGGCATGACAAGCCCCGCGATGGTGTAGAAACAGGTGGTCTTCCCGGAGCCGTTCGGCCCCAGAAGGGCGACGACCTCACCGCGTTCGAGATCGAGCGACACGTCGCGGATCACCGTCCGTTTGCGATAGCCCTTGCGCAGATTGCGGACCTTCAGCCCGGTGGTGTCGCTCATTGATCGGCCCCGGTTTGTGAGCCGGATTGCAGGATGGTTCTGACACGCCCGTCCATGCGACCGGTGCCGGTGTTCAGGTCGATCACCATGCGTTCTCCGGACATCACGCTGTTCCCTTGGGTCAAAAGCACGCTGCCGGTCAGGGTCACGGTACCTGATTCGAGATTGTATTCGGCGTTTTGCGCCTCGGCGGCTTCGCCTTCTTTGGTGATAGTCACGCCACCGGAAGCCAGCAGCCGGGCGATCTGGCTGGTGTCGCTGGCATAGATCACCTCGACGGTCCGGGCGGCGAGCCGCATCGTGCCTTGGCCGATCACGACATTGCCGGTGAAGATCGCCTGACCGGTGTTCTGGTCGACGCTGAGTTCGTCGGAGGTGATCTCGACGGGCAGGGCGCTGTCGTGCCTGATCCCCCCGAAGGCGATCTGCGTGCCCTGTGCCATCGACGGCAGGCCGGGAAGGGTGAGCGCAAGGGCCAGGGCGCAACTGAGCGAAAGAGTCCGGATGGTGGGCACGTGCAAATCCTCGAAAATCAGGGCTGATATATCAGCTTCACGCCGTTCTTGAAAACCAGAAGGTAGGCGTCGGTCTCCGGATCCTGTGAAATTTCCATGGAACCGGCTGTCAGATCGCCTGCGGGACCGGCCGCCTCGACGGTTCCGGGGCTTTCGATCTTCGAGACGTCGAGAAGCGTGGCGATCCGTTCGGAGGTGATCGTGTAACCGGTGGAGGTTTCGATCTCCACATGACCGGACAGTTCTGCGATCTGGGCGGGGCCGTCGATCACGCCGTCATCGGCCTTGAGCGTCACGGAACCGTTATCCGGCATCCTGAGCGCGCCGCGCACGATGGTGGAATTGATCACATCCGGGGTCGACAGGTCCGGGCGTACGACATCGGCGGAGATCTCAAGCTCGGCCCCATCGCGCGTCACGGTCGCAAAGGACGGCCCCTCGATACGCTGTTCACGGGCGAGGGTCTCGAGATCCACATCGGCATAGGGGATCGAGATGCCGATTTCCTTGCCGCGGGCAAAGAGAAAGAGCGTCGCCAAAAGCACGAGGCTCGCCAACGGTAAGGCGACCTTCGCAAAGGCCACGAATTTGGAATAGGAGTTATCGAACCGCGCCATAAGGACGTCTTACACGACCCCGGCGCGAAGACAGTCCTGAATCTTCAGAATTCCGCAGGGACGTCCGTCATCGGCAGTTTCCCGCACAAAGAGACAGGTGATCGCACGCTCATCCATGCGCGCCACGGCCTTTTCGGCCAGCGCATCGGCGGTGATAGTCATCGGCCCCTTGGTCATGATCTCGCCCGCAGTTTTTTCCAGAAGCCCGTCGATATGGCGTCGCAGGTCGCCGTCGGTGATGATCCCCGTGAGCTGGCCTTGCGCATCGACGACGCCGACCACGCCAAAGCCTTTGTCCGAAATCACCGAAAGCGCGTCGCGCATCGGGGTTTCTGCGGTCACGAGCGGCATGTTGGTGTGCATCAGCGCGCGAACTTTGGTGAGACGCGCGCCAAGTTTCCCGCCCGGATGCAAGACGCGGAAATTGTCGGCGGTGAAGGCGCGATGTTCCATGAGAGCAACGGCAATGGCATCGCCAAGCGCCAGCGTCATCGTGGTCGAGGTGGTCGGTACGATGCCATGACCGCAGGCCTCAGCCGCCTTCGGCAGGATCAGAGCCACATCGCAGGCCCGGATGAGCGAGCTGTCGGGGTTCGAGGCGACCCCGATCATCGGAATCTTGAACCGACGTGTGTAGGCGATCACGTCCGCCAGCTCCGGTGTTTCCCCGGAATTCGACAGCACGAGGCACACATCTCCGTCGCCGATCATGCCCAGATCGCCATGGCTCGCTTCTGCCGGATGAACGAAATGCGCGGGGGTGCCGGTCGACGCCAAGGTGGCCGCGATCTTGCGGGCGATATGGCCGGATTTGCCCATGCCGGTGACGATGGTGCGACCCTTTGCGGCGAGGATCGTTTCGACCGCTCCGGTGAATTCCGCGCCGAGACTGTCGGCCAGAAGCCCGAGCGCATCGGCCTCCTGCCGGATCACACGGCGGGCGGTGTCGAGGAAAGTGACGGGCTGTGTCATGTCGTGACGCTCCGTGGGGATGTCAGTGAGAGAAAATGTCGATCTCGGGCCAGCCTTCGAGATCGAGCTTGGCGCGGGTCGGCAGGAAATCGAAGCAGGATTGCGCAATCTCCATCCGGCCTTCGCGTTCGAGCATGGCGTTCAGCTTGTCGCGCAACTGGTGCAGATAGAGCACGTCGGAGGCGGCGTAATCGAGCTGGGCGGCGGTCAGCTCCTCGGCTCCCCAGTCGCTCATCTGCTGGTATTTCGAAATGTCGACCTTGAGCAATTGTTCGAGCAGGTTCTTGAGGCCGTGCCGATCAGTGAAGGTGCGCACCAGTTTCGAGGCGATTTTGGTGCAGTAGACCGGCTGCGCGAGCGTGCCGAAGGTGTGATACATCGCCGCGATGTCGAAGCGCCCGAAGTGGAAAAGTTTAAGCACCTTCGGGTCGGCCAGCATCTTGCACAGGTTGGGGGCCTCAGTCTGGCCGCGTGACACCTGTACGAGATGGGCATTGCCGTCACCGCCGGACATTTGCACGAGGCAGAGGCGATCGCGATGCGGGTTCAGTCCCATGGTTTCGCAATCAATCGCCACCACGGGGCCAAGATCGAGATCGTCGGGGAGGTCGTTTTGATACAGAAAATTCGCCATGGCTCTGGCCTTTCGCGCTGAAATCCCACTGTGCGGATGTGCATAAGCCTTCCGCCGTGCCGGGGCAAGGGAGCCAGCGAGTCTTCGGTGAGACTCAGGAAATCCCTGTCAAGCTCTATCTATATGTTGACAGTATGCCGCCCCAAGAAGCTATATGATGTTGCTTCGGTTCTATCGACATGAGTCGATAGCTAAGAGGGAAGATCGGTGAAAATCCGGCGCTACCCCCGTAACTGTAAGCGGTGAGCACGGCTGATCATGCCACTGGGCCTTTGCCCGGGAAGGCCAGCCAATGCTGCGACCCGCAAGTCAGGAGACCTGCCGGAAGCATGAAGTGACCACGAACGGAGGGTTCGGGGGCGTGTGATACGGGTTTTCCGTGCGCGTCCTCGGCTGAATGAAAAGCGAGAGGACAAAATGAGCATCACCGTCTATTCCAAACCGGCCTGTGTGCAGTGTACCGCGACGACCCGTGCGCTCGACGCGAAAGGCATCTCCTATGACATCATCGACCTGACGCAGGATGACGATGCGATGAGCCATGTTACCGGTCTCGGCTACCGTCAGGCGCCGGTTGTGGTGGCCGGTGAGGATCACTGGTCCGGGTTTCGCCCGGATATGATCGCCCGCCTGTCCTGATCCGATGGGCGCAGAGGTACGACCGCCCAGCGTCCCAGAGAACGTCCCGGAGATCATCTTTTACTCATCGGCCTCGGGCAACACGGTGCGCTTCGTGGAGCGGCTTGGACTTGGCGCCAAACGCATCCCGATCTCTCCGAAAGAGGCGATGCCTGCCGCGACCCGGTCTTTCGTTTTGATCTGTCCGACCTATGCGGATGGCGAAGGGCGCGGTGCAGTGCCGAAACAGGTGATCCGGTTTCTCAACGATGTGGCGAACCGCGCGCATCTTGTGGGCGTGATCGGCACGGGCAATCGGAATTTCGGCACATTGTTTGCCAGTTCGGGCGACGTCATCGCCCGCAAATGCAATGTCCCGCTGCTCTATAAATTCGAGTTGGCGGGATTTGACAGGGATTTGACCCGCGTGCGTGCGGGATTGGAAAAATTGGGGATGGAGCCATGCTCGACAGCGACCTGAACGGTCTCGATTACCACGCTTTGAACGCCATGCTGAACCTCTATGACGCCGATGGTCATATCCGGTTCGAGGCCGACCGCATGGCCGCGCGGCAGTATTTTTTGCAGCATGTGAACCAGAACACCGTGTTCTTTCACTCGCTCGATGAGAAACTCGGCTATCTCGTCGAGGAAGGCTATTACGAGGCGGAGGTTCTGGACCAATATTCCAAGAACTTCATGCGCAAGATTTGGGACGAGGCCTATGCCAAGAAATTCCGCTTCCCGACCTTCCTCGGCGCCTTCAAATATTACACCTCCTACACGCTGAAGACTCGCGACGGGCAGCGCTATCTTGAGCGCTACGAGGACCGTGTGGTGATGACCGCTCTGGCTCTGGCGCGCGGTGACGAAGCGCTGGCTTTGTCCTTCATGGACGAAATGCTGTCGGGCCGGTTCCAGCCCGCAACACCGACGTTTTTGAACGCCGGCAAGAAATCCCGTGGCGAGTTGATCTCGTGCTTTCTTCTGCGTCTCGAAGACAACATGGAAAGCATCGGCCGCGGCATCAACTCCGCGCTGCAACTGTCGAAACGCGGCGGCGGTGTAGCGCTTTTGCTGACCAACATCCGCGAACACGGCGCGCCGATCAAAGGCATCGAGAACCAGTCTTCGGGCGTCATTCCGGTGATGAAGCTCCTCGAAGATAGCTTTTCCTACGCCAACCAATTGGGCGCACGTCAGGGCGCCGGCGCCGTGTACCTGAACGCGCACCACCCTGATATTATGCGGTTCTTGGACACCAAACGCGAAAACGCCGACGAGAAAATCCGCATCAAGACGCTGTCTTTGGGCGTGGTGATCCCCGACGTGACCTTTGAGTTGGCCAAGAAAAACGCCGACATGTATCTCTTCTCCCCGCATGACGTGGAAAAGGTCTACGGCGTGCCCTTCTCTGAGATTTCGGTCACCGAGAAATACGAAGAGATGGTGGACGACAAACGCATCCACAAGAAAAAGATCAACGCGCGCGAATTCTTCCAAACCATCGCGGAAATTCAGTTCGAAAGCGGCTATCCCTACATCATGTTCGAGGACACGGTGAACCGGATGAACCCGATCGCGGGCCGGATCAACATGTCGAACCTCTGCTCCGAGATTTTGCAGGTCAACGAGGCCTCCGAGTTCAACGACGACCTGAGCTACAGCCACCTCGGCACCGATATTTCCTGCAACCTCGGGTCCTTGAATATCGCGAAGACCATGGACGGCAAGGATCTGGGCCAAAGCGTCGGCACCGCCGTGCGTGCGCTGACCGCCGTGTCGGAAATGTCCGCGATTGATAGCGTGCCATCGATCCGTCGCGGCAATGATGAAAGCCATGCCATCGGCTTGGGCCAAATGAACCTGCATGGGTTCCTCGCCCGCGAACACATCCATTACGGCAGCCCCGAAGGTGTCGAATTCACCTCCGTCTATTTCGCCGCTGTCGCCTATCACGCGATCCGCGAGAGTAACGCTTTGGCACGCGAACATGGCGAGAGCTTCAAGGGCTTTGCCGACAGTGACTACGCCAATGGCAACTTCTTCGACAAATACACCGACCGCGATTGGTTGCCGGAAAGCGAGAAGGTGCAATCGCTCTTCGAAGGCATGGACCTGCCGACCCGCGAAGACTGGGCGAACCTCAAAGAGGCGGTGATGAAGGACGGGCTTTACAACCGCAACCTTCAGGCCGTGCCGCCGACGGGCTCTATCTCCTATATCAACAATTCGACCTCTTCGATCCATCCTATTGTGTCGAAAGTTGAGATTCGCAAAGAGGGCAAAATCGGTCGCGTCTATTACCCTGCCGCCTTCATGTCGAACGAGAACCTCGAGTATTACCGCGACGCCTATGAGATCGGGCCGGAAGCCCTGATCGACACCTATGCGGCGGCAACCGAACACGTCGATCAGGGCCTGTCCCTGACCCTGTTTTTCCCGGCAGAGGCCACCACGCGCGACATCAACAAAGCGCAGATTTACGCGTGGAAAAAAGGCATCAAGACCATCTATTACATCCGCTTGCGTCAGGCCGCCCTTGAGGGCACCGAAGTGCAAGGCTGCGTGTCCTGCACGCTCTGAGGAGGCTCTTATGAAAGATATGACCGATATCCGCATCCCGCGCGCCATCAACTGGAACCGCCTCGAGGACGATAAAGACCTCGAGGTCTGGAACCGTCTGACGGTGAACTTCTGGCTGCCGGAGAAAGTGCCGCTGTCGAACGACATCCCGAGCTGGGCGACGCTCAAGGATTTTGAGAAAACCCTGACGATCCGGGTGTTTACCGGCCTGACGCTTTTGGACACGATCCAAAACACCGTCGGCGCGCCGTCCTTGATGCCCGATGCTGTGACGCCGCATGAAGAGGCCGTTCTGACCAATGTCGCCTTCATGGAGGCCGTCCACGCGCGGTCCTATTCCTCGATCTTCTCGACGCTCTGCTCGACGAAAGAGGTCGACGAGGCCTTCCGCTGGTCCGAAGAGAACCCGCATCTGCAAGCCAAGGCGCGGGCCATTTTGGAGACCTACGCGCCCGGAAACGATCCTCTGAAACGCAAGATTGCCTCGGTGTTCCTCGAAAGCTTCCTGTTCTACTCGGGCTTCTACCTGCCGATGTATTGGTCGTCGCGCGCGAAGCTGACGAACACGGCGGACCTCATCCGGCTGATCATTCGCGACGAGGCGGTGCATGGCTATTACATCGGCTATAAATTCCAGCGCGGCATGGAAAAGCTGCCGGAGGCCGAACAACAGGCGCTCAAGGACTATGCCTATAGCCTTTTGTTCGAGCTGTACGAGATCGAAAACCAATACACCGAGGAGCTTTATGACGAGATCGGCCTGACCGAGGACGTCAAAACCTTCCTGCATTACAACGCCAACAAGGCGTTGCAAAACCTCGGGTTCGAGGCACTGTTCCCGTCCGAAGTCTCCGAGGTGAACCCGGCAATTCTGGCCGCTCTCAGCCCCGACAGCGAAAACCACGATTTCTTCTCCGGTTCCGGCTCGTCCTATGTGATTGGCAAGGCGGTTGCGACCGAAGATGAGGACTGGGACTTCTGAGATGTCCGCGCGGGGGAGCGGTGTTCCCCTGCGCGTTTTTGAGGGCAGCTTGGCGCCAGTGCTGCAAATTGGCGATAGTCTTGTTTTATGAAATGCGAAAGATTGCGGCTGGGGCAGAAATTATGCACCTTCGGCGCAAGTGTGTTTCCAGAGGAAAAGACAGGTCGTCATGATTTCTCCAACTTCGCTTCCGGGCGTTTATCTTATTACGCCGCCCCGGTTCGGCGACCATCGCGGGTTCTTTTCCGAAAGCTGGAACAAGAAGAAACTGATCGAAGCGGGACTCGATTTGCCGGAATTCGTGCAGGACAACCATTCGCTTTCGCGCGAAGTCGGCACGGTGCGGGGCCTGCATTTCCAAAGCCCGCCGCATGCGCAGGGCAAGCTTGTCCGTTGTGGGCGGGGCCGGATTTTCGATGTGGCCGTGGATGCGCGCAAAGGATCGGAGACTTACGGCCAATGGGTTGGAGAGGAGCTGTCGTTCGAGAATGGCAAGCAACTCTGGATACCGGCGGGTTTCCTGCATGGCTTCATGACGCTCGAGCCGGATAGCGAGATCGTCTACAAATGCACCGATCACTACGCGCCGGACTGCGACGGTGCGGTGAAATGGGACAGTTGTGGCATCGACTGGCCGCTTGAGGGGATCACGCCGGTGATCTCGGAAAAGGATGAGAAGGCGCAGGTTTTCGCCGCGTTCGAGACGCCTTTCACGAAGGACAACATATGAAAGTTCTGGTGACAGGAGGCGCGGGGTTCATCGGCTCCGCCGTGGTGCGGCTTGCGGTGTCTCGCGGGTATGAGGTGGTGAATGTCGATGCGCTGACCTATGCGGCCTGCCTCGACAATGTGGCCTCTGTGTCCGACAGCCCGCTCTATGCGTTCGAGCAGGTCGATATTCGTGATCGGGCGGGATTGGACACTGTTTTTACCAAACATAGGCCCGATGCGGTGATGCATCTGGCCGCCGAAAGCCATGTGGACCGCTCTATCGACGGGCCGGGCGATTTCATCGAGACGAATATCACCGGCACGTTCAACATGCTGGAGGCGGCGCGCAAATACTGGGTCGAGACGGGCAAGCCGGAGAGCTTCCGCTTTCACCACATTTCAACGGATGAGGTGTTTGGCTCGCTGCCCAACGATCCGGCGATCAAGTTTACCGAAGACACCCCCTACGACCCGCGTTCGCCCTATTCGGCCTCGAAAGCCAGCTCGGATCATCTGGTGCGCGCATGGCATGAGACCTATGGGCTGCCGGTGGTTCTGACCAATTGCTCGAACAATTACGGACCGTTCCACTTCCCTGAGAAACTCATTCCGGTGATCATCCTGAATGCTCTGGCGGGCAAGCCTCTGCCGATTTACGGCGACGGCTCGAACATTCGCGATTGGCTTTATGTCGAGGATCATGCCGACGCGCTCTTGCTGGTGGTCGAAAAGGGCGAGATCGGGCGAAGCTATAATATCGGTGGCGAAAACGAGCGGACGAACCTCGAGCTGGTGAAAACGCTCTGTGCCATTCTCGATCAAAAGCGACCCAAATCCAGCGGAAGTTATGCCGATCAGATCACTTTTGTGACGGATCGTCCGGGTCATGATGCGCGCTATGCGATTGACCCGTCGCGCATCCGCGAAGAACTTGGCTGGCGGCCTTCGGTGACGGTCGAAGAGGGGCTGGCGCAGACGGTCGTTTGGTATCTCGACAACGAGGATTGGTGGCGTGCCCTGCAGCAACGCCACGGGGTCGGGGAACGGTTGGGGGTTAAGGCATGATCCTCGTTTTCGGCAAAACCGGTCAAGTGGCGAGCGAGCTGCAAATGCTTCTGCCCGAGGCCACGTTCCTTGGGCGCGATGAGGCGGATCTGACCGATCCGTTGGTCTGTGGCCGGATCATCCGCGATCTCAAACCCGAGGCTGTGATCAATGCCGCGGCCTATACCGCCGTCGACAAGGCCGAAGACGACCCATTGGCCGCCACGCTGGTCAATGCGGCGGCGCCCACAGAGATGGCCGAGACCTGCGCCGATCTGGGCATTCCTTTCGTGCATATCTCGACCGATTATGTGTTCGACGGGGCAGGGGATGCGCCCTTCGCCCCCGATCATCCGACCGCCCCGCTGGGTGTTTATGGCGAGACCAAGCTCGAGGGCGAGAATGGCGTTCGAGAGGCGGGCGGGGCTTTTGCGATCCTGCGCACGTCTTGGGTGTTCTCGGCTTATGGCGGGAACTTCGTCAAAACCATGCTGCGGCTTTCCGAGACCCGCGACAAGCTTACGGTCGTGGCCGATCAGATCGGCGGCCCAACGCCCGCACGCGACATCGCGAAGGCTTGTGTGACCATCGTGGAGCGGCTCAAAACAGACCCGAACAGAGCCGGAACCTATCATTTCTCCGGTGCGCCGGATGTGAGCTGGGCGGATTTCGCCCGCGAGATTTTCGCGCAGGCCGGCAAGGCGATGGCGGTCGAGGACATCCCGACGTCGGCTTATCCGACGCCCGCGAAACGTCCGGGCAACAGCCGCATGGATTGCAGCAGGACGGAGGCCACATTCGGGATAAAACGCCCGGACTGGAAGGCCGGTTTGGCCGAGGTTCTTAAAGAGTTGGGGAAGACATCATGACCGACCGCAAAGGCATCATCCTCGCAGGCGGCTCCGGCACGCGGCTTTATCCGCTGACTATGGCTGTCTCGAAACAGCTTATGCCGATCTACGACAAGCCGATGATCTACTATCCACTCTCCGTGCTGATGCTTTCGGGCATTCGCGAGATCGCGATGATCACCACGCCGCAGGATCAAGATCAGTTCAAACGCCTTCTGGGCGATGGATCGCAATGGGGTCTGTCCCTGACCTACATCACCCAGCCCTCGCCCGACGGTCTGGCTCAGGCCTATATTCTCGCAGAAGATTTCCTCGATGGTGCGCCCTCCGCCATGGTGCTGGGCGATAACATCTTCTTTGGTCATGGCTTGCCGGAGATGCTGGCCGAGGCCGATGCCAAAGAACTGGGCGGCACCGTGTTCGGCTATCATGTGGCCGATCCCGAGCGCTATGGCGTGGTCAGGTTCGATGCCGAAGGCATGGTCGAGGAAATCATCGAGAAACCCGAGGTCCCGCCGTCGAATTACGCGGTCACCGGGCTCTATTTCCTCGATGGCGATGCGCCGCGCAGGGCAAAAGAAGTCCGGCCTTCGCCGCGTGGCGAGTTGGAAATCGTGACACTGCTTGAAAGCTATCTTGCCGATGGCACGCTGTCGGTGGAGCGGATGGGGCGTGGTTACGCCTGGCTCGACACTGGCACGCATGGCTCGCTTCTGGATGCCGGGAATTTCGTGCGCACGCTCTCGATGCGTCAGGGTATGCAATCGGGCTGTCCGGAAGAGATTGCCTATCAAAGAGGCTGGATCGACACCGGGAAAATGCGGGAGCATGCCGAAACGTTCAAGAAAACCGAATATGGTAAATATCTTGCGGGTCTCATTCGGGACTGACGCATATGGCATGCAGGTTCCGTAGCGCGCGGGCAGATGTTGGAGTCGAACATGGGCGCATTTCGCCACAAGATCGGACGCCGTTTCCACTTATGACGCAGGAGGCACGACGCAATCCCGCCTGAATGACATTTTGCGATGTTCAAAAGGGGGGATTTTGGTGCCCAGAAGAGGACTCGAACCTCCACGTCCATACAGACACCAGCACCTGAAGCTGGCGCGTCTACCAATTCCGCCATCTGGGCACAGATGCGTCGTGAGGCGGTGATCTAAAGGCAGACGCGGGGCGTGTCAACGGCCATTTTCAATGTTTTTTGCGAGAGCGAAGATCCCTTGTTCATTTCCGCCTGAAAAGCTAAACCAGACGCGACAATTTGGCATTGGAGATGCAGATGACGAAACTGGTCACCATCTATGGCGGCGCTGGCTTTGTCGGGCGGTATATCGCCCGTCGTATGGCAAAGGAGGGCTGGCGTGTCCGCGTCGCAGTGCGTCGCCCCAACGAATCGCTTCACGTCAAACCTTACGGTGCGGTTGGACAGGTCGAGCCGGTGTTCTGCAACATTCGTGACGACGCCTCCGTGCGTGCGGCCATGCTTGGCGCGGATGCGGTCGTGAACTGCGTGGGCGTACTGACCGAGCGTGGCAAGAATTCCTTTGATGCCGTGCAGGCCGACGGCGCTGGCCGCATCGCGCGTATTGCAGCGGAAGAAGGCGTGGCGCAGCTCGTGCACCTTTCGGCGCTGGGGGCGGATGCCGGGGCGGCGTCCAGATACGCGCGGACCAAGGCGGAAGGCGAGGCCAAGGTGCTTGCGGCCTTCCCGTCGGCCGTAATCCTGCGCCCGTCGGTGATTTTCGGGACGGAGGACCAGTTCTTCAACCGTTTTGGCAAGATGGCGGAAAAAAATCCGGTTCTCACGCTTGTGGGCGCCAATACGAAATTCCAGCCGGTCTATGTCGATGATGTGGCGCAGGCCGCCGTCAAGGGCGTTCTGGGGCAGGCGGAGCCGGGGATCTATGAGCTGGGCGGGCCCGATGTCTGCAGCTTCCGCGAGTTGATGGCGGAAATGCTCAAGGTCGTGCATCGCAAGCGTCCGGTGATCGGTCTGCCCTTCTGGGTCGGCAGTCTGATGGCTTTCGGTTTCACCGTGTTGCAGAAAGTGTCGCTGGGCCTGTTCCACAACGGTATCCTGACACGCGATCAGATCGCCAACCTGAAGGTCGACAATGTCGTGTCCGGAAGCGCCAAGAGCTTTGCTGATCTGGGGATCAAGCCGACGGCGATGCAGGCGGTTCTGCCTGATTACATGTGGGTGTACCGCGACGGTGGTCAGTATGACGCCATTCGCGAAAGCGCGAAAAACCTGCGCGAAATCTGATCGCGCCCATGGATCGAATGACAAACGCGCCCTCCCGGGGCGCGTTTTCTTTTAGCTATAGGCCATGGCGAGAAGCACCACACCTAGGATCACACGGTAGATGACATAGGGTGTGAAGCTCACCGATTTCAGCAGCCGCATCATCAGGGTCAGAGCAAGGAGCGCCGCGCCAAAGGCGAACACCGCTCCGATGGCCGCATCTTTCAGCATCGCCCAATCCGCGTCTCCGACCACCTCCGCGCCAAGCAGGATGCCGGAGGCCATGATGGTCGGGATCGACATCAGCATGGAAATTTTCGCCGCATCCGCGCGGGTGTATCCCATGGCGCGCGCGCCGGTGATGGTGATGCCTGAGCGGGAGGTGCCGGGGATCAGGGCCACCGCCTGCCAGAGACCGAGCTTGATCGCGTCCTTGAGGGTCCAGTCTGTCTCTCTCTTCACTTCGGTGCCCTTCTGGTCGAACCAATAGAGCACGAGACCAAAGATCAGCATGGTCCAGCCGATGACCAGCGGCGAGCGCATGGCGTCGGACAGTCCGGTGATCTTGAGGATGAGGCCGATCACGATCACCGGGACGGTGGCGACGACCAGAAGAAAGGCGAGTTTGGAGCCGGGCGTGTCGATACGCCCGGTCATCAACCGGGGCAGCCCGGCGAGGCCGTCCTTCACGTCGCGCCAGAAATATAGGATCACGGCCCCCAGCGTGCCGACATGGACGGCCACGTCGATGGCCTGACCCTGGTCGTGCGTGCCAAGGAAAAGAGGCAATAGAATCAGGTGTCCGGAGGACGAAACCGGAAGAAACTCCGTGATACCCTGCACGATTGCGACGATGAGAAGATAAAAGAGGCTCATGGGATCTCCGATGCGGCCTTGGTGGCGGTTAGGGTAAACTCATTTGGAATCAATAAGAAGGCAAATTATAAGTCAATAATTATGACGTATTATTTGACATTGCGGCCTGAATTTCCGCTGCGCGGTGGCCCAGAAATGAAAAATAAGACAGTACTTCTGACTTTTCTTTTTTTTCGAGACGCTATAATGAGGCCTCGACAATTTTACCAACCTTCGGAGATGTGGTGTCATGGCGAAAGAGCCGATGCTCAAATTCGTGACCGTAGGCAGGGATATGCCGATCAAGCGGGACGCGGAGGATCGTAAGGACGATTTTCTGGAAATCTACGGCGAGTTCGCGGATGAAAAAGCCAAGGAACAGGCGTCGCGCTGTTCTCAATGCGGTGTGCCCTACTGCCATACCCACTGCCCGCTGCACAACAACATCCCCGACTGGCTGCGTCTGACTGCAACGGGACGGCTGAAAGAGGCCTATGAGATTTCTCAGGCCACCAACAGTTTCCCTGAAATCTGCGGTCGCATCTGCCCGCAGGACCGTCTCTGCGAAGGCAACTGCGTCATTGAACAGTCCGGCCACGGCACTGTGACCATCGGTTCCGTCGAAAAATACATCACCGACACGGCTTGGGAAGAAGGTTGGGTCGAGCTGATCAAACCCGCTGTCGAGCGCGAGGAAAGCGTTGGCATCATCGGCTCCGGTCCGGGGGGGCTGGCCGCTGCAGACCGTCTGCGCCGTGCGGGCCTCAAGGTCACGGTCTACGAACGCTCGGACCGTGCCGGCGGACTTATGATGTATGGCATTCCGGGTTTCAAGCTCGAGAAGGACATCGTCCTGCGTCGCGTCAAGCAGCTCGAGGATTCGGGTGTCGAGTTCGTGATGAACTGCAACGTGGGCGAAGACATTTCCTTCGATGCGATCCGCGGCAAACACGATGCCGTGCTGATTGCCACGGGTGTCTACAAGTCCCGCGATCTCAAGGGGCCGGGGGCCGGTGCCGCCGGAATCGTGCGTGCGATCGACTATCTCACCTGCTCGAACAAGCTGTCCTTTGGCGATGAGGTTGAAGAGTACGAGAGTGGCGAGCTGAACGCCGCTGGCAAGAAGGTCGTCGTGATCGGTGGCGGGGACACAGCGATGGACTGTTTGCGGACCGCGATCCGTCAGGGCGCGACCTCGGTCAAATGTCTCTATCGTCGCGACCGTGCCAACATGCCGGGGTCTCAGCGCGAGACCCAGAACGCCGAGGAAGAAGGCGTCGAATTCGTCTGGCTCTCCGCGCCGAAAGGCTTTGCGGGCGATCCGGTCACAGGCGTCATGGTGCAGAAGATGCGCCTTGGTGCGCCGGATGCTTCCGGGCGTCAGTCGCCTGAGATCATCGAGGGCGCCGACTATATCGAAGAGGCCGATCTTGTGATCAAGGCGCTTGGTTTTGAGCCGGAAGATCTGCCGAACCTCTGGGGTGTCGAAGAGCTTGAGACTACCCGTTGGGGCACAGTTATGGCCGACTTCAAAACCCATGCGACCAACCTCGAGGGTGTCTATGTCTGTGGCGACATCCAGCGCGGCGCGTCGCTTGTGGTCTGGGCGATCCGGGACGGTCGCGAAGCCGCCGATGCGATGGTCGAGTATCTCGATCAGAGCGCGGCTGTGGCGGCTGAGTAATTCGACTTCAAAAGGGCAGGGAGAGGTCCCTGCCGCCTTTATCTGAAAGGTATCCGACATGACGAAATTTGATGAAAGCTGGGCCGCCCGTGAAGAGGCGAAACGCCAGTGGATGGCGGAGCACTCGCTGTTCCGCGAAGACGACGAGCACTCCTCCTGCGGGGTGGGTCTCGTGGTGTCCATCGACGGGTCGAAATCCCGCAAGGTCGTGGAAAACGGCATATCCGCGCTGAAAGCGATCTGGCACCGTGGTGCCGTGGACGCCGACGGCAAAACCGGCGATGGCGCGGGCATCCACGTTCAGATCCCGCACCATTTCTTTGGCGACCAGATTCGCCGTACCGGGCACGAAGCCCGTCACGGCGAATTGCTGGCCGTGGGTCAGGTGTTTCTGCCCCGCACGGATTTCTCCGCGCAGGAGACCTGCCGGACCATCGTGGAAACCGAAGTGCTCCGCATGGGCTATTACATTTACGGCTGGCGCCATGTTCCGGTGGACACGTCCTGCCTGGGCGAGAAGGCCAATGCAACGCGTCCCGAGATCGAGCAAATCCTGATCTCCAACTCCAAAGGCGTGGACGAAGAGACGTTCGAGCGCGAACTTTACGTCATCCGCCGCCGGATCGAGAAGGCCGCCCAGGCCGCCGGTGTGCGCGAGCTTTACATCTGTTCGCTGTCCTGCCGTTCGATCATCTACAAAGGCATGATGCTGGCCGAACAGGTCGCGGTGTTCTACCCGGACCTGATGGACGAGCGGTTCGAGAGCGCCTTCGCGATCTATCACCAGCGCTATTCCACCAACACCTTCCCGCAGTGGTGGCTGGCCCAGCCGTTCCGCATGCTGGCGCATAACGGTGAGATCAACACGATCAAAGGCAACACCAACTGGATGAAATCGCACGAGATCCGCATGGCCTCGTCGACCTTCGGCGACATGGCCGAGGACATCAAGCCGATCATCCCGCAAGGCTCGTCGGACTCTGCCGCGCTCGATTCCGTCTTCGAGGTGCTGGTGCGTGCCGGGCGGTCTGCACCGATGGCGAAAACCATGCTGGTGCCCGAAGCCTGGTCGAAAAACGCCGAGGAACTGCCGCAGGCGTGGCGCGACATGTATTCCTACGTGAACTCCGTGATGGAGCCGTGGGACGGTCCGGCCGCATTGGCGATGACCGACGGTCGCTGGGTCTGTGCCGGTCTCGACCGGAACGGGTTGCGTCCGATGCGCTATGTCGTCACCGGTGACGGTCTTGTGATCGCGGGCTCCGAGGTGGGCATGGTGCCGACCGACGAGGCGACCGTGGTGGAAAAAGGCGCGCTGGGTCCGGGGCAGTTGCTGGCCGTCGATATGGCCGAGGGCAAGCTTTACCACGACGTGGACATCAAGAACCGTCTGGCGAATTCCCAGCCCTTTGGCGATTGGGTCGGCAAGATCGTCGATCTGGACGAAGAGCTTGCGGGTCTGAAGGAGACGGCGATTTTCACCGGCGCCGAGCTTAAGAAGCGTCAGATCGCGGCCGGTTACACCATCGAAGAGCTGGAACAGATGCTGGCTCCGATGGCCGAAGACGGCAAGGAAGCGCTTGCTTCCATGGGCGACGATACGCCTGCGGCTGTGTTGTCGGAGAAATACCGTCCGCTCAGCCACTTCTTCCGCCAGAACTTTTCTCAGGTCACCAACCCGCCGATCGACAGCTTGCGCGAATATCGCGTGATGTCGCTCAAAACGCGGTTCGGCAACCTCAAGAACGTGCTCGACGAGGACAGCTCCCAGACCGAGATTCTCGTGCTGGAAAGCCCGTTTGTCGGCAATGCCCAGTTCGAGGCGCTGAAAGGCCATTTCAATGCGCCGATGACCGAGATCGACTGTACCTTCCCGGTGAACGGCGGGCCGAACGCGCTGCGTGACGGGCTGGAACGCATCCGTGCGGAGGCCGAAGAGGCTGTGCGCTCCGGTGGCGGTCACATTATTCTGAGCGACAAGAAGCAAAGCGAAGAGAAAATCGCGATGCCGATGATTCTCGCGACCTCTGCGGTGCATAGCTGGCTGACGCGCAAGGGGCTGCGGACCTTCTGTTCGCTGGGTGTGCGCTCTGCCGAATGTATCGACCCGCATTACTTCGCGGTGCTGATCGGCTGCGGTGCGACCATCGTGAACGCCTATCTGGCTGAGGATTCGATTGCGGATCGTATCGAGCGCGGGCTCTTGGATTGCACCCTGACCGAAGCGGTGTCGCGCTATCGTGCGGCGGTGGATGCGGGTCTGTTGAAGATCATGGCGAAGATGGGGATTTCGGTGATTTCCTCCTATCGCGGTGGTCTGAACTTCGAGGCCGTGGGCCTGTCGCGCGCCATGGTGGCGGATTTCTTCCCGGGGATGCACTCGCGGATTTCCGGCATCGGTGTCGGTGGCATTCAGCGCAAACTCGAAGCCGTGCACAAACAGGGCTGGCTTGGCGGCAACACGCTGCCGATCGGCGGCTTCTACAAAGCGCGGAAATCGGGCGAGACCCATGCATGGGAAGCGCAGTCGATGCACATGCTGCAATCGGCCTGTGATCGTGCATCCTATGAGATGTGGAAGCAGTATTCGGCTAAGATGCAGTCGATGCCGCCGATCCATCTGCGCGATCTGTTGGACTTCAAAGCGCTCGGCAAACCGGTGCCGATCGAAGAGGTGGAATCAATCACCTCGATCCGCAAACGCTTCGTGACGCCGGGGATGTCGCTGGGCGCGCTGTCGCCCGAGGCGCACCGCACGCTGTCCATCGCGATGAACCGGATCGGGGCGAAATCCGACTCGGGTGAGGGCGGTGAGTCTCCGGACGATTTCACGCCGGAACCCAATGGTGACAACGCGTCCGCGAAGATCAAACAGGTGGCGTCGGGTCGTTTCGGTGTGACCGCCGAATACCTGATCCATTGCGAAGAGCTGGAGATCAAGGTTGCCCAAGGTGCGAAACCGGGCGAGGGTGGTCAGCTTCCGGGGATGAAGGTCACCGACCTCATCGCCAAGCTGCGGCACTCGACCAAAGGCGTGACGCTGATCTCGCCGCCGCCGCACCATGACATCTACTCCATCGAAGATCTGGCGCAGCTCATCTATGACCTGAAACAGATCAACCCGAAAGCCAAGGTGACGGTGAAACTCGTGGCCTCCTCCGGCGTCGGTACGATTGCCGCCGGTGTGGCGAAAGCGAAAGCCGACATCATCCTGATCTCCGGTCACAACGGGGGCACGGGCGCCTCGCCAGCGACTTCGATCAAATTCGCCGGTCTGCCGTGGGAAATGGGTCTCACCGAGGCGCATCAGGTGCTTGCGATGAACAACCTGCGGGATCGTGTGACGCTTCGTACCGATGGCGGTCTGCGCACCGGTCGCGACATCGTCATGGCGGCGATGATGGGCGCCGAGGAATACGGCATCGGCACCGCCGCTCTGATCGCGATGGGCTGTATCATGGTGCGTCAGTGCCAGTCGAACACCTGCCCGGTCGGCGTCTGTACCCAGGACGAGCGCCTGCGTGCGAAGTTTGCCGGCAATGCCGACAAGGTCGTCAACCTGATCACCTTCTATGCGCAGGAAGTGCGTGAGCTGCTCGCCTCTCTCGGGGCGCGGTCGCTGGACGAAGTCATCGGTCGTGCCGATCTTCTGACCCAGACTTCGCGTGGCTCGGCACATCTCGACGATCTCGACCTCAACCCGCTTCTGCTCTCCGTCGATGGTTCGGACCGGATCGTCTATGACCGTTCCAAACCGCGCAATGCGGTGCCGGATACGCTCGATGCGCAGATCGTGTCGGATGCCGCACGCTTCCTCAACGATGGCGAAAAGATGCAGCTCTCCTATGCGGTGCAGAACACGCTTCGCACCATCGGGACGCGCACCTCGTCGCATATCGTGTCGAAATTCGGCATGCGCAACAGCCTCCAGCCCGACCACCTGACCGTGAAACTCACGGGCTCTGCGGGTCAGTCGCTGGGCGCTTTCGCTGCGCCGGGTCTCAAGATCGAAGTATCGGGTGACGCCAACGACTATGTGGCGAAGGGCCTCTCTGGCGGCACCGTAGTGGTGCGTCCGCCGATGCATTCGCCGCTCATCGCCGATCAGAACACGATCATCGGCAACACCGTGCTTTATGGCGCGACCGACGGCTATCTCTTTGCTGCTGGTCGTGCGGGCGAGCGGTTCGCGGTGCGCAATTCCGGTGCGAAAGTGGTGATCGAGGGCTGCGGCTCCAACGGTTGTGAATACATGACCGGCGGGATTGCGGTGATCTTGGGCACCATCGGCGCGAACTTCGGGGCGGGGATGACGGGCGGTATGGCCTATCTCTACGACCCGGAGGGCAAGGCGCTCGACCTGATGAACCTCGAGACCCTCGTGACGTGCCCGGTCACAGTGGATCATTGGGAGACCCAGCTCAAGGAACTCATCGAACGTCACGCCAAGGAAACGCATTCCATCAAGGCGAAGGAAATTCTCGATCACTGGGACGAGGAGAAAGGCAACTTCCTCCAGATCTGCCCGAAAGAGATGCTCATTCACTTGCCGGTGCCGCTTACGCTTGAAAAAGGCGCGATTCCGGCCGAGTGAAATCGACACCGATCCAGCAAAAAGCCCCCGTTTCGGGGGCTTTTTCTTTTGTGTACGCAGCCGAGGCTTGACCTCCCCGCGCCCCGCATGGTTCCTCGTCCCCATGGCTAAGACGCGCAAATCCAAAACGAACTCCGCGAGGCCCGTGGGCATGTTTCAACGTCTGCGCCGCCGTGTCTTGCGCGGCATTCTTCTGGCTTTCATTCTCGTGCTCGCTTGGATTCTGTCCTATTCGGTGATCCCGGTGCCGGGGACGTTTTACATGTTGGCGGAAAGCGGGCGTCAGGGGCAGATGGTCGATTATCAATGGACGCCGATCGAGCGGATGTCGCCGCATCTCGCCCGCGCCGTGGTCGCCGCGGAGGACGCAAATTTCTGTAAGCACTGGGGATTCGATCTCGGGGCGATTCGGTCCGCCATCTCCGAGGGGGGCAATCGCGGCGCATCCACGATCACCCAGCAGACGGTGAAAAACGCCTTTCTATGGCATGGGCGGAGCTGGCCGCGCAAGGCGCTTGAGGCGTTGCTCACTCCCGTGGTCGAGCTGAGCTGGAGCAAGAAGCGGATTCTTGAAGTGTATCTCAATATCGCCGAGTTCGACGAAGGCGTGTTCGGCGCCGAAGCCGCTGCGCGGCATTACTTCGGGGTGGGTCCCGAAGATTTGACCGCGACGCAAGCTGCCCGACTTGCCGCGATCCTGCCGTCGCCGAAGACACGCGATGCCGGAAATCCGGGTCCTTTCGTTCGGCAAAGAGCTGCGCAGATCGTGGATGGGGCGGCCACAATTGCGCGAGACGGGCGCGCGTCCTGTTTCGAGGATTGAACTGCCGCGGGGCTTGCGGCAAGTAGAGAGAAAACCGCGAGTAGAGATCATGATCCGCCTATACCACGTTCCCCTGTCCCCTTTTTGCCGCAAGGTGCGTCTTTGCTTGGCGGAAAAGAAGCTCGAGGTGGAGCTGGTCGAAGAGCGGTACTGGGAACAGGATGCGGATTTCCTGCGGCGTAACCCGGCGGGCAAAGTGCCGGTGCTGCGGATCGACGACATGCATTTGTCGGAAAGCGCGCCGATTTGCGAATACCTTGAAGAGCGTTACCCGAATCCACCTTTGATGCCGAAGGATATCGAAGGGCGCTATGAGGTGCGCCGTCTGGTGGCGTGGTTCGATGACAAGTTCCACCATGAGGTGACGTCGAAACTTCTGTACGAGCGGGTGAACCGCAAGTTGATGAAGACCGGCTATCCGGTGGCGGCCAATGTCAAGGCGGGCTCGAAGGCGATCAAGTATCACCTTGATTACATGGCGTGGTTGCTGGACCGGCGCCGCTGGCTGGCGGGCGATGCCATGACGCTCGCCGATTTCGCGGCAGCCGCGCATCTGTCTGCTCTCGATTATATCTCGGATGTGGACTGGAACCGGCACGATGTGGTGAAGGATTGGTACGCCAAGATCAAATCGCGCCCGTCGTTCCGCTCGCTTCTGGCGGATCAGGTGTCGGGTTTTCCGCCACCGGCACATTACACGGATCTCGATTTCTGAACGCGAT
The DNA here is from genome assembly GCF_001550095.1 of Celeribacter ethanolicus. Taxonomy (GTDB): domain Bacteria; phylum Pseudomonadota; class Alphaproteobacteria; order Rhodobacterales; family Rhodobacteraceae; genus Celeribacter; species Celeribacter ethanolicus. The sequence continues at coordinate 29,783 of NZ_LRUC01000008.1, read as the reverse complement.
GCCGGGGGCTGTCTGCCCCCCCCCTTGTCCTTCGGGCAATTTCCCCCGAGGATATTTCCGGACAAAAGAAAGGGCTTCGTTTGGCCGGGTTGGACAAGGAAATCGTGCGCGCGCGGGCTTTGGAGGAAGGGTTCTCCAAGGTCTCTTTCGGGCGTCCGGAGATTCCCGGTGCGATGGAGCGTTTGGAGCGTTTTGTCGCCGAGGGGCGGCATGGCCAGATGAGCTGGATGGAAGAGCGGATGCAGTGGCGGGGGGACCCCGGTGCGCTTTGGCCGGAGGCGCGTTCGGTGATCATGCTGGCGGAGGCCTATACGCCGGATGACGATCCGATGGAGGCGATTAATAGACCCGAATCTGGCACAATTTCGGTCTATGCCCGCAATCGGGACTATCATGACATCGTCAAAAAGCGGCTCAAACGGCTTGGGCGCTGGCTCATTGAGCAGGCCGGTGAGGGGACGGAGATCAAGGTTTTCGTCGACACGGCGCCGGTGATGGAGAAACCTTTGGCGGCGCAGGCCGGGCTTGGTTGGCAGGGCAAGCACACCAATCTCCTGTCTCGCGATCTGGGTAATTGGTTTTTTATCGGGGCGATTTTTACGACCCATGATTTCGACCCTGATCCAGCGGAAAAGCCCCATTGCGGGTCGTGTCGTGCTTGTCTCGACGCTTGTCCGACGGGCGCGTTTCCGGCGCCGTATCAGATCGACGCGCGGCGGTGCATTTCGTACCTGACGATTGAGCATCACGGGCCGGTGGAGGAAGAGTTGCGCGCGCGAATGGGCAACCGGATTTACGGTTGTGACGATTGTCTGGCGGCATGCCCGTGGAACAAGTTCGCGGTGGAGGCGAAAGAGGTGCGGTTTGCGGCGCGGGCGGATTTGATTTCTCCCCCGCTGGCGGAACTGGCGCTTCTGGAGGATGCGGCGTTCCGGGAAAAGTTTTCCGGCTCTCCGATCACGCGGATTGGGCGGGATCGGTTCGTACGCAATGTGCTCTATGCCATCGGAAATTCGGGTTCGCCCGGTTTGCGTGACGTAGCGGCAGGGTTGTGCGAGGATGCCGACCCCACCGTGCGCGACGCGGCGCGATGGGCCGTTGCGCGGCTGACGGAGGAATGACACACAGGCGTATTCCCACCTGACAGGAGACGCATCATGCAGCCGTTTCGCGGTATCGGTCTCAAGCTCGCTTCCGTGATCTATTTTGTCATCATGGCAGCACTTGTGAAAGCCGCAAGCGACGAGGTGCCTGCGGGCGAGGCGGTGTTTTTCCGGTCGTTCTTTGCCTTGCCGATCATCTTCATCTGGCTTGCCGGGCGTGGTGAGTTTCGTGCAGGGCTCAGGGTTAAATCACCGATGGGGCATCTTTGGCGCGGTCTGATCGGCGCAAGTGCGATGTTTCTCAATTTCATGGCGCTGGCACTTTTGCCGCTGCCCGAGGCGACGGTGATCGGCTATGCCTCGCCTCTGCTTCTGGTGATTTTCGCAGCGATGTTCGCGGGGGAGGACGTGCGTCTGTTTCGGTTCACAGCCGTATTCGCCGGCTTGATCGGGGTGACCATCGTGCTTGCGCCACGGATGACGGTGCTGCATGGCACACCGGACCCGAAGGAGCAGCTTGGGGCGATGATGGCGCTGGGCGGCGCCTGTCTGGCGGCCATCGTTCAGCTCCATGTGCGCAATATGGTGCGGACGGAGAGCACGACCTCCATCGTGTTCTGGTTTTCGATGTCCTGTACGTTTGCGGGGCTTTTGACCCTGTTCGTCACGCCATGGGTGATGCCGAGCGGTAAGGTTCTGGTATTTCTGATCCTCGGCGGTCTCATCGGCGGAGTGGCGCAGGTGTTCCTGACCTCCTGTTATCGCTATGCCGATGCCTCGCTTCTTGCGCCGTTCGATTATGCCTCGATGATCTTCGCTCTGGGCATCGGTTACGCGGTGTTTGGCGACGTGCCGACGAAGCCGATGCTTTTGGGCGCGTCCATCGTGATTGCTGCTGGTATCGTAATCATTCTGCGCGAGCGCGCGCTTGGGGTCAGTGCGGCCAAGCGCAAGAAGGCGGACGCACTTTAAAGCGTTTCCATTACTCCAGCACATGAGGCCAGAAACCGTCGCGTTTCATCTGGGCGCGGCGTTCCTGTTCCTTTTCGACGGCTTTGCGTTGGGCGACGACCATGCGCTCGGCCTGAGTCGCGGCGGCGACACCGGCGGCGGCGCGGGCGATGGGAAAGGGGCCGATACGGCTTTCTCCAACGAGATAGGTGACGTTCACCTCACGGCTGCCGGGGATGGTGCGGAATTTGACCTGAACCTTCGCCTCCATGCGGGCAAAGGCGGTTTCGAGGGCGGTCTTGTACTGATCTCTGGTGCTGGTCGCCTTCGCCTCTTGGCCGATGTCGACCACGGCGATGATCAGGCTCTTGTTCTCGATCTGCCCGGCCTCGGTTAATCGTTCGACCGTGATGCCGAGCGGGCGCAGGGATGGGTTTCTTGTCACGAAATACGCGGTCAGCGCCAGAATGGCCGGTGTTACGACGAACACCGTGATGAGGGTAATGACGATGGTGTCTTTTTTCGAGACCACGGGAACCTCCTGCCAATCATGTGCGCGCAGATTGGCAGAAAGCCCTTATTTCCCGGTTAATGTCCTTTGCTGGGAGCGCAAAAGGGTTTGATCTCAGCTGCGCACCAGTTTTTCGTAATCTTCGGAGATCTCGCGGGTGAGTGCGCCGACCTCGAACATATAGTCACCGATCTGGCCCACGGGGGTCACTTCAGCGGCGGTGCCGGTGAGGAAGCATTGTTCGAAACCTTCAAGCTCCTCGGGCAGGATACGGCGTTCGTGCACGGTCACGCCCTTGTCCTTGAGCATGGCGATGACGGTTTGGCGGGTGATGCCGTTCAGGATCGCATCCGGGATCGGCGTGTGCACTTCACCGTCCTTGACGAAGAAGATGTTCGCGCCCGTCGCCTCGGCGACATAACCGCGATAGTCCATGAACAGCGCGTCGGAGCAGCCTTTGGCTTCGGCCGCGTGTTTCGACATGGTGCAGATCATGTAGAGACCGGCGGCTTTGGCGGCGGTCGGGATGGTTTCCGGCGAGGGACGTTTCCATTTCGCGATGTCGAGCTTGGCGCCCTTCATTTTGGCATCGCCATAATAGGCGCCCCATTCCCAACCGGCGACGGCCATGCGCACCGGGTTGCGCAGCGCAGAGACACCCATGTCTTCGCCAGCGCCACGCCAGGCGACCACGCGCACATAGGCGTCGGTCCAGCCATTGGCCTTGAGCATGTCGTATTTCGCCTTTTCGATCTCTTCGACCGAATAGGGGATCGGCATGTCGAGCGCCTTGCCCGAGGCGAGCAGCCGTTCGGAATGCGCGACGGATTTGAAGATCTTGCCATTGTAGCAACGCTCACCCTCGAACACGGAGGAGGCGTAATGCATGGCATGGGTAAGAATATGGACCTTGGCGTCGCGCCAATCGACGAGCGTGCCGTCCATCCAGATGTAGCCGTCGCGATCTTCGTAGCTGCCAGCCATGGGACTCTCCTTTGTCGACATCCCTCTTTCATGAAGTTGCGCCGGGTGGCATCAAATGGGATGATTGTTGCGTGAAATCCCGGTTTCGCTATCAATTCCGTCTTGGAATGTCAACAACACTGACTTAAACTGTACGTAATTTGCGCAGTTCGAGAACGAGGCAGGATATGGCGGATGGTAAATCTGGCGGAACCAAGAGTGGGGAAGCACTGCTTTTTCTGACGGATGAACAGCTTCGTAAGGGCATCGAGGCGATGTTCTTTGCTTATCGCGGTTTTACGGCGGACCCGGATCGTATTCTCGAAAAACACGGCTATGGCCGGGCGCATCACCGTGCACTGCATTTCATTTCCCGTGCTCCGGGCACCAATGTGAACAACCTTCTGGGCATTCTCGGCGTGACGAAACAGTCGCTCAACCGTGTGCTGCGGACGTTGATCGAAGACGGTCTGGTGGAAAGCCGAGTGGGCGTTCAGGACAAGCGCGAACGTCATCTCTATTTGACGGAGACGGGCAAAGTGCTGGAAGGTGAGATTGCAGAGGTGCAACGCGCCCGGATGCGCGCGGCGTATCGCGAGGCGGGACACGAGGCCGTTTCGGGGTTCCGGCAGGTGCTCGAGGCGATGATGGACCCGGATCAGACGGCGTTTTTCAACGCGCTGTCCGGGAAGGAGGACTAGGTTGAGTGGGGAAATCCACCTTCTGATTGTGGACGATGACGAGCGGATCAGGGGGCTGTTGCAGAAGTTCCTCATCCGGCACGGGTTTTGTGTGACGGCGGCGCGGGATGCGGCCCATGCGCGGCGTTTGCTTGCGGGGCTGGAATTCGATCTCATTGTGCTCGATGTGATGATGCCGGGCGAGGACGGGATCAGCCTGACGCGCGATCTGCGTAAGACCCTTTCGACGCCGATCATGCTTTTGACCGCGAAGGGCGAGACCGAGGATCGGATTGCCGGGCTTGAGGCGGGGGCGGACGATTACCTGCCGAAGCCGTTCGAGCCGAAAGAGCTTTTGTTGCGGATCAACGCGGTGCTGCGCCGGATGCCGCAGATGGAGCAGGCGGAGGCGGGGCCGAAATACCTGCATCTCGGGCGGTTCCGTTACGATGTCGAGCGCGGCGAGCTTTGGGAAGGCGACCAGATCGTGCGGCTGACCGGGACCGAGGCGCAGTTGATGAAGATTTTCGTGACCTCGGCGGGAGAGCCGGTCACGCGGAGCGAGTTGGTCGAACGGCTGGGACGCGATGGCGATCAGGCGCAGGAGCGGGCCGTCGATGTCCAGATCACGCGTCTGCGCCGCAAGCTCGAAGACGACCCGCGCCAGCCGCGTTATCTTCAGACCGTGCGGGGTGCGGGATATATGCTGACGCCGGAGTAAGTCGGCAAAGTCAAACTGGCTTTTCCCGCCGGTTTTCCTATATGCAGTGAGAAAGCATTTTGGAGAGTCAGATGAGCGATACGCCGGTCAGCGAAATGTCCTTTGAAACCGCTATGGCGGAGTTGAACGAGGTTGTGAGCAAGCTCGAACGCGGTGACGTGGCGCTTGAGGACAGCATTGCTTTGTACGAACGCGGCGCGGCGCTCAAGGCGCATTGCGAGGCCAAGCTCAAGGACGCCGAGGAAAAGGTCGAAAAGATCACCATCGGCCCGGATGGCCAAGCCAAGGGCGTGACCAAGGCCGAAGGTGTCTGATGCAAGACGGTCTGGCGCGTTGCAAAGCGGCGGTTTCCGCCTGTTTTGAGACTGTTTTGTCCCCGCTTGGTGCCATGCCGGTCGAGGAGGGCATGCGCTATGCACTTGAGGGCGGCAAATGTTTGCGGGCTTTCCTCGTGATGGAAGGTGCGGCGCTGCATGGGATTGCGCCCGCGCAATCGGTCTGGGCCGCCGCCGCGATTGAGGCGCTGCATGCCTACAGCCTTGTGCATGACGATCTGCCCTGTATGGACGACGACGATTTGCGCCGGGGGCAGCCGACCGTGCATAAGCGCTGGGACGAAGCGACCGCCGTGCTCGTGGGCGACGCGCTTCAGCCCCTTGCTTTCGAGCTTTTGACCTGGCCAGAACTGGGTGTTTCCAGTCAGGTTCGGGTCGAATTGATCGCCTCTCTGGCGCGTTCTTCCGGTGTACGGGGCATGGTTCTGGGGCAGGCGCAGGATATTGCGGCGGAAACCTCCGCTACGCCTCTGAGCCTCGACGAGATCACTGTGTTGCAGGGCAACAAGACCGGGGCGCTGATCGAATGGTCCGCCCGTGCGGGGGCGGTTCTGGCTGGGGCCGATCCCACACCGCTGGGCGCCTATGCCAAGGCGCTGGGCCTCGCCTTCCAGATTCAGGACGACATTCTCGATGTCGAGGGCGATGTCGAAAAAACCGGCAAGGCCGTGGGCAAGGATGCAGATGCGGGGAAGGCGACGTTCGTGTCGCTTCTGGGTCTTGAGGGGGCGAAAGCGCGTGCCGTGGCCTTGGTCGATGAAGCCTGTGCGGCCTTAAGCCCCTATGGAACCCGTGCCGAACCCTTGCGAGACGTCGCCCGCTTCGTTATTTCGCGGGAAACCTGAGAAAGCGAGACGCCATGTCCGATCGTCCAGCCACACCGACACTTGACCGCGTGAATGTCCCCGCCGATCTCAAGGCGCTGTCGGATGTCGAGCTTAAGCGTCTTGCGACCGAGCTCCGCCAGGAGGTGATCTCCGCCGTCTCTGAGACGGGTGGGCATCTTGGGGCAGGGCTTGGCGTGGTGGAGCTGACCGTGGCTTTGCATGCGGTGTTCGATACGCCGAAAGATCGGCTGATCTGGGACGTGTCGCATCAATGTTATCCGCACAAGATCCTGACAGGGCGTCGCGACCGGATGCGGACGCTGCGACAGGAAAAGGGCCTCTCCGGTTTCACCAAGCGCTCTGAAAGCCCCTTTGACCCCTTTGGGGCCGGGCACAGTTCCACCTCGATTTCCGCAGCGCTGGGCTTTGCCGTGGCGCGCGATCTCGGTGGCGCGCCGGATTACGGGCTGGGCGACGCGATTGCGGTGATCGGTGATGGATCGATGTCTGCGGGCATGGCATTCGAGGCGATGAACAACGCGGGCCATCTGGGCAAACGCCTGATCGTCATCCTGAACGACAACGAAATGTCCATCGCGCCGCCGACCGGTGCGCTGTCCTCTTATCTCACCCGTCTCTATGCCGGGGCGCCGTTTCAGGAATTGAAAGCGGCTGCGAAAGGCGCGGTTTCCCTTTTGCCGCATCCGTTTCAGGAAGGGGCCAAGCGCGCCAAGGAGATGCTCAAGGGCATGACCGTGGGCGGGACGCTGTTCGAGGAGCTGGGCTTTTCCTATGTCGGTCCGGTTGACGGGCATGACATGGACCAGCTTCTGAGCGTGCTTCGGACCGTGAAGGCGCGGGCCACCGGGCCGATCCTGATCCATGCGATCACGAAAAAGGGCAAGGGTTACGCGCCTGCCGAAAGCCGTCCGGACAAGGGGCATGCGACGGCGAAATTCGACGTGCGCACCGGCGAACAGAAAAAAGCGAAATCCAATGCGCCGTCCTACACACGGGTTTTCGCGGATGCGCTCATTCAGGAAGCGGAGCGGGACGACAAGATTGTTGCCGTGACCGCCGCCATGCCGGATGGCACGGGGCTCGACCTTTTCGCCGAACGGTTTCCGACCCGGTGTTTCGACGTTGGCATTGCCGAGCAACACGGCGTGACCTTCTCCGCCGGTCTGGCCGCAGGCGGGATGAAGCCGTTTTGCGCGATGTATTCGACGTTTTTGCAGCGCGGCTACGATCAGGTCGTGCATGACGTGGCGATTCAACGTCTTCCCGTGCGCTTCGCAATCGACCGTGCGGGTCTTGTCGGCGCCGATGGGGCGACCCATGCGGGGGCGTTCGACATTGCCTTTATGGCGAATTTGCCGGGCATGGTCGTTATGGCCGCTGCCGATGAGGCGGAGTTGAAGCATATGGTTGCCACCGCCGTGGCGCATAACGAGGGGCCGATTGCCTTCCGTTATCCGCGCGGTGAGGGCGTTGGCGTCCAAATGCCCGAGCGCGGCGAAGTGTTGGAGATTGGCAAGGGGCGCATCGTGCGCGAAGGCACGCGCGTGGCGCTTTTGTCTTTTGGCACACGCCTCGAACCCGCGCTGAAAGCCGCAGAGAACCTCGCTGCCAAGGGTATCTCTTGCACCGTGGCCGATGCGCGGTTTGCGAAGCCGCTGGACCATGACCTGATCCGCGATCTGGCCGCGAACCATGAGGCGCTGATCACTCTCGAAGAGGGCTCTGTCGGTGGCTTCGGATCGCATGTGGCGGATTTCCTGGCCAATGAAGGGGCCTTTGATCACGGGCTGAAATTCCGCTCCATGACCCTGCCCGATACGTTCATAGACCACGCAAGCCCCGAGGCCATGTATGCGACCGCCGGTCTCAACACGCCGGACATCGAGGCGAAGGTGCTTTCCGTGCTCGGGGTTGCCGATATTGCGAGCAAGCGCGCCTGATCGCTGTTTTCGCAAGACGGGTATGACGCAAGCGCTTTGGCCGTGCGGTTGATCCTTTGACCTGAATGGACGAAGACTGGCGTTTGCAGTCTGCCTCAAATCAGGATTTCCCATGGCCGTTGCCTCCACAGCCGCGCCCGGCACTCGTCCGGGTATCGTTCTTTTCGCACTTGCGATGGGCGGGTTCGCCATCGGGACGACGGAATTCGCGACGATGAGCCTCTTGCCCTATATGGCCGGGGGGCTGGGCATAGATGAGGCGAAGGCGAGCCACCTTGTCTCGGCCTATGCGCTGGGGGTTGTCGTCGGTGCGCCGATGATCGCCATTGCGGCGGCGCGGATCGAGCGGCGGATGTTGCTTGTCGGTTTGATGGCGATGTTCTGTCTGACCCATGTCCTCTCGGCGATAGCGCCGAATTACACGACCATGTTCATCGCGCGTTTCCTGAGCGGTATGCCGCATGGCGCCTATTTCGGCGTGGCGGCCTTGCTTGCGGCCTCTCTTGCCGGCCCCGGACAGAGGGGCAAGGCTGTGGCGCGTCTCATGTTGGGGCTGACCATTGCGACGGTGGTCGGTGTGCCTATGGCGAATGTGCTTGGTCAGACGGTGGGGTGGCGCTGGGCTTTCGCGTTGGTCGGCGTTCTGGCGGCGCTGACGGCAGTGTTGATTTTGAGTTTCGCACCGGTCTCGGCGGCGGGCGATGGGTCCAATGCGGTGCAGGAGCTTGGTGCGCTGAAGAACCGGCAGGTGCTTTTGACCCTGTTGAGCGGGGCGATCGGGTTTGGCGGGTTCTTTGCCTTCTACACCTATCTCACCTCCACGCTTCTGGAGGTGACGCAGGTCGCAGAGGGCGCCGTGCCGTGGTTTCTGGCGCTGATGGGGGTTGGCATGACGCTCGGCGCGCTGATTGCCGGTTGGGCGGCGGACCGGGCGCTGAACCTGTCGGTGTTTCTGATGCTGTTCGTGAATATCGGTCTGCTTTTGCTTTACCCGCTGATCGCGGGGCAAAGTGGGGCCATGGCGGGGCTGGTGCTGGCGATGGGGCTGGCGAACGGTTTTCCGATCCTGTTGCAGACCCGGCTCATGGATGTCGCCCGCGATGCGCAGGCGCTGGCGGCGGCGTTGCACCATGCCGCCTTCAATGTGGCTAATGCGCTGGGGCCGTTTATCGCCTCGATCTACCTCGCGAAGGGCTACGGGTTCACCTCGTCGGGCTATGTCGGTGCGGTGCTGACCTTTGCCGGGGTGGTTCTGTACGGCATTACGCTTTGGGATTATCGGCGGAACTGGCGTTACTGATCTTCTTGCAGCAAGGCTTGCAGGCCGGTTTTGTAATCCGGGTAGATGAGCCGGATGCCCAGATCCCGCTTCATCCGGTCGTTTCGCACCTTCTTGCTTTCTGCATAGAAACTCCGCGCCATGGGAGTCATCTCCGCTGTTTCGAAATCTTCTTCGGGCGGGAGCGGCAAGCCGAGAAGTTCGGCGGCATAGCCGATCACCTCCTGCGGCGGGACCGGAAGGTCGTCGCAGATATTATAGATTCCGCTGGAGTCGGGTCTGTGGATCGAGGCTTCCAGAACCTGAGCGATGTCTTCGACATGGATGCGGGAAAAGATCTGATCCTTTTTCACGATGCGCCGGGCCGTACCATTTCGGACCTTGGCGAAGGGTCCTCGACCCGGCCCGTAGATGCCCGCGAGGCGAAAGATCGACAGGTTTAGAGCCAAATCCTGCGCAGTCTCCTGCCAATCCATTTCGGCCTGAACCCGTGCGATGCCGCGTTTCGTGGCGGGGGTCAGAGGGGTTTCCTCATCGACCCACGCGCCGCCATGATCGCCATACACCCCGGTGGTTGAAAGATAGCCGATCCATTGCAGATTTGGGGCGGCGTTGATGAGAGGCTGCCGGTAATCGCGCAGAAACGGATCCCCCTCTGCATTCGGGCCAGCAGAGATCAAAAGATGTGTTGCGCCGCCTAATTGCGCTGGAATCGGCTCTTGTCCGAGTAAAATCGGCTCCACACCTGCATTGTCAAATTCCCGTGCCTTTTCGGGGTTACGGGTGGTGCCGATGATCTCCCAGCCCTGCGGCAGGAGACGACGGGCCAAAGCCTGCGCGCTATAGCCGTGACCGAAGGAAAACAGTTTCTGTGTGGTCATGGGTCTCTCCTGATTTCGGGACTCTTGCGTCCGCGCCGCACATGGTCTCAACTGTGGAGATACCGTGCTGATAAAAGGAATATAAGAATGGACAGCCGTTTGACGAGCCTGATGCTTGAAACCCCGCCGGAGCGTGATCCCCGGAGTTATTCCGATGCGGAGGCGGCGGTCAGCCAGCTCGAAGAACTCTACACGGAAGCCTGTTCCTTTCTTGCCGAAAAATTCTCGATGATCGCACGCGGCGAAAAGCCCAGGGCGCGCTATCGGGCTTATTATCCGGAGATTCGCGTGGTGACGACCTCGCATGCGACGATGGACAGCCGGCTGTCCTTTGGTCATGTGGCAGGGCCCGGCGAATATTCGACGACGATCACGCGGCCGGATCTGTTCCGCAATTACCTCAAGCAACAGATCACCCAGATCGTGCGCAATCACGGGGTGCAGGTTCAGATCGGGGCGTCGCAGACCCCGATGCCGGTGCATTTCGCCGTTGCCAATGACGAGAACATCACTGTGCCGCAGGAAGGTGCGATGGCGTTTCCGTTGCGCGATGTCTTCGATGTGCCGGATCTGAGCACCACTCATGATGATATTGTGAACGGGTTCGGCTATCTGCACGAGGATGGGTCTTCCGCGCTCGCGCCCTTCACGGCACAGCGGATCGATTATTCTCTGGCCCGTCTGTCGCATTACACCGCGACCGATGCGAGCCATTTCCAGAACCATGTGTTGTTCACCAACTATCAGTTCTACGTCTCGGAATTCGAGGCCTATGCGCGCAAGGTTCTGGCCGATCCGGAGAGCGGCTACACCAGCTTCGTTTCGACCGGGAATGTCGAAATCACCGATCCCGATACGTTGATACCGCCCACGTCGAAGATGCCGCAAATGCCGACCTATCACCTGAAACGTGCCGATGGCGGCGGGATCACTTTGGTGAATATCGGGGTCGGGCCGTCGAATGCGAAAACGGCGACGGATCACATTGCGGTGCTGCGGCCGCATGCTTGGATCATGGTCGGGCATTGCGCCGGCTTGCGGAATTCTCAACGGCTTGGCGATTTCGTTCTGGCACATGCCTATCTGCGTGAGGATCACGTGCTGGACGACGATCTGCCGGTTTGGGTGCCGATCCCGGCGCTGGCGGAGATTCAAACCTCGCTTGAAGATGCGGTGGAGCAGATCACCGAACTTGAGGGCTATGAGCTTAAGCGGATCATGCGAACCGGGACGGTTGCGACGATCGACAACCGGAACTGGGAGCTTCGGGACCAATCCGGTCCGGTGCAGCGGTTGAGCCAGTCGCGTGCCATCGGTCTCGACATGGAAAGCGCGACGATTGCCGCCAACGGATTCCGGTTCCGTGTGCCTTACGGGACGCTTTTGTGCGTGTCGGATAAGCCGCTTCATGGCGAATTGAAATTGCCGGGGATGGCGTCCGAGTTCTACAAATCGCAGGTCTCCCGGCACTTGCTGATCGGCATTCGCGCCATGGAGCTTTTGCGGGCGATGCCGATCGAGCGAATCCATAGCCGGAAATTGCGCTCCTTCGAGGAGACGGCCTTCCTGTAAGTGAGTCTTTTTCGTCCAAAATGCGCGGAAAACCCCAGTATATGTACACTAGGCGTTGTATGCCCCCGCAATATTGGCTTAGAAATGCGCGATAATCCCCTAATCCAAGGGGGGCGTACGAGGAGTATACAGACAATGTCGAAACCGATGACCAAGACCCAGCTCGTGGCTGCTCTGGCCGAAGAAATGGGCACCGACAAGAAATCCGCTGGTGTTGCGCTCGAAGCGATCACTGCGATCATCACCAAAGAAGTGTCCGCCGGTGGCGCCGTGACCCTGCCGGGTGTTGGCAAGATCTACTGCCGCGAGCGCCCGGAGCGCATGGTTCGCAACCCGCAGACCGGCGACCAGATGAAAAAAGAAGCCGACAAGGTCGTGAAAATGACCATCGCCAAAGCGCTGAAAGACAGCGTGAACGGCTGAACCGGTTTTCAGGTTTAAGGGAAAGGGTCGCGGTTCGCGGCCCTTTTTCTTTGGCGGTGTGTTCGGTGAAAACAGTCTCTAAACCACCAGAAATAGCACGATGTTGAGGGTGACGAAGGCCCCCAGTGTGTTGACTAGGATGGAGAGGGAGGCCAGCGCACCGCGTCCGACTTCCTGGGCAAAGAGCGCCGCAATCGCCATGGTCGGAAGGGCTGCGGAAATAAGTGCAGCGGTGCGCAGGTTCGAATCCATGGTGACACCAAAGTGGCCGATGAAGAAGATCACAAGCGCTGTACAAACGGGCATGACGATCAGTTTGCCCACCGCGGCCTGGCCTGCCAAGCGTAGATTACCCTCAAAGGACAGTCCTACAAGCGAGCCGCCAATGACGAAAAGCGCGACGGCAGAGGCGGAGGCTGCGACCAGATCAATCAGTTTGTGAACCGGGCCGGGCAGGGACAGACCCGAGGCGGAAATGAGAAAGCCAAGGATGATGGCGATGATCAGAGGTCGCTTGAGCAGGCTTTTGAGGACTTGGCCGAATTGTTGAAGTGCATTCCCCCGGCGGTCTTCACGCGGTTTTCCCGCCTCGATGGCCATGAGCGCGAGGGGGATGAAGACGATGTTCTCCACGAGAAAATTCATTGCAAGGATGATTCCGGCGTGATCGGGGACGAGGATGAGGAACATCGGGTAGCCGATGAAACCCGAGTTCGGGCAATAAGAAATCATCGTCACCACGCCGCGACGACCTGGGTCGGCGACGATGGAGAACCAGAGAAAGGTGAGCCCAGCCGTCAGGAGGCCGGAGAGTGCGTAGACCACGATGTAATCCGGGTGGATCACCTCGGAAATCGGACGGGAGGAAATCGCGCCGAAAACCAAGGCGGGCAGGGCGAAATTCATCACCCAACCGCCGAGGATGCTCATGTCCTGTGGGCGAAACACGCCCTTTGTGACCGTCGCATACCCGATGGCGACCATGGCGAAGATCGGGAATGTGATCCCGAAAATGGTGAGAATCTCAGCCAATTTTGCCGCGAAGCCCCTCGCCGATCTGGCCGCGATGTAAGAGCAAGTGATCGAGGATCACACAGGCCATCATCGCCTCGCCCACCGGCACGGCGCGAATGCCGACACAGGGGTCGTGGCGGCCCTTGGTGATCAAATCTGTGTCTTCGCCGGATTTCGTCACCGTCTTGCGCGGGGTGAGGATCGAGGAGGTCGGTTTCACCGCAAAGCGCACGACGACATCCTGCCCGGTGGCAATCCCGCCAAGGATGCCGCCCGCATGATTAGACCCGAATTGAGGCCCATTCGGCCCCATCCGCATCTCGTCGGCGTTTTCTTCTCCGGTCAGACAGGCGGCATTCATGCCTTCGCCGATCTCGACCCCTTTGACGGCGTTGATCGACATCATCGCGGCGGCGAGATCGGTATCCAGCTTGGCGTAAATCGGCGCGCCGAGGCCCGCAGGGACGCCCTTCGCGACGACCTCGACGATGGCGCCAACGGACGAGCCGTTTTTGCGAATCTCGCCCAGATAATCGGCCCATTTGTCGGCGGTTTGCGCAGAGGGCACCCAGAACGGGTTATTTTCGATCTCCGCCATATCGCGTGGACCTTCGATGCCATGCGGACCGATCTGGGTCATGTAGCCGGTGATCTGCAAATCAGGCACCAATTCAGCCAAAACCGCCCGCGCCACGCCACCGGCGGCCACGCGCGCGGCGGTTTCCCGCGCGGAGGAACGCCCGCCGCCACGATAATCACGGATGCCGTATTTCTGGTAATAGGTGATGTCGGCGTGACCGGGGCGGAACGCCTGCGCGATTCCGCCGTAGTCTTTCGAACGTTGATCCGTGTTGCGGATCATCAACTGAATCGGCGTGCCGGTGGTCTTGCCTTCGAATACGCCCGAGAGGATTTCCACCTGATCCGGTTCGCGCCGTTGGGTGGTAAATTTCGACGTGCCGGGTTTGCGTTTGTCGAGCCAGACCTGAAGCATCTCTTCATTGATCTGGATCCCCGGAGGACAGCCATCAACGGTAGCGCCCAAGGCGGGGCCATGGCTTTCACCCCAGGTGGTGAAGCGGAAAAGATGTCCGAATGTATTCATGCTCATGGGCGGCTCCTTGGTCGCATTGACGTTTAACCGCTTCGACGCGGTTCGAAAAGAGCGGGTCTTGTGTCCGGTGGATTTCGCGCTAAGTTGATCCCCACCTCGGGGTGCCCGTGAGAGATCACGGCTGAGATGCGAATGCGAACCCGTTGAACCTGAACCGGCTAACACCGGCGGAGGGAAGGTTTCGGCTGATCTACCCGGACAAGCTGCCCTTTTTCTTCGCCCATATTCTATGGAGCGAGCCATGAAATATGGTCTTACCCTTGCGGCCGTGATGGCCGCGTCCGCTGCCTCGGCAGAGCCTCTCACCATCTATGCGCCCGATTATTTCGCCTCCGAATGGGGGCCGGGTCCGGCGATCAGGGAGGCCTTCGAGGCGCAGTGCGCGTGCGAGATCGAGTATGTCACAGGGGATGTCTTGCCCCGTCTGATGCTTGAGGGCGAGCGCACCAAGGCGGATGTCGCCATCGGGTTCAATTCCGACGTGACCAAGAAAGCGCGCGAGACCGGGCTGTTTGCGCCGCATGGGCTGGACCTGTCTCCTCTGACCCTGCCGATCGACTGGCAAGATGACATCTTCCTGCCGTTCAACTGGTCCTACACGGCTTTCATTTACGACAACACCAAAATCACCAATCCGCCGACGTCGTTCTACGAACTGGTGAATTCGGATGAGGACTGGAGCATCGCAATTCAGGATCCGCGGACCTCGATCTCGGGTCTCGCTCTGGTGCTCTGGGGTAAGGAGGTTTTCGGCGATGACGCGCCGGAAGCCTGGGCCAAACTCGCGCCGAAAGTGACCACTGTGACCAAGGGCTGGTCGGAGGCTTATGGCCTCTTTACCGATGGTGAGGTGGACATGGTTCTGTCCTACACGACTTCCCCCGCCTATCACATCATGGCGGAAGAGGATGAGACGAAATCGGCGGCTTTGTTCGATGAGGGCCACTATTTCATCGTCGAAACAGCCGCTAAGCTGGCCGGAACAGATCAGCCGGAGCTGGCGGATGAATTCATGGCTTTCATCCTGTCGCCGACCTTCCAGAACATCATTCCCACGGCCAACTGGTCCTACCCGGCGGCTTTGCCCAAGGATCAATGGCCGGAAGAATTCTCGCAACTCAATTACCCGGAAAAGGCGATTTTTCTGAGCGAAGACGAGGCAGACGCGCTTCGGAATGAGGCCATCGCCGAATGGCGCGCCGCGTTTTCGCAATAACGCTCTGGCCCGGACTCATCGCGGCGGCTCTGGTCGTCGCTTTGACCCTGGGCACTCTGGGTGCCGTGGCGCTTCGGGCGGAGACCTTCTCCGCCCTCTCCCATTTCGACTGGCTCGCGGTGCGGTTCACCGTGGTGCAGGCGTTTTTGTCGGCACTTCTCTCCGTCCTCTTTGCCATTCCTGCTGCCCGGGCCTTGGCACGCCGAAGCTTTCCCGGACGCGGGCTTCTGATCACGCTTCTGGGCGCGCCGTTCATCCTGCCGACGATTGTGGCGATCCTCGGTCTGACCGCCGTGTTCGGCAAGTCGGGATTCGTATCTGTTGTGCTGAGTTGGGCCGGATTAGAGCCGATTTCGATCTACGGTTTCCATGGCGTCGTGCTGGCGCATGTGTTTTTCAATTTGCCTCTGGCGACGCGGCTTTTGTTGCAGGGCTGGGGCGCGATCCCGGCGGAGCGATTCCGCTTGGCATCCTCTCTGCATTTCGGGCCAAAGGACGTGTTTCGCCACATTGAACTGCCGATGTTGCGCGACATTGTCCCCGGCGCCTTTACCGTGATCCTCCTGATTTGCACCACCTCTTTTGCGGTGGCTTTGACCTTTGGCGGCGGACCGAAGGCCACCACGGTCGAACTCGCGATTTATGAGGCCTTTCGGTACGATTTTAATTTGGGCAAAGCCTCGCTGCTCGCGCTGATTCAGGTGCTGATCTGTGCCTTGGCCGTTGTCCTGTCGCTCAAATTCCGCGTGCCGCAAATGGGCTGGGGAGGCCTCAATCGTGTCGTTCAGCGTTTTGACGCGCGGACAGTTCCAACCCGCATCCTTGATCTCTTTTGGATCGTTGTCGTGAGCTTGTTTCTCCTAGCCCCGCTTCTGGCCATCGCCCTGCGCGGGGCTGCGGGGATCACCGATCTGCCCGCTTCGGTCTGGCAGGCCGCTTTGCGCTCCCTCATCACGGCGCTTGGCTCCGCATTTTTTGCGATCCTCATGTCTCTCGCACTGGCGCTCTCCGCGCTGCGCTGGCGGGGGCTGGAGGTCATCGGCATGTCCTCCATCGCGGCTTCGCCTCTGGTGATGGGGACAGGGCTTTATATCGTGCTTTTCGCCATTACCGACCCTGCCGATTGGGCCTTGCCCATCACGGCCTTGGTCAATGCGGTGATGTCGATGCCGTTCATCTTGCGTGCGCTTGGCCCGGCTTTGACGGGGGCAGAACGCGATTACGGGCGTCTCTCTGACAGTCTCGGACTGACCGGTTTGAGCCGGGTTCGGCTCGTGTTTCTGCCACGTCTGCGCGTTCCTATGGGATTTTCCGCCGGTCTCGCTGCGGCTTTGTCGATGGGCGATCTGGGGGTGATCACACTCTTTGCCCGTCCTGAGGCGGCCACGCTTCCCTTGCAGATTTACCGCCTCATGGGGTCTTACCGTATGGATCAGGCCATGGGGGCGGCTTTACTGCTTCTTGGGCTGAGTTTGACCCTGTTTTACATCTTCGATCTCTGGGGGAAGCGCAGTGCTTGAGCTTCAATCCATCCGTCTCACTCAAGGGGAGTTCACCCTGTCCGCCGATTGCGTGATCCCGCTCGGGTCTCGTGTTGCTGTCATAGGGCCCTCGGGGGCCGGAAAGTCCACGCTCCTTTCACTGATCGGTGGGTTCGAGGAGCCGGACACGGGGCGACTTCTGTGGAATGAGCAGGATTTGACCGAGACTTTGCCGCATGAGCGTCCGATCTCGCACCTGTTTCAGGACAACAATCTTTTTGCCCATATGACTGCCGCACAGAATGTCGGACTTGGCATTCGGCCCAACTTGCGCCTCTCGAAAGCGGAGCAGACTCGTGTGTCGGAGGCCCTGAGCGCGGTGGGCCTTGCGGGCATGGAGGCGCGGCGCCCTGCGGAACTGTCAGGCGGGCAGCAGAGCCGGGTGGCGCTGGCGCGGGTGCTGGTGCAGGAAAAGCCGCTGATCCTGCTGGATGAGCCGTTTTCGGCGCTGGGCCCGGCGATGCGGGGTGAGATGATCGGGCTGGCGAAAGAGGTCAGTGCGAAACTCGGAGCCACCATGTTGATGGTCACTCATGACATTGCCGATGTGGACCGGTTTGCCGATCTGGTGATCTGGATCGAAGACGGGCGTTGCCTGCCGCCCAGAGACTGGGCGGAGATGAAAGCCGATCCGCCAGAAGGACTCAAAGCCTACATCGGAACATGAAAAAAGCGCCCCAAATCGGGGCGCTTTCTGTTTCGAGCCAACTCTGATCAGAGCGTGGTCTTTTTGCCCTTATGCGGTGCCCAGAGCTTCTTGTTCGTCAGGAACAGAAGCGAGGTCAGGATCACAAGGAAGGTCACGGCGACAAAACCGGCTTTCTTGCGCGCCATCATCTTGGGCTCGGCGGCCCACATCAGGAAGGCTGCGACGTCTTCGGCCTCATGGTGCAGCTCGTTGGAGTGACCGTCGGCAAATTCGACGTCTTCCCCATAGAGCGGCGGGGCCATGGCGATCCAACCGGTCGAGAAGGCGGTGTTCTCGTAATAGGTGGTGCCAGCTTCGACTTTCTCCTCGCCGGTGTAGCCGGTGAGAATGGCGACGATGTATTCCGGCCCGCCGATCCCTTTCAGGAACTGGTTGATACCGGTGCCCGCCGGACCGTGGAAGCCAGCCCGGGCCTTCGCCATCAGTGACAGGTCAGGTGCGTTCTGCGAGGCGTTGGCCGGGAAGTGGTCGTTCTCGGTCAGCGGACGCGCCGCGCCTTCTTCGTAGTCGAAGAGATGCATGTTCGCGGCTTCGTCGTTCACCGGATACTGGGCCGCATAGGCGCGGACCTGATCCTCGGGAAGCTCCGGGCCGCCTTCATCCGCAAGGGTGCGGATCGGCACGAATTTCATGCCGTGGCAGGCGGTGCAGACTTCGGTGAAGATCTGCAGACCGCGCTGAAGCTGCATCTGGTCGTATTTGCCGAAGGGACCCTCGAAGGAGAAGTCCACATCGTGGATATGCCCACCGCTGCCTGCGGCCATGGCGGCCGAGGCGGAGAGACCCAGAGCGGTGAGGGCGGAGAGGGTGAGTTTCTTGATCATGTTCCTCAAGTCCTTTCTCACTCGGCCGGCTCTTTGGCGGCGGACGGGTAGTGAGCGATGAAGTCTTCTTCGATCGTCGCCGGCATCGGCAGGGGTTTCTCGATGATGCCCAGAAGCGGGAGGATCACGAAGAAATAGCCGAACCAGTAGGCGGAGCCGATCAGGGCGAAGCCCGGGGCGGACATGCCGATGGTGTTGTCGAAATCGGCGCCGGAGAGGGCCTGCATGAACACCGGATGACCGTCGAGGATGCCGACCATGATCAGGTCTGTGCCCTGTGCACCGGCCCAGGTCAGGCCGAGGAAGAAGAACACGAGCAGCCAGTAGGCGACCTTGAACATCGGGCGGTATTTGCCGGAACGCACAGACGAGGTGTCGGTCCAGGGCACCAGAGCCATGGCGATGATCGCGCCGAACATGGCGAGCACGCCGAAGAATTTCGCATCGACGATGCCGCCCGTCAGGAAGCTGATGATCTGGACGAGCCAGACATCGGCGGTGAAAGCGCGTAGGATCGCGTAGAACGGCAGGAAGTACCATTCAGGAACGATGTGAGCCGGCGTCGAAAGCGGGTTGGCTTCGATGTAGTTGTCCGGGTGGCCGAGGTAGTTCGGCATGAAACCGACAACCGCGAAGAAGGCGATCAGGACCACGCCGAGAGCGAAGAGGTCTTTGATCACGAAATACGGCCAGAACGGCAGCGTGTCTTTCTCGGCTTCGGCTTTCGAGGTGCGGCGCACTTCAACACCGGTGGGGTTGTTGTTGCCGGTGTTGTGGAAGGCCCAGATGTGCACGATCACCAGACCTGCGATCACGAAAGGCAAGAGGTAGTGCAGCGAGAAGAAGCGGTTCAGCGTGGCATTGTCCACGGCCGGTCCGCCCAGAAGCCAGGTCTGGATCGGCTCGCCGATGAACGGGATCGCGCCGAACAGGCCGGTGATCACGGTCGCGCCCCAGAAGGACATCTGACCCCAGGGCAGAACATAGCCCATGAAGCCGGTTGCCATCATCAGGAGGTAGATGATCATGCCGATGATCCAGGTGATCTCGCGCGGCGCCTTGTAGGAGCCGTAGTAGAGACCGCGGAAAATGTGCAGATACACGGCGAAGAAGAACAGCGACGCGCCGTTGGCGTGCAGGTAGCGCAGCATATGGCCGCCGTTCACGTCACGCATGATGTGCTCGACGGAGCGGAAGGCCAGATCGACATGCGGCGTATAGTGCATCACCAGAACAATACCGGTGACGATCTGAAGTGCGAGGCAGAACGCGAGGACGATGCCCCAGATCCACATCCAGTTCAGGTTTTTGGGGGTCGGGATCATCAGCGTGTCGTAGATCAGGCCGATGATCGGAAGACGGGAGTTCACCGCTTTGGTGAAGCCGGTCTTCGGTTCATAGTGGTCGTGCGGAATACCAGACATGAATTTCTCCCTTAGCCCAGAATGATCTCGGTTTCGCCCTCGAAGGCGGCGATCGGAACCGGAAGGTTTTCGGGAGCCGGGCCTTTGCGAATGCGACCGGCGGTGTCGTAATGCGAGCCGTGGCAAGGGCAGAACCAGCCGCCGAAGTCACCGGCGCCATCGCCCAGCGGCACACAGCCGAGGTGGGTGCAAACCCCCATCATGACAAGCCATTCGCCCGCTTCGTCCAGCGTGCGGTTCTTGTCTTCGGCATCGGCACCTGAGTCGATGTTGTTGTTGCGCGCGATCGGGTCCACGAGTTCGTCCATGGTCACGGCACGGCCCGCGTCGATTTCGTCCTGGGTCCGGCGACGGATGAACACCGGTTTACCGCGCCATTTGACGGTGAGCTGGGTGCCGACCTCGACGCCGCTGATGTCCACGCGGATCGAGGAGAGCGCCTGAACGTCTGCGGACGGGTTCATCTGGTTGACCAGGGGCCAGACGGCAGCACCGGCGGCCACTGCACCTGCGCCACCTGTGGCGTAGTACAGGAAATCGCGGCGGGTGCCTTCGTGTTCTTCTACGTGGGACACGAGCAAATCTCCATTTTCTCCAGCCGGTCCTCCCCGGCCCATACGATGAGAGGCCATGGTTTTACCCTGGCCCTTCGCCGCCGCTTGTAGCGGCAGGAGGCCGCTCAGTCTAGCATTCAATGAATTGTGAACAGCGTGATGTGTTGTCGGGACTGGAAACTGTGTCCTATATAAGATATATCAGGGATTTATCTATATCCGTCAGAGGGCTTCTCGAAACCCGTTTGCAGGATGCCTTGGCATTTTGTCAGTTCGGCAAGTTCCGGCAATGGGAAAAGCACCGGCGCATCTGCAATGTGCCATTTCGCGTGCTTTTGCATGATCGCTGCAAAGCGTTCCGAGGCCAGAAAGCGGTAAAGCCAGCCCCGAACACCGGACCAGTCCTGAGTGTCGAACCACGCCTTATCCACCATGGCGAACTGCCGCACGAAGGTGATCGTGGCGAGGTCGGCCAATGTCGGGCGGTCGCCGTGCAGCCAGAGGCTGCGACGCAAGGCCGCATCAACTTGCCAGAGGATCGCGGCGGCTTTCGTGCGTTCTGCAGCGGGATCGGCGTCGCGATAGCGTGTGTCGTATTTGTAGCGGTCCAGCGCGGTCTTGAACGGACCTTCGATCCGGGCAATCCAGCCCGCCCCTTCGGTGGGCATGTCGCGCAACCCCTCCGGGTCGTTCTGCGTCAGCGCCCAATCCATGATGTCGCGGCTTTCCTCAATCACGCCCGTCCCAGTGATCAGCACCGGCACGGTGCCTTTCGGCGAGGCCGCAAGCATCTCTTGCGGCTTGTCGCGAAGCACCACTTCGCGCAGTTCCACCTCGACGCCTGCCGAGGCAATCGCAAGCCGCGCCCGCATCGCATAGGGACAACGGCGGCAGGAATAGAGAATAGGTCTCATGCGGTGAGCTGCGTGCCTTTGATACCGGTGATCGCCGCCTTGAGGATCGCGCCCTCATCCTGCGCTGTCTCGAAGCTCACCTCCGTGAACTGTTCCGTCCGACCCATATGCGGGTTTTCCATCAGGATCACATGCTCACGGCCAATTTGGGCCTGAAGATGCTTTTGCACCTGTTCATCCCCCACCGCCCGCAGCCGCGCAGCTCGGTCACGGATCACCTTGCCATTCACCTGACGCGGAATTTTCGCGGCGGGCGTGCCTTCGCGTTTCGAATAGGGGAAGACATGCAGCCAAGTCAGGTCGCAATCCGTCACCAGCTTCATCGAATTCTCGAACTGTGCCTCGGTCTCCGTCGGAAACCCCGCGATGATGTCCGCGCCAAAGGTCATCTCAGGCCGCAGCTTGCGCGCCTCTTCACAGAACCGGATCGCGTCGTCGCGCAGGTGCCGCCGCGCCATACGTTTGAGGATCAAATCATCGCCATGCTGTAAGGACAGGTGCAAATGCGGCATCAAACGTGGCTCTGTCGCGATCGCCTGCATCAGCATCTCGTCGGCCTCGATCGAGTCGATCGACGAAATCCGAAGCCGCGGCAGATCCGGCACCAGTTTCAAAATCCGCATCACCAGATCGCCCAGACGCGGGGTCGCGGGCAAATCCGCCCCCCAAGAGGTCAGATCGACCCCGGTGAGCACCACCTCGTTGAAGCCCTTATCCACCAGCCGCTTGATCTGATCGACCACAACACCCGCGGGCACGGAGCGCGAATTGCCCCGGCCATAAGGAATGATGCAGAACGTACAGCGGTGATCACAGCCATTTTGGACCTGCACATAGGCCCGATGCCGTCCGAAACCGTCGATGAGATGCCCGGCGGTCTCCGTCACGGACATGATGTCATTGACCTGCACGCGTTCGGTGTCGCCTATGAAATTCGGACCCATGCTCTGCCAGGTCTCGGGCTGCATCTTTTCCGTGTTGCCGATCACCAGATCGACCTCGCTCATCGTGGCAAAGGTCTCCGGCTCCGTCTGCGCCGCGCATCCGGTGACGATGATCTTCGCCTCCGGGTTTTCGCGCCGCAGCTTGCGAATCTCCTGGCGGGCTTTGCGCACCGCTTCGGCGGTCACGGCACAGGTGTTGACCACAACAGCGTTCTCGACGCCATTGGCCTCGGCCAGCTCTTTCATCGCCTCGGTTTCATAGGCGTTGAGGCGACAGCCGAGCGTCGCAAAAATCGGGGGATTAGCGGACATCAGACACACTCCAAGAAAGACGTGTCAAATTCCGCCTGGAACACCAACTGCGTCGGACCGGTCATCCAGACGCCGTCCTCACGCCAATCGAGCGTCAGCCAGCCACCATCGACCTCCATCCGCACTGTCTTGTCCGTCAGGCCGCGCACAGAGGCCGCCACAGCCGTCGCACAGGCCCCCGAACCACAGGCCAGCGTGATCCCCGTGCCACGCTCCCAGACCCGCATTCTGATCTCGTCGCGCGCCCGCACTTCGGCGAACTCGACATTGGTGCGCTGCGGGAAAAGCGGATCGTATTCGACGCGCTTGCCCCAACCTGCAACATCAACCTCGTTAATGTCAGGCACAAAGAACACCGCATGAGGATTGCCCATGCCCACCGCGACAGGTTCGCCGTCGAGCGGCAAGAAATCGGTGTCGACCGGATGCGACAAAGGCACCTCGTCCCACATGCGCTGCGGGTGGCCCATATTGACCGAGACCTCATCGCCCGCACGCCGAGCAATCAGAATCCCCCGCTCGGTGCGAATCGTGATCTCGTCCTTTCCCGTCTCATCCAACATCAACCGCCCGACACAGCGCGTGGCGTTGCCACAAGCGCCCGCCCGCGATCCGTCAGAGTTCCAAAAGTCGAGATCAATATCGGCGGTATCCGAGCTACGGATCTCGGCCAGCTGATCGAACCCCACGCCGCGATGGCGATCCCCCACGGCGCGCGCTAGTTCAGCGGTGACAATCGCGTCCCGCCCTCGTGAATCGAGGATCACGAAGTCATTGCCCAGCCCATGCATTTTCAGAAACGGAAGGCGGCGGGAGGTGTCAAAATCCTGTTGCATGGGCGGGCATATAAACCTTGTCGAAACCTTTTCCAAGAAAATCTCAGTTTTGCGCTTGACGGTCCTGACCCACGACATTAAACCCCGCCGCACAGTCGATGAGACTGAGAGAGTGGGCCGTTAGCTCAGTTGGTAGAGCAACTGACTTTTAATCAGTGGGTCGCAGGTTCGAATCCTGCACGGCTCACCACTTCTCATAAATTATCCTTTCCCTGTTTGGGTTTGGTGTCGTATTTGACGAACCTCTTGGGAAGGTTCGCCAAATTGCGCTCGCCATTGGGGCGGGCGATCAGTTTCTCAATCGCGGAATCGGCCATGCCTTCGCGGCCAGCGGCCTCGGTGTAGCGCTGCACGAGGGCCAGCGTTTTGTGGCCTGTGACCGCGCCAATCTCGTGCGCAGTAGCCCCGGCCTCGGCCAAACGACGTGCGCAAGCCTTGCGCAGCCCGTGGGCGGAACACTGGGGCAGTTTGGCCTCTTCGGTCCAACGTTGCATGAGATTGCCCAGGCCGCCGGCGGACCGCATAGTGCCTTTCTGGGTGGCCAGAAAGGGCCTGTCCTTCGGCAATTTGTCCAGCACCTCCGCCAAGTCCGGGTGGATCGGGACGGAAACCAGCACACCGCCTGAGCGTTGCGTCTTCTGCCGCCGATACTCGATCTTGCCGCTGCGGACGTTCTTAGGCCCCAGCGTCACCGCATCGACACGCGCCGCGCCGGTATAGAGCATCAGCGTCACCGCCGTATGCGCAAGTGTGCCGGGCTTGTGGACCTTGAAGAACTGCGCCAGTTCCTCTTCGTCCCAGGTATGAAAACCATCACCGCCCACGCGGAAAGGCTTTGTCGCCCGTGCCGGATTATCACCGCGCCAGTCCAGCGTAATCGCGAAATCCATCAACTGGATCAGCCGCTTGCGCAGGTTGTTCGCCGCTGTCGGGGTCTCGGCTTTCTCGGCCAGGATCGTCTGCACATGCCGCCGCTGCATCAGCCGCACCGGCTTGTCGCCATGCTCTCCCCGGAATTTTTCGACGACCCCGCGATACACCTTCTGCGTACTGGGCGCGAGGTCGAGGAACTCGGGCGAGCGATACCAGAGCGCCACGAGCTGGCTGACGCTGTAGGGCTTGGTCCGGTTCGCCCCAATCAGGCCGCGCGTCTTGTGCCCGTTCACCGCGTCCTCATAACGGCGAACGAAATCCTCCGACCCGTAGTCACTTCCCAACTCCGCCGAAAACCCACCCTTCCGAAACCGCCACCGCCGTTTCCCGTGCCGGTCGAAATAGGCCGTCGCGCCGGGAAACTGCTTTCGGCGTTTCACGGGCGATCCCACGGGTTGTTGACCTCGTCGGTCTGTTTCTCGGTGCTGTAGATCACGACCTTGCCGTCCCGGCTGATCTCGGACCGTACGACCGGAATACCTGCATCCCGGTACGCCTTGAGGTATCGGGTCAATTCGCTCTGCGTCAGCGTTGCGCGGGGCATGGCCATAGGGGTTCCTCCCACGTCAAAGGCTAGAGTGCTGCGGCTCGCCCAAGGGCAGGCTCGGTTGCTCGCCTTCAGGGCGTTTGAACCTGGTCGCGTTGCGCTGGAACCGCTCCCAACCACTCATGGTCAGCATCTTTGTCTTCGCGGAAATCTCCACGAACTCTAGCCGTCCGTCGTTCATCAACGCGCGAACTTGCGCGGCGCTCAGCCCGACAAGCTCGCCCAGTTCTTTCGGGGAAAGCAACTTTTCCTGTGCCAAAACCCTCTCCTTTTAGTAACGTAGCGCGAATCGGGTTGAATGCGCTCAAGCGTCATGGTCCGACAACGAAACACAACGAATAACGTTCATTTGTGCGTATAACACTCATATGAGCGCAACCGCAAGTGGATTGCTCACGATAATGGCTGATCGTCCGTATGACTACTTGAGCGCCCTTGGCGCGCGCATCGCGATCGCACGCAATGAGCTTGGTATGTCGCAGGTGAAAATGGCCGAAGCTCTCGGAATCTCTCTCCGCGCTTATCAGAGCTATGAGCTGGGCAAGCGCTCGATCCCTGTCGAAGCATTGGTCGAGTTGCACCGTCAATTTCGGGTAGACCTGAACTGGATTCTGTTAGGAGTCGAGGCCGTCCGGTTGGAGCATGATCTGACTGCGCTGGAAGACTTCGAGGTCGCTCTGGACAAGTATTTGTCTGACAGCGGGACCAAGCTGAAAAGCGAAAAGCGCGGGGCGATTGCCGCGCGCTGGTACCGATCCTTCCTGGAAGGAAAGGAAATAGCCATGGACGATGTCCACACCTGGATAGAATTGTTGAGAGAATAAAAATGGACCTGAGACAACCCGATACTTGGAGGCGTCACCAATTAGCGGCAACCGAACGGATGCAATGCGACATTGGCCGTTTCACGCGCCCTGTGATCGACGTTATGTGTGTTTTTTCATTGACTTACTTGATGGCGTGGGGTGCGCTATGTGTCCTCTGGAACGGAGATGGCATGCCATGGGCGCCACTCCTGACTGCCACAGTTGCGGGTTTTGTCGTGGTGGCGGCCCTTCCGGCCTTTATGCTAGCCGTTGGGATTGAGAGCTATTTCTCTCGGCGCCTGCGTTCAATGAGTAGAAACGATATAATCTGACTCGACCACGCGGATTCACACCATTTCTGAAACGGAATGTATTGATGATCAACGATGTTGCTCCATTGGGTGGTGAGGTAATTGGCAAAGCCGCAAGCCGCGAAGATGCCTGGTGGCTTTGTAAGCGCTATGGACTGAAGCCATTTCCATTGGATGACGCCTCAGCGGTGAGCCTTGAGGACGCCGAGAATGGATCGAAGGTGTGGACTGTTCCCTGTGAGCATACCCAATTCCCATATGATCGTGCTGCCTTTGAAAACCGGCGCCGTGATGGTTTGGCTGAATTTGAGAGCGGTCTCCCAGCTTGGCCGGTTGCTGAAGAAAATGGGATAGCATTTCAAACCTTCAGACAGCGCCTCAAACGAGGTTGGTCGGGTGAAAGGGCTGCAACTGAAGGTGTTCGGGACATAGCGCATAATCCGAATGATGAGTGGGAGGTAATTGCGCTGGAAAACGGGCTATCTGTACGTGCATACCGAAGTCGTGTTCAAGCTGGCTGCCCTGAACCTATCGCGGCAACAATGGGACTAAGCTGGCGACGGTGGTAAGATGCCACTCTTGGCGTGCATATACGGCCCGGAGCTGCCGTTCGTTGCAGCAGGAGACGCCGTAGCGCAGCTTGCCCGAAGCTGACATTGATAGACCATGAGGAAATCTGAAATCTAAGGTGGCTTCTTTCCAAGGTATCTGGATAGTATCCATCTGCTCGCTGGTGGCGCTTGACCATCAATCCTACAGCTTTTTCATGAACAAAATAGGCCGAAGTCATTGGCTGATACGATTCTAATAACAATTCCGGAGCAACCTTGCCAAAAAGAACGCGAAGCCACCGCCTAGAAGACATTTCCGTTGTCGAATTTCAAAGGCTTTTGCCCGACGAGTGGGTGTGCCGGTCAAAAGACAAAGACTATGGCGTAGATTTAGAAGTGGAGATTTTTGACGAAGATGGAAAATCCACCGGGTTGCTTTTCTATGTTCAGCTGAAAGCGACAGATAGAAAAGAGGCAGAACGCTCTGTGAGCATGAAGATAGACCGTCTTGAGTATCTTGCCTCTTTAGACGCGCCGTCGATTCTTGTGCGCTACTGTGATGCCACGCGTGCCACTCATTTTATGTGGATTAGCAACATTTTTGCGCAGATAGGCACTACCTCGGCGGCTTCGGCAACGATTAACTTTTCGGAAACAGATGCGTGGGATGACGAGACACCATCAAAAGTGCTGCAAACCGTCAAAGTACTGAAGACAATCAGATCTGAAACAAGAAGGCTGCCGCTTGGATTGACCGTTGATGATGAGGGTAAAGCGGGCTCGGATGTATTTGAATTGAAGCTCGCGGTATATAAGCTTCAAGGTATGAGCAAAATGATCAACTCTAATCGCGACCCAGAGCGGTGTTTGCCAATCGTGATACGCCTTCAAGATGATGCAATCACTGCATCAATAGATGTTGTGACAAGTATCACTTGGATGACTGATAGCTTTTCAAGCGATGATGTCCTTCCAAGGCTGTCTTATGCGCTGGCCTATATGACCGGTAGATATGAGTTCCATCGTCAGGCTTCGGAGCTGACAAGGATAATTCACGAAAAAAAATTCACGACGAATAGTCGGTTATTTTCTAGTCGAATAGCTCAGCTGGCAATTGATGATCCGAAAATCGCAGCGGACATTGCTAAGTGGAATAGGATTCATGCGATTCAGGATCAAGCGTATCTGGAGTACATTGATGCCTTGCTGTCCAGCGAACTTCCGATGGAAAAACGTGAAGCCGCTATCGAGACCTTCTATACCGACGCAATCTCCGATCACGACCCAACCGACGATCAACGTCTGTCCACAATTTTCTATTCTTTTGCAAATTTTCAAATGAACAATGGTGACTTCGGGAAGGCCGTGAGCAACTATAACAAAGCCAGAAAACTTAACGAGACCTACCTTCAAAGACCTTATTTCTTAAATGAACTGGGTTCTTGTTGCTTCTGGCGTCGGCACTTCAAGTCGGCGGCAGTGATCTACAGTGCATCTTACGATTTATTACCTAACCCTCAGGTTGGCATCTGCGCTGGAGACGCTTTGCTGTACTCCGGCGACTTCATAGCTGCTGAGAGAATGTTCGAGAACGTTGGCGCACAGGCACCTGACGAAATGAACGCGGCGGAAGCCCTTACCAAGGCTTGGTTGAGTTCTTGGTTGCGTGAATTTTACCAACGAAACGATATGGCGGGCACCGCAATCCTTAATGATCGGGCGACTTGGTTTAGCGTCATAGATCAAGCACTGGAAGCTGAAGAGTACGCACACGCCTTGGGCGCTGCGCTGCTGGAAGCATTCTTGTGCGATGACGACACTAACCTTTGGGCGGACGCAATGAGCTTTGCGCTTAAGACCAATGATTCCCAACTTATTCTTGGAACATTTTCAAGCGCAATATGGCGAAATGGGTATGAGGTTTATGCCTTGTTCCGAAAGAATATTGAAAACGCTAACCTCCCTCAGGATGGGTTGGATCACTTCGATCAGTTGGCAAACATGCTATATGAAATGAGGCCTTCCAATAAGCTACAAAGCGTTACCAAGAGGCTCGTTGGCGAAAATAACTACGACTCGGTGCATGACGTTCCAGGCGAGTAATGGGACGAATTCCACCTATACTATGGCAGAAACCGCGTTGAATTTCTATTTAGTGCGCGCAGCGACTACATTTGGCTTCGGGCCGTCCACCGGCTCTACAAAGTTCGCTTCTTGCACATTGCCGCCCCCAATTACGGGCGCAGCATTGATATTCTGTTCACATTGGCTGTGAATGGCAGCTTTTCATAATCCTAGCCAAGGATTGTGCACCCGCAGCGAACTTCCGCTTCCCGCCGATTCTGTTGAAAAACTGATGTTTGCGAGCGCAGAATTTGCGGTTCCCGAATGGGCGTGAGCGCCTTTCTTTTCAGGCTTTTCGCGGTTGCTGCGGCGCAGGAAAGATCTTGGCCAGTTTACGGAGGTTTTGGGCGGTTGCGGCGAGGAGGAATTCGTCATTTGCGCCGCAGGGTCCACGTAACCTGAGCCGGTTCAGGCCAAGAATTCGTTTGAGATGCGCGAAGAGCATCTCGACCTTCTTTCGGAGCTTCATCGAGATATCGTATTGGTGGGTTTTGGCGATATCACGGGCAACTTGGCGGGCGTCTTCGTGTTCTTCGCGGGTGATTTTGCGGGCTTCTGCATTCGGGCAGCAAGTTGGTTTCGATGGACAGGTTTGGCAAACCTCCTTCAAAGCTCGATAGCGGGCTGTGCCTTTGCCGGTCGGACCTCGGTTCGGGTCGGAGTAGTTTCGCCGGAACTGCTTCAGTTCGTGACCTTCGGGGCAGATATACTGATCATTCTCCGCGTCCCATTCGAACTCCGCGCGTGACCAAGTGCCGTCGCTGCGCCCCGCCTTGTCGATGACGGGAATATGCGGCGCAATCTCACGCTCAACCAGCCAACCCAGCATTGGGCCTGATCCATAAGCTGTGTCTGCGATCAAACGCTCGGGGTGCAGATCGAACCGGTCTTTGACACGGGTA
>NZ_LRUC01000007.1 GCF_001550095.1 Celeribacter ethanolicus | reverse complement strand
AAGAGGACGCGTTTATGAGAACGAAAGCCGCGGTTGCGCTTGAGGCCGGGAAACCGCTCGAGATAATGGAAGTGAACCTCGAAGGCCCGAAGAAGGGCGAGGTTCTGATCGAGATCAAGGCCACGGGTCTGTGTCACACGGACGAGTTCACCCGGTCGGGCGCCGATCCGGAGGGCATCTTCCCCTGCATCCTCGGCCACGAGGGCGCGGGCGTCGTGCTGGAGGTTGGCGAAGGCGTTACCACGCTGAAACCGGGCGATCACGTCATTCCGCTTTACACGCCCGAGTGCCGCGAATGCCCGTCCTGCCTCTCCGGCAAGACCAACCTCTGCACCGCGATCCGCAATACTCAGGGTCAGGGGCTGATGCCCGATGGCACCACGCGGTTTTCGATGCTCGACGGCACGCCGGTCTACCACTACATGGGCTGCTCGACCTTCGCGAACCACACCGTCATGCCGGAGATTGCATTGGCCAAGGTGCGTGACGACGCGCCCTTCGACAAGATCTGCTACATCGGCTGCGGCGTGACCACCGGCATCGGTGCTGTGATCAACACCGCGGGCGTCGAGATCGGCGCGACCGCCGCCGTCTTCGGTCTCGGCGGCATCGGTCTGAACGTGATCCAGGGCCTGCGCATGGCCGGGGCCGACATGATCATCGGTGTCGACCTGAACGATGACAAAGAGGAGATGGCCCGCAAATTCGGCCTGACCCATTTCATCAATCCGACGAAAATCGAAGGCACCGTGGTCGAGGAAATCGTCAACCTGACCAAACGTGGCGCGGATCAGATCGGCGGCGTGGACTATTCCTTCGATGCGACCGGCAACGTCAAGGTGATGCGCGACGCGCTGGAATGTTCGCACCGGGGCTGGGGCGTGTCCGTGGTGATCGGCGTGGCGCCGTCGGGGGCGGAGATTTCCACGCGTCCGTTCCAGTTGGTCACGGGCCGCGTCTGGAAAGGCACGGCGTTCGGCGGCGCGAAAGGCCGCACCGATGTGCCGAAATTCGTCGACTGGTACATGGACGGCAAGATCGAGATCGACCCGATGATCACGCACAAGCTGAAGCTTGAAGAGATCAACCACGGGTTCGATCTCATGCATGAGGGCAAGTCGATCCGCGCTGTCGTCGAGTTTTAAAAGGAAACACCGATGGAACGCAAATCCAGCAATCGCAGCCACGACGGCACGCAAGGCGTTTACACCCACAGCTCGACGGCCACAGGTACCGAGATGGAATTTTCCGTCTTCCTGCCCGATCATGAAGACGGTGAAAAACTCCCCGTCGTTTTCTACCTCTCGGGGCTGACCTGCACACAGGCCAATGTCACGGAAAAAGGCGAGTTCCGCGCGGCATGTGCGGAGCTTGGCCTGATCTTCGTTGCCCCGGACACCTCGCCCCGTGGCGAAGGCGTGCCGGACGACGCGGATGGCGCCTATGATTTCGGTCTGGGCGCGGGGTTCTATGTGAACGCCACCGAAGAGCCGTTTGCGAAGACCTACCAGATGCGGGAGTATATCGAAACGGAACTGCCCGCCCTCATCGGCGCGGAATTTCCCGCCGATATGACCCGCGTCGGCATCATGGGGCATTCCATGGGCGGACATGGCGCGCTGACCATCGCATTGCGCAATCCGTCGGCCTACAAATCCGTGTCAGCCTTTGCACCCATCGTCAGCCCGCTGAATTGCCCTTGGGGCGAAAAGGCGCTGACCGGCTATATCGGCGCGGACAAGGCCAAATGGCGCGACTACGACGCATGCGCTTTGATCGAAGACGGCGCCCGCGTGCCT
The DNA here is from genome assembly GCF_001550095.1 of Celeribacter ethanolicus. Taxonomy (GTDB): domain Bacteria; phylum Pseudomonadota; class Alphaproteobacteria; order Rhodobacterales; family Rhodobacteraceae; genus Celeribacter; species Celeribacter ethanolicus. Next base: position 67,696 of record NZ_LRUC01000007.1, on the reverse strand, counting down.
GAAATCCTTGTGGATCAAGGGACGGCGGACAATTTTCTCGAAGGTCAGCTCAAGCCGGAGCTTTTGACACAGATTTGTGAAAAGACCGGACAGCCCCTAACACTCCGCATGCAAGAGGGCTATGACCATAGCTATTACTTCATCTCCACCTTCATGCGCGACCATCTGGAGTGGCATGCGATCCGCATGAAGTCCTGACACGTGGCGCGTCGGATCAGAGCCGCTCATCCGACGCGCGACATACTTAGGGAGGCTCCCTTGCGCATTTACGCCATCGGCGACATTCACGGTCAACTCGACATGCTCAAAGCCGCGCATGCGCGGATCGAGGCGGACAAGGCGCGGGTGGGCGATACCGACGCGCGTGTCATCCATCTTGGCGACTATGTGGATCGCGGGCCGGACAGCGCGGGCGTCATTCAATACCTGATGGACGGGATCGCGGCGGGCAAGCCCTGGCGCACCATTCGAGGCAATCACGATCGGATGTTCACCCGGTTCGTGCGCCACGGCATCGCCCATGACGATCATATCAAATCCGGCAAAAGCTGGCTCCACCCGGCTCTGGGCGGTCCCGACACGCTGGCCTCCTACGGGGTCGAGGCGGTGGACGGCGAATTCGAACTCGCCCATATGCGCGCCGCCAAGGCCGTGCCCGAAGCGCATCTCGAGTTCATCGAGAAGGCGCCTCTGACCTATGCCTGGGGCAATTACCTGTTCGTCCACGCAGGCATCCGTCCCCGTGTTCCTGTCGAGCATCAGACCGAAGACGATCTGATCTGGATCCGCGAAGGGTGGCTCGATTATCACGGTTTCCTGCCCTACACGGTGGTGCATGGGCACACTGCGCTCGATGTGCCGACCCATTTCGGCCACCGCATCGACATCGACAGCGGCGCGGGCTACGGACGTCCGATGACCGCCATGGTAATTGAGAACGGCGTCGAAGAGGTGGTGACCGAAACCGGTCGTGCGCCGCTTTTCCACGCCAAACCGGCCTGAGATCTGCACCACGGCACAACTTCGGCATTGGAGTGGGGGGGGCTCCACGGCAAACCTGCCGAATTTTCCGTCAATTTTCGCGATCCGGTTAAGACTCTTTTCACCCTGTTCGAACCATTCTGGTCGAAAGTTTGAACCAGAAGGTTCGGTGAGGGTATGAAGAGGTCCCCATGTCGCTGTCGGAAACGCTGTCTCAGGAACGTCGCGCGCGCTTGGCTGCGGAACGTCTTCTGGAATTGAAACAGGCGGAGCTGTTCGAAGCCAATCGCAAGCTGTCGCAGCACGCCCGGCACCTCTCCGATGAGATCATTGTGAAACGCGAGGAAACGGAGGTGCTTCGCGACGAGAATCTGCGCACGCGCGAGGATCTGGAAAAGGCCAACGTCGCCGTGCATATCGCGGAGCGGCGGCTTTGGGATTCGATCGAGACGATTCAGGACGGATTTGCGGTGTTCGATCCTTCCGAGATCATGATCGCCGCCAACCCGGCCTATCTGCGAATTTTCGACGGGCTGGAGGACGTCAAACCCGGCATCACCTATCCGGAAATTGTCCGCCTCGCGGTCGAGGAGGGGGTGATCGACATCGGCGATCTGACGCGGGAAGCGTATATTGATCAGGCTGTGGCGCGCTGGCGGGCACCGGTGCGGGAACCGCAAACCGTGCGGCTCTGGAACAACCAGTTCGTGAAGCTGGTGGACCGACGCTCCTCCGACGGGGACATGGTGTCGCTTGGGCTGAACATCACCTCGACGATCCGCTACGAGGAACGGTTGAAACGGGCGCGGAGCAAGGCGGAATCCGCCAACCGGGCCAAATCCGCCTTCCTTGCCAATATGAGCCACGAAATTCGCACGCCGATGAACGGCATGGTGGGCATGGCCGATCTCTTGTCGGAAACCGATCTGACAGAGGAGCAGATCCTCTATGTCGATACGATCAAATCCTCGGGCGAAGCCCTTTTGAGCCTGATCAACGATGTGCTGGATTACTCCAAGATCGAGGCCTCGAAACTCTCCCTGCACCCGGAAGCGTTTGATCTCGAACGCTGCATCCAGGACGTGATGGTGCTTTTGCAACCGTCGGCGACCCAGAAAGGCGTCGAGTTGATCATTGACTACGACATGTTCATGCCGACGAATTTCATCGGAGATCCGGGGCGGATGCGGCAGGTTCTGACCAATCTGATCGGCAATGCGGTGAAATTCACCCATAAGGGGCATGTGATCGTCCGCGTCGTCGGTCTTCCGGAGGAAAGCGGCATGCGCCAGCGCGTACACGTTTCGGTCGAGGACAGTGGCATCGGCATCGCACCCGATATGATCGAGCACATCTTCGGCGAGTTCAATCAGGTCGAGGATGCACGCAATCGCAAATTCGAGGGTACGGGGCTTGGGCTCGCGATCACGCGACAGCTCGTGCAACTCATGGGCGGCGAAATCTGGGTCGACAGCGAAGAGGGCATCGGCTCCTGTTTCGGCTTCCACATCACCATGGATGTGGTCGAGGAAAACAAGGCGCTCGCCCTGCCCTCCTGGATGCACCGCGCCGCCCTTTTGGATCACATCAACGCCAATTCGCTCATTCTCGAAAAGCAACTGACCGCGCTCGGATTTGAGGTCACGCCCTTCGACAGCGCCGAAACGCTTCTGGCCTCGCCGCTCGACGCGCATGTCTATCTGATCGACAACAAACTTCCGGGCGTGGATGCCGCCGGGCTGATCCGGGACCTGCGCCTGCGTGGCGTGACCGCGCCGGTGCTTTTGATGACCTCCGGGCCGATCTCGGCCGGGAGCTTTGACATCGAAGACGCCAAGACACTTCAGAAACCACTGCTGCGGGCCGATCTCTGGCGGGCGCTGGCCGATCTCGTGCCTGTGGAGCCGATGATCAGCCCTGAGCCGGGGCGGCGGATGCGGGTCTTGGCGGCGGAGGACAACAAGACCAACCAGCTTGTGTTCGGCAAGATGCTCAAGGCGCTGGACATCGAGCTGCGCTTTGCCGGGAACGGGCGCGAGGCGGTGGAACTCTATCAGGGGTTCCAGCCCGATCTCGTGTTCATGGACATTTCCATGCCCGAGGTCGACGGCAAGGAGGCCACTCGGCAGATCCGCACGCTGGAACTCGACACCGGCACGCATATCCCGATCGTCGCTCTGACGGCACACGCCATGGCAGGAGATGAGCAGGACATTCTTGCTGCCGGGCTCGATCATTACATGACGAAACCGCTGCGCAAGGCGGCGATCATCGACCGTATCTTGCAGGAATTGCCGGAAGACTGTCACCCGATTCTGCCGGAAGAACCGGCGGAGGTGATGGCCGGGGAATGACCCCAATCAGGCGGCCTGAATCGCCTCGATCATCGCAGGGCCAAAGCGCTCGGCTGATTTGTCGCCGACGATCCGGGCGAAACTCGCCATGTCACCGGGTCGCATTTTCACGATCCTGGTGATTTGCGCAGCGGTGAGACTCATCGGTTTCAGCGTCCCGCAACTGCCGCGTGCCAGATCGTTATGGATCACCTGCAAACGGTCGAACAGATCGCCGCCGCCCGAGCTTGCCAGCTTGCGCCGGGCGGGATGCATCTCCGGCACCGGTGCGCCGAGAATGACGGACAGAAACAGATCGCCATAGCGTTCGAGTTTTTTCGCCCCGACCCCGCCGATCCGTCCCATCTCGTCGAGCGTCTGCGGACGTTTTTCCGCCATCTCGATCAGGGTCCGGTCGGCAAAGACCACATAGGCGGGCACGCGGGCCTCTTCGGCCAGCGCGCGGCGTTTCGCCTTGAGCGCGGAGAGAAGCGGCGCATCTTCCTCGGACACCAATGCCTTGGCGACCGGGCCTTTTCGGGCCTTGGCCAGCGTATCCTTGCGCAGCGTGATGCTCGCTTCGCCCTTGAGGATCGGCATCGCCGGTTCGGTCATATAGAGCGCACCATGGCGTTCCGGGTCGGGGCGCAGAAGGTCAGCGCCCATCATCTGCCGGAAAATCGCGTTCCACTGGCGCTTGTCATACTCCTTGCCAATGCCGAACACCGAAAGCTGGTCGTGGTTCCACTGCCGCACCTTGTCGGTCAGGTTGCCGGTCAGAACGTCAATGAGATGCCCTGCGCCAAAGCCCTGATCGCAGCGCAGAACGGCAGAAAGCGCTTTGCGCACCGCCGTGGTGCCATCGAAAATCTCCGGCGGGCTGTCGCAGAGATCGCAATTGCCACAGGGCGCGGCCTCTTCGCCGAAGAATTTCAGAAGCGTCTGACGGCGGCAAACCTGCGCTTCCGCCAACCCCAACAACGCGTTGAGACGGGCATGATCGGCGGCACGGCGCTCGGGCGGCGCGAGACTTTCGTCGATCTGAGTGCGGCGGAAACGAATGTCATCGGGGCCGAAGAGCGTGAGCGTTTCGGCGGGCGCGCCGTCGCGACCGGCACGACCGATTTCCTGATAATAGCCCTCGACGGATTTCGGCAGATCGGCATGGGCCACCCAACGGATGTCCGGTTTGTCGATCCCCATGCCGAAAGCGATGGTGGCGACGACGATCAGCTCGTCTTCCTGTTGAAAGCGGCGTTCGACCTCGCGCCGACGATCTGGCTCCATCCCGCCGTGATAGGCGAGGGCCAGGTGCCCGGCGTCGGAGAGCGCCTTGGCAAGGCTTTCGGTCTTGGCCCGCGTGCCGCAATAGACGATGCCGGACTGGCCTTTGCGGGCGGAGGCGAAATCGAGGATCTGGCGACGGGGGCTGTCCTTGACGGCAAAGGCGAGGTGGATGTTCGGCCGGTCAAACCCACGCAGGAAACTTTCGGGTTGGGTGCCATCGAACAGGCGGGTGACGATCTCCGCCTGAGTTTCCTCGTCGGCGGTGGCGGTGAAGGCCGCGAGCGGCACGCCCAGCGCGCGTTTCAGATCGCCGATGCGAAGATAATCGGGGCGGAAATCATGGCCCCATTGCGAGACGCAGTGGGCCTCATCCACCGCAATCAGCGACACGTTCGCGCGGCGCAGCATCGGCAGGGTGCCACCGGAGGCGAGGCGTTCGGGGGCCATGTAGAGGAGTTTCAGCTCACCGCGGGAGAGCGCGTTGAAGACCGCGTCGTTTTCCTCTTCGGTATTGCCGGAGGTCAGCGCACCGGCGGCGACACCGGCGGCCTGAAGCCCCTGCACCTGATCGCGCATGAGGGCGATCAGCGGCGAGATGACAACGGTCAGACCGTCGCGCACCAGAGCGGGGAGTTGGAAACAAAGCGATTTGCCGCCGCCTGTGGGCATGATGGCCAAGACATCACGCCCGGCGACCACGGCCTCCACGATCTCCGCCTGACCGGGGCGGAAATCGTCAAATCCGAAAACGGAGGATAAAAGCCCCTGTAAACGCCCCTGTGCCGTGTCCATGTCGCCTGCTCTTTATGATTGGCGACAGAATCGCACGCGGGGGCGCGAGGCTCAAGGGGCTTTCCGGGACGTCTTAGTAGAACATGCCAGCGTTGTTGTAGATGATCCGCTCGATCGCATAGATCGCGATGAAGGCCACTAGGGGCGCAAGGTCGAGCCCGCTCATCGGCGGCAGAATTTTGCGGATCGGACGATAGACCGGCTCGAGAAGGCGGGAGAGGCCTTCCCAGATCTGATAGACCAAGGGTTGGCGCACGTTGAGCACCTGAAAATTGATCAGCCAGCTCATGATGATCTGAACGATCATGACGAATTTCACGACGCCGAGGATCATCAGCAGGATTTGCATCAAAGACAGCATATGTTCAGGTTCCCAAATTAACGGTCGTTCTCTCACCTAAGGTCTCTGTCCCGGTCGCACAAGAGCGCCCGTCGCCTCCCTCTGCCGCAACCTGTGCCGCAACGTTCGACTTGACCTTTGCGCCCGCAGCAAGACAGTGGCGCATATGTATCCTTTCGTCCGCATGTTCTATCAGGCGTGGAAATATAAAAACGCGCCCAAACTCGGCCTCTTCGAGCCGCATTATTCCCGGCATATCTGCATGCCCTGGGACATTGACCTGTGGCTGGAACTGAATAACGGCAGAACCTTAACAATCTTTGACCTTGGCCGGGTGCCGATGTCGATCCGCAACGGCACGGCGAAGGCCGCGAAAGAGGGTGGGTTCGGTATGGCGGTCGCGGGGGCCTCCGTGCGCTATCGCCGCCGGGTGACGACGTTCCAGACCGTCGACATGGTGACGACACCGATCGGGTTCGACGACAAGTTCCTCTATATCGAACAGTCGATGTGGGACCGGAAAGGCGAATGCTGCAATCACGTCCTGATCCGTGGCGCGGTGCTCAAAAACCGCCGGATGGTGCCGCCCAGAGAGATTTTGGAACGGCTGGAACCGGGGGTCGAAAGTCCGGAGCTTCCGGACTGGGTGAAAAACTGGATTGCGGCGGATGACACACGGCCCTGGCCGCCCACACGATAAACGCATCTTAAAGGCGTGACGCTTTAAGCGTTGCGTGCGCAGCACTTTGCCTGTTCTATCGCCGCAACTGAGGCGAGAGGGACAGGCACATGGCGGAACCGAGCCATCGCAAGCGCATCTGGGGCTGGATGATGTACGACTGGGCGACGCAGCCCTTTCACACTCTGATCCTCACCTTCATTTTCGGGCCTTATTTTGCCGAACAGGTGATCGCCCATCTGACGGCGGGCGGCATGGATGCCGCGCATGCCAAGGCGGAGGCGCAGTCGATCTGGGGCTACGGGCTGACCGCTGCGGGGCTGATGATTGCCCTGTCCGCGCCGGTTTTGGGCGCCATCGCCGATGAGAGCAAACGGCGGATGCCCTGGATCTGGCTGTTTTCCGCGCTTTACGTGATCGGATCGGCGGGGCTCTGGATCGCCTCACCGGAGGATTTCCCCACCGTTCTGGTGCTGATTTTCTTCGCTTTGGGCCTGATCGGGGTCGAATTCACCACGATTTTCACCAATGCGCTTCTGCCCGCTCTGGGCAGCCGAGAGGAGATTGGCAAGATCTCCGGCAATGGCTGGGCCTGGGGCTATGTCGGCGGGATCGTCGCGCTGGTGATCATGCTCCTGCTCTTTGCGGAGAATGCCGCGGGCGTCACACTGTTGGGCACGGCACCCCTGTTCGGCCTCGATCCCGCGACGCGCGAAGGCACGCGGTTTGTCGGACCTTTCGTGGCGCTGTGGTTCGTGATCTCGATGGTGCCGTTCTTTCTCTGGGTGCGGGAGCCGAAAAGTACGGTGCCTTCACAACCGGGGGCGATCGGTCGCAGCATCGAGGAGTTGATGAAAACCCTGCGCAGCCTGCCGAAGCGGCGTTCGCTTTTCGCCTTTCTCGGCGCTTCGATGTTCTATCGCGATGCGCTGAACGGGGTGTTCACCTTCGGCGGCATTTATGCGCTTGGCGCGCTGGAATGGAGCGTCGTGCAGATCGGCGTCTTCGGCATTCTGGCCGCGTTCACCGGGGCGATCTTTACCTATTTCGGCGGCATTGCAGACCAGAGGGTCGGACCGAAACCGGTGATCCTCTTTTCCATCGCCGTGCTGGTGAGCGTCTGTCTCGTGATCCTGACCATCACCCGTGAAAGTGTGCTGTTCATGCCGGTCGAAGCGGGGAGTAAACTGCCGGATGTCGCGTTCTACATCTGCGGCGCGGTGCTTGGCGCCGTGGCTGGCGTCATCCAGTCGGCGTCCCGCACGATGATGGTACGACAGGCCGACCCGGAACGCATGACCGAGGCTTTCGGCCTCTTCGCACTTTCGGGCAAGGCGACCACCTTCCTCGCACCGGCACTGATCGCCGTGGTGTCGGATGTCACGAATTCTCAACGCCTCGGCATCACTCCGCTCATCGCCCTTTTCATTCTGGGGCTGGTGCTGTTAGCTTGGGTGCATCCGGAAGGTACAAAGGTCCCTGATGATGCGTAAATGGTTGAGCCTGGCTCTGGTCGCGACTTTGGCCGCCTGTGTGAGCGGTGAAAAGGACAGCGCGCCGACGCCGAAAGTCTCGGTCTCCTCGTCGGATCACCGTCCGGCCAAGGACCTGTTCGGCCCCATCGCCTTGCCCTCGCGACAAGTCCCCGAATCGTTCGGCAGCTATGCGCAGGGCTGTCTTGCCGGGGCGTCGCAGCTTCCTGAAACCGGACCGACATGGCAGGCCATGCGCCTGTCGCGCAACCGTAACTGGGGTCAGCCGGTTCTCGTCGATTTTCTTGAAGACCTGTCCCGCAAAGCCGCCGCACAGCCCGGCTGGAACGGCATCTATATCGGTGACATGAGCCAGCCGCGCGGCGGGCCGATGTCGTCGGGCCATGCGAGCCACCAGATCGGGCTCGATGCCGATATCTGGATGTTGCCGGCGACACGGCTCGATCTGACGCGCGCCGAACGCGAAAGCCTGTCGTCGATCTCGATGCAGCGCACCTCCGGTGCCTATACCAATGCGAGCTGGACACGGGCGCATCACGAGATTCTCAAGGCTGCTGCCTCCGACCCGCGCGTGTCGCGGATTTTCGTCTTTCCCGGCGCGAAAGTGCAAATGTGCAAGGACGAAAAAGGCGACCGGAGCTGGCTTCGGAAAATCCGACCCTGGTGGGGACATCACTATCATTTCCACGTCCGGCTGAACTGCCCCAAGGGCGACAAATATTGCACGGATCAGGCGGCACCCCCGCCAGGTGACGGGTGTGACGATGCGCAGGAATGGGTGAACAACATCCTCAACCCGCCGCCGCCCGATCCCAATGCCAAGCCCGCGAAACCGAAACCTCCGATCACACTCGCAACGCTGCCCGCACAATGTTCCGCCGTCTTGTCCTCGCGTTGATCGCGAGCGCTCTGCCCCAGCTTTCACAGGCGGCGGAGCTGAAATATCTCGGGTCTTATACATGGACCGCCGCGGACGCGCGTGTCGGTGGTCTGTCCGGCCTTGATCTGTCCGGGGACGGGCTGTCGTTCTGGGCCCTGTCGGACCGGGCAATGCTGTTTCACGGCGATCTGAAACGCAATGAAAAAGGCGTCGTCAAAGGCGTTTATGTCCGCACCGCGCAAGGATTTTTGACCTCGGAAGGCAAACCTCTGCCGCGCTACGATGACGACAGCGAAGGGATTGCGGTTTCGGATACGGGCAAGGTGTTTCTGTCGTTCGAAGGCCATCACCGGGTGGCACAGATGGATCCGGAAACCGGATGGCTGACCGATCTGCCCAGTCACCCGGATTTCAAAGGCATGCAGACGAACTCGTCGCTCGAAGGGCTGGCCGTGGCTCGCGACGGAACGCTCTATACGCTTCCCGAGCGCTCCGGCGAGATGACCCGGCCCTTTCCGCTCTACCGCTATCGGCCCGGTTCGGGATGGGATCAGCCCTGGTCGGTCCCGCGCGACGGCACCACGGATTTCCTGCCGGTGGGGCTCGATATCGGACCGGACGGGCGGCTTTATCTTTTGGAACGCTGGTTCACCGGACTGGGTTTTGCCACTCGGGTACGGCGGTTCGATCTTGGCCCGGATGGGCCGGAGAATGAACAGGTTTTGCTGCGCACCCTGACCGGTACCCATGACAATCTCGAAGGCATCGCCGTCTGGGGCACGCCCGAGGATGTACGGGTGACCATGGTCTCCGACGATAATTTCAAGTTCTTTCAACGCACGGAATTCGTCGATTACCGGGTCGCGGAATAACACTTGATTTGTTTCCGGGCCGGGGTTAGACCGCCGCACCGCCCCAAAATGGGGCCGAGTTGCCGTCACCTTCGATAAAAAACGGGTCACATCATGAATCGTATCCTTCCTGGCGTTCTCGCCATGGCCGCCATTGTCGTGGCCTCTAATATCCTCGTGCAGTTCCTCATCGCGGATGGGCTTCTGACATGGGGGGCCTTCACCTATCCCTTCGCCTTTCTCGTCACCGACGTGATGAACCGTGTCTATGGCGTCGCCTCCGCGCGCAAGGTCATCCTTGCGGGCTTTGTCACCGGGATCGTCTGTAGCCTCATCGGCACGCAGATCACCCTGCAAGGCGATGGTTATACCTATCAGGCGGTCGCGCTGCGTGTCGCCGTGGGGTCCGCCATTGCCTTCCTGATCGCCCAGCTCACGGATGTGTTCGTGTTCGACCGGCTGCGGCAGGGGTCTTGGTGGAAAGCGCCGTTTGCCTCCTCGATCATCGGTTCTGCGCTCGACACTGCGATCTTCTTTGGCATCGCGTTTTCGCAGAACATCCACATCTTTGGCGAGGCCGCCGATATGGAGGTCTCCTGGGCCTGGGACTCTGTGCCGTTCCTTCTGGTCGGCGCGCCCGTGCCGCTCTGGATTTCACTCGCGGTGGCCGATTGGTGTGTCAAACTTGCCCTCGCTTTGATCGCTCTCGTGCCTTTTCGCCTCATTGTTGGGCGTCTTACCGCACGTATGGTATAAATTAACTTGCTATATACCAAATCTGTGCCACCATTATCTTATCGGCAATTCATCGAAAGGAGGTGGTCCAGTGTCTAGAGTGATGTTGGAGAGCGAGGTCAAGACAGTCGGGGGGGCCGCCACCTAGAGGCAATCTTCTAGAGTGAAACACTCCTGATTGGGTGTCCTAACTGACCCCATCTCCTGAGATCTCGGAGGGCTGCTCTATCTGGCAGCCCTTTTCCGTGTCTGCCCTTTCGCCCCCGGTTTTGCCCTTTTTGCCCCTGTCGGATATACGTCGGCTTTGCGTCGGACTTCCGTATGTCATCTTTTTTCGTCAGGTATTCCCCCTGATCTGCCCCTGAACTCGCCGGATCATCGCCATGCCCCTCACCGTCACCGACCAGATCGAGATCGCCGATTGGGAGATCACCGAGCAGTTCGTCCGCTCCTCCGGTCCTGGTGGGCAGAATGTGAACAAGGTCTCCACAGCGGTCGAATTGCGGTTCGAAGCGGCGCGCTCGCCGAACCTGCCGGAGCCTGTGAAAAACCGCCTGCGCCGTCTGGCGGGGCGGCGCTGGACCAAGGAGGGGGCGATTGTCATTCAGGTCGAAGAGACCCGGTCGCAGGCGCGGAATAGGGAGATCGCGCGAGAGCGTCTGGCGGAACTGGTGCGCAAGGCGCTTGTGGTGCCGAAACGGCGAGTGAAGACGAAGCCGACGAAAGGGTCGGTCGAGCGGCGGATTAAGGCGAAGAAGGAACGGGGGGAGGTTAAGAAGTTGCGGGGGAAGGTGGGGTGATTAATTTCTTGAATGTATCACTCCGATAATCGTAGATTTTTAGAAAATTTAAGGCAATTTCTATGGATCAACTTCCCGTCGATGCTACACCACAAAAGCGACTATTTCACTCAATCATAGCGGACTATTCTCTGCTCACATCTCTGTGCGAACTGATTGACAATGCAATTGATCACTGGCTGATGTCTGAAATGTCAGCCCCCTTAGAAATAAATGTCCTACTGAGCGTAGATCGACAAATGATCCGGGTTTCGGACAATGCGGGAGGGGTTCCTTCCGATGCATTAGAGCTACTTGTGGCCCCAGGCGCCAGCCGAGAGAACGTGAAGAATGAGATAATCGGCAATTTTGGTGTTGGTGGAAAGAGGGCGGGGGTTGCTCTTGGAGAACGGGTCGAAATCAGAAGTCGACATGCTAACGGTCCAACATATTCCATCGTTGTAGACACTGAATGGCTGTCAGAAGAAAGGGATTGGTCACTTATTGCAAAGCAAATATCAGATATTTCACTAGGAACTACAGAAGTTCATATTTCTAATCTGCGCCAAGGATTTACTACAGACCAAGTTACCGCATTTGAAAATCGACTAAGCGAAATTTACGCAAACTTTATTAATTCTCAATGTCTTATTAAGGTTAATGGCAATCCTATCTTACAAGAAAATTTTAATAATTGGTCATATCCTCCCGACTACTCCCCTCGATCAGCGGAGTTTAGTATTCAACCCGTCGAAGCAAGTGAGGAAACTGTAAATGTAAAAATAACTGCTGGATTGATCGCAGATCGAAATCCGAAGGAAGGTAACTATGGCGTATACTTTTATTGCAACAAGAGACTGATACTTGCCCATGAAAAGGGTCCGGAGGTTGGCTATTTTAGCGGGAAAGCCGGCACACCACACCCAGACGCTTCTTTGTGCCGCGTTATTGTCGAAATATTTGGTCGTCCAGAACTCATGCCTTGGACCTCGAACAAAGCGGGAATAAACTGGAGTCATCCGACATTTCAAATAATTCGCGACAGAGTGATTGAGCTAACTAGTTATTTTACAAAGATTTCAAGGCGCACCAAAGTAGATAGAGAGAATGGCATTTTCCAATATGACAAGGGTGCAATTATCCCAATAGAATTAGACAAGCCTGACTCGTTAAAAAAATTGTATCTCTTCCTACCCCTCGAGGAAGAAAAAAGTCTTACGCAGATCGTCTATTAGACCAAAACACGCACATTACCAAAAAGATGCCTTGGACTCTCGGCCTCTTGGAAGCAATGAGCATGTTCGAAGTGCTTGCTGGAAAAAAATACCATTCCAGAAATCGCTTGGGATTAATCATCCTCGATAGCAACCTAGAAATTGGCCTCAAAGAATTTTTGGTCAACAACAAAGAATATTACTCTGACGGCGATATTTCAAAGCTGTTCACAAAAAGGCATTTGGTCATTGCAGAAATAAAGAAACACATCTCTATTAATGACGATTACTGGAAAAAATCATCACATTACAACAATCTAAGAAACAAGCTAATCCACGAACGAGCAACAGTTGATATAACTGATTACCAACTTGCAGACTTTTCCGAAGTTGTAGAGCACATTCTTAGTAAGCTTTTTGGCTTTGATTTTAGTAGGATCTAAACCACAACCTCCATCGCCTCCTGCTCCCCAACCCCGAACACCCGCTTATACCGCTCGACCTCTTCCACCGGCCCCATGGCTTTGTTCGGATTATCCGACAGCTTCACCGTCGGTTTGCCATTCGCCGACACCGCCTTGCACACCAGTGAAAACGGTGCCAGCGCGTCGTCGGGGGTCAGGCCGCGGAAGTCGTTGGTCAAGAGAGTGCCCCAGCCGAAGGAGGTCTTGACCCGGCCGCTGAACTGTTGGTGCAGCTCGATGATCTTGTCGGTGTCCAGACCGTCGGAGAAGATGACGAGTTTTCTGGTCGGGTCTTCGCCACGGGATTTCCACCACGCGATGGCCTGTTCCGCGCCGGACGCCGGATCGCCAGAGTCGATGCGGATGCCGGTCCAGCCCGCGAGCCAGTCGGGGGCGCGGTCGAGGAAGCCTTTGGTGCCGTAAGTGTCGGGCAGGATGATGCGCAGGTTGCCTTCGTGCTCGTCCTGCCAGTCGCGCAGCACGTCATAGGGGGCTTCGGCCAAGGCCTTGTCGTCACGGGCCAACGCCGAATAGACCATGGGCAGTTCGTGGGCGTTGGTGCCGACGGCTTCGAGATCGCGCATCATGGCGATGTGGCAATTCGAGGTGCCGGTGAACTTGTCGCCCAAGCCCTCGACCATGGCCTGCACGCACCAGTCCTGCCAGAGGTAGGAATGACGGCGGCGGGTGCCGAAATCGGCGATCTTGAGGCCGTCGAGCGGTTGCAGGCGTTTGACCTTTTCCCAAAGCTTGGTCATGGCGCGGGCGTAGAGCACCTGAAGCTCGAATTTCTTCATCGGGCCGAGGACCGCGCGGGAACGGAGCTCCATGAGGATCGACAGTGCGGGGATTTCCCAGAGCATGACCTCGGGCCAGGAGCCTTCGAAGGTCAGTTCGTATTGGCCGTCGTGTTTTTCGAGCTGATAGGCGGGCAAGCGCAGGTTCTCGAACCACTCCATGAAATCGGAGCGGAACATCTGGCGTTTGCCGTAGAAGGTGTTGCCGCGCATCCAGGTGCTCTCGCCGCGTTTGAGCGACAGGGAACGGACGTGGTCGAGTTGTTCGCGCAGCTCGCCCTCGTCGATCATCTCGGCGAGGCGGATGTCCTTGGAACGGTTGATCAGGGAGAAGGTGACGGTGGTGTCCGGTTTGTTGCGGAACACCGACTGGCACATCAGGAGCTTGTAGAAATCCGTGTCAATCAGGGAGCGGACGATCGGGTCGATCTTCCATTTGTGATTGTAGACACGGGTGGCGATGTCGACCATGTGAAAAGGCCCCTCTTCCTGTAACCGCCCTGTTAAAGCAGGGCGGGCAAGGGTTTGGCAAGGTTGATGTTAACGCTCACGCTTGGCTCATTTGTCCCGCGGCGTCCAATCCGGGTCCTCGACGCCCCGCCGCGACAGGCGCAGGGCAAGGCCGAGCGCGATACCGGTGCCGATGGCGACGGTGAGATCGGTGAGCACGGTGAGCACGAGGGTGATGAGCAGAAGCGCCACATCGGAACGCCGCCCGCGCAGGTAAGCACCCCAGCGATGCGGTTCGGACATGTTCCAGGCAGTCAGAAGCAGAAGACCGGAGAGCGCCGGAAGCGCGAGATAACCGGCCAAAGGCGCGGCCAGCATCATGATCGCAAGGAGCACCAGCGCGTGGACGATGCCCGCGACCGGGGTCTTGCCGCCCGCGCGCACGTTGGTGGCAGTCCGGGCGATGGCACCGGTGGCGGGCAGGCCGCCGAAGAGTGAGGAGCCGATATTGGCCCAGCCCTGCGCCATCAGCTCGGCGTTGGAGCGGTGTTTGCCGCCGATCATCCGGTCGGCGACCATGGCCGAGAGCAGGGATTCGACCCCGGCGAGGAAGGCGATGATCAGAGCGGAGGGCAACAGGTCCCGCAGGGTGGCAAGGTTCAGCTCCGGCAGATGCGGCGCGGGCAGGCTTTGCGGCAATTCGCCGAACCGGGAACGGATGGTCTCGACCGGCAGATCGAACAGCGCCACGGCGGCGGAGGTCAGGGCGACGGCAACGATGAGACCCGGCAGGCGTGGAAAGGCGCGGCGCAGCAACATGATGAGCACCATCGTCGCAAGCCCGATGCCGAGGGCTGAGGGGTTCAACGCCGGAGCAGCCTTGGTCAGGGCCGGGATTTTTTCGAGGAAATCGGCGGGAAACGGTCCGGCAAGCCCGAAGAAATCGGGGAGCTGGCTCGTGCCGATGATCACGCCGATGCCGATGGTGAAGCCGTTGATCACCGCTTCGGGGACATGGCGCACCAGTTGGCCCGCCCGGAACAGCCCGGCAATGATCAGAACGATGCCCGCGAGGAAGGTCGCGGCAACGAGGCCGGAATAGCCATGTGTGGTAATCACCCCGGCGACGACGACGATGAAGGCACCGGTGGGGCCGCCGATCTGGACCCGGCTGCCGCCCAGCGCGGAGATCAGGAAGCCCGCGACGATGGCGGTGACAAAGCCCGCGGCAGGGGCGGCGCCCGAGGCGATGGCGATGGCGATGGACAGCGGCAGGGCGACCAGCGCCACAGTGATCCCGGCGAAGACATCAGAGCCGAACTCGGCCCGGGTGTAGGTTTTCAGCGTGGTGAAAAGCTTCGGTGTCATGGCCCTACAGGACCTCCACCCCGGCGGCCTTCATGCCGTCGATTGCCGCCGCAAGAGAGCCATTCATGTCGATGGCACGACACAAATCGGTGCGCACCGTGACGGTAAATCCGAGTTTGGCAGCGTCGACGGCGGAGAAATTCACACAGAAATCGGTGGCCAACCCGACCAGAGTCAGCGTGTCGATGCCACGCGTGCGCAGATAGCCTTCGAGACCGGTGGGCGTTTTGTGATCATTCTCGAAAAACGCGGAATAGCTGTCGATCGCGGGATTGAACCCCTTGCGGATGATCAGATCGCCGGTGGTCACGAGATCCTTGTGGAAGGCTGCGCCGTCGGTCCCTTGAATGCAATGATCCGGCCAGAGCACCTGCGTGCCATAGGGCATTTCCATGGTCGAATAGGGCGCGGCACCATGAGTGCTTGCGAAGGAGCTGTGGCCCCCGGGATGCCAGTCCTGCGTCAGGATCACGGCGGGGAATTCGGCCATGAGCGCGTTGACCCCGGGCACGATCTCGTCGCCGCCAGCGACGGCGAGCGCGCCGCCCGGGCAGAAATCGTTTTGAATGTCGATGACGATCAGGGCTTCGTTCAGAGATTTGTTCGCTGCGCGCATGGGAGGTCTCCTTCGCGCCAAGTGGTAGCGCTCCACGAGCCATCGGGCAAGAGCGTGCCTGGTTGGCATCGCGCCCGCCCTTCGCCCCCTCTTTCGGCGCGTTCAGGGTCATGTGGCTAAGAGTCATCCAGGCACAAGACGAGGGTGAAAATCGCCATCGTGGTCTGTTTTGGCTGGATTTGGCTCTATTTTACCCGCATCCGCAACAGTCTCCCGCCCCGCTCAAAGGTGATCAGCCACATGCCGATCTTTTGCCGTGCGGCGCTTTGCAGGTCTTTGGTTGTCCGGATCTCCGTGGCATTGACCTCGACGATCCGGTCGCCGGGCTGAAGCCCGAGACGGGCGGAGGGACCCTGAGCCTCCATCAGGACAACCCCGTCGGACATGAGCGACAAGCCGTATTCGTCGATCAAGGCGGGCGTCAGATCGGCCACGACCAGACCGCCCAGTGGACCGGAAGAGGTGATCTCGACCGTGTCGATGCTCTCCGACCCTGGCGCTGCAATCAGAGACAAATCCAGCTCAATCGGCTCTCCTGCACGCAGCGCGGAGAGTTTGACCGAAGATCCGACCGGCAGGATCGACAACCGGTATTCGAGATCGGAAGGCGACAGGATCGGTTGATCGTCGAGGGAGAGGAGCACATCTCCCGCCGTCAACCCGAGCATTGCGAAGGGAGATTGCGGGTGCAACTCGGAGAGCACGACGCCTTCGGGGCGGTCGAGCCCCAGAGCCTCGGCGACCGCGTCGTCCACGGACTGAGTCGAAACGCCGGACCAGGGGTGAATGAAACGGGTCTGGCCCGCCTCGGCCTGACGAGTGAATTCGCGCACGAGATTGGCCGGGATGGCAAATCCGATGCCGTTGGAGCCACCAGAGCGCGACAGAATCGAGGTGTTGATGCCGACGAGACGGCCCGACATATCGACCAAAGCGCCGCCGGAATTGCCCGGATTGATGGCCGCGTCGGTCTGGATATAGGAGCCCGCGCCGCCGGGGATCGCCGAGCCGGAGCGGGCAAGACCCGAGACGATGCCGGAGGACACAGTCTGGCCGACACCAAACGGGTTGCCGATGGCCAGCACCAGATCGCCGACCTCGAGCGCATCGCTGTCGGCCAGAGGCAGGGCGGGCAGGTCGGTGGCGCCGTCGAGACGGAGCACGGCGACGTCGGCGTCCTTGTCGGCGAGGATCACCTCGCCCTTGTATTCGCGCTTGTCGGAGAGGACGACGCGGATGTCGGAGGCCTCGCCCACGACGTGATAATTCGACACGACAAGCCCGTCACCCGAGACAATCACCCCGGAACCAAGCGAGCGTTGCACACGCTGACGCGCCGGACCGGAGCGGAAGAATTGCGAGAAGAACGGATCGTCCGCGAAGGGGGACAGGCGTTCCTCGACCACACGGGAGGCGTAGATATTGACCACAGAGGGCGAGGTTTCCTTGACGATGGGAGAGAAGGAAAGCTGAATTTCAGCGCGGCTTTCGGGGACTTGGGGCGTCTCGGCAAAGGCCATTTGGGCCGGATTAGTGACGGTGAAAGCCAGAAAAACGGCAAGGATTGCGCTGCGTGTCATTGCGGGGCCTCGTGACAGTTCCTCGGATGCGATTAGATGACGCGGGCGGGCCGTGCTTTGCAAGCTCTTGCCTGATCACGGCTTGCGGCGTATCGAACACATCATGTTTACCGTCTGCGCACTCTATCACTTCACCCGCTTCCCCGACCCTGCCGCCTTGCGGGGGCCGCTTATGGAGCTGTGCCATGCCGAGGGCATCACAGGCACGCTTTTGCTGGCCAGGGAGGGGATCAACGGCACGGTGGCCGGGCCGACACCGGCGTCTATCGAGCGGCTGGTTGCGCATATCCGCGCCCTGCCGGGATGTGCCGATTTCGAATACAAGCTGTCGACGGCGGAGGAGCAGCCGTTCAACCGGATGAAAGTGCGGCTCAAGAAAGAGATCGTCACCATGGGGCAACCCGATGTCGACCCGAAGGCACGGGTTGGACACTATTGCACCCCCGAGGAATGGAACGAACTGATCTCTGCGCCCGACGTGGCGGTGATCGACACGCGCAACGATTACGAGGTGCAGATCGGTACGTTCAAGGACGCGATCGACCCGCAGACCAAGACCTTCCGCGAATTCCCGCACTGGTGGGAGGAGAACAAGGAGCGGTTCCACAACAAGCGGATCGCGATGTTCTGCACCGGGGGGATTCGCTGTGAGAAATCGACGAACTTCCTGCTCGGGCAGGGGATCGAGGAGGTCTATCACCTCAAGGGCGGGATCCTGAAGTACCTCGAAGAGATGCCGCAGGAGGAGAGCCTCTGGGAAGGCGAATGTTTCGTGTTCGACGGGCGGGTGTCCATCGGCCATGGGCTGACCGAGGGGCCGCATGAGCTGTGCCATGCCTGTCGGCGTCCGATCCTGCCCGAGGACAAGCAGCGCCCGGAGTATGAGGAAGGCGTGTCCTGTCATCAGTGCATCGACGAGTATGACGAGGCGCGCAAGGAGCGGTTCCGCGAGCGTCAGAAACAGATCGCCCTGGCAAAGGCCCGCGGCGAGCGGCATTTCGGAACCGGCGTGCCCTCGGCGAAATGAAGTTAACGCACTTAACGCGATATTAACTACTATCCGGCCACAACCCTACAGAGAAACAACCCACCCGTTTCGTCGTAGGGATTACAATGACAGTTCACCCCATCAAGGTATTGTCCGTTTTCGGGACCCGCCCCGAGGCCATCAAGATGGCCCCTGTGGTCGGCGCTCTGGGGGCCGCACAAGGCATCACCTCCGAGATTTGCGTCACGGCGCAGCATCGGGAAATGCTCGACCAGGTTCTGGGCCTGTTCAAGATCCGGCCGGAATACGATCTCGATCTCATGCGCACGGGACAGGGGTTGCACGATCTGTCCGCCATGCTCCTCAAAGAGCTGAAACAGGTTCTGGATCAGGCCAGACCCGATCTCGTTCTGGTGCATGGCGATACTGCGACCACGGCCATGACCGCGATGGCCGCCTATTACAATCAGATCCCGGTGGGTCATGTCGAAGCCGGTCTGCGCACCGGTAATATCTATTCGCCCTGGCCCGAAGAGGTGAACCGCAAGCTCACCGGCACGATCAGCGCGTTGCATTTTGCACCGACGGAAAAATCCCGCGCCAACCTGCTGGCCGAGAATGTCGATCCAGCATCGGTGCATGTCACCGGAAACACGGTGATCGACGCGCTGATGAGCGTGGTCGCGCGGCTCGAACAGGACAGTTCGGCACAACAGGCGCTGATTGAAAGAACCGGAATTCAGCCCGGCAAACGGGTGATTCTTGTCACCGGACACCGGCGCGAGAGTTTCGGCAGCGGCATGGAACGGATCTGCAATGCGCTTGCCGAACTGGCAAAACGGCCGGATGTCCAGATCATTTATCCGGTCCATCTTAACCCTAATGTAAGAGAACCTGTGGAACGGTTGCTCGGCGGCAGAGAGAACATCACGCTGATCGACCCCCTTGATTACTATCCTTTCATTTTCCTGATGAGCCGTGCGGACATCATCCTCACGGACAGCGGCGGCATTCAGGAAGAAGCGCCCTCTCTCGGCAAACCCGTCCTCGTCATGCGTGACACGACGGAAAGGCCCGAAGCGGTGGATGCCGGAACGGTCAAGCTGGTCGGGACGGACAGGGACAAGATCGTGAGCGAGGTCGCGCGTCTTCTCGACGACACGGCCGCTTATGCGGAGATGAGCCTCGCTCATAACCCCTATGGCGATGGCAAGGCCTCGCACCGGATCGTCACTGCGATCCAGAGTTGGGCCACGACAAGAGAGAGGTGTTTCCAGTGAAAAAGTACGGATTTTCGAAAATAAACATCATCGGGCTTGGATATATCGGCCTGCCGACGGCGGCGGTTTTCGCCTCCTCGAAAGTGCAGGTGCATGGGGTCGACGTCAGCCCCCGCGTGGTCGAAACGATCAATGCGGGCGGGATTCACATCGTCGAACCCGATCTCGACATGATCGTGCGCGACACCGTAACGCGGGGCTATCTGACCGCCTCGGTGACGCCCTGTCCCGCCGATGCCTTTGTCATCGCGGTCCCCACGCCTTTTGTCGAAGAGAGCCACGCCGCCGATCTCAACTATATCCGCGCGGCGGCGAAATCCATTGCGCCGCATCTGGCGAGGGGCAATCTCGTGGTGCTCGAATCCACCTCACCGATCGGGGCGACGGATCAGATGGCAGCCTGGCTGGCCGAGGAACGTCCCGACCTGAGTTTCCCGCAGCAGGCGGGAGAGGCTGCGGATGTCATGGTCGCGCATTGTCCCGAACGCGTGCTGCCCGGTCATGTGATGCGCGAGCTGTTCGAGAACGACCGCATCATCGGCGGCATGACCCCGCGTTGCGCCCGTCGCGCAACGGAGCTTTACCGGATTTTCGTCAAGGGCTGTTGTATCCCGACCAACGCGCGCACGGCGGAATTCGCCAAGCTGGCCGAAAACAGCTATCGCGACACGAACATCGCCTTTGCCAATGAGCTTTCGCTGATTTGCGACGAAGTCGGTGTCGATGTCTGGGAATTGATCGAGCTGGCCAATCGCCATCCGCGTGTGAACATCCTGCAACCCGGCCCCGGCGTCGGCGGGCATTGCATCGCGGTCGATCCGTGGTTCATCGTTTCCTCGGCACCCAAGACCGCCCGGCTGATCCGCACCGCGCGCGAGGTCAATGACAGCAAGCCGCTTTGGGTGCTCGATCAGGTGCGCGAGGCCGGCGAGGCGCTTGGGCTGATCGGTCGCAAGCCGCGCGTCGCCTGTCTCGGGCTTGCGTTCAAACCCGACATTGACGATCTGCGCGAAAGCCCGGCGCTCGATATCGTGCGAGAGCTGAGTGGCAGCGGCACCTTCGAGGTGCTTGTCAGCGAACCTAACATTCACGCCCTGCCCCCCGCGCTTGCCGACAAAGCCGAGATGATGACGGCAGAGGCGGCGATCGAGGCGGCGGATATCGTCTTGCTTCTGGTCGACCACCGCCCGTTCAAAAATCTTGCCGTGCCGCTCGGCAAACCTGTGATCGACACCCGCGGCATGTGGCGCCAAACCCGCAGCGTCTGGCGCCAAGCCCGCCGCGCGGCGTGACATCGCATGATGGGACAGGCATTCGAACAGGAACGGCTTTTGCGCGGCACGCTCTCGGCCGCCCGTCACATGCGGGTGCAGCAGCCCGGTTTCGATGTCGCCCCTCTGCTCATGGACCTGCTCGAAAGCGCCCCCGATGCGGAAGACGTCCTGCTGATCTCTGCACAGGCGATCGAGCTGAGCCTGCCGGATGTGGTCCAGGCGGCCCACAATCGCCTTGTGGCGATGGGAGTTGCGGCAGGTGTGCTGGAGATGCTGGACAGCCAGACGACAGAGGGATTGTTCCTGATGGACAACATCGCCGGATTGCCCGGCACCCCCATCCCCCCCGTCGAAAATCGCGTCGCTTATGTGAGTTACAGCAGCCTGCCCTATCACTCGACCGGATACGCGAACCGGACCCATTTCCTTGCGCAAGGATTGCGCGCACAGGGGCTCGATCTTCAGGTAATCTCGCGGCCCGGCTATCCCTGGGACGAACCGGCCAGCGCACTCGAAACGCCCGCACCGGAGGGAGATTGCGTCGAGATGCGGGACGGGGTGCCCTATCATCGGCTGAAGGCGCCGGGGTATTTTTCCTGGGACAATCACGCGGCCTATGTCCGGCACTCCACCGAGGCGCTTGAGGCCTGTTTTCGCGACCTCAAACCCGCGCTTGTCATCGCGGCCAGCAACCATGCCTGCGCCATACCCGCCTGCCTTGCCGCCCGCCGGATCGGGGTGCCCTTTGTCCATGAGGTGCGCGGGTTCTGGGAGGACAGCCGGGCGGCGCGCGAGCCGGGTTTCATGGGCTCGCGACAATATTTTCTCGAGCGCCATTGGGACGGCGAAGTGGCGCGCCGGGCGGACCGGGTGATCACGCTCGGAACGGCGATGAAACGTGAACTGGTGACACGGAGCGTACCAGCGGAGCGGATTTCCATCGTGCCCAACGGCGCGACGGAAGCCATGCCCTGTGGCTCGAAGTCACGAAACAGCGTGCCCGTGATCGGCTATGTCGGCAGCTTTGCCGCCTATGAAGGTCTGGCACTTCTGGTGGAGGCCTGTGGCGCGTTGAAACGAGGCGGGCTCGCGTTTCGCCTGTTGCTGGTCGGAGATGGCAAGGGCAGCGGCCATGCCGGTCGGAGGGCGCATCGCGCTATGCTGGATCTGCTGACGGAGCACGGCCTGTCGGATCGGACCGAAGCGCCGGGACGGGTGGCCCCGGAAAAGGCCCGCACCTATGTCGAAGCGCTCGACATCGCCGTGTTTCCCCGGCTGCGCAGCCGTGTGACCGAGCTTGTCACGCCGCTCAAACCGATCGAGGCGATGATGGCCGGCAAGGCAATCGTCGCCTCCGATGTCGGGGGATTCGACGGGATGCTGAGCGCGGGCGAGACCGCCTTGCGGTTTCCCGCAGGCTCGGTCGACGGGTTGCAAAACGCGCTCCTCAGGCTTCTGCAGGACAGGAATCTGCGACAGGATCTTGGCACGCGGGCCCGAGCCAAAGCGCGGGAAGAGTATCTTTGGCCGGCCATCTGTGCGGAATACGCCATCACGCTTCGACATATCATGGCGGACCAAATCACGACAGGGCAGGATGCGGGGAGGAACGCGCATGAAGCCGCGTGATCCCAGCGTGGAGGAAATGACGCTTCTGAGCGAACGCCTCGATGCGTTGGAGAAAGAACTCTGCTTTCGCATCGAGACCGCGTCTCAGGGAGAGCAGGAGCTGCGAAGACTTCGGGCGGAGTTGCGCGAGATGCGGAACAGCCTGTCCTGGCGCGTGACCGCACCGCTGCGCCGTCTTTCGAAACTGGGTAGAAAACTCTTGAGGGCACGACCAGACACATGACGATGACAGACATCCCCCTGCCGCCGGTGAGCGACCCGCTTCTGAAATTGTTGCGGGAGTATTACGGCTACAAATATGTCGAATTGCACGGCAAGAAATCCGGCAAAGGATTTTACACACAGCATGACTGGCGACGGATTCAATACGGCATCGAACTGCTCGATCCGGACAGCCGCTCCATCCTCGATGTCGGTGTCGGGCCCTCGGCCCTGTTGAATTACCTTCAACTCAGCAAGCGTTACGATCAGGTCACAGGCATTGATCTCAGGCGCTACTCCAAGCAGATTCTGGTCGACGAGCGGACGGATTTCCGCGTGATGGACGCGACCGCCCTGGCGTTCGAAGATGACAGTTATGACACGGTCGTTTGCATGGAAGTGCTCGAACATATCCCCGGCGACGCCATGTCCACGGCGCTGGAGGAGTTGCGCCGGGTCGCCAGGAAACAGTTGATCGTCTCTGTTCCCTTCGACGAGCCCCGTCCTCTGCCGTCCTATCACCATCAATATTTCGATGCCGCGCGCATCGCGGAGGTGTTCCCGAAAGCCGATATCCGTTTGTTGCAACGCCCGCATCGCAAGGGCTGGCCTTGGGCGATCGCGATCGAAACCTTTTGAGCCCCTTCAGTCACGGGAAAGTCCATGATGGCCAAGACGCCGAAAGACACCGCCGCGAAGGGCGCTGATCTGAAAGAACTCGTCAAGCAGCTTGCGAAAGAGCAACGGCAGCGCATGGAATGGGAGCAGGCATATCATGAGATCGCACAGTCCAGTTCCTTTCGCATCGGTCATACGCTGGCCCTCTCGCTCCGCAGTTTTCGTGGCGCCCTGGCGCTTCCGTTACGGCTGGCCCGCGAACTGCGCACCAGTCTTGCGCGCAGGGCGGCGGGCAACGCGGTCAAAACGCCACGCCCGCGCTATGCATCTGCGCCGGTCAGCTATGTGAACCTCGGCGGAGAGACGGATTGGATCGAGCTGCCTGTCAAACCCGGAGAGCGCGTCTGCATCGAGGGCCGTCTCTGGCTCAAGACCCCCAAATCGGCCACACAAAAAGTTGCGCTTTTCACCGTGCAATTCGTGACGGAGTCGGGGCATGCGCTGAAATTCGATCCCTCCAACAATCTGGCATGGCTTGCGAAACAGCAACTGGCACAGGGCTATGTGTTACAGCAAGAGCAGCCGGTGTGCTTTGCGCAGGATCTGATCGCGCCGCAGCGTGCCGTGCGGATGCGCATCGGGCTTGTCGGCTGGGAGGCGAAGAATGGCTTTGCCCGGCTCAAGGTGCTGCGCGATGCCGCCTGCGTTCCTGCCTCGCGCGGGCTGCTGGCGCTCGGCAATGCTGCGCCCTTCCTGCCACATGCGCATCTCAGCCCGGAAGAGCGGGAGCGCCTGCCGAAACTGATCACGGTGACGGATGAATTCACCGCCGAATGCCTTGCGCCGGACACCCGAAGCGTGCGGATCGGCAAGAAGAGTTGGCAGGAGGACTTCCGGGACAACCGCGACGCTTTCGCCTTTTTTGCCGAGTCTGCGTGGCGCGGCAATGATGGCCTATGGAATTACGCCATGACCAAGCCGGAAAAATGGGGCAAGGAGCTGTCCGAACTGATCGAGGCCTGCAAGGGCGACGGCATTCCCACGCTGTTCTGGAACAAGGAAGACCCGGTCAATTTCGAGACGTTCATCGACACGGCGCGTCAGTTCGATCATGTGTTCACGACCGACGTCGGCTGCGTTCCGGCCTATGAGGCGCATGTCGGGCGGGGGCACGCCCATGTGATGATGTTCGCGGCGCAATCCTCGTTGCACAATCCGATCCGCAGGGAAGACCGGCAGAACCGCGTGGCCTTCACCGGGAGTTGGCGGGGGATCAAATATCCGAAGCGGGCGGAGTGGCTCAACCTGTTGCTGAGCCCGGCGCAGGAACGCGGGGTTCTGGATATTTACGACCGGTTCAGTGACGAAAAGGAGAACCCCGACCTGATTTTTCCCGCGAAATTCCAGCCTGCACTGCGGGGAGGGGTGCCTTATCCGAAGCTGGTCGAGCGCGTCTACAAGACCTACGACGCTTTCGTGAACGTGAATTCCGTGGAAGGCTCGGACACCATGCTGGCAAGGCGGGTGTTCGAGATCATGGGCTGCGGCGCGCCGGTGATGTCGTCCTATTCGCCTGCGATGGAAAAGGTGTTCGGCGATCTGGTGCTCATGCCCTCGACGGAGCAGGAGGCGGGTGAGATGACCGACCAGCTTCTGGGCGACGATCTCTACCGTGCGGCTCTGGCCACGAAAGGAGTGCGGCTGATTCACAGCAAACACACCTATCGGCACCGGCTTCAGGAGATGTCGGAAAAGATCGGCAAGCCCTTCGTCGCCAAACCCGCGCGCAAGGTCTCGATCCTGTGCAGTTCGAAACGGCCACAGTTTCTCGAAGCCGTCGGGCGGCAGATCCGGGCGCAGACCTATACCGACACCGAAACGCTTTTCGTCATGCACCGCGACGACATGAGCGAAGAGCAGGTCGCGCGCGCCCTGCACGGGGTACGCAACCTGAAGATCCTCCGCACCTCCGAGGAGAAATTCCTGGCACATGCGCTGAACGATGCAATGCAGATCGCTGAGGGGGACACATTCGCGAAATGGGATGACGACGATCTCTATGGGCCGAATTACATATTCGACTCGGCCCTCGGGTTCGACTACGCCCCGCGCACGGCGCTGATCGGCAAAAACAGTTATTTCACCTATCTGGAACAGCGCGACAAAACCTATCTGCGTTTCCCGGGGCGGGACAACCAGATGACCAATCTGGTGCATGGCGGCACCCTGATCTGGGATCGCAAGAAGACGGAGGGGCTGAGCTTTGCCGCGCAAAGGCAGGGCACGGACACGGCTTTTCTGCAAATGCTGCAGGAGCGCGATCTCCCCATCCTGTCGACCAACATCTTCAATTTCGTCCATATGCGCTACGCGGATATTGCGCAGCACACATGGAAAATCCGCGATGAGGATTACCTGAACGGCAAGACGAACCTCATCTGTGACGGGCTCCCCGGCGCGCGGGCCTATGTCTGAACGGGAATGCGGGCAAAGCCCCCGTCTCAGAACACGAACATGTCCGAGGTAAGCTGCTCCGTCCCGACGCCGGAAATGGTGATGATGTTGTTCTCGTCCAGATAAATCTGCGCCGAACCGCCCGTCGTTTCCGTCAGATGGTTCGCCACGAGATCCTCCCAGGACGTGATCTCCGACACATCGCTCAGGTCGATGATCTCCCCCTCCGCGATGTCGAAATCATAGATCGCGTCGCGCCCGAAATTGTCAGAAAAGATAAAGGTATCCTTGCCGTCCTGACCGTAGAGCATGTCGCTGCCCGCTTCGCCACGCAACCTGTCGTCACCGGAGCCGCCGCGGAGCTGATCGTTGCCATCGCCGCCAAAGAGCGAATCCGCGTCGCGGCCCCCAGCCAGATAGTCGTTGCCCGCGCCGCCTTTCATATAATCGAGCCCGTTCGAGCCGTAGAGCTTGTCGTTGCCATCCTCGCCGTACAGCCGGTCGTGCGAGGTGAACCCGTAGATTTCGTCGTCGCCATCGCCACCGTAGATGATGTCACGTTCCCGCCCTCCGTCGAGCAGGTCGTTGCCTGCGCCTCCGAAGATCGTGTCCTCACCAAGGCCACCGTAGATCTTGTTGTCGGCCTCATTGCCGGTGATGTGGTCATTGCCTGCGCCCGAGATGTAATTCTCGATGATGGTCCCGGAGGCGATCCCGAGATTGCCGACCAGACCCAGCACATCCGAAAAACTTTCGTCGTTCAGATCGACACGATCATTGGTCGTCGAGAAGCTGAGGTCGATCGTGTCTTCGCCCTCGGCATCGAAGATCGTCAAGGCAATCGGATCGCCGGAGTAGGTCGTCGTGGTCCCGTTCGAGAGATCGGTGAACACCCCGTCGAAATAATTGCCGAGGTTCGAATTCAGCCCCCAGATCGTGTCGCCCCAGGTTGCGCTCCCTTCACCAGCGGGCCCGTAGAGGTCCTGAATGGCCAGAATATCCGCCATCATCGTCGAGACGAGATAGGCATAGCTCGCGTTCACACTCGTGTTGTCGGATTGCGAGAAATAGGACATCACCGACAATTGCCAGCTATCGTTGAGAAAATCCGCATCGGTCGGGTAATCTGCACTGCCGTTGTACAAGGACTGGTGCCCCAGGCCGAGCGCATGTCCGATCTCGTGGATATAGGTCTGGTAACCGTAGGTGCCGATTTCATCCCCCATGTAGGAGTTCACCCAGCCGCTGGTGATCACGACATCGGAATACTGGATCGTCGTCCCGGACACGGCAGAGGTCGAATAGGCCGAAAGCACCGTGGAATTGCCACCGTCGTCGTTGTAAAACGTGATGTCGGCGCTGGAGGAGGTGGTGACGACGAAAGTGACATCGGCGACCATTTCCCACGCCTCGAGCGCGCTCAGCGCAAGCTTTTGCTCGGTGGCGTTGAGATCGCTGATATTGACCGTGATCACATTCGACGACGATGTGTCAAAGAACCGTGTGTTCAAACCGTAGTCGTTCCAGAATCCCGTGGTGAGATAATCGGCAAGCTCCGTCAGGGTGCCGTTGACAAGAGCGGCAGATGTCGTGCCGGTCGAGGTCAGGGCCGCAGCCTCCTCGTAGACACAGGAGTCGTCGGTCGGTCGGAACTGGGCACAAATTTCACACATGTCTTAGTTCTCCTCTTTATCTGCGCCTCAAGGCCTAAAAATTTTTTTCTGAAAGCATATCTTTGAAAAGATTAACAAAAAACTTGCGGGTGGCGGCATCATCGCCTTGTGGTGCACGGTCCACGACACTGAATGCACTGTCCCGGAGTGCGAGGGGCTGACCATCCCGATGCAGGCGGGCGGAGATCGAGAAGCCCAACGGGGCCTCCGTGATCGTCAACTCCATCTGCGGCGCGGCCTCGACCCCTGCGACGGCTTTCGCCCAGGCCTCTGTCGCCGTTTCGCAATAGGATGGGGGCAGGTCTGAGCGACACAGGATCTCCCCGGCTTGCGCCATCTCATCAGCCATCGTCAAACTCACTCCTCCGGTTATTAGAAGCCCCCCCGCCCCGACAGCCCACAACACGGCAGGCAAACCACGTTTTGCCATGCGGCGTATCAGGTGGTTCATTTGCTCACCCACTGTTTTCATTCCTCATTCCTATCACCGCTCTCCCGATCCCTCCAAACGAGACCGGTTGCGTTGAAATCATTTCTCTGTCGCTCAGGCGCAAACCGGTCACACCCCATCTCAGAATACGAACATGTCCGAGGTCAGCTCCTCCATCCCGACACCGGAAATGGTGATGATGTTGTTCTCATCCAGATAAATCTGCGCCGAACCGCCCGTCGTTTCCGTCAGATGGTTCGCCACGAGATCCTCCCAGGAGGTGATCTCCGACACATCGCTCAGGTCGATGATCTCGACCAGAGTGACCTCGAAATCGTAGATCGTGTCGCGGCCGAAATCGTCCGAGAAAATGAACGCGTCCCGATCATCCTGACCGTAGAGAAGATCGTTTCCTCCCTCGCCACGCAGCTTGTCCTCACCGGAACCGCCCCGCAACTGGTCGTTGCCGTCGCCGCCAAAGAGCGAGTCCGCATCGCGCGCCCCGGCCAGATAGTCGTTGCCCGCGCCGCCTTTCATGTAATCGAGCCCGTTCGAGCCGTAGAGCTTGTCGTTGCCATCCTCGCCGTACAGCCGGTCGTGTGAGGTGAACCCGTAGATCACATCGTCCCCTTCGCCGCCGTAGATGATGTCGCGTTCCCGGCCACCGTCGAGAATATCGTTGCCGCCACCGCCATAGATCGTGTCCTGATCAAGACCGCCGTAGATCGTATCCGCACCGTCTTCTCCATAGATCACATCGTCGCCGTCACCGGCGTCGATGAAATCATCGCCACTGCCCGCATAAATCTGATCATTGCCGCCGTACCCGAAGATCTGGTCGTCGCCGCTGTCGGAAAAGATGATATTCACAA
Organism: Celeribacter ethanolicus; assembly: GCF_001550095.1. Classification (GTDB taxonomy): domain Bacteria; phylum Pseudomonadota; class Alphaproteobacteria; order Rhodobacterales; family Rhodobacteraceae; genus Celeribacter; species Celeribacter ethanolicus. Next base: position 38,638 of record NZ_LRUC01000007.1, on the reverse strand, counting down.
ATTCCGTGCCGAAGATCGTGTCGTTTCCCACCGTTCCGTAAAGCTGAAACGCCGCCTGATTCTCTCCGCCTTCGAGAGCCACGCGATCAAGGGTGAAAAGATCTTCATAGGAGAAGTCGGAGGCATAGAGATCGTATCCGTCATGCGAATAGAGGATCAGTTCCTCATCGCCATAGTGAATGCGGATGCCCGAGGGGATGGTCACGAAGCTAAGCTGATCGAGACTGTTGAGCCCTTCCCAATGCGACAGGTCGATCCGGTCGGTGCCGAGGCGGAAATCGCGGATGACGTCCGTTTCACCATCCGCAGCGAGGACAAAGAGATCGGCACCTGAACCGCCCTGGAGCACATCGCTTCCGGGGCCATCGAAGATGACGTCGTTCAGACTTGTGCCGATGAGGGTCTCCGCCGCATCCGTTCCAGCGATGAGGCCGTTTTCTGCGGACATATCGACATAAAGATGGGTCAGACCGTATTCGCTTGCGGAACTGACAAAGATGTCGATGCCGTCGGCGTCCGCGTAGAGCGCGATATCGGAGATATTCTGAAGGGACATCGCCGCGCTGTCGTAGATATGCGACACGCAGGTCAACGTGCCATCGGGCAACATGAGATAGAGCGCGACGCCGCCCTGATTGCCGCCGACCGCGAGATAGGTGTCGCCCTCATAGGCGATCGTCGCCACGGCGGTGACATTGCCGACATGGAACACACTATCGGAAATCACCTGATCGACCATGGTCAGGGCGCCGTCTTCGGCCATCTGAACGACATGGATCGAGGAGGAGTCATAAGCGCCGACGACGAGATATTGCACCCCGCCGATCTCGACCGCGACCATGGAGCTTGGGGTCGTGCCCCAAAACAGTTGATCGGCATCCATGGAGGCACGGGCGGTGAGCGCGCCGGTCGCCGTGTCGATTTCCCAGACCTGAAGCGTGTTGCTGCTTTGGGTTGCGGCGACGAAATAGCTGTGGCCGTCGATCTCGGTCACGAGAGAGGCGCCGATGGCATCGTTGTCCACATTGCTGCCGTAAGACATGGTTCCAGCCGCGGAAATGGTCTTTTGCACCGTGTCGATCTGGAGCACGCCGATCTGCGCCTCGCCTGCAATGGCACCCAGAACGAGGATCTTGCCCGTGTCGAGCTGGATCGTGCTTGTGCCATAGAGATCGCCGGAAAAGGCCGTAACCGTCCCGAGGGAGGTGGAGCTACCGAAGATGTCCGTACCGTTCGCGGTGATCAGACGAAAGGCACCGGAGACGCCGCCACCAGTGAGGATGTAATCCTGTGCGGTGGTGTTGAGCGCGGTCAGATCGCCCTCGGCCCCGGCCGTCACCCCGGTTGAGAGCGTCAAGGCGTCGACCTTGACGAGGGACCCGGATTGAAGCTCCCAAGCGGATGCGCCGCCGTCATATTGCCCGACCGTCAGAACGAATATCCGGCCATCGACCGTCACGACCTCGATGTCGGATGTATGCGAGAAATACTCTTCATACGCGACGTGCTCTGTCGATATGTGTTGGATCGAGACCACGGTTCATACCCCTTTATACCCGGGTATAAGTGTCTCGAAACGAGGTTGCTTTTCATTTGCGCGAAAGCGGCGTTTTTGCGGCCCCTGTTTTCAATTTGGCCGAAAATCGCTTCAAAATTTATCGGATCTGGCCGGGGGAGACCCTGTTTCTTTCATGTTTTCAAAGAATTGCTCTGAGAGCCTGTCGAACCGGTCGAGAGAGGCCTCGTCGAGACCCTGACGCGCCCAGGTGACGAGAGCGGAGGCGAAAGCCGCGAAAGCCGCGTGCCAGTCCGGGTCAAGCGGGGCAAGCTCGCGGCGCACCGTGTCGAGCGCGTCGAACACGCAGAGCCGCTCGTGTCCGCGACGATTGGTCAGATGCGCACGGCCCGTGTGGACACGGTGATAGGTGCAAATCCGGTCGCTGGCGATCACGGTCTTCGCCCGGCTCAACACGCGCCAATGAAAGGCGAGATCGTTGTGCAACGGGATCTCCATGAAGCGGATGCCTTCCGCGCGCAGAAACTCCGTCCGGCAAATCTTGTTCCACGGGTAATTGGCGGTTTGCGCGATCAAGTGGCGCTGGGCGGGCGACAGGACCTTGTGACGTGCAAGGCTTAGCCCCGCTTCGGCCCAGACGGCCTCGTCATAATCCGGCTGCCCCCAATGGCCGTGGCGCAGCTCGCTGCTCTGGGCGTATTTGAACTGGCACAGGTCGAAATTCGGGGTTTCGGCGAGGTGTTCTGTGAGGCGGGAAAGCTCCGGCAGGAGCGTGTCGTCGGCATCGAAGAACAGCACATGGGTGCAATCCACCAGATCCAGCCCGGCGTTGCGCGCCGCCCCGGCACCGCGATTGTCGGGCAGGCGGCAAAGCGTGACCCCCTCCATCGCAGGCACCGGCAGGGGGGAGGCGTCATCGACGACGATGATCTGGCGAAACAACCCGCTTTGCCGCGCCTCGCCGACGAGGCGCGTGAGCCCCGGAAGGTCGTCATGGACCGGGATCACCAGAGCCAGATCGAGTCTCACAGGCTTAGAACCTTCAGCGTGTCGAACGCGATCTCCATCTCCCCTTCGGTCGGGCAGAAGATCACAAGCTCGCGTTGATCGGCCTGTCTCGGAAAATCCGGAGCCTGAGCCAGCGCGAGCGTGGCGCAATGGTCTACACCGCCGGGGGTGAGGTGAAGCTCCGGGAACAGGAAACTGTCCTGAAACCCCTCTGCGGTGTAGCTGCGGATCGCCAGTTCGAGGCGCAGCGGCACCGCACTGGCCGCGCGCAGGATCACGGAGAGGTGCGACAGTTCCGACATCTTCTCGAAACGTGGCAGGTCGATATGGAGCGCGACCCAATCGACCGAGGCGATCACCCGCGCCGTGAAATGAAACCGCTGCCCGGCTTCGCTGAACCATTCGCCCTCGACTTGCCCTTTTGGGTCGATGTGGAACTGCATCCCGTCGGCCATGGGACGGGAGGTCACAGGACCATGGGCATTGCGGAGCGGTAGGAGGTCCAGCACCTGACCAGACGACAGGGACATGCTCCGCCGCGTCGCACAGAGGCGGATCAAACGTTCCCGCAATGCTGTTCGAACCCGTCTCACAAATCCTCCCGGATGAATTGCGCGTCCCAGAAGGCGCGCGTGGTCATCTCGTCATAGCCGGTTTTGAAAGATTTGCGGAGTTTCGAATGGCCCAGCAGCCAGCGCAGCGACAGACCCGCCGCGCGCAGCCCGATCCGAAAGGCCCGGCGCTTGTCGTGGCGGAGCACCATCGCTGTGCCGCGCGTCTCATCTTGGACGACGACCTGACGGGCAAAGAAATAGCTCCGCATATCGCCTCGGGTGCTGCGGTCGATGACCCGGTCTGGCATCCATGTCGCCCAGAACGGTACGAGATGGCCGTTCAGGGTCAGTTTGATCCATTTGCGCCGCCAATGCGGATCGGACAGCGAGAGGGTGCTCACCGGTTGCATCGGGGTCGGGGTCCAGCGTTCGTTGGAGAGGAGTTCTGCGACAGCCGCCCGGCCCTTTTGCGCGGTCGGATCGGTTGCAAAGGTCTCGGGACCGGAGAGCACCTCCGCCCAGGCGAGAAGCTCGGCTTCGGCGCTGTCGTAATGCAGGGTGAGGATGTTGCGCACGATCAGCCGCAGGGCGACCGACAGCCCTTTGAACCGAGACAGGCCCAGGCTGTCGAAGACCAGCCCGTGGATCAGGTGATAGCGGAAATCCAGATAGCGGGTCAGCGGGCTGGATTTGAGATCGAACCCCTCCTGAACGGAGGCCACCCCGGCGATGCGCCAGAGCGTGAAGGGATTGGACAGGGAAAACCCGGAATCGTCGCCGCGCACGAAAAAGGGGAAGGGCCAATGGCGCAGGGGGGCGAGCGGGAAGGCGAAGAACCACCAGCCGCCATAATGGGTGTCGGGCAGGGGCGCGTGGATGTCGCGCTCCATTTGCAAGGCGTCGGTGCGCGAGGTGGGATCGAGACCGTGACACAGGGGGCGACACAAACCATCGAACGCGGCACCGTATTCGAACACACGGGACGGCTCCGTGTCGGTCAGCATGGCACCGAGCACGGCGGCCCTGTCGTCACGGGCACGGGACAGGAAGGCATGGGTGCGGATCAGCGCCTCCGGTGTGGTCGCGGCGTCGTCATCCATGAACAGCGCGTGGGTAAATCCGCCGTCCTGGGCGAAGGCGAGCCCACAGGCAAAACCGCCCGATCCGCCGAGATTGGGGTTGTCCAGACGGGTGAGTTCGGGGGCGGCAGGAAGCGTCAGGCTGCGCCCGTTGTCGACCACCACGAAATGAGCGGCGCCGGGCGGCAGATCTCTTTGCAAGCTCGGCAGAAGTTTGGCAACGGCGGTGCGGACCTCTGCCTCCCGCCGATAGGTCGTGATCACCAGAGCAATGCGAATGTCTCGGGTCGGCGGATCGGCGGACCAGCCGACACTGTCGAGCGACACCGACCCGCGCGCAGTGATCTCGGGCCAGAAAATCCCGCTCTCCGTTCCCTCTGGCAAGGGCAGGATGAGCGGCAAATCGTGCTCTGCGTCGAGAACGGGAGATGGGTCGCCCTCGTCGCCCTGCCGCCAGAGTTTAAGCTGCACTCGTCCGGTGCCTCGCAGGACGAGCCGGGGATTAGCCAGATGTGTGGCCGCGCTCCAGAGGCTCAGGTTGAACAGGTCCTCCCAGTGATCGAAGGCGACGTGGTCGCCATCTCGCATTGGAGAGAAGTCCCGCAGACGCAGAGGGAAAACCGATCCGCCCTGTCCCGTCATTCTTCGAGAATCCACCGGTAGTGGCGTTTCAACAGCAAGAGCGCGAAGGCCAGAAGCGCCAGGGCGAGGCCATAGACATAGGTCGGGCTGATATAGGCCGGATCGTAGGTGGCGTAGAAGCCGCGGCGCACCTCTCCGATGGCATGGATGATCGGGTTGAACCAGAGGATCGACTGGGCCGCCTTGGGCAAATCGTCGAACAGGAAGAAAATGCCGGAGGCTAGGAACAGCGGGCGGTTCACGATGGTCCAGATGTTTTCCCAGACCGGGAAGAGCCCCATGAGAAAACAGTTCATCATACCGAGCGCAAAGCCGGTGAGAACGAGCATGGCATAGCCGTTCAGGATCGGCATGAAATCGAGCTCGATCCGCGTGTCCTCTAACATCAGGATGGCACCGAGGACGATGAAGGAGACCGCGAAATTGGTCAGGCTGTGCAGGAACAGCCGGGCAAACAGGGCCTCGATCCAAGAAACGCGCGGATAGGCCAGAAGCGGGCGCGAATAGCCGAGACCGTGCATGATCACCCGAGCCAGTGTCGCAAAAAGCGAATAGGGCAGATAGCCGGTGGCGTAGAACAGGATGAAATTGTTGCCAAGCGCCGGTGCGCGCACAACCAGAGAGAACCCTATGGCCAGCATCAAGATGATGCCCACGGGTTCGGCAATCGCCCAGAAATAACCGCCCGGAGAGCGCCCGAAGGTCGAGGACATTTCGCGCATCATGAGGGCGAAAATGTTCCTCAGGGCCTGAAAGCGAAGGGGTTCAACGGCTTTGTCCACCAGAAAATCCAATCTTATTCGACCAAGTTGCTCGACCCAAATACCCGGAAAAGTTGTTAAATTGTCTTAATGAAACCGCACGGGACGGCACTTTTTCGAATAAATCACGCGAAACCCAAGTCTTGCAAGCCAGTTGCCATGAGGCGGCCAACACGGTACGAACAACCATACGGCGAGTGAGCGGTGAACACTACAGATGAAAATGATCCTCTTCATCGGCCATCACAAGGCCGGCTCAACCGCTCTGCAGGCCGCTCTGGCGCGGAACTGTCGTGCGCTGTTGCGTCACGATGTGCTCTATCCGGCGGTCGACAGCAGTGGGCTTGCAATGCTGGCGGGATTTGCCTCCGGACGGATCGGGGCGATGCAGCGTCGCACATGGCCGATCCCGCTGAATTATCGCGAGGGCCATAATGCGCTGGCCTTTCGCATGTGGTCGCCGAACGGCGTCCCGGACATTCATCTGCCCTTACCGGGCAAAGACGAGATCGGCCGCACGATCACGGCGCAGATCGAGGCGTTTCGCCCCAAGACGATGGTGCTTGCGGCGGAGGTGTTTTCGAATTTCGGTGCGCGCGGGACCGATCTGATCCGGGAACTGGTCGGGATGTTTCCACAGATCGACGATATTCATGTGATCGCCTCGCTGCGGCGCGTCGACGATTATCTCGTCTCGTGGTACGGTCAGCGGCTGAAGTTCGGGACCATCCTCAAACCGCTGGCGGACACGGTGCCGCGGCATTACCAGAGGGGGGTGCATTTCGATTACCGGCTCATGTTGGAACCCTGGATGACCGCCCTGCCGGAGGCACGGTTCACAATCCAGAGCTACGATGAGGTGCTGGCGCAAGGCGGCAGCGTCAAGAATTTTTTCAAGCTGGCCGGTCTGAAGCCCCCGCCGCCCTGGCAAACCTCGCGACGGCTGAACACAAGCGTGCACCCGGGCCTGATCGAGTTCATCAGGCGGGCGAATATTCAGCTTTCGCGCCAAGACGCGCTCCGGTTTCGCGAGATCGTCTCAAAAATCGCTTTGAATGATGCCTTGCCGCCCGCGAAAGAGATCGAAATGTTCGGCCCCGTGGCACGCGCCAAGATGCTGCGTGTCTTTGCGCCGATCCATGACTGGTTGTCAGAAGTCACAGGGCGTCAGGCGTTCTTCCCCGATATCGACGCGCTCGGTCACTGCCGTGCGATCCCGGAACATGCGCTGTGGGATCGGCTCAAAACACAGCTCCTGTCCCGCTCCGCGCTGCGCGAAGACACGGTCCTGTCGCCATTCCTCGATGGGATCACATTTCTCCCGAATATCCCGAACCTGTCGTCAGAATAAGAAAATTTTAACGATACTGCTGCCATATCTGATCCGGCCAAATAAACGCCAGTTCATGGATATCAGGACATAAGATGAAAATCGGTCAGAACAGCGGAGTCGCAATCGCTGGCGCAGGATTCTCCGGTGCGACTGTCGCGCGGCGCCTCGCGGAAGCCGGGTATCGCGTCACGGTGTTCGAAAGCCGCGATCACGTGGCGGGCAATTGCCACACCGCCCGGGATGCGCAGACCGGCGTTATAGTGCATGAATACGGGCCGCATATCTTTCACACCAATGACAGCGCGGTCTGGGATTTCGTCAACCGCTTCACCCGGTTCGAAACCTATCGCCACACGGTCGTGGCCAATGCGGGCGGGCATACCTATTCCCTGCCGATCAATCTCGGCACGATCAACCAGCTTTTCAAACGGAATTTCTCCCCTGCCGAGGCAAAAGCCCATCTCGACACGCTCACCCATGCTTGTGAAATGCCTGAGAATTTCGAAGAACAGGCGCTCGCTCTGATGGGCGAAGAAATCTACCGCACGTTCTTCGAGGGCTACACGCGCAAACAATGGGGCTGCGATCCGACCCATCTTCCGGCCTCGATCCTCAAACGCATGCCGCTGCGGTTCGATTACAACTGCCGGTATTTCTCCCATCAGTACGAGGGCATGCCGCGGGACGGTTATACCGCACTGATCGAGACTATGCTGGATCACCCGAACATCGAGGTCGTTTTGAACACCGCGTTCAGCGCAACGGACGCGGTCAGATGGGACCATGTCTTCTGGACCGGACCGATTGATCGGTTCTTCGATTATCGTCTGGGTCGGCTTGGCTATCGCACCCTCGATTTCGAGCGGGTCTATGGCGAGGGCGATGTGCAGGGCTGCGCGGTGATGAATTACTGCGACGCGGATGTCCCCTGGACCCGGATCACCGAGCACAAGCATTTCGCGCCGTGGGAGACGCATAAGAACAGCGTGCTGTTTCGCGAGTATTCGCGCGCCGCGGGGCCCGACGACATTCCCTTCTATCCGATCCGCCTCGCCAGGGAGCAGGACATGCTGCGCCAGTATGTCGATCTTGCGCAGGCGACCTCTGGCGTGACCTTCCTCGGACGGCTCGGGACCTATCGCTATCTCGATATGGATGTCTCCGTCCGCGAGGCGATGGACACGGCGGAACAGTTTCTTCTGACACAGGTACGGGATACTCCCCTGCCCGCCTTCACGACGGCGGCGATCTGATGCGGGTGGCGGCAATCATCACCACGCACAATCGGTGCGACAGCCTGATGCGGAGCCTCGAACGGGTTCTGGCCGAACCTTTCGAGCGGGTCGTGGTGGTGAACAATGCCTCGACAGATGACACGCGGCGGCGGCTCGAAGCACTGGACGATCCCCGGCTGAGCTGTCTGCATCTCGAAGAGAACACCGGCGGTGCCGGTGGGTTCAGCCAAGCCGTGCAGGCGATGACCGAAGGGGGGCTTGCCACCTGTGACTGGCTGTGCCTGTTCGACGACGACGCCTGGCCGCAAACCGGGGCGATTGATCGGTTCAGAGCGCTGGCCCCCGATCTTCCCGACCGCGTGGGCGCCGTCGGCGCCGTGGTGGAGACGGTCTCCGACGAGATTTGCGAGATGAACCGGCAGGGGGTGAACCCGTTCTGGCAACTCTCCGCCTTCCTGCGCACGATGTTTCGCGGCAACCGGCAGGGATTTCACCTTGCCGACAGCGCTCTCGCACCGGAGGCCACGCCGAAAGACGCGGATTTCTCTTCCTTCGTCGGTTTCTTCCTGCGCCGCAAAACCGCCGAAGAGATCGGCCCGCCCGAAGCCGGGCTTTTCATCTATGGCGACGATGTTCTCTACAGCCTCAGACTACGGAAAGCCGGATGGCGTATCCTTGTGATGCCCGCCGTCCGTTTCACTCATGACATCGCGACCTTCGGCGGTGACTTCGTTTATCGTCCGCTGTGGAAGATCTACTATCACTGCCGCAACGGCGTGGAGATCGCACGGCAATCCGCCGGTCCGATGATCTTTCCCTTCGCCCTGCTCTACTATGTCGCGATCTGGTCGAAACGCGGGCTGGCCTGCAACGGTCCGGAGCGGAAGACCTATTATCGCCTGCTCTGGCGCGGCCTGCGCGACGGGTTCAGGGGGCGACGGGGACGATGCGATGATCTGCACGGCCCCTGACCGGGCCCGCGCCTGCGCCCCAGAAAAGGTTATGACATTGAACAGCTTGCCTCTAAGATTTTCGAGATGAAAACGGGTCAGAACATGACAGACACGGCACCGTCCGGCGGCCCTCCCGCGTCGGGGAAAAAGCGTCCCCAGCCTCAACGTCCGGTTTTGCCGCACGCGAAACCGGCGCGCCCGAAACGGCGGCATCGGATCGTTGTCTATACGTTCATTTCGGTCGTTCTGATGCCGTTCCTGATCAGTGCCGTCTACCTCTTCGCCTTCGCCCAGGACCAATATGCCTCGACCGTGGCCTTCACCGTGCGCAGCGAGGAAAACAACAGCGCCTCGGATTTCTTCGGCGGCCTGACGCGCACACTCGGCAGTTCCGGCGGGCACGACAGCGATATTCTCTACGAGTTCATCCAAAGTCAGGACATCGTCCAGAACATCGACGACAAGATCGACCTGCGGACATTGTTTTCCATTCATCAGGACAGTGATCCGTTTTTCTCCTTCCAGACGGATGGCACGATCGAGGATCTGACCGAATATTGGAAACGCATGCTGCACCTGTCCTACGACAGTGGCTCGGGCCTGATGATCATTCGGGTCAACGCGTTTCGCCCGGAGGATGCGTATCAGATTGCCCAAGCCATCCTCGTTGAGAGTCAGGCCGTCATCAACGACATCTCCGCCACCGCCCGTGCCGATGCGACACGGTACACCGAGGAAGATCTCGAACGCGCCGAAACCCGGCTTCGAGAGGCCCGGCAGGAGTTGACGGATTTCCGGGTCACCAACCAGATCGTCGATCCGACCAAGGACATCGAAGGCCAGATGGGGCTGTTGAACACACTTCAGTCACAGCTTGCCACGGCACTGATCGATTTCGACCTTCTGGCCATCACCGCCCAGCCCAATGACCCCCGCCTCGAACAGACCCGCAGGCGGATCGACGTGACGCGCAAGCGGATCGCCGAGGAACGCAACAAGTTCTCCGGAGAGAGCGCCGACGGGGACAATTACGCGGCGAAGGTTTCGGAATTCGAAAAACTCTCCGTCGATTATGAATTCGCCCAGATGGCCTATACGGCGGCCCGCAGCGCTCATGACGCCGCTCTGGGCGAGGCGCGGCGCACGACACGGTATCTGGCGACCTTCATCACGCCGACACTGGCGGAACGCTCCATGTACCCGGCGCGCGGCACGATTCTCATGCTTGTCGGGCTGTTTCTCTTTCTCGGCTGGACGATCCTCCTGCTGATCTACTACTCGCTCAGAGACCGGCGCTGATCCATGATCCGGTTTGTCGACGTCAGCAAATCCTTCGCCACACCCGATGGCAAAAAGGTGATCCTCGATCGCGTGAACCTGACGCTGCCGGGCAAGACCTCGATCGGGCTTCTTGGCCGGAACGGCGCGGGGAAATCCACCTTGCTGAAGATGATCGGCGGCAAGACCAGCCCGGACAGTGGCGAGATTCAGACAACCGGCAGCATCTCATGGCCCGTGGGCTTTGCCGGATCGTTTCACCGCAATCTGACGGGGGCGCAGAACACGAAATTCGTGGCCCGTGCCTACGGCGTCGACACCGAGTCGCTTTTGCATTTCACCAGGGAATTCTCGGAACTCGGCGGGCATTTCCACGTCGCGGTGCGGCACTATTCCTCGGGGATGCGCGCGCGTCTCGCTTTTGCGATCTCCATCGGCATTCCCTTCGACACCTATCTGGTGGATGAGGTCACGGCGGTGGGCGACGCCAGTTTCAAAGTGAAGAGTCGACATTACTTTCAGGAACGCATGAAACACGCGGGCGCCATCGTGGTCACACACTCGGTGCCGCAGCTCAGGCTCTTCTGTACCTCCGGCGCGGTGCTTCATGAGGGGCAACTGCATTATTTCGAAGACCTCGAGGACGCCATCGCGCTTCATCACGACATCCTTGGTTCACAGGAGGACGAATGACCTTTTCCATTCTTGCAGAAAGCTTCTGTCGTGTTTGAGAAACCCCGCAAACTCGACCCCCGCGTTCATGATATTTCCGACGTTGTGCGTCGTAGCCTCGACACGGTCACGCTCAGTCCCGAAGAGGAGCAGATCGTGGCCTTGTTGCAGCAGGGCCGTGACATCGGCATCCTGCGTCAGATCCACGCGGTCCTGCCGCCGCGCGGCGGGTTGAAATACGACGCCGAAACCTTGCGCAAGCGTTCGGAGCGTCGGGTGGAACGGGCGATCAAACTGGCCGAAGCCCATGCCGGGATTCCGTTTACCTCGGCGCTCGATGTCGGGTGTGCCCGGGCGGAAAACCATGGGCCGATCCGACAGGCCGGGATTCACGCCTATACGGGGATTGATCTGGACGACCAGCATTTCCCCGCAAGAGAACAGGGAATGGATCTGATCAAGGCCTCTGTCGAAGACATGCCCTTTGAGCAGGATACCTTTGATTTTTCATGTAGCTTCAATGTGTTGGAGCACGTCACCCGCCCGGAAAAAGCAATCTCCGAAATCGCCCGGGTGCTCCGGCCGGGAGGTGTCTTTTGCACCACTTTCGGCCCGCAGTTCAATGCCGCGAACGGTCCGCATCTGACGCGAGAAATCAACCTGCCCTTCATGCACCACCTGTTCCGCGAAGAGGTCGTGGCGGAATTCACCGGGCGCGAAGACGCCTATTACACGGTCAACCGCCACCCGCTGTCGCTCTATCGCGACATCTTCTTTGCCGAGAACGGATTCCGCCTCGCCTATTACCGGGAGCACCTGACCGGGGTCGGATTCGGCATTTTGAAGGCCATGCCGGAACTGAATGTGCACCACGATCTCGACGAACTGGCCGTCAACGCCATCACCGCCGTCCTCGTCGCACAATAGAATGACGGGAGAGGCCTGAACCTCTCCCGTAAACCGTCACGCGTCGAGGTTCGCGACATTGAGCGCGTTGTCCTGAATGAACTCGCGGCGCGGTTCCACGACATCGCCCATCAGCTTGGTGAAAATGTCGTCGGCTTCCTGGAAGTCTTCGATCTTCACCTGCAACAGCGTGCGGGCTTCCGGGTCCAGCGTGGTTTCCCAGAGCTGATCCGGGTTCATCTCGCCGAGACCTTTGTAGCGTTGCAGCGACAGGCCCTTTTCACCCTCTTCCAGAATGGCGTCCAGAAGGTCGATTGGCCCGTGGATCAGGGTTTCGCGATCCTTGCGCACGAGTTTCGACGGGTCTTTGTAATGGCCTTCGGTGGCGGCGACTTCCTGATGGATGCGGCGCGCTTCGGCACCGCGCAGGATCGTACCATCGAGGGTGCGCACCTCCTCGACACCGCGCAGCACGCGGGTGAGACGAATGCCGACATCCTGCGTCGGACGTCCGGTCCAGCCACGCTCGTATTCCAGCGCAATCATGTCGAGACGTTTCGCAACCGTCTCCGCCGTGCCCGCCAGATCGGCATCGACCCGCCCCGGTTCGAACGCGCCGGCCAGCGCCGCCTGTTCGAGAATGTGACGCGGATAATGCGTCGGGAAAATCTCCAGCACGCGCTTGAAGCTGCGCGCCCCTTCGACGACCCGCTCAAGATCGGTGCCGGCAATTTCTTCGCCATTTTTGAGCCGCAGAACCGCGCCTTCAACGCCCTGATGGATCAGGTGATCCTCAAGTGCCGCCTGATCTTTCAGATACACTTCGGACTTGCCACGAGAGACTTTGTAAAGCGGCGGCTGGGCGATGAAGAGGTGCCCGGCCTCGATCAGTTCCGGCATCTGGCGGAAGAAGAAGGTGAGCAGAAGCGTCCGGATGTGCGCACCGTCGACGTCGGCATCGGTCATGATGACGATCTTGTGGTAGCGCAGCTTGTCGAGATTGAACTCGTCGCGACCGATGCCGGTGCCAAGCGCCATCACAAGGTTGCCGATCTCCTGAGACGACAGCATCCGGTCGAACCGCGCGCGCTCGACGTTGAGGATTTTCCCCCGGAGCGGCAGGATCGCCTGCGTCCGACGATCCCGGCCCGTCTGGGCAGAGCCACCGGCGGAATCCCCCTCGACGAGGAAAACTTCGGTCAGGCTCGGGTCTTTTTCCGAACAATCCTTGAGCTTGCCGGAGAGGAAATTCACATCCAGCGCCGATTTGCGGCGGGTCAACTCGCGGGCTTTGCGCGCAGCTTCGCGCGCCATGGCCGCCTCGACGATCTTGCCGACGATCATCTTGGCCTCCGCCGGGTTTTCGTCGAACCATTCGGTGAGCTTTTCGCCGACAAGGTTTTCGACCGCGGGCCGCACCTCGGAAGACACAAGCTTATCCTTGGTTTGCGAGGAGAATTTCGGATCAGGCACTTTCACGGAGAGCACACAGGTCAGACCTTCGCGCGCGTCATCGCCGGTAAAGTTGATCTTTTCCTTCTTCGCGATGCCGCTTTCCTGCGCGTATTTCGTCAGCGTCCGGGTCAGCGCACCCCGAAAGCCCGCAAGGTGCGTGCCGCCATCGCGCTGCGGAATGTTGTTGGTGAAGGGCAGGACGTTTTCGTGGTAGCTGTCGTTCCACCACATCGCGACCTCGACGCCGATGTCGTCGCGCTCGCCGGTGACAAAGATCGGCTCCGGGATCATCGCCGTCTTGTGCCGGTCGAGATATTTGACGAATTCCTTCACACCGCCGTCGTAATGCAGCTCGGTTCTGAGCGGCTCGGCGGGACGTTCGTCTTCGAGGATGATCCGCACCCCGGAGTTCAGGAACGCCAGCTCACGCAGACGCTTTTCCAACGTCTCGAACGAGTATTCGAGGTTGGAAAACGTGCCTTCCGGGTCGTTCGTTTTGGCGGAGGCGAGGAAGCGCACCTCGGTGCCGGTCTCGTCTCCCGCCTCGCCGATCACCTTGAGATGCTCGGAGGTTTCGCCTTTGACAAACCGCGCCTGATGCACCTTGCCCTTGCGCCAGATTTTGAGTTCCAGCCATTCGGACAGCGCGTTCACAACCGACACGCCCACGCCATGAAGACCGCCGGAGACCTTGTAGGAATTGCTGTCGAATTTACCGCCCGCATGAAGCTGGGTCATGATGACCTCGGCAGCAGAGACGCCCTCTTCCTGGTGCAGATCGGTCGGAATGCCCCGGCCGTTGTCGCGCACGGAAACCGAGCTGTCCTTGTGGATTTTCACCGAAACGAAGTCGGCGTGACCGGCCAGCGCCTCGTCGATGCCGTTGTCCACGACCTCATAGACCATGTGATGCAGGCCGGAACCGTCGTCCGTGTCCCCGATATACATCCCGGGACGTTTGCGGACGGCCTCCAAGCCTTTGAGAACCTTGATGGAATCTGCGCCGTACTCGGAAGGCTGCTGCGTGTCGTCGGACATTCGAAAATCCTTGTTATTTCCTGCTTATTTTATACGCGAGCACACCCGGGATGTCACGCAATTGACACGGAAAAAGACCGGGAAAAGGCAGGTTTCCGCAATCAGACGAAGGGCAGGATCAGGCCCACGAAAATCAGCAGGCTACCCGCGGAAATGTTCATACGTCTGAGCGCCCTGGGCGAGGTCATGATCTTGCGCACCGCACCGACGGACGCGCCGAGGATCAGGTTGCCGACCAGCGGGATCACAGCGGAAATCGTACAGATCGCGGCGATGTCGGGGACCGTCAGAACCGAGAGATCGAAGAACCCTGGCAGAAAGCCCATGTAGAACAGGATCGCTTTCGGGTTGCCGAGGATACAGATCAGCCCCGCAACGAACCCGGCCCACATGCCGGGGCGCGTCAGACGGCTGTCAGCGGCGATTTGCTTGTCGGCGTGGCGGATCAGCAAAGCCCCCATCCCGATGAACATCACCACAGCGATCCAACGCATGACGATGAGAAAACTCGCGAATTCGGAGATGATCCAACTCACGCCCAGAATGGCCAGAAGCGACCAGAGGAAATCGCCAATCACCACGCCAAGTGCGAGGGGCCAAGCGGCATGGAACCCGCCCGAAAGCGAGCGCGCGAGCATGGCGAGCCAGACGGGACCGGGGGTCAGGAAGAGGATCAAAAGCGCAAAGGCATAAAGCCCGAGATCGCCGGGGGTGATGGTCATTCGGGGTCTTTCTCAGGATCAGGCAGCGTCAGATTCCCGTTCGCCTCAAGCGGCCAAAAGGGATTGTAAGCCAGTTCCCAGACATGCCCGTCAGGGTCGGCATAATAGCCGGAATATCCGCCCCAGAACACCTTTTCAGGGCGTTTCAATACGGTTGCGCCCGCCGCCTCGGCCCGCGCGAAAGCGTCGTCAACCTCCGCTTCCGACGGAAAATTCTGAGCCAGTGTCATCGCCCCTGTGCCAAGCGGCACACCAGGGCGGGCCTGATCCTCGGCCAGAGCTTCCCGCCCGAAAAGGCCAAGCGCAAACCCGTTCGCCTGATAGACGGTCATCTCATCTTGTGAGCGCGGATGCATCTCCCAGCCCAGAGCCGCATAAAAGGCACGGGCGCGCGCCATATCGTCCACACCAAGAGTGATCAGCGTCACACGTTGCGGCGTCATCCGGGTATCCTTTCGTCAATCAGGGAAAGACCCGCGTCTTCCCGCACTTCGATCTGCATCGCGCGCGTGCCGAGTTCGGCGAACAATTCGGGGCCCGTCCCGGTCATAAAGGCCTGTGCCCCCAAGGCGCAAATCTCGTCATAAAGCGCGGCGCGCCGGGAGGCATCGAGATGGGCCGCGACCTCGTCCAGCAAAAAGATCGGCGCAGCTCCGAAGTCTTCCGCCAATGCGCGGCCATTTGCAAGGATGAGCGAGATCAGAAGCGCCTTTTGCTCTCCGGTCGAGCACTGATCTGCTGGTACACCTTTGGCCGTGTAAATCGCCCCCAAGTCGGCGCGGTGTGGACCGATCAACGTGCGACCTGCTGCCAGATCGCGCGGGCGACCCTCTCGAAATGCCGAGAGAAGCGCCTCCTGTTCCGCCGGCAAGTCCATATCGTCGGAGGCTTTCAGGCTTAGCTCTGCGGCGGGAAACGCGGTTTCCGCACCCTCCTGTGCCTCCGCCAATCGCGTCAGCGTCGCAATCCGATGCGCCATGATCGCCGCACCATGTTCGGCCATCTGTGCCTCGAGC
The DNA here is from genome assembly GCF_001550095.1 of Celeribacter ethanolicus. Taxonomy (GTDB): domain Bacteria; phylum Pseudomonadota; class Alphaproteobacteria; order Rhodobacterales; family Rhodobacteraceae; genus Celeribacter; species Celeribacter ethanolicus. Next base: position 22,470 of record NZ_LRUC01000007.1, on the reverse strand, counting down.
GCGCCATACCAATGGGCATCCCGCACCATATCCTTGAGCAGGCGGTTGCGCTCCCGCATCGCCTTTTCATAGGCCAAAACCGCCTCGGCATGACGCGGCTCAAAGGACATCACCATGCGATCCAGAAACCGCCGCCGCCCTTCGGCCCCTTCGATCCAAAGCCGGTCCATCGCCGGAATGAGCCAAACCACCCGCGCGATCCGCCCAAGCGCCACCTGCGCCGCCGCCTTACCGTCGATCTTCACATTGCGCGAATTGCCCGGTTCGGCCCAGGTTTCAACCTCGTGAAACTGGTGCAGGGAGTGTAGATCGGCACGGATCTTCCAACCGAAACCTTCGGGTTTGCGCGCGATCTCATCGGGACTGGCGCGCCGCAGCCCCCGCCCCGGAGACAACAAAGACACCGCTTCGAGAATATTCGTCTTGCCCGCGCCATTCGGCCCCCAAATGGCGACAGGCCGCCCGTCCAGTTCGAGACGCGCGGCCTTGTGGGAGCGGAAATGCGACAGGCTTAGCTCTTCTATGAACAGGCCGCCCATCGCGCCTCACTCGTTTCCTTTGCTGGAAAAATACTCACACGCGCATCGGCATGACGACGTAGACGGCGGAGGTGTCATTGCCTTCGCGCATCAGGGTCGGATCGCCCGAGGAATTGAACAGGAAGACGGCGTTTTCGCGATCCACCTGAGAGGCAATCTCCAACAGGTATTTCGCGTTGAACCCGATCTCCAGACGTTCGTCATTATAGGCGACGGCCAGCTCTTCCTCGGCGGCACCGCTGTCGGGCGCGTTGACGGAAAGCGTCAGCTTGTCGTCTTCCAGCGTCAGCTTCACCGCACGCGAGCGTTCGGAAGACACGGTGGCCACACGATCCACGGCCTTGGCGAATTCGGCGGCGTCCACTTCGAGCTTGCGAGTGTTGCCGACCGGGATCACGCGGGAGTAGTCCGGGAAAGTGCCGTCGATGACTTTCGAGGTGAGGGTGATCTCGGGGGTCGCAAAGCGCACTTTCGCCTCGGACACGGAGACAGCGATCGTCATGTCGTCATCGTCGAGAAGCTTGCGCAGCTCACCCACGGTTTTGCGCGGCACGATCACGCCGGGCATATCGGCGGCCTCGGGCGGCAGGGTCGCGTCGATGCGGGCGAGACGGTGACCGTCGGTCGCGACACAGCGCAGCGCACGGCCGTTCTCGCTGTCGGCGACATGCATGTAGACACCGTTCAGGTAATAGCGGGTTTCCTCGGTCGAAATGGCGAATTTCGACTTGTCGAAGAGACGGCGGAGCACCGGCGCGGGGACGGCGAAATTGCTGTCGTATTCAGCGGAGGCCATCACAGGGAAGTCCTCTTTCGGAAGCGTCGCGAGCGAGAAGTTCGACCGCCCGGCCTCAACCGTCAGACGGCCCGTCGTGCTGTCGTCGGTGAGCTGAACCATGGCGCCGTCCGGCAGCTTGCGCACGATCTCATGCAGCGTCACGGCGGAGACCGTGGTGGCGCCTGCGCGTTCGACCATGGCGGCGCATTTGTCCACCACCTCGATGTCGAGATCGGTGGCGCGGAAGGACACGGTGTCGCCCTCGGCCTCGATCAGAACATTGGCGAGGATCGGGATCGTGTTGCGGCGCTCGACCACGGATTGCGCCTGACCGACCGCTTTCAAAAGCGTGCCGCGTTCGATGCTGATTTTCATACCACCCTCGCGTGTTTCAAAGCCCGGGGCGATGAAGGTAAACGATCCATCGCCGGGTGCAATAGTTTGTTTGCCCAGACTGTGTTGCGTCCGGTTCGGAAGGTCAAGAGACGCAGACACCGCCGGAGACGATTGTCACGGCGGTGCAGCGCATTTGACTCAGGTTGGGCCTTACGCCTCGAGCGTGCGGCGCAGCATTTCCAGATCGTCGGCGATCTGGCTGTCTGTGGCCTTGAGCTCCTCGATCCGGCGCACCCCGTGCATGACGGTGGTGTGGTCTCGACCGCCGAAGCGACGCCCGATCTCCGGCAGGGACCGCGTGGTCATGTGTTTCGCCAGATACATGGCGACCTGACGCGGGCGGGCGATGGATCGCACCCGTTTCGGTCCGATCATATCGGAGAGACGAATGGCGTAATGTTCGGAGACCTTGCGCTGGATCTCCTCGACCGTAACCTTGCGCTCGGAGGCCTTGAGGATGTCGGACAGACATTCCTGCGTCAGGTCCAGCGTGATTTCGCGCCCCACGAGCGAGGCGAAGGCGAAGAGACGCATCAAGGCCCCTTCGAGCACCCGCACGTTGGTCGAAATGCGATGCGCGAGGAATTCCAGCACCCCGTCGGCGAATTTCAGATCGGGATATTGCGCACGATAGCCTTCGGCCTTGGTCTGCAAAATACCGAGACGCAATTCGTAATCGGTCGGGTGCAGATCGACGACGAGACCGCATTGCAGACGCGATTTGATCCGGTCCTCAAGGCCCTGAATCTCGCCCGGCGCGCGGTCGGCGGAGATGATGATCTGCTTGTTCTGATCCACGAGGGCGTTGAACGTATGGAAAAACTCTTCCTGCGTGCTGTCCTTGCCGGCAATGAATTGCACGTCATCGACCATGAGCACATCGACAGACCGGAAGATCTGTTTGAAGTCGATCATCTGACGATCGCGCAGCGCCTGAACGAAGCGGTACATGAACTGTTCGGCAGAGAGATAAAGCACACGCAACTTCGGATCGCGCACCCGGATCTCATGGGCGATGGCGTGCATCAGGTGGGTCTTCCCGAGGCCGACACCGCCATAGAGAAACAGCGGATTGAAGGTCACCGGACCGCCCTCGGCCACACGGCGCGCGGCGGCATGGGCCAGTTCGTTCGGCTTGCCGACGACGAAATTGTCGAAGGTAAAGCGCGGATCGAGCGGCGCGCCGGGCAGATCGGCGGCAGGCGTCTCCTGAACCGTCACCGGAGTCGGCTCATGCGCAACGGGCGCGGTGTCGACAGGCGTGACAGTCTGGCTCTGATGCGGCTCAACCTTGAACTCGACGCGGGACGCAGGCGCGTTCGCCGCCTTGAGATGGGTCAGGATGGTATCGGCGAAATTGCGGGACACCCAGTTTGCCATGAAACTCGTCGGCACGGAAAATACGGCAACCCCGTTGTCGACTTTCCTCAGTTCCAGCGGCTCGATCCAGTTCGCGTAATTGCTGCGCCCCACAGACTCAAGAAGTTGTTCCTTAACACGTCCCCACGTATCGTTTTTCATTTTCTCTTTTCGACCCATTATCGTTTTTATCTATGCCGGTTTTGATCCGGCATGGGGAATTGCGGTTGCCCGCAACGCCCACGGCTCTTGCGCCTCGGGTCGTCTTGTCGCCACGCAGGCCGAAATACGGTCGACCCCGCGACACCCTCACAAAGTCGCGGTTGCGGCCGACCCGGCCAGAATGGTGATGTGCCGAACGCCTCATGTACCCTTCAACCTGTGGGAACCTCACACCCCACGGAGACAGGCACATTGGCGGCGACACGGGTTATATGGACAGACCGGAAAGCCCCGTGCAAAGGCACAGAACTCTTCGGACAACCGTTTCCCGGATACCCCTATCCGAAAATGGTTTCAAAACCATGCGCGTTGGCAAAGGAAACGTGTCGGAAAGAATGTTCTTCTCTCCGGCAAACACCTATCGCTCTTCCGCGACACGATCCTGAATGTCCCCCCAAGACGACGTGAATCGCATGGGCAAGCTAGCAACCCCTTCGACGGAGTCGCAATCGAACTTCGCGCTTGACTCTGTCTTTACCGAAACCGAATCCAAAAAGCTCAATAAGCGCTGAGAAAGCCGTGGCGCATATGCCTCAGATTGCGTCTCTTCGAGAAAGATTTGAGCGAGGCGATTGTCACTCTCGGGTGAGTCTTGCTAGGCGCCGCCGCCGCGAAAGATTCGCTGCGGAGCCGCATCGCAACCGCCCCCGGATGGCCTCGCCAAAACGCAAAAAACGCGCCCAAAGGGCGCGTTTTCACATCAATTCTTCGCAAATATCAGCCGAGCGCTTTGACGCGCGAAGACAGGCGGGACATTTTGCGGGACGCGGTGTTCTTGTGAACCACGCCTTTGGTGACGCCACGCATCAGCTCCGGCTGAGCAGCCTGCAGAGCGGCTTTGGCAGCGGCCTGATCGCCGGAAGCGATGGCTTCCTCGACTTTGCGCAGGTAGGTGCGGATGCGGGAACGACGGGCTTTGTTGACGTCGGTGCGACGGACGGCCTGACGGGCGCGTTTTTTGGACTGGGGCGAATTCGCCATGGGATTTTCCTCTTCGAGGTCGTGTTACAATGTCGATTGCGCAAACGGACCCCGAACCCCTTTGAGAAGGGCGGTCAATCATAGCCTAAAGCGGGCTCCACGCGCATGTAAGGCGTCCCTTTAGTCGAGAATCGCCGAAAAGGAAAGCCCGTTTTCACCGAAACCTGTCGACTTACTTGTCCCGGAACTGCGGCGCGCGCTTTTCCATGAAGGCGGCCATACCCTCTTTCTGGTCTTCCGTGGCAAAAAGACCCTGGAAGCTGGTGCGTTCGAACCGCACACCTTCGGCGAGGGTCATTTCATAAGAACGGTTCACCGCCTCCTTCGCGGCCGCCACGGAGATCGCGCTTTTCTCAGCGATCTTGTCCGCCACAGCGAGTGCTTCCTCGACCAGTTTCTTGGCAGGCACGACGCGGGAAACGAGACCGGAGCGCTCCGCCTCTTCGGCCTCCATGAAGCGTCCGGTCAGGATCATCTCCATCGCTTTCGACTTGCCCACGAAGCGCGTCAGACGCTGCGTGCCGCCGATGCCCGGAATGATGCCAAGATTGATCTCCGGCTGGCCGAATTTCGCGTTATCAGCCGCAAGGATGAAATCGCACATCATCGCCAACTCGCAGCCCCCGCCCAGCGCATAACCCGCCACAGCGGCAATCACCGGCTTGCGCGTTGCCACGATCCGGTCGGCATCTTCGGCGAAGAGACGTTCGGAAGCCATATCGGCATAGCTCTTTTCCGACATCTCCTTGATGTCGGCGCCTGCCGCAAAAGCCTTTTCCGAGCCGGTGATGACGATGGCACGCACTTTCGGATCGAGATCGGCCTTGCCCAGCGCATCGGCCAGTTCGCAGAGCAATTCGGAATTGAGCGCATTGAGCGCCTCAGGTCGGTTCAGACGGATCAGTTCGACACTATCCTTGATCTCGATAAGAAGCGTTTTATAGGCCATTGCGCCCTCCGGTTTCTGGTCCTTCCGGGCAGTCCTAACATCTGACCCGAACGGATCAAGTCATCTTTGACAGGTCGGGCAAAAGAAGCTGGAACGCCCGGATTGGGTGATCCTCTTTATACGCGCCGCACACTCCGGCGTCACACAGGGTTCACCTTCGCGTCCGTAAACACGGAAATTATGCTGGAAATATCCCAGCTCTCCATCGGCCTGTCGGAAGTCCTTGAGCGACGATCCCCCGGCCTCGATGGCCTCCAAAAGCACCTCCCTGATGATCGGGACGAGTGAGGCAATGCGCGCTTCGGAAATCTTTGACGCCTTGCGCCCCGGATGGATGCCTGCGCGGAACAGCACTTCGCAGACATAGATATTGCCCAGCCCCGCGACGATATGCTGATCTAAAAGCGCTGATTTGATCGGGGTGTTCTTGCCTTTGAGCGCGGCAATCAGGTGCTCCTCGCTGAACGCATTGCCCAAAGGCTCCGGCCCGAGTTTGGCAAGAAGAGGATGCGTCTCCTCCGTCCCCGTGGCCATCAGGTCCATCGCCCCGAAACGCCGCGGATCGTTGAAGGTCACGCGCGCGCCGTTTTCCATATGAAACACCACATGGTCATGCTTTTCCTTTGCCGGATGGTCATGCACGAATTGCCCAAGCGGATCGCCCGAAACCGTCATTCTCCCGGACATGCCCAGGTGAATGAGCAGGGTTTCCGACGTATCCAGATCGGCCAAGATGTATTTCGACCGCCTGCGCAGCCGCTCAACCCTCGCACCCATGAGCCGCTCCGCCATCCGCTCCGGGAAGGGCCAGCGCAGATCGGGCCGGTTCACATCGGCCTGTGTGATCCGCACCCCCGCCATTGAGGGTTCCAGCCCGCGACGAACCGTCTCGACCTCTGGCAATTCCGGCATTTTGGCCCCTTTGCTTTGCGACATGCGATTGTCACGCCCGATGTGAGCCCTATAAGAAGGGTGAGTTTCGAGAAAGGTTCAAGAGCGATGAGCGAGAACGGCAAAACCACCCATTTCGGTTTCAAGGATGTGGCCGAGGATCAGAAAGCCGGGATGGTGCATGGGGTGTTCACCTCCGTCGCGTCGAAATACGACATCATGAACGATGTGATGTCGATGGGCATTCACCGGGTCTGGAAAGACGCGATGATGGATTGGCTGGCGCCGCGCCCGGATCAGCACCTTCTCGATGTGGCAGGTGGCACGGGCGACATTTCGTTTCGCTTCCTGAAACGCGCGCCGGGGGCGACCTCCGTCGTTCTGGACATGACCGAGTCGATGCTGGTGGAAGGTCGCAAACGCGCCGAGGCCGAACAGATGGCCGAGAGCCTGCAATGGGTCACGGGCGACGCAATGAAACTGCCGTTCGAGGACAATCAGTTCGACGTTTACACGATCTCCTTCGGCATCCGGAACGTGACCCGCATCCCAGATGCGCTCTCCGAGGCCTACCGTGTTCTGAAACCCGGCGGACGTCTCATGGTGCTTGAATTCTCGCAACTGCCGAACCCGATGATGCAGAAGGCTTACGATCTCTATTCCTTCAACGTCATCCCCCGCATGGGGCAGATGATCGCCGGGGATCGGGACAGCTATCAATATCTGGTAGAAAGCATCCGCAAATTCCCGGATCAGGATACATTTGCGCAGATGATTAAAACCGCTGGTTTTTCCAATGTAAAGTATCGTAATTTGACTATGGGCATCGCGGCATTGCATTCCGGGTGGAAAATCTGATGCGCGGACCTCACAATCTCTGGCGGCTTATCCGCACCGGTGCAACCATGGAGCGTACCGGTGCGATGACCCAGGCGATGGACGCGCTCGACGCCCCCCGCGCCTTTCGCATACTGGCCCGCACCGTCGTCTGGCCCTTCCGCTGGCTCGGCTATAAGGGCGATCCGAACCTGCCGCCGCTGACGCGCGCGATTACCGCCTTGGGGCCGGCCTATATCAAATTCGGACAGATTCTCTCGACCCGCCCCGATGTGGTCGGTGCCGATCTCGCCAAGCAGTTGCAGGTGCTTCAGGACCGGATGCCGCCCTTCCCGCGCGATGCGGCGATCAAGACGGTGGAGGCCGAACTTCAGGCGCCGATCTCCGAGCTGTTTTCCGAATTCTCCGAACCGGTCGCGGCCGCTTCCATCGCTCAGGTCCACAAGGCCGTGCGTGCCGACACCGGCCAGGCGGTTGCCGTCAAGGTGCTGCGTCCCGGCATCGAGAAGGCGTTTCGCACCGATATTGACGCCTTTTATTTCCTCGCCTCCCTGATCGAGAAGCTCTCTCCCGCTTCGCGCCGCCTCCGTCCGACCGATGTCATCGCGCATTTCGAAGGCGTCGTTCATGGTGAGCTGGACCTACGTCTGGAAAGCGCCTCAGCCTCAGAATATGCCGCGAATACGGCGGGCGATGAAGGCTTCAACGTCCCGGCCATCGACTGGGCCCTGTCCTCGAAACGGGTCATGACGCTGGAATGGGTCGAGGGCATCGCCGCCTCCGACATCGACGAGATCATCGCCGCCGGTCACGATGTGACGGTTCTCGGTCCCCGCGTCCTGCAAATGTTCCTGACCCATGCTTTGCGTGACGGATTCTTTCATGCCGACATGCATCACGGCAATCTCAAGATCGCGCCGAACGGCGACATCATTGCGCTGGATTTCGGCATCATGGGGATGCTCGACGAGTATACACGACGTGTTTATGCCGAGATTTTGTATGGATTTATCAAACAAGACTACAAACGTGTCGCCGAGGTGCATTTCGAGGCGGGCTATGTTCCCGCTGATCGCGACATGGATGAATTCGCCCGTGCGCTGCGGGCCGTCGGCGATCCGATCTTCGGCATGGACGCGACGCGCATCTCCATGGCACGGCTGTTGTCCTACCTGTTCGAGGTGACCGAACGCTTCGGGATGCAGACACGGACCGAACTGATCCTGTTGCAGCGCACCATGGTGGTGGTTGAAGGCGTCTCGCGCTCTCTCGATCCGCATATCAACATCTGGGAAGTCTCCAAGCCGGTGGTCGAAGAGTACATCAAGGCCAACATTGGCCCCAAGGCCCTGGCCCGCGATCTTTGGCACACGGCCAGGGTACTGTCGCGCTTCGGACCTCGCCTGCCGCAACTGGCAGAGGCACTTTTGATCGCTCAAAGCAAGGAATCTGTCGCCCCCGTTGCCCAGAGCAACCGCTGGCAGGTTCTCTGGCTGATCGTCGGCGGTATCGTCTCCGCCGGGATCGGCGCCGCGGTCATGCTCGTTCTGGGTTAAGCTCGGCTTCTGCGGCCACCTCATAGATCGCCTCGCCCCGCGCCGCCTTCCACGCGCAATAGGCCGCCATGCGCCAGCGGTAAAAGGGGGCGAGTTGACGGTAACGTGCAATGGTGTCGGCCTCAGGATAGGCAGCAAGCGCGGTCTCCTGTTCCGCTTTCGCAAAAATACCCCGTCCATAGACATGATGCATGGCCGGGGACAGAGCGATGGCCAGATCCGCTGTCGCATCGCCGCGGGCCGGGCATTGCCAGTCGATGAACCGGAGCCGACCGTCGTGGATCAGGACATTGGCAGGCACGGGGTCGCCATGGAGGAACACCTCTCTGCCGCCCGGAACGGGAGAAGGGGCAGGTTCCGTTGCGATCAGATGACGCACCAGAGGGGTATCGAGCCCCCGCAGAAAAGAACGGCCTTGCTCAAGAAGCGCCACGGGACACACGTCGATCTGGCGCAGCTCCAGGGGAGGCGTCAGTTGATGCAAACGGCCCAACGCGCGGATCGTGCGATGATCCGTATTGCCGGAAAGCGCACCCTCGACATAGTCGTAGATCAGACCGACTTCCCCCTGCAACTCGAACTCCGCCACGAAGTCCGGCCCAAGCCCCTGCCCCGCCAAAGCGATCAACGCCTGACGTTCCGCCTGCGGATCGTTCGGGAACAGGCGGTTGGAGCGGCTGGCGTCGAACAGTTTGACCACCCAGTCACAGGTGGCCCCACGTACCCGCCAACTGCGGTTTGTCCGACCTCCGGGCAAGCGCAGCCAGCACACCGGCGCAGTGACGCGTTGCGCCACGAGATCCCGAAGCCCCTTCGGGGGAAGATCTGCGGCACAGGACATTACGGGCGCTCCGGGGTTGTGGACCGTTCGAGTCTAGCGAGGGAGCGTCACGCTCTCAAGCGGATCACGACGGATCGCGCAAGGCGGTTACATCGTCGGAACCGATTTCATTGCCACCGGCCAGAACCAGAACGACATCGCCATCGTCGGAGCGGGCCTCCACGATGCGGGAATACCCCTCGACCATTGTGGTGGAGAGATAATCGCCGTTGTGGTAATTCTCGATCTCGAAAGAGTAGAGTCCGGCCTCGAATGCGTCGCCATTTCCATCGTGCCCGGACCACTCGAAGGCATGGTCTGTCGGGACCATGGTGAGCTTTTGGACCACCGCCCCATCGGCATCGCGCACGATCAAGACGCCGGTATCCGCCGCGGTCGCAAATTCGCCCGTCAGCGTGACCGGCGAAGCGCCATCGAAATAGGCCGCGGCCTCACTCCGGGCGTCCATGCCGACCCAGCCGGACAATTCCGAAAAGCCCATGAGACCGAGCTGCGCCGAAAGACCTTCCAGCAGATCGTTTGTGATGACGGATTGCTCGACCTGCGAGAAGGTGGCGAGCTGCACCGCGTAATCGCTCGATTCGATCGGGTTGAGCGGATCCTGATTCTGCATCTGGACCGTAAGCATCTTGAGAAACGTGTCGAAATCCGAACTCAGCGCAGACCCGGCCTCGCTGCTGGAACTCGAACTGCTTGCTCCGGTCGTGCCCGTCGTCGCGGCGGTGATCGTGTTTACCATCTTGCGCTCCTGTCAAAGCCTGAGATCCATGCCTGACTCATTCCCAAGCGACAGGCGCACGGGGGGAGCGGACGGCATGGGATCGGTCATGTCGGATGTGGTGGAAGAACCGGCCGGAGGAGCAAAAACATCAGAACCGCCTTGTTGTGCCCCCTGATCGAAATTCTGAAAGGTGAACCCGCTGTCGGCATAGCCGAGATCGCGGAATTCGGTGATCAGGCTTTCGACATTGCGCCGCATCAGATCGAGCGTGTCGGCCCGTTCGGCGGCAATCACCAACTGCATCGCGCCGTTCTCGGAGAGATGAAAAGACAGCCTCACCTTGCCGAGTTCCTGCGGAGACAACGTGATTTCGACCGGACGATCCGGCAATTGCCGGGCGACATCGGCAATCTGCGACGCCAGACGAGTCGGAAATTCGACCCGGTTCATGGCACTTGTCGCGGAACTCTGCTCCCGCATGGCGTCCGCTTCCGAGGACATATGGGACATCGGACCCAGTTCCTCGATCGAAAGCCCTTGATCACGATCCGGGCCGGAAGACATCAGGGCCTCTGCGGAGATCAAGGAGATTCCCGGCGCTGCGGAGCTTTGCTGCGGCCGGGCGGTGGAAGTCGCCAACGCGTCGGTCGTTTCACGATGCACCTTCGGTGCGATAATGTCTTCCCTGTCCCCCAGAGAGGCCGCGCCCGACATCTCTGTGGCTGGCGTTTGCGGAGCCTGTTTCCTTTCGCTGGAAACAGAGGTGACGGTCGTATTCGCAAGGAGGCCCGAGGCCTGTTGCTGTGGGCTCAGGTCGCTATGCCCTCCCGGAGCAAGGGGATTCGCCCGCCCAGCAGGCCGCGTTTCAGCGGGCAGACCATCGGACACCGCCGGGAACTGACCAAGCGACAGGGCAGTAGCGTCCAAAGAATTTACGGAGGATTTTACGGAAGTGGTGGAGGCCTGCGCATCAGGCTGTGACATGTCAACCTTGGCTTTCCGCGATGTCAGATCGACCGCCTCAGCCAGCGGCGATGTCGCATCCGCGCCGTTCGACCTCCCGTTCGGAGCGACAGAAAAGAGGCGTGAGACACCGACGTCTTGCATCTTCGATGGAAGATCGAGACGCGCCACCGATGCGGTGTCATCTTCTGCCTCCTGCAACTGAGATGCATGCATGTGCGTCGCCACGCCCATCATGGTCGTGACTTGCTCCTGCAACAGGACAACCCTTTGATCGTCCTTCAGATTATCCTTTACAATCTCCTTCGCATCCGTCGCAGATTGTTCGGCGGTCAATGAATTTTCGGCTTCCCTCACAGCATCGGAAAAGCCGCTCCGATCCCCCGCCCCCAGCTCACGCGTCATCGCTGTCAGGCGTTCGTCGGGGGAGAGGATCTTTTGATCCGTGTTCGTCTCGGAATGGCCAAGGCTCACTCCGCCGGGCACATCATCCGCCTCAATGGAAAGCTCTGTCGTGTGCCCTGCATCCTCTTTCGCCTGTCCCTTGAGCGGCGTGGCTTCGGAAGGAACGCCCATGTTCAAGAGTACTTCCGGCGGAATTTGAAAGGTCTCAGGTGAGACGTCTTCGGGTGTCTCCCCTTGGGATGCATCGGCATCGGTCGAAGACATATCGGCTGTGCCATCACCGGTGAGTAGCGCCTTTGCTTCAGGATCGCCATTTGCGACGAGAATCTGCTGAATGGCCGTCTGAGTGGCAAATCCGTTCCGTGAGGCTCCGACACCGGGCGCCACAACGGACGCTGTGTCCAGTGCGCCTTCACCTGGGTGCATGACGGCATTCCCCTGATCGGCGGCATCGCCCGAAACGGAGGCATCTTCCGAAACGGATATGTGAGGTGCGGAGCCCCCTTCGGTTTCAGCCTTGCCCACATCCAGGACTTTCAGGTCTTTGGCCGGAACCCCATCGCCCGGCAGACCCCGGGTCGGTCCCGATTGTCCACGAAGATAGCTCGCGAATGTATCGCCTTGCGTTGCGTTGCGTGCAGTCGTCTTCGAAGGCAGCTTGTCCAAAGCCATGCCTTTGTCACCGGTATCCGGTGACGTCTCACCTGAGACCTTTCCGAAGGTACTGGTTTTTCCGAAAGCATTGGCTTTTTCGGATCGCCCGGCCTCTGGGCTGGCCGCGGCTTTAACAAAGTCAAAGGTCTGAAACTGCATTTCTTGCATCCGGGATTTCTTTCGCCGTGATGCCACTATCTGCGCAGAGAGTTACCGGTTCTTTACCAGATTGCGGTTACGAGTCGAAAAATGCTTCGAATTGGAGTGATCCCTCATGGCCGTCTCCGCTGTCCCATCCTCAGCCCACCCACCCCTTCCGCAGGCGTCGCAGGAGGAAAAGCTGCGTGACGTGTCGCAACAGCTTGAGGCGACGTTTCTGGCGGAAATGCTCAAGAGCGCAGGCTTCGGGAAGACACCGGACGCCTTCGGAGGAGGATCGGGGGAGGATCAATTCTCGTCCTTTCTGGTTCAGGCACAGGCAGAAAAAATGGTCGAGGCCGGGGGAATCGGTCTCGCCGAACAGATTTTCACCGCATTGAAGGACACATCCGATGGCATTTCTTGATGCATTCCGCCCGGCAAGCGCGCTTGCCGATCTGCTCGACAAGGAAAAGGCCGCGATTCTTAAAGGTGACTTCGCCACCCTTGAGACGCTTTCGAAATCGAAGGAATCGCTTCTGTCCCTCGTCGCGAAATCGAAAACGCCCGTCGTGGTGCTCCAGGATCTGAAAAAGCGCAGCGAGCACAACAAGCGCCTCCTTATGGCCTCCGCCAAAGGCCTGCGCACGGCGCGCGAACGCATCCTGTCCCTGCGCCATCAGTCACGGGGGTTCACAGCCTACGGCCCGGCGGGGAAAGCGACCGAGATCGAACGCAAGTCGTTAACCATGAAGAGAAAAGCCTGAGGCTTTGTCCAATTTTTGCCTCAAATTAAAAGCATCAATCGGAGCCAGCTTAGGAAACTTTTAGCCTTTAAGCTCCAAAGATCAGAGTGCATCCCGAGGGGGTGGCACGGTCGACCGGAAGCGGTCATCCGTAATCAGTCAGAATGACGATCCTGAAACCGCCCGTGGGGGCGGATCTCGAAACTCGTGTGGCGCAAAACGCGTCCCAAGATCAAAGGAAATTATGCTATGGCGACTTTCCAGGCACCGCCGTGGTGACCGCCGCCCTGAATAACCTTCTTCTTCTTGATGATAATCGGAGCGTTACCCTTTCCGCTCATACCACCACCTCATATTCACCCGGCCTGAGGAGTAACAGAGAGGGATGAACACGGGCTTAACCCCTAAAATTAAGGGGATTCTTTTTAAGCTTCCGAGATCTGGAGAAATGGCGCGCCACGCCCTGTCTGCGTCAGGAAATTTGTGTCATTGGACCATAAGAATACCGATCTCAACGGCTCGTAAAACGAATCATCCGCAACCAATTGAGATAGCATCGTAATTTCCAACATCTTTCGCGTTTGGAGCAATTCCACACCAATTTGGAGCAATTGCAAACGCCGCCTCGAGCGCCCTCGCCGCCGGTGAAACGGAAAAAGGCCCGCGCAAAGCGCGAGCCCGATCAGATGGTGTTGGAGGCTGGTTAATGGCGCGTATGGCCGGTTCCGGCTCTCTAAGCTCAGCTTCGAGGCAATCTAGGAACGCAGATGGCGATGCCTCCGCCAATGCACGCAAATGCCCCCGGATGGAAAGCCAACGTTCTTCATCTGCACCTTGCATTAGGGACCGAACGACTTCCCCAGCACGGTATGCAAGATCAACTTCCAACCTGTCACCGCAGATTTCTGCACCATGAACGGATAGAATGCACAACGCGTCGCCGAGACCGGAAAGCAGGGCTCCCGAAAAACTTCGCGCGTGCCCCAAAACATTGGCCATGTACCACTGATCTTGAGGTAGGTCTAAGGCGGGGTCTCTATCGCCTAGCAATTCCGGCAAGAGTTGAAAGAAGCGGTCCAAATCGTCTCTACTTATGTAATGCCTTACGGCAAAAAGCGCGTCGATTTGTGATACAACGACATTCACATACCCATAGCGCGCAATTGGTGCGTCGTTCAGAGCGAGCAGTTCGTCTCGAACTGTTTCTACTTCACCATCCCGAAAATCACCTAATAGCTGTAGAATTGTGCTATCATCCAGGTTCTCGCGCTCGCCCCAAGAGCCTACCAATGCAAACGGGAGAACACTTTTTGCTGCTGCACGATCTCTGACCCAACTTGGCCGCCGAACTTCAGGATCGCCTGAGAGCTGACGCCGCAATACGGGAACAGAATGGCCGACCTTGATAGAGAGGTTATCCGCGTCATCGCGCGACAGCCCCATGCTCTCAAGTTCAGCGCGAAAGGTTTCTGAGGGCACGTGCGACAGCAGCAACGCCTCCCTGACGTCTAAACGCCCCTTGGGATAGGCACGGACAATAGTCAAATTCCGTCGATCACCAAAGTCCAACTCCTCCCCATCTTCGACAAACGTCAGATTCAGAGGGCGCTCGAGCTGCTTGAGATGAAGCGTAACGGCTGGCCCGCCATGACGGACGAAGGGGGACCTGTACCGGGCGTGCCCGAGAATATCCGCTACCCCTGCACCTCAAGCGCCTGTGTGCGCCAGCTTTGGGTTTCGGGGTAGTACTCTATTGTTCCGTGGAAATCGCCCCGGATCATCGCGCCGAAGCCGTTCTGTGCATCGAATGAGCCCACGACCTGAAAAATGCAGTTGCCCAAGTATCCTGTCCCGGTCTCATACCGACCCGGAAATTTTGCCGTCGATGGTGCGCGCAGCTGATTTTTGACGTCCGACTGTATCATGACATAGGCTAAGCTGACGCTCGCCTTGGAACAGGCATCAAAGCGCTGAGCCTCAGCTTCTGCGGCACGGTGCTCCACCTCCTGCGCATAGGCGTCCGGGTCAATCTCTTTCAGCGCTGCAAGCCAGCGCTCCGCGTCGATTGCACGCAGCTCTGTCAGGTAGGTCGCCGGGTCAGTTTCACGCAGTTCCGCAAGATGGGCCTCAAGCTCCTGGTCGAAAACGACAGCGCCAGACATCACGAAAAAACCGGACAACAACACGAACAGCAGGGCTTTGCCCCGCCTCCGAAAATGCGGGAAGCCCTTGCCCGTGATCAGCGTGAACATCGCGATTAAAAACAGCGCCGTCGCGACGAGCGTCTGGGCGCTGGCGTTCGCCTTTTGCAGGAGGTGCAGGGCGTAGCCCAGAAGGGCAAGTTCAATCAGAACGACTTGGAAGCGAACATAACGGCGCAAGATCGACGGCTTCGCGTCTGGTGATGGCTCAGTCTTATGGCTTTTGGGGTTCATAATGGCTCCTCTACTAACGAAATCGGCCACCAGAGTTTCCTCTGGCAGCCGGGGAGTTAGTAAGCCGCCAAGAGACGACCGCGCTGGCCTTTAGGCCGGAGCCCTGGACATACGCCAGTGCCTCCCCGACCATAGGGTTCGAGGAGGTGTCATTCCGGCCGACACCGGCCGCTCTTGGAGGGGTTACTACGCCCCGGGATCGGCTCTTTTTGCCAATCCTGAGCATAGCCTAGCGGGAAGCCTGAAAAATCGAAAGCGCAAACGTCACCCTGCCGACTTGCGGAAGGTGCTGAAACTGATGCTAAATTCGTGGGTGACTAGGAAAGATGTCATTGGACCATAAGAGCGCAAATTTCGACGGGCCTCAAAACGAATCATCCGCAACCAATTGAGATATCATCATAATTTTCACCATCTTTCGCGTTTGGAGCAATTCCATACTAATTTGGAGCAATTGCAAACGCCGCCTCTGGCGCCCTCGCCGCCGGTGAAACGAAAAAAGGCCCGCGCAAAGCACGAGCCCGATCAGTTGGTAATGGGGGTTGGTCAGGCGCTGATCGCAGCCCGTCGCTTCTCCCATATCTCGAAGATCTTCTGCGGAGAGAATAGCGCCTCATAGCTATCGATCGAGAAGGGTGAATAGCCATCCCGCAGGCCCGTTCTCCGCGTGAAGGCGAGACAGAAATGCTGTGGAGCTGGTTCGCTTGCCTTCTGATCCAGCGCGATGACAAATGCGTCGATCAGTAGCTCGATGACGAGACCCCACCGATTGGCACAGGCGCAGGCAAGCCGCTCGTAGAAGTCCCGCGTATTGAGAACGTCAAACGTTAGCCCGGCCTTATCCGCATAGGCATGACAAAGGCTGACCATTTCCGCCAGATCAGCGGGCCGATGTAGCGCTACCTCGGGAAAAGAAATAGGCCGCATCAGATAGGCCAACTGTTCCTCACTGGTTATATGCTGAACGAGGCTGTCGACCCCGGACAGGATCAGCATGAGCGGCCATTCCGGTTGCTTCAAAAGGGATTTGAAGCTGTCGAGTATCATCGCCCGCGCCTCTCCAGTCACGCGGGGAAAGATATGCTGACATTCGTCGTAATGGATGCCGATCACACCCTGTTCTCGGGCCTGGATGACGACGCGCTCCCAGACTTCCCGCTGTGTAAGTCGTCCGATGGCGGGGTAATTCAGCCCCTGATCCAAAGTGTGGATCCCGAGATCCTTCCACGAGAGCAGGCCTTTCAAGACAACCGATACAAAGCGCGCGGGTCGGCCATCCGGCATGATCGTGGAGCCATCGTTCAAGGCGTCGATCTGGCGCCGGATTTCGGTCGACTTGCCCGTGCGGGACGGGCCCGTGACCAGCAAACCACGCGCCTCAAAGGGGCGACGCAGGGAGGCTTTGGCGTAGTAATCCGTGACCATCCAGACCATGTCCTCCCTCAATCGATCCGCCCTCGGGAAGCTGTAATGCGCGGCCTTGAGTGTCGAAATGTTGTCAGCCGCCGATAGGTTGATGAAACTCATGACAGTTTCCCCTTCGTATTTGGCTTCGGCAGGGCTTTTGTGGTGTTTGGCACCTCATTCGGGGCAACCGAACCGTCCAGAGGTGGCTTGAACCCTGCGCCGACCTTCCGAACGCCGGCGGTCGCGTGTTCATCCGCGATACTGCTCGGATCCATGGTGCCAGGCAGGGCGCTGTAAGGACGGGAATGTTGGCCTGCCGTGACGATTTCAGCCTTCTTCTGGGCCTCTGCGATAGTCATATAGCTGCGGGCAAGCTTATGCTCGACCGCGATGAAATGAAGCTGATCGAACCGCGCGCGCCGTACCCGTGCAAGCCGCGCCTCGAACTCCTCCGTCTCTTCGGGGTCTTCTGCCCGCGTTGCCTCCGCGATCGCGAGGAATTCGGGGATCGTCATATCGGACATGGCGGTCCATGTGAGATAGCCCAAAATGGGATCAGGGTGGCCCTCGATCAGGATGGTGACATGGTTGGTGCAATCGGGGTCCGAGAAAACGGAGACTTTGCCGTGGACGTGATCGCGGACAGCCTGCAGTTCGGGAGAGTTATAGGGCAGCCCGAAAGCTTTGACGCCCTCGTCACTGATAGTCGCTTTGCTCTTCCAGCCGAGGTGAATGCGGCGATCATGCGGGCAGATTTCTGCAAAGGCACCATAGAATTGGTTCGTCAGCTGCAGCTGCTTGATCGGGCGTTGCCCAAGCATCGTTGTACCGTAATGTCGCTGATAGGGATATTGATCGACCAGATAGCGCGTGATCAGGCCATAGAGCTCCTGACAATCCAGCACACCGTTCTTGATCGGATCATAGCCGGGCAAAGCCCCTGCCTTTCGGCCAGTATAGCCGTGAATGAGGTTGATCAGGATGCTTTCCAGAGACCCGAACATCCGTTCTAGAAACGGTTTGTCGATGCCATGATAGCTGCGGGCGTCAACGCTCTGCCCGAGTACGCCTACGGTAGCCGCTTTCACAGAAGCATTGCGCAGGCCGGAGCCGTTATCCCCAACGATAGAACCGATACCGACGGCGGGCATGGGATCGCTCTCGCAGCCAGCCTCCTCCACGCCGTTGCCAAGTGACACGCCGTTTATCGAAAAATCACGGCACAGCGCGCGCATCCGCGACAATCCATTCCTGCCCGAAATACGGGAGCATAAAGACGTCGCGGTTTGGAGACCACGCAAGCGCTTCAAGTGCCCAGAGCAATTCTGTGCGAAGGCAATCTTGCGAGATGCCTGCATCCCGGGAGCCTCTTCCAGCCATGTTTCGATATCCACCGCGTCCCAAGCATGGACCTCTGCCCAGTCCCTGCTTGCGCGGCGCTCAGTCAGCCATTCCTCTTTACTAGCCCAACGTCTTGGAGTCACAAAGACAAATGCTGTATCCTTCCGGATTTCGGCATCGAATTCTTTGACCCTCTTATCATAAATCGGCGTTAGCCTTTGTGGAGGGAGATTGATCGCAGCCCATTTCCCATAGCGACTTTCCAGCCGGCACCCACGGGGTTGAGATCTCACTCACTGCCTCACCATCAACGCCGTGGAGGGCGATTGCATCATTGCCGGGAAAGCGAAGCGACTTCAGACCCCGAGTGGTTTCACGGATCAGGCGACGAACAAGTACAGGCAGCAGGGAACGCGCTTCAATGCGATCTGCCCATTACCGAATATGCGTTTCCGTTATCATGTTCTTATCCCCGCAATCCACTTTCTCAATTTGGGTGTGCAGATAGATTACTCAAGCACCCGTGTGAGATTCTGGGAATCACGAGAACAGTCCGATTCACATAGGCATTTTCGCAAGAGCAAAAGCCATCGCCGACAGTCCGCGCAGTGCTCCTTCACCCGAGAGGTGATCCCCCACTCTAAGCCCAACAGTTCAATTATGTCGCATAATGCCTGAGGCTTCTAGGTACGACGAATGGCAGGTTTGGCGGGCTGCGCTGCGTCATAGCGACAATTGGGGAATGGCGGCAAAGGGCCGTTAGTTGCATGTGTTACTTTGGGCGCTTTCGGCCCAATGCTGTCAATCGTTTTAGGTGCAGCTAATGACCGGTTCTGGCTGGCCAATCCAGAAACCAAAATCCGCAAAGTTGAAATCAGAGATTACGCATAAAGCTGGCGGACAACTCCTTTGACAAACGCCACGGCCGAGCTTGGTTAATTGCTAAGCATTATTATCACCTAGGTCGTGCCCATGAATTTGGGAGCGGATCAAGGGGACCTTTAACATTCAATCGTCAATTGGAAGTAGCAATGCTTTCGATAATTCGGTCAAACCGCTCGTGCCAATATCGCTCTCCATAGGCTTGACTTCCTTTTAATGCTTGGTGCCAATCCAAGAGATTACTCCCAAAATCCTTGCCCAGAAGAGCAACAAGAGAGGCCCGCGCCTTTTGTTGCTGTATGGCTTTGGTCTCCTCTGGGAGTGGTGTCACAAGCCATCGAGGGTTGATCTGATAGCCGCAAAGCTGGACCATCCATTTTTGTGGCTCAGTCAGTTTCATGGATTGAAGTGTCTTATTTAACTGCTCAGGTGTTCCGCGCATCATCCCCCCCCTGCATCACGATAGTAATCAATGTAAAAGTTCTGACCTTTGGGTGGCCAGTTTCCGGTACTTTTATAGTAATCGAATGCGGATTTGTGTGCCGCGAAATACTCTTTCGTCTCCCTTAGATCGCTCGGCGAGATTTTGATCCCCTGTGCGTCCAAAGATCGCAAAACTCTGCGCTGAGCCGCGCCTTCGACGATGAACTCCTCTCGTACATAGGCGACTGAAAGTTGAGGATGGCTAAAGTGCAGATTGGTGAATGCGTCATCGGACAGATTACTCAATCTACGGAGGAGATTGAATATCTTTGCGTGCTGAAGCTCATGACCAGCTGTTATCAATTTCCCTGCTTGTCCGAGCACATTAACTTGCTCACCCGACAAAGCCAAGATGCGTTGCCCATTCTCTATCGTAAAGTAACTGGATCCTGTTGGCTCATATCTCACTACGTCGACGTAGAGCCTATAGTCCGCAATCCCCAAATGAGAGGCCGCTTCCTCCAGTAACTTTTCAGCGTCCAGGTCTCCAGCCACACGTCGAGCGCTTGCGTATCCTGCATGCGCTCGGCGCATGTTGGCCGTAAGTACGCTCTGCTTCGCAGTATTCATCCTGAGACGCAGGCGGGGTAAGCTTTCCCAATGTGGAACGACGAGGCGACCTACGCCTTTGATATTCACTGCAATCCTCCCAGAAGGGAGCGAAGCATAATGTAAAATTAATTCGCCGAAACGCGCGCCCTTGATGCCGACGATGGCGGTGCGGGCCGACGCCAAAGTGCGTTTGGACACCTCGGCAATGAAATCGAGCTGCCGCGCGGCTTGCCCCACACGCCCAGCCTGCACGGCTTTGCCTGCATAACCCAGAACGCCCGCGCCGCCCAAGCTCAGCCCCAGCATCGCAAAGGACCAGTAGCGATTGAACGAGGCCTGATCATTTTGATCAAGCACACCGAACGTGTTCATCATGGCATAGGTGGCATCGCCCAGCCAGCCGGTGCTGTGGGCGGCTTCATTCGGCGTGTGCCACATGTCGATGCCCTGAGTGATTGCCTCAAAGCCTGCGAGGGACAAAGCGCCACCCGCAACCGTTCCCCACCCCAGCGTTCCCGCCGTCAGCGCCACGCCGCCGATAAATTCCGCCGCGCCAAAGACGATATTCATCCCGCCCCAAGCTATGCGGGCACTCCAGTTGTCGGAAAATTCTTCGTCTGCGCTCGCCCCCGGAATGCCGGATCGCGCCATCCAGTCGCCCATCACCGCGTTCAGCCAATCCGCGCCCTCGGCATTGGTCGGCATCCGGTTGATGTGATCCTCGTCATCGCCAAGGAAGAAGTTGTTTACATCAATGTTTCGGTTGATGCGGGTGCTGAGGTAAATCGTGCCATTCGCAATATGCCAGTGTCGCATGACCGGGTGAACAGACCCATCGTGAACTTATTGCCGTCCTCCAGCCGCACCAGCCAAGGCGCAACCTCGCTTAGTTCCTCTGCCGTTTCCCCTTTGAACAAGCAGCGATACTCAAGACCGGACGTCGCCAGCATCTCTGGCAAGTTCTCGACCTTTCCCGCATCCAGAATGGCAAAGCACTGCGAGGCGCCATCCTGTCCACCAAAGACAGCCGGGCGCAAAACATCCGGGACGGAACGCTTCGGATCGACCCCAAATTGCTTATCCAACGGCTCGACCTTCGAAATATCCTCGATCTGAAGGACCAGAGGACGGTCTGCCCGTTGCACAGCAACACTCTCAATATCCAGCCAAAAATCTTCGCTCACGTCGGCCTTACATAACAATACCTAAAACATGGCGGGGACTATGCATCGCGGTCGCTATCGGCGCAAGAAGCCAACTATAAACATCATAGTAAAAAACTTGCGTAAGGCGTGCAGCTTCGGCGTCTGGTGGATCGGATTTAGGACGCCTTTGTCTGACTCGGAAGGCTGGCCCTCCATTCTTTGGTGAGCATCGACTAGGTTCAGCAAGATCGCAACGGAATAGCTACGGACTTACAACAACGATCGCTCCAATATAAGAAACAACGGCATCGTACCTGCTTAAAAATAATAATGATCGTGTGAATGCTACGATCAATCCCCTGCAAAAGAGATCGGATTACCACATCAGCGATTTCTGAACCTTCCGTCATCTGGATCCTGAGGTATGCTATCGATCAACTTTATTATAGGCGGCTTAGGCATGAATCACCTTGCGAAAAGGTATTCACGCACCACGAAATCGGCTCAACATTTCGCAAAACCGACATTCAAGCATTACGCAGCGAACGGCAACTTTCCGCCGATTCTGTTGAAAAACTGATGTTTGCGAGCGCAGAATTTGCGGTTCCCGAATGGGCGTGAGCGCCTTTCTTTTCAGGCTTTTCGCGGTTGCTGCGGCGCAGGAAAGATCTTGGCCAGTTTACGGAGGTTTTGGGCGGTTGCGGCGAGGAGGAATTCGTCATTTGCGCCGCAGGGTCCACGTAACCTGAGCCGGTTCAGGCCAAGAATTCGTTTGAGATGCGCGAAGAGCATCTCGACCTTCTTTCGGAGCTTCATCGAGATATCGTATTGGTGGGTTTTGGCGATATCACGGGCAACTTGGCGGGCGTCTTCGTGTTCTTCGCGGGTGATTTTGCGGGCTTCTGCATTCGGGCAGCAAGTTGGTTTCGATGGACAGGTTTGGCAAACCTCCTTCAAAGCTCGATAGCGGGCTGTGCCTTTGCCGGTCGGACCTCGGTTCGGGTCGGAGTAGTTTCGCCGGAACTGCTTCAGTTCGTGACCTTCGGGGCAGATATACTGATCATTCTCCGCGTCCCATTCGAACTCCGCGCGTGACCAAGTGCCGTCGCTGCGCCCCGCCTTGTCGATGACGGGAATATGCGGCGCAATCTCACGCTCAACCAGCCAACCCAGCATTGGGCCTGATCCATAAGCTGTGTCTGCGATCAAACGCTCGGGGTGCAGATCGAACCGGTCTTTGACACGGGTA
>NZ_LRUC01000006.1 GCF_001550095.1 Celeribacter ethanolicus | reverse complement strand
TACGAGGATCTGTACCGCCGCTCGGTGGAGGATCCGGTGTCCTTCTGGGCCGAGCAGGGCAAGATCCTCGACTGGATGGAACCCTACACCCAGGTGAAGAAGACCTGTTTCGATTTCGGTCGCGTCGACATCAAATGGTACGCCGACGGCGTTCTGAACGTCTCTGCCAACTGCATCGACCGCCATCTTGCGCGCAAATCCTTGCAGACCGCGATCATTTTCGAGCCCGACGATCCCAACGAACCCGCCCGCCACATCACCTACAAGGAGCTCTCCGACAAGGTGAACCGCATGGCCAACGTGCTCCTGAGCCAAGGCGTCATGCGCGGCGATCGGGTTGTGATCTACCTGCCGATGATCCCCGAGGCCGCCTATGCCATGCTCGCCTGTGCCCGCATCGGCGCGATCCACTCCATTGTTTTCGCAGGATTTTCCCCGGACGCGCTCGCCAACCGCATCAACGATTGCGGCGCAAAACTCGTCATCACCTCCGACACAGCACCCCGCGGCGGCCGTCGCACGCCTTTGAAGGCCAACACCGACGCCGCCCTGCTGCACTGTTCCGACAAGGTCCGCTGCCTCGTCGTCAAGCACACCGGCGATCAGATCTCCTGGGTGCAGGGCCGCGATGTCGACGTCAAATACCTGATGGAACACGCCAGCCCCGATTGCCCGCCGCGCCCGATGAATGCCGAAGACCCGCTCTTCATCCTCTACACCTCGGGCTCCACCGGCAAACCCAAAGGCGTCGTCCACAGCTCAGGCGGCTATCTGGCCTATGCAGCACTCACCCATAAATACGTCTTCGACTACCACGACGGCGACGTCTTCTGGTGCACCGCCGATGTCGGCTGGGTCACCGGCCACAGCTACATCGTCTACGGCCCGCTCGCCAACGGCGCCACCACCGTGATGTTCGAAGGCGTGCCGACCTACCCCGACGCCGGCCGGTTCTGGGCCGTTTGCGAAAAGCACAAGGTCAACCAATTCTACACCGCCCCCACAGCGCTGCGCTCCCTCATGGGCCAGGGCAACGAATGGGTCGAGAAATACGACCTCTCCTCGCTCAAAGTGCTGGGCTCCGTCGGTGAGCCGATCAACCCGGAGGCCTGGAACTGGTACAACGAGGTCGTCGGCAAGGGGAACTGCCCGATCGTCGACACCTGGTGGCAGACCGAAACCGGCGGGCATCTTCTGACCCCGCTGCCGGGCGCGATCCCGACCAAACCGGGCTCCGCCACCCTGCCCTTCTTCGGCGTGCAACCGGTCATTCTGGATGCCACCACCGGCGAGGAAATGACCGAGACGGAGGCCGAAGGCGTCCTCTGCCTCAAGGACTCCTGGCCCGGCCAGATGCGCACCGTCTGGGGCGATCACGAACGCTTCCAAGAGACCTATTTCCAGCAATACAAAGGCTATTACTTCTCCGGCGACGGCTGCCGCCGCGATGCCGATGGCTATTACTGGATCACCGGCCGCGTCGACGACGTGATCAACGTGTCGGGCCACCGCATGGGCACCGCCGAGGTCGAAAGCGCCCTCGTCGCCCACGCCAAGGTCGCCGAAGCGGCGGTCGTCGGCATGCCGCACGAGCTCAAGGGCCAGGGCATCTACGCCTATGTGACGCTGATGAACGACGTCGAACCCTCCGACGCGCTGCGTGCGGAACTGGAGAAATGGGTCCGCACGGAAATCGGCCCGATCGCCAAACCGGACTTCATCCAATGGGCGCCGGGCCTGCCCAAGACCCGCTCCGGCAAAATCATGCGCCGCATCCTGCGCAAAATCGCCGAGAACGACACAGGCTCCCTCGGCGACATCTCAACCCTCGCTGAACCTCAGGTCGTCGACGAGCTCATTCAGAATTCGCTTTACCAAAAATCTGCGTGATTTTTTCGCAGATATGGTAGGCTAATGTATCGCCCCCACGAAATGAGGGGCGGTGCACCCAAGGCCCAGAGGGCCATCAAGGAGAAAAAGAACGGTTTCCGCGAGGAGGCGGGGCCGTCACTTTGGAAGACCCGCCCCCATCGGGATCGCGGGTCGGGGACAAAAGGGAGGACCGCTCATGGCGGACAATTCAGACAACAACGCCTATTGGTCGGCAAACAAGCGGATCATCGGCATCTCACTGGTGATTTGGTTCATCTGCTCTTTCGGCTTCGGCATTCTGCTGCGCCCGATGCTTGCGGGCATCAAAATCGGCGGCACGGATCTCGGCTTCTGGTTCGCCCAGCAAGGCTCGATCCTTGTCTTCCTCGTGCTCATCTTCGCCTACGCAGCCCGGATGAACAAACTCGACAAAGAACACGGCGTCGACGAGTAAGGAGCGACATCCATGGATCAGTTTACCCTCAACCTCATCGTTGTGGGCGCGACCTTTGCGCTCTACATCGGGATCGCGATCTGGGCCCGCGCGGGCTCCACATCTGAATTCTATGCCGCCGGCCGGGGCGTTCACCCGGTTCTCAACGGCATGGCCACCGGCGCGGACTGGATGTCTGCCGCCTCCTTCATCTCCATGGCGGGGATCATCTCCTTTGGCGGCTACGACACCTCCGCCTACCTGATGGGCTGGACCGGTGGCTATGTGCTTCTGGCGATGCTTCTGGCGCCCTACCTGCGCAAATTCGGCAAGTTCACCGTGCCCGAGTTCATCGGCGACCGGTTCTACAGCCAAGCCGCGCGCACCGTGGCCGTCATCTGCCTCATCACCGCCTCCATCACCTACGTCATCGGCCAGATGACCGGTGTGGGCGTGGCCTTCTCCCGTTTCCTCGAAGTGGACAACACCACCGGCCTGCTGATCGGCGCGGCCATCGTGTTCTTCTACGCGGTCATCGGCGGCATGAAGGGCATCACCTACACGCAGGTCGCCCAGTACGTCGTCCTGATCATCGCCTATACCATCCCGGCGATCTTCATCTCGCTGCAACTGACCGGCAACCCGATCCCGCCGCTCGGCCTGTTCTCCGACCATGTCGGCACCGGTGAACCGATCCTTGCGACGCTCAACGGCCTGCTGCAGGATCTCGGCTTCTCCGAATACACCAAGCAGAGCGACACGACCCTGAACATGTTCCTGTTCACCGTGTCCCTGATGATCGGCACCGCGGGTCTGCCGCACGTCATCGTGCGCTTCTTCACCGTGCCGAAAGTGTCCGATGCACGGTCGTCTGCTGGTTGGGCTCTGGTCTTCATCGCGCTTCTCTACCTCACGGCTCCGGCGGTTGCGGCCATGGCGCGCGTCAACCTGATCGACACCTTCTACCCGAACGGCACTTCGGAAGCTGCGCTTTCGCTCGCCGAAATCGAAGCAGGCGTCGACAATCAGGGCAACCGGGTCGACTGGGTGCGCAACTGGGAAACCACCGGTCTTCTCGCCTTTGACGACAAGAACGGTGACGGCCTGATCGAGTATAACGCCTCTGCCGAAAACGAACTGACGGTGAACCGTGACATCATCACGCTGGCGAACCCGGAGATCGCAAACCTGCCGGGTTGGGTGATCGCTCTGGTCGCGGCCGGTGGTCTGGCTGCCGCGCTCTCAACCGCTGCGGGCCTCTTGATGGCCATCGCGTCCGCCGTGTCGCACGACCTCATCAAGTCGCAGATCAACCCGTCGATCTCTGAAAAAGGCGAGTTGATGGCCGCACGGATCGCCATGGCCGTGGCTATCGCGGTGGCGACCTACCTCGGGATGAACCCGCCGGGCTTCGCTGCACAAACCGTGGCTCTGGCCTTCGGTCTGGCCGCAGCCTCGATCTTCCCGGCGCTGATGATGGGCATCTTCTCGAAGCGCATCAACAACAAGGGTGCGGTCGCGGGCATGGTCTCCGGTCTGGTGGTGACGATTGTCTACATCTTCCTGCACAAAGGTTGGTTCTTCATCGCGGGCACCAACTCCTTCACCGATGCCGATCCGCTGCTGCTGTCGATCAAATCGACCTCCTTCGGCTCCGTCGGTGCGCTGGTGAACTTCGCGGTCGCTTATGTGGTCTCCAACGCCACGGATGAGCCGCCGGCGGAAATCCAGGACCTGGTCGAAAGCATCCGCATCCCGCGTGGTGCCGGTGCGGCCGTCGATCACTGAGATCGGTTCGGGCTGGCCTTCGGGCCCGCCCCACACCATACTCGGGGCGCGGGGGCATCACGCTTTCGCGCCCTTTTTCAAAGCCCCGCGTTTTACCGCCCCGATCGCTGGAGCCCGCGATGTCCGACACCGCCAAAATCATCGGCTTTCTCCAGACCACCCACCCCTATGACGTGCTGCCGCAGGCCGAGCTCGAAGAGCTGTCCACGTCGTTCTCGCGCAAGCGCTTTCTCGAAGGCGAGACGATCTATGCCCATGGCGATCTGCTCGAAGGGCTCTATCTGATCAAGGACGGCTCGGTCGAGATCACCGACATCAACGGCGGGCAGGTTTCGCTCCTGCAAAAATCCAACCATTTCGGCGAACGCGGATTGCTGCGCGACGGGCTGGCCGCCACAACGGCCACCGCCGCCACCGACTGCACGCTCCTGCTTCTGACGCCCGAGGCGTTTAAAACCGAAGTCGCGGCCAACGCCGCCTTCGCCCGCTATTTCAATCGCGGTCAGGCCCGCCCCAAAGCCGCCTCCGGCCTGATGACGCAACATGTGTCCGATCTCATGGCCCATGCGCCCGTGACCTGCTCGGAGACCACGCCCATCGCGGATTGCGCCCGGCTGATGCGCGACGAGAAAGTGTCCTCCGTGGCCGTCACCGAGGGCGAGCGCCTTCTGGGCCTCGTCACCGTGCGCGACATGACGAACAAGGTTCTGGCCGAGGGCCGCGACACCGCCCTTCCCGTTTCCACCATCATGGCCCGCGATCCGATCACCCTCGATCCCGGCGCGCTTGGCACCGATGTGATCCACGTCATGCTGGAAAACCACATCGGCCATCTGCCCATCGTCGAGGGCGGCAAATTCGTCGGCATGGTGACCCAGACCGACATCACCCGGTTCTTCGGCTCGTCGCAGACGCAAATGGTCTTCGACTTGAGCAACGCCAAAACCATCGCCGAGATGGCTGCCGTCACCGCCCGCCTGCCCGACTTCCTGATGCAGCTCGTCGGATCGCATCTCGCTCATGACATCGTCACCCGCAAGGTCACCGACATCGCCGACATCGTCACCCGGCGGCTTTTGAAAATGGCCGAAGAGGAATTCGGCCCGCCGCCCGTGCCCTATCTCTGGGCCGCCTGCGGGTCTCAAGGACGGCGCGAACAAACCGGCGTGTCCGATCAGGACAATTGCCTGATCGTCGACAACGCGGCCACAGACGCCGACATGAACTATTTCCGCCGCTTCGCGCGCTTCGTCTGCGATGGGCTGGACGCCTGCGGCTATGTCTATTGCCCCGGC
Organism: Celeribacter ethanolicus; assembly: GCF_001550095.1. GTDB lineage: Bacteria > Pseudomonadota > Alphaproteobacteria > Rhodobacterales > Rhodobacteraceae > Celeribacter > Celeribacter ethanolicus. The sequence continues at coordinate 280,927 of NZ_LRUC01000006.1, read as the reverse complement.
GAAATGATGGCGATGACCGAGCGCTGGTGCCAACGTCTCTCCGTCTGGGAGGGTTATTTCAACAAATGGATCGCCGCCCCGGACAACGAAGCCCAGATGCTCGCCTCCGTCATGTACGACCTGCGCCCCATCGGTGGCGACGAGCGCCTGTTTGCGCCATTGCAAAAGACCGCTTTGGAGGCGGCGTCGAAGAACTCCATCTTCGTCGCCCATATGATCTCCAACTCGCTCAAACACACCCCGCCTCTGGGCCTTTTGCGCGGTTTCGCCACGATCAAATCCGGCGAGCACCGCAATGCGCTCGACATGAAGGCCAACGGCGTCGTGCCCATCGTCGATCTCGGTCGGGTCTATGCGCTTCAGGGCAAGCTCCCCGCCGTCAACACCCGCGCCCGCATCGTCGGCGCCATCGAAGCCGGGATCATTTCGGAAACCGGCGGCAAAGACCTTTTGGCCGCCTATGACACCATCGCCACCGCCCGTCTCGAACATCAGGCGGCGCAGGTGCGCGACGGTCAAAAGCCCGACAATTTCCTGAGCCCCTCTGCGCTTCCGGCCTTCGAACGCTCTCACCTGCGCGATGCCTTTGTCATCGTGCGCACCATGCAATCCTCGCTCGGCTCCGCGTCCGCGCGCTCATAACAGAAGGGACCAATCCCCATGCTCCTCGAATTCATCGCCACGATTTCCGCCGGTGTCGGCGCCGCCGGTCTCATGGTCGCCCTGCGCAAATTCACCCGTGGCGGCCTGCCGAAATGGCTGGTCCCCGCCGCCGCCGGTCTCGCCATGCTCGCCTTCACCATCTGGTCGGATTACTCGTGGTTCGCCCGCGCACAGGCCACTCTGGGCCCCGACAAGATCGTCGCCACCTCGGTCGAAAAGCAACAGATCTGGCGACCCTGGACCTATGCCGCGCCCGTGACCACGCAGTTCATCGCGCTCGACAAAGCCAAGACCACGGTCGACGGCGCCATGGTCGGCACCGACATGTACCTCCTGTCCCGGCGCGGCGACAGCGCCATCGTGCCCGTCACCTTCGACTGCCTGATGTCGCGCCGCACCGATGCGCATGGCGAACTGACCGGCGCGGATTGGATCAGCATGGATCAAAACGATCCGATCCTGCGCACCGCCTGCGACCGGCTGAGGTAAAGGAACTCATCATGGCCGAACCGTCCCGCATCCTGCTTGTCGAAGACGAGGACAACATCGCCATCGCGGTCGAGGTCCTTTTGTCGCGTCTCGGTCATGACATCCTGCGCGTCGCCGATGGCGATCAGGCCCTGCCGAACATCCGCGCACAAACGCCCGCTCTGGTGATCCTCGACGTGACCCTGCCCGGCCGGTCGGGCTACGAGATCTGTCAACAGATGCGCCGCGACCCTGCCCTCACCCCGATCCCCGTGCTGATGATGTCCGCCCGCTGTTCCGAGCCGGAGAAACGCAAGGGCTTCGCCATGGGGGCCGACGCTTTCCTGAGCAAGCCCTTCGCCACCGAGGACTTGCGCGGCACGGTCACACGACTGATCGAAGGAGGCCGCCATGAAACTTGAGCACTGGTCCCTGCGCCTTCGGGTCTTCCTGTTCTTCGCCTTCCTCGCCGTGGTCGCGATCTCCGGCGAGGCGGTCGGGCTCTATCTCGGCTTCACCCGGATGGACGATCCCGCAGCCCTCGGGGGCTTCGTCTTTGCCGGTGTCATCGCGGGCTTCGCTACATTGGCCGTCGTCGCCTGGGTCTGGTTCCTGTTCGACGAACATGTCGCCCGTCCGATCCAGCGCCTCGCAGGCGCGCTTCTGGCCCGCGCGCATGCCGATGTCGAGGAGGCGCTCGACGCCAAAACCGCGCGCTACCTCGGCGATCTCGCCCCTGCGGCGCAGGCAGTGACCGCGAATCTCGCCGCCACCCGCAACAAACTCGCCGAAACCGTCGCGCAGGAAACCACGCGTCTGGTCGAGGAGAAGCAAAAACTCACCGCCCTGTCCGCCGAGATGCCGCACGGCGTCGTGCTGTTGTCCGGGCTGCACAAGATCGCCTTTTACAATGGCGCGGCGGCGGAACTTCTGTCCGCCGATCATCCTCCCGGTCTCGATCATTCGATCTTCGATCTGTTGCGCGCCCGTCCGATCCTCTCCGCCTATGCACGGCTTTGCGCCGGAGAAGGCGGCGACGGCCATGTCCTGCCGCTCACCGTGGCGACCGTGCATGGCGCCGAGGTGCTCTCCGCCCGGATGCGTCTCATGCATGCCCCCGACGAAGGCGATATTTCCCCGCCCTATGTGCTCACGCTCGATGACGTCACCGCCGATCTGGCACTACATGCCGAGCGGGAGCGCCTTCTCTCCCGTCTCTTCGACCGGCTTCGTCCCTCGCTCACCGCGCTGCGTACCGCACTTGCCGCCCGCATGGAAGAGAACGGGCAGGACGATCCACGGCTCGACACCGCCCTCACCTCCGAGATCGAGCGCCTCACCGATGAGGTCGCGGCGCTCGATGCCGAATACGAAGCGCATAAATCCGACTGGTGGCCGATGGCACAGGTCCGCGCCAGCGAGCTTTGCGATGCGCTCACCGCCCAACTCGCCGAAGAGGACATCGCGCTTGCCGCCGACACGACCGACCCCATGGCCCTGACGCTCGATGCCGTGCAGATCGTCGCTTTGCTCGCACACATCGTTCGCCGCCTGTCCGCCGAAGGGGCGCGCGCCTTTTCCTTTCTGATCAGCCGCGACGAAGACGCAGGCGCAATGCTGGCATTGGGCTGGAGCGGCGATGCGCTTTCGGTCGACATGCTGGAAAGCTGGCTCAGGGAACCGCTCGACGTCGGTCTCGCGGACATGAGCGGTCGCGCGATCCTGCGCGTTCACGGCACCGAAGCCTGGCCCGAATTCGGGCGCGGCTCACGCGCGGTTCTCAAACTGCCGATCCGCGAAGCGCGTCGGCTGCGCCGCAGTTTCGGCGACGGTCGCCGCACCGCCACCTACGATTTCGATCTGCTGAGCCGCACCCCGCCCAAGGAACTGATGGACAGCCCACTGTCCGACCTCGCCTATGTCGTCTTCGACACGGAAACCACCGGGCTTCTGCCGTCGCAAGGCGACGAGATTTGTCAGATCGCAGCGCTGCGCGTGGTCAACGGCAAGGTGGTCGAGACCGAAAGCCTCGATCAACTGGTGAACCCCGGACGCGCCATCCCGCCCTCGGCCACCGCCGTGCATCACATCACCAACGAGATGGTGAAGGATGCGCCAAAGATCGACGTGGTCGGGCGGCAATTGCACAGTTTCGCGCGCGGGGCGGTTCTGGTCGCCCATAATGCGCCCTTCGATCTCGAATTCCTGCGCCGTCACGAGGCCGGGATCGGTGCGAAATTCACCAACCCGGTACTCGACACCGTGCTTTTGTCCGCCATCGTCTTCGGCCAGTCGGAAGAGCACACGCTCGATGCGATCTCCACGCGGCTCGGCGTGAAAATCCCGCCAGAGGCCCGACATACCGCCATGGGCGACACGATCGCGACGGCAGAAGTGTTCATCAAACTGCTGCGCATGGCAGAGGAAAAAGGCATTCGCACCTTTGGCGACGCGCTCACCGAGATGCGCAAGCACAAGCGGTTGTTGCAGGACGCGAACGAGGCGACCGGCGCCTAAAACAGCGCCCTGATCTGCCCAATCGTGCCCCGGTGATCGTAGAACGGCACATGATCGGGCGGCATCGCCCGCCCGAAGGCCGCTTCGATCTCCGCCAGAACCACACGGGTCACAAACGGCAAATCAAAGCCCCGCGCACCGTGCAGCGTCACCCATTGCAGATGCGAAAGTTCGTCCTCTGCGGCGGAAAAATCATCCGCATCACACGCGAGATGCGCCGCATTCACCAGGAAGAACCGCGCATCGAACCGCCGCGGTCGCCCCGGCGGCGTGATGGCGCGAAAGACGAATTGCAACTCCGCCACGGAGGGCAGCACCAACCCGGTTTCCTCCCGCAACTCCCGCAGCGCGGCATTGGCCAGCGCCGCGTCCAGCCCCGGCGTGCTCTCCGCCGACAGCCGTCTCTGCGTCACCGGATCGAGCGCCCCGGGCAGAGGCGCCTCAAAATCCGCCGCGTCCACGGCCCCGCCGGGAAACACGAACTTGCCGGGCATGAACACCGCACTGCGCCCGCGTTGCCCCATCAGGACACGCGGCCCTTCCGCGCCCTCGCGCAAAAGGATGACCGTGGCGGCATCGCGGATCGGAAGTTCACTGCTCATGCCAGCAACCCTACCCGGCTCTCACGGTTCGCGAAAGGCCTCACGCGATTTGTAGAGCGGTTTCAGAAGATATTGCAGAAAGGTCTTCGAGCCGGTGTGCAGTTCCACCTGCGCCCGCATGCCGGGCCGGATCTCGATCTTTTGCTGCCGCTCCGTGAGACTGCCGAGATCGACCGTCGCCGTCACCCGGTAATAGGGCTGGGCATTCGGGTCGCGCTCGTCCTTGAACGTGTCGGCGGAGACCACCTGCACCGTCCCCTTGAGAGAGCCGTAAATCGTGTAATCATAGGCAGATAGCTTGATCGTCGCCTCCTGCCCCGGCTCGACATGGGCGATGTCCTCGGGCCGCACATGCGCTTCTATGAACAGCTCCTCGTCGACCGGAATGATCTGGACCAGTTCCTCACCGGGGCGGATCACGCCACCGATGGTGGTCACCGTCAGGTTGTTGACGATGCCGCGCATCGGCGCGGTGATCACTGTGCGCCCCAACTGATCCTGCGCCAGAGTCAGCGCCTGTTTTACCGAGGCCAGTTCCTTGAGCGTATCGGAATAATCCTCCGCCCGCTCAAGCTCCGCCTGCGTCACGATCTCGTTGTATTTGAGCTGCGCGTCCGAATGCGCCTTGCGCGCCCGCGTCACCTCGATGAGCGCCACGACGTTTTTCTTGAGCATGTCCTCCATCATCGAACGCTCCGCCTCGGCCTGTTTCAAAACCGCCATAGCCCCGTCCTTGCGCGCCAGATAATCGTCCACCCGCGCCGACAAAAGCGCCTTCTCGGAGGCCAGAACATTGGGCGCGCGGGCGGCGAGGTCCTCGGACACCTCAAAAGCATCCTCCCCCGCCATCTCTGCCTCAAGCCTGAGTTGCCGAACCTCCAAAGCATCCAGTTTTTCCTGAAGATCGTCGGCGGAGGTGCGAAACTCCGTCCCCTGCAACCGCGCCAGCACCTGCCCCTGTTCGACCTCCTGCCCCTCATGGACCAGAAGCTCCGACAGGATTCCACCTTCGAGGTTTTGCACGATCTGCGGCCGGGACGAGGAAATCATCTGCCCGTCGGCGCGCACGATCTCGTCCACCCGCGCAATCGCCGCCCAGATCAGGAACAAAAGCACCACGAGCGCCGAAATCCTGATCACCCAGCCGGGCCGATCCATGTCGCGGGCCAGAACATCGTCGAACGCCATTCTCACCCGTCCTTCCGGCTCAGATGCGCCATGACCTGCTCACGCGGTCCATCGACCTTGAGACGCCCCTGATGGAACACCATGCAGCGATCCGTGAGCCCTACGATGGGCATGCGATGCGTCGCGATGATCGCCGTGCGCCCGGCCAGCCAGCCCTGTAACCGCGCAACCAGCGCGCTCTCAAGCCCCTGATCCAGCGCGGCGGTCGGCTCGTCCAACAGGCACACGGAGGGGTTCTGCAACCACAACCGCGCCCAGCCGATGGACTGGCGCTGCCCGACCGAAAGCCCCTCGCCGCCATCACGGATCTCAAGGTCGAGCCCCCGGTGATGCGACCTCACAAAAGCCCCAAGGCCTGCGAAATCCAGCGCCGCCAAGAGCCGGTCGTCGTCGCGCTCCAGCCCCCCAAGATTGAGGTTGTCGCGCAGCGTCCCGGCAAACAACCGCACGTCCTGCCCGAGATAGCCAACATTGCGGCGAATGTCGCGCGGGTCGATCTGGCTCATCTCGGCGGCATCGAGCAGGATGCGGCCCTGCGACGGCGCATAAAGCCCGGCCAGAAGTTTCAGAAATGTACTTTTCCCGGACCCATTTGCGCCAAGGACCGCAATTCTCTGGCCTTGTTTCACATCGACAGCGGGCAGGTCCAGCGTTGGCGCGCCTTCCGCATCGTAGCGAAATTGCACCTCGCGCAGCGCATAATCCCCCCGGATCTCCGGACGGCGCAGGAAATTGCGATCCTCGCCCGCATCCTGTGGCGCGGTGGCAATCGCGTCGAGCCCGTCGAGCGCGGTTTTAACATTCGTCCAGCGCGCCATCGTGCCCGACAATTGCGTCAGAGGCGCCAAAGTGCGCGAGGTCAAAATCCCCGTCGCGATGATCGTCCCCACGGTGAATTCGCCCGCAAACACAAGGTAGGTCCCAGCCACCACGGCGGACACATAAGTGAGCTGTTGCACTCCTTGCGACCAGAAGGTCAGCATGCCCGAGAGCTTGCGCTGTTCCGAGGATTTCGCCGCCGACAACAGGTTCAGCTCGTCCCAGATCCGCCGCACCCGCTCTTCGCCGCGCTGGGTCTTGATCGTATCGAGTTCGAACACCGCCTCATGCAATAGGCGCGATGCTCTGGCCGAGGCGCCCTGCGTCTCCTGCGTCAGCCGCATCATGCGTTTCTGCATGACATATCCCGGCACCACCATGATCACCGCGCCCAAAAGCAGGATGAACACCACCGGCCCGGCGATGGAAGCCACCAGCGCGAAGAACAGAAAGATGAACGGAATATCCGCCACCGAGCCGATGGTCGAGGCGGTGAAAAATTCCCGCACCGAACTGAATTCCCGCATCGCGGAGAACAGGCCCGAAGGCGTCGTCGGACGCGCATCGGACCGCATGCCCAACAGCCGCCCCATCAGCATCGACTGCACCCGCATCTCGATCTGTCGCCCGGCGCCGTCCATCAACCGCGACCGCGCGAGCTTGAGAACGGCTTCGAGCGCAATCGCCATGACCGCACCCAGAGCCAGCACCCAAAGCGTCGCCTGCGACTGATGCGGGATCACCCGGTCATAGACCTGTAGCGAAAACATCGCGACCGCGACGGCCAGCATATTGGCCACCAAGGAGCCCAGAGCGATCTCGCCGATCTGGCGTCTGAACGCACCAAACTGACCCCAGAACCAGTGTTTTTTTGACAAATCCGGCACATATTGCGCCGAAATCGTCTCCAATGTTTTCCCGGCCCGGACCAGCACCCCGGTGAAAAACGGCGCGAATTCCGCAAGCGACACATCCGCGCGCTGATCCGGCGCGGTGGTGTCATGGATGGTCAGCACATCGCCCTTTTGCTTGAGCACAAGAACGACATGCCCCGAAGACATATAGACCAGCGCCGGCCAGAGCTTCGCCGTCAGAGCGCCCGGACGCGCCAGTTCGGCGGTCAGCCCCGTGCCCCGCACGGCGCGCAACATCGCCTCGGGAGGGATCTCCGCGCCGGTCTGATCGGCAAGGCTCTCGATGATGTCGGAGACCATCGCCCGTTGCCCGAGATGACTGGCCAGCGCCACGACCAGTTCGGCGCGCTGGATGATCCGCCGCGAAAACACCGGCTGGGCCAAGGGCAGCATGGCAGGCTCCGGCATCGGTTCCGCAACGGCTGAGGGCACGACTGCCATCTCCGGGGTCGCGCCCGGCGCAGGCATGGGCGCAGCCTCATGAACCGGCTCCCGCAGCTTTGCAGCAGCCGTGATCCCGGCGGTCGCATCCGCAGCCTGGCGTGCGCGCTCCAGCCTCTGTGCCTTCGCCGTCTCACGTCCCTCACGCTCGGCCTCGATCTCCCGCACACGTGCCGTTTCACGCTCCTGCGCCGCGCGCGTCGCCTCGGCCGCCTTGCGCCGGAGCGCCTCTTTGGCGGCCTGTTTCTTCGCCTCGACCGGATCGCTGGAAAGCTTAGGTTGCGCGGGCCGCGCCTCCACCTTCGGCGCGCCGAGATGCACCGTCAGAGGCGCGGGCGCTTTCGGATGGTTCGACACATCCTCAGGCACCTTGGGGCGCGCCGTGCTCAGGGTAAAGGCAAGTTTCGGGGACCGGCTCAAATCGCCCTCCCCTCGGCCAAGGCGCCCTTGTCGCGCGCAATCTCCAACTCGGTCAGAGCAATTTCATATTTGATATCAATATGTTTCAGCTCCTCGCGGATCATCTGCTCATAGACGTTCAGCACATCCATGACGGATTTCTGACCGGCTTCGAACTGATCCTGAAAAATCCGGTAATTGGCGCGGGTCTGCTGCACCAGATCGGCGGCGTCCCGCTCCTGACGGCGCAACGCCGTCAACCGGCTCTCGGCCCGTGCGGCACGGCGGGCGGCACTTTCCCGCGCCTGCGCGACCGTGGCCTGAGCCGCCGCCTCGCGCGCCCGGCTCGCTTCCATCTCGGCGGCGGTGCCCAGCCCAAGCCCGCCGCCTTCATAGCCAAGCCCCGAACTGTCCGATTGTCCGAACAAGGTCGAAGCACTCAGCGTCGGCAACATCGCGGCCCGTTCCGCCTGTGCCTCGGCAACGGTACGTTTCGCCTCCGCCTCGGCGCGCAACACATCGAGAGGGATCAGCGCGCCCGACGGGGCCGCAATCCCCGTGGCCTGCTCCAGCACCGGAAGCGCCGCACCGCCGGTCAGTGTCGCAAGCTCCTCGCGCGCGCTGGTTTCGGCCTCGCGATGGGTGCGTGCCTCATGTTCCATTTCCGAGATGATAGACCCGACCACGCGCTGGTCCGACAGGCTCGACGCCCCGCCCTTGACGCGTTCGGTCACCACCCGGTTGAACTCGCGCATCCGGCCCAGACCGCGCTCGGCCATATCCGCCTTTTCGCGCGCCTCGGAAATCGTGATGTAAAGCGTCAGCCCTTCATACACCCGGTCGTTCATATCCTGCGACAGGGCGACGGCGGAGACCTCGACATCGGCGGCGGCAAAGGCGCGTTCCGCCTTGCGCTTGCCATTGTCATAAAGCGTCGCCTCGACCAGCAACCCGCCCGCCAGCTTGCCCAGAGAACTGAGCGAAATGTCCGGTCCGATGGTCGGCAGCCAGTTCTTCTCCCGCGCCACCGCGCGCATTTTCGAGGCCCGAAGCTCCGCCTGCGCCAGCCCCGAAGAGGTGGCGAGTACGGCGGAGGCGACCTGCCCGTAAGCGGAACCTGCGGGCAGGACCGACGGTCGCGCCAAGAGATCGGAAATCAGCGGGGAGCCCTCGCCTTCATTGGCGTCGGACAGGGCGTGGTCGGAGACCGGGGCTTGTCCCGATCCGCTGTCGAACCGGTCGGTCTTGAACATTGCAACCGGAGACAGGCCGGCCCCTGTGCCGCCGACACAGCCACCCAGCCCCATGGCGGAGACCAAAAGCGCACCGATCGCGATGCCGAACTGTGGTCGCACGCTCATGCCCTTGTTGCTCCTCACCTCCGTTGCCATACGGGCGGGATGCCCCCGCCCGTAGTCGGCCTGCCTCAGGGCAGAACGACTTCGATGTCGTGATCGACCAACACCTGATCGTCGCCCAGCGTATAGATGTCATAGGTGTTGCCATCCTCGGTCACGCTGCCGGAGAGTGTTGCGCTCTCCTCGAACACCACACGATCGTCTTCGCCACCGTGAATGGTCAGCGTGCCCTCTTCGCCCAGAAGCCGGTCGAGATCGGCGGAAGACAGGCTCACTTCGCCACCGTTGACGAACTGAAGATCAATCGCGCCGAGGTCGAACTGATCGAGGCCGGAATTGTCGAGATCCACTTCGAAATAGGCGCCATCGGGCCGTTCGTTCGTCGTATCGAGCACCAGAAGCGTGTCGGAGCTGTTCCCCGCCGCATCTTCGGCGGTGATGACGATCTGATCGCCGTTCGAAACATGGGTGTCAAAGCTCATGAACAGCGTGTCGCCGAGATCGGTATCCGTATGCGTGATCGCGCTGACCGTTCCGCTCTCGTCCAGGGCATAAACCGACATCTCGTCGCCCGTGTCGGTGACCATGACGGACCCGACCCCGTCGACATAGCGCATGACACCTTCGATACCGGTGCTGTCGATCTCCGTGTCGACGGTGATCGTCGTGGTCTCCGACAGGGTGTTGCCCGCCGCATCGGTCGCCGTCACCACGACATCGGTCTCGTAAGTGCCTTCGGCAATCTCACCCGAGGCAAAGGTCACGCTCCAGTTGCCATCCGCATCGACACTGGCCTGGCGGGTCACCCCCTCCAGCGTCACATAAACGGTGGAGCCGACCTCCACGATCCCGGTCAGGGTCGCGCCGTCATTGATTTCCTCGAGGTTGAGATAGAGATCGCCGCCCGCATCCGCCGAAAGCTTCAGCGCGTTCACATAGGTGTCGTAGCTCAGCGTCTCGGTCAGGGTCGATGTGTTGCCCGCCGGATCGGTCGCGGTGACCGACACATCCGCCGATCCTTCGCCCGACGGCAGTGCCGAGGCCGGGATCGCGGCGCTCCAGTTGCCTGAGGCATCGACCGTGGCGGTGTAGCTCTGGCCATTGAAGGACAACACCACTGTGGACCCCACCTCGACCGTGCCCGAGAGCACGACGCCGGAGCTTGCTTCCGCCGCGTTGATCACGCCATCCGCGCCGCCCTGCACTCCGGTTTCCGCGAAATTCGACACATAGGTGTCGATCTCCACCGCCGCCTGCACGGAGGCGGTGTTGCCCGCCGCGTCGGTCAGCGTTGCGGTGACCGTGCTGTCATACTCGCCCGCCGTGATCTCGGAGGCGGCGAAGAAGGCCGAATAGGTGCCGCCCGTCGTCGAGGTCACCGTGTGCGAGACCCCCGCCAGCGTCACGGTCACGGTTTCGTCCGCCGTCGCCGTGCCGGTGATCCAGACCCCGTCGGAGGCCTCGGTGGCGTTGATCACATTGTCCCCCTCGATCGGCGTCGTCAGCGTGATATTGCCCGCAACCGTGTCGACATGCACCACGCTGGTGCTGGTCGCCGTATTGCCCGCCGCATCGGTGGCAACGGCGGTCAGGGTGGTATCATATTCACCGCCTGTCAGCGTCCCCGCCGCATAGCTCGCGGTCCAGGTGCCAGTGTCATCGGCCATGGTGGTGACCGACACGCCTGCCAGCGTCACAACGACCGTCGCACCCGCTTCCGCCGTGCCGGTAAAGCTCATCGTCTGCTGGCTCTCGGAAAGGTTGACGGTCTCATCGCCGCCGGAATGGCCCGCATCAATCGCAACGCCCGTGGTGGTGTCGATGTGGAACGTGCCGGTCGCGGATGTGCTGTTCCCGGCCAGGTCGGTCGAAGTCGCGGTGACCTCCGTGCTGTAGGTGCCTTCCGGCAACGTGCCGCTCTCATAGGTCACCGACCACGATCCGTCCTCCGTCACGGTCGTCGTGCGCGACACACCCTCGACCGTCACCGTGACCGACGCCCCCGCCTCGCCCGTGCCCGTGAGCGTCACACCGCCAGCCATTTCGGAGGCATTCACCGTGCCGTCGCCGCCCGCGCTGTCGTCGTCCACGGTCAGCGAGGTCTCAAGGTCGATGGAAATCTCATGCGTGTAGGTCGCGGCATTGCCATAGGCATCGGTGACCGTCGCGGTGACCGTGCTGTCATAAGTGCCCGCGGGCAGGCTGCTGCCATCGAAGGTCACCGACCAGGTGCCATCTTCCGCCACGGTGGTCTCGACCGTCTGACCTTCGAGCTCGACCACCACGGTCGCGCCCGCTTCGGACTGGCCGGAGACGATCACATCGTCGGAGGCTTCCGCGATATTGACCACATCGTCGCCCTCGACCGTGTCGAAACTCAGATCCTCCGCCTCGGTGTCCACGACCAGCGTGTCTGTCACCGTGGTCGAGTTCCCCGCCGCGTCCGTCGCCGTGACGGTGACGCCGGTGGTGTATTCGCCCGTGTCGATGGAGCCGCTCTCGAAGGTCGTGCTCCAGGTGCCGTCCGTGCCGACCACGACCGTTTGCGTCGTCCCGTTGATCTCGACCGTGACCGTGGCCCCAACCTCGCCCTCACCGGAAATCACATAGCTGCCGCTGTCGTAAATCGCGCCGTTCACATAGTCGCCGGAGCTTTCCACGCCCGACAGGATCGACACATCCGGCGCCGTCGTGTCGGCATTGCCATTGCCGCCCTTGCCGCCGCCATCGCCATCCAGCAGGTCGTCCACGACCGCAATCCCGGCCACACCGGCCGCCGCCACCCCTGCACCGCCGAGCCAGCCGAGCCCTGCCGCCGCAATCGGTGCGACCACCGGCTCGACCCGTTCGAGATCGAGGAAGGCAAGCTGATCATATTCGCTCCATTTGCCGCTCAGGTCGATGTCCTGATACCCCGCGACAAGCGGTCCTTCGCCCTCGTCCACGAAATCGACCCGGGTCATCGCCCCGTGCTCGGAGAGCAGCAACTCATGCTCGCCCTCGAAATAGCCCTCAAGCACAATCGTCTTGCCACCGACAAGCCCGATCACCAGATCGCCGCCCTGTCGGGTATAGCCGCTGACCGCGGCGCTCGACATATTCAGGGAGATATCTTCGACGTCCTGAACCGCGATCACTTCGCTGTTGCCGGACAAGGAAAGCGTGCCTGTGCTAACGCTGCCCGCATGATCGCGGACGGAATATTGCAATCCCAACATTTTACCAATTCACTTCTGCTCGAGGAACATCCGCGTCCGGGAAAATCCGCCGCGGCTTTTCGTTTCTGTCGCGCAGAAATTACGGGAAAGGCGATTCTCAGGCTAGGGGAGAAATGCACAGCCGTTAACCATTTTGACCTTTTCGCCACAAAATCAACGCAAGGTTGTGGCTTCCCCCTCCAGATGTTGCGAAATGGCCAAGATATTGCAGCCAGGCCGCAACTACCGCCCTTCCAGCCGTTTCAAAATGCCGCAGCCATCCGTCGCAGCCTGAGCGCATTCGACACCACGAACACCGAAGACATCGCCATCGCACCCGCCCCCAGCATCGGTGAAAGCTGAAGCCCGAACCCAGGATAGAGCACGCCTGCCGCCACCGGGATCAGCACCGCGTTATAGGCAAAGGCCCAGAACAGGTTCTGCCGGATGTTCACCATGGTCTTGTGGCTGACGTCATAGGCGGTCACCACCGCCGACGGGTCACCGCCCATCAACACTACATCCGCCGCCTCGATCGCGACATCCGTGCCGGTGCCGACCGCGATGCCGACATCCGCCGAGGCCAGCGCCGGCGCGTCGTTGATCCCGTCACCGACGAAACCGACCGCGCCATGGGTCTCCTTGAGCGCCGCGACGATCTTGGCCTTGCCCTTGGGCAGCACCTCTGCCTCGACATGATCAATCCCGAGATCCCGCGCGATCACTTCTGCGGCGCGGCGGGTATCCCCCGACACCATCGCCACCTTGATGCCGCGCGCATGAAGCGCCTCGACCGCCTTGCGCGAAGCGGGCCGCACCGGATCAGAAATCCCGATCACCATCACCGCCACCCCGTTACGGGCCACAAGAACCGGGGTGCGCCCCCGCTCTGCCAACGCCGTAAGCGGCGCTTCGAACGGCGCGGTGTCGATCTTTTCGCGGGTCATCAGCCGCATGTTCCCGACATGCAGCGTCACGTCGCCGATCTCCGCCTTGATCCCGTGCCCGGCAATCGCCCGTGCCTTGTCGACCTGCGGCAAAACCAGCCTCCGCGCCTCGGCGGCACGCTCGATGGCCCGCGCGATGGGATGTTCCGACTTGGCCTCGACTGCGGCGACCTCCGCCAGAAGCGCGTCTTCCTCGCCCGCCAGAACCGTCACCTCGGTGACATCCGGACGTCCTTCGGTCAGCGTGCCGGTCTTGTCGAAGGCAATCACCTTGACCTCTTGCAAGCCCTGCAACGCATCGCCCTTGCGAAACAACACGCCAAGCTCGGCGGCGCGCCCCGTGCCCACCATGATCGAGGTCGGCGTTGCCAACCCCATGGCACAGGGGCAGGCAATGATCAGCACCGCAACGCCCGCGACCAAAGCATGCGCCAGCGCAGGCTCCGGCCCGAAGATCAGCCAGACCAGCACGGTCAGCGCCGCCAGCCCCATCACGACCGGGACGAAATACATCGTCACCTTGTCGACCATCGACTGGATCGGCAGTTTCGCACCCTGCGCGTCCTCGACCATGCGAATGATCTGCGCCAGCATGGTGTCGGCGCCGACCTTTTCGGCCAGATAAGTCATCGTGCCTTCGCCATTGACCGTGCCCGCGATCACCGGCGATCCTTCGGCTTTCGCCACCGGAAGCGGTTCGCCCGAAATCATCGCCTCATCGACATGGCTGTCGCCCGACAAAACCTTGCCGTCCACCGCGATCTTCTCGCCCGGACGCAGGTGCAGCACATCGCCCACCTTGATCTCTTCGATCGGAACCTCGACCACCTCGCCCGTGCGCTCAGCTCGTGCGGTTTTCGCGCGCATTCCGGCGAGTTTGCGGATCGCCTCGCCCGTGCGCCCCTTGGCCCGCGCCTCAAGCCAGCGACCCAGCAGGATCAGGGTCACGATCACGGCGGCAGCTTCGAAATAGACGTTCTGCGCGCCCATCGGCACGGCACGGGGCAAGAAGGTCACGAAGGTCGAAAACAGATAGGCCGCGCCTGCGCCCAGCGCGACCAGAGCGTTCATATCCGGCCCGCCTTTCAGCAACGCCGGGATGCCCTTGGCAAAGAACACCCGCCCCGGCACCGCAAGGATTACGGTCGCCAAGGCAAATTGCACCATCCGCCAGAGCCATTCCGGCACGGACATCATCCACCAATGATGCAGAGCCGGGATCAGATGCCCGCCCATCTCGATCAGAAAAATCGGCAGGGTCAGCACAGCGGCGAGGATCAGCTTGCCGCGGATCTCCCGCGCTTCGCTTTCCTTGCGGTTCACCGGTTCGGCCGTCGTATCGACCCGCGGCTTTGCCTCATAGCCCGCCCCGGCGATGGCCTTGGTCAGGCTTTCGGCATCCTGCACGCCCCTCAGATACGTCACCGTCGCCGTCTCGGTCGCGAGATTGACGGAGGCTGCCGTCACCCCCTCGACCGCCTGCAAGGCCCGTTCGACCCGCCCGACACAGGAGGCGCAGGTCATGCCCTGCACATCGAACGTCAGTTCCTCCACCCGCGCCGGATAGCCCGCCTTGTCGAGCACCTCGACCAGACGCGCCACATCGACACCGTCGCCGAAGCGCACATCCGCCGTTTCGGTCGCAAGGTTCACATTGGCCGCCTCAACGCCCTCCGTCCCCTTCAAAGCGCGCTCGACACGCCCCACACAGGAGGCGCAGGTCATACCTTCGACGGAGAAACGGGTGCTGTGCATCTTTTCCACTCTGGTCTTCTGACGGATCGGAGTTAGATATATAGCGCAGAGCCATAGCGCCTTCGAGCGCTCCGTGCAGATTTTCATGAAAGGGTGTCGAACCATGTCCGTCTTTTCCGTTCCCAACATGACCTGCGGCCATTGCAAGGCCGCCATCACCGAAGCGCTCGAAGCCATCGACGACACGGTCGAGATCGAGGCCGATATGAACGCGCACGAAATCGACGTCTTCTCCGAAGCCGGCGACGAAGCCATTCTCGACGCGCTGAAAAAGGCGGGCTACCCGGCCGAACTCAAAAGCTGATCGACGCCAGCGCCCCATTGCAACCCCGTGCCCCCCGCGCCATAAACACTATGACACGAGGGAGGCACGGATGAGCGCACAGGCGGGGATCTTCGACGGGACGGAGCTATGGCTCTGGGATCTCGACAGCGCCTCCTCTGCCCCGCTCCTCTCCGAAGCCACGGAGCGCAGCGGCCTTTCTGTCATCGCAGGCACCTCTGCACCCGCCCGCAATCTGCCCTGCACCGCCCTGCCCGACGCTCTGCCCTCTCCCGACATCCCGCCGCTGTCGCAGGATCATCCCCGCACCGTCACACAGGGCGAAGAGGTGACGCTGGCCGGGTTCATCGCGCAAAATCCGAAATTCGACGGCATCCTCTGCCTGCCCTCCGCCACGTCGACCCTCTGGGCCCATGTCAGCGCCGAGGAAATCGTCTCCATGCGGCGGTTTCTGACCGGCACCATGGTGAGCACCGCCTTCGACGGGCTGACACTCGGCGATCCAGAGGCCTTTACCGAGGCGCTTTCCGACACCATGTCCCGCCCGGAACACGCCCCCCTGCGACTGGCCGCGCTAAAAGCCGAGGTCGATCTGGACGAGATCACCCCTCCTGAGGCCGCCTCCCGTGCCACAGCCGCGCTGATCGGTGCCGAACTCGCCGCCACACGCGCCTATTGGCTCGGCCAACCCGTGGCCGTCATCGCCCCCGCCCCTCTCCGCGCCCCCTATCGCACAGCCCTTGAAAGCCAGTTCGTCCCAGTCTCACAGGCAGATGGCCACGCCATGACCCTCGCCGGACTACGCCTTGCACGTGAAAGGTTGACCCGATGAAGGAACTTTTCGGTCATCTGAAAGACGGGCGCCGCGTCGACGCGATCACACTGACCGCTGGCGATCTCAGCGTCACCGTCCTGTCCTATGGCGCAATCCTCAACGACGTGCGCCTGCGCGGCGTACCCTATGGGCTTACACTCGGCGGAACCGAGATTGCCGCCTATGAACACGGACCAATGGAGTATTTCGGTGCCATCGTCGGCCCGGTTGCCAACCGGATTTCCGGCGCGCGGGCGGAGCTTGACGGGCGGGAACTGGGGTTCGAAGCCAACGAGGGCGAGACGCTCCTGCATGGCGGCCCCCAAGGGCTGCATACCGAACTGTGGAAGATCGCGGCCCTGAGCGCCACCTCCGTGACGCTGACCCTGACATTGCCCGACGGCAAGGGCGGCTTTCCCGGCAACCGCCTGATCACCGCGCGCTATACGGTCGAGGCCCCCGCGACGCTTCGTCTTGAACTCACCGCCACCACCGATGCGCCGACGCTTTTGAACCTCGCCAACCATTCCTATTGGAACCTCGACGGCACGGCGACCACCGACGGCCATTGGCTTCAGGTCTTCGCCGACCGCTACACCCCGGTCGACGGTCGGATGATCCCCACCGGCGTGCTGGACGTCAGCGGCACGGGTTTCGATCTGAGCGACGGCCATGTGCTGCGCCCTTCAGACGCCCAGCGCTATGATCACAATTTCTGCCTTGCGGACGGGCCGGGCAAGATGAAACCCGCTGCGATCCTGCGCGGCACCAGCGGCGTAACGCTGCGCATGAACACGACCGAACCGGGGCTTCAGGTCTTCGACGCCGCCCCCATCGGCAGCGGCGCGATGAACGGCCATCGCGGCGTGCCGGAGGTCGGGTTTTGCGGCGTCGCACTTGAGGCCCAGCGCTGGCCGGACGCGCCGAACCGCTCCGATTTTCCTTCGGTCCGTCTCGATCCCGAAGACACCTACCGGCAGGAAACCCGCTGGTCCTTCTCAAAGAAATAAGGCGGGGAAGACCCCGCCCTTTTTATCCCTCAAGCCCCGCTTCGTACCATTTGCGTATGGCCGCGCGGCTCTCGTCATCGAGCGCCATGTAACTGCCCGCAGGCGGCATGGCGTGGGTCACCCCGGCCTGAAGCCAGATCTCTTTCGCCATGGTCGCCACCTCCTGCGTGGTCTCAAGCCGCACGCCTTTCGGCGGTGAGGCCATGCCCTCCCAATAGGGCTCTCTGGAATGGCACATGGAGCAGTTGGTGGTGACGATATCATGCACCTCCTCGAACCCGGCCGCCGAGGCAAAGCGCTGCGCCATCGGGCCAAGGGCGGCTTCGTCTTCGCCCTCGTCCTGCATGTAGATGCCTGCGGTCGACAGCCACATGACGGCGAGGAAAAGCCCCACGGTCAGCCCCCAGGTCCACCACAGCATGCCCCCGCGTTTGTGCATCGTGTTGAAAAAATGCCGGATCGTGACCCCCATCAGGAACACCAGCGCCGCGATGATCCAGTTGTACTTGGCGGCGAAGGCCAGCGGGTAGTGGTTCGACAGCATCATGAAGATGACCGGCAGGGTCAGGTAGTTGTTATGGGTCGAGCGTTGCTTGGCGATCTTGCCGTATTTCGGATCGGGCGTGCGCCCGGCCTTGAGATCCTCGACCACCACCTTCTGGTTCGGAATGATGATGAAGAACACATTGGCGCTCATCACCGTCGCGGTAAACGCCCCGAGATGCAGGAAGGCCGCCCGCCCCGAAAACACCTGCGTATAGCCCCAGGCCATCGCCACAAGGATCACATAGAGAATGACCATCAGCCAGGTGTCGTCCTTGCCCAACATCAGCTTGCAGATCGTGTTATAGACGATCCAGCCAAACGCCAGCGAAGCCACGGAAATCGCGATTGCGGTCCAGCGCCCCATTTCCATCACGTTGGGATCAATGAGAAAAAGCTCCGCCCCCATGTAATAGACCACCGCCATAAGTGCGAAACCCGTGAGCCAGGTCGAATAGCTTTCCCATTTGAACCAGATCAGGTCCGAAGGCATCCGCGCAGGCGCGACCATGTATTTCTGGATGAAATAAAAGCCGCCGCCATGGACCTGCCATTCCTCGCCCGACACGCCCTGGCGCCGGTCCGACGAGGGCCGCAGCCCGAGATCGAGCGCGATGAAATAAAACGACGACCCGATCCACGCAATCGCGGTGATCACATGCAGCCAGCGCAGGGCAAACTCCGCCCATTCCCAGAAAATCGGCATCAACGTCATGTTAGCTCCCCCGATAGGTCGAATAGCTGTAAGGCGACAGCAACAGCGGCACGTGATAATGGCTCTCCGCGTCATTGATCCCGAAACGGATCGGGATTTGATCGAGGAACAATGGCTCCTCGGTGACTTGCCCCGTGCGCCGCAGGTAGTCGCCTGCATAAAAAATCAGTTCATAAGTGCCCGTCGCAAAGTCTCCGGCGGGCAGAATCGGCGTGTCCGTCCGGCCATCGTCATTCGTCACGGCCGTGGCGATCTTCTCGCGACTGTCCCCGTCCACACGGAAAAGCGCAATCTCGATCCCCTCGGCCGGCAACCCCTTGGCCGTATCGAGAACATGGGTGGTCAAAAAACCGGAAGTCATGGCGAAGCTGCCCAAATAGTTAGCGTTTCGTTTGGAGACTGTCGGAAAGCCGTCGTCGCAGCAACAATCAATCTCGTCAGATTGGATACAAAAGAGTATTCGATATCTAACAAGCCTACCAATTAGTCAAAAAACACGAAGGCCAAAGGAAATGCCGAAAAATCCACCGCGCTATGTTCGAAACATGTTGGGCTACGGGGCCAATGCGCCCGATCCGCAATGGCCCGGAGGCGCGAAGGTCGCGGTGCAATTCGTGCTGAACTATGAGGAAGGCGGCGAAAACTGCGTGCTGCATGGCGATGAGGCCTCCGAGGCCTTCCTCTCGGACATCGCGGGCGCGGCCATGTGGAAGGGCCAGCGCCACTGGAACATGGAATCGATCTATGAATACGGCGCGCGCGCGGGCTTCTGGCGTTTGCACCGGCTGTTCACCGAAGCTGACATCCCCGTGACCATCTACGGTGTCGCCACGGCCCTCGCCCGTTCCCCCGAACAGGTCGCGGCGATGCAGGATGCCGGATGGGAGATCGCGTCCCACGGCTACAAATGGGTCGAACACAAGGACATGCCGGAGGAGGAAGAACGCGCCTCCATTCAGGCGGCGATCAAGCTGCACGAAGAAGTCACCGGCGAGCGCCCCTACGGCTGGTACACCGGACGGTGTTCGGCCAACACCGTGCGTCTCGTATCTGAGGAAGGCGGGTTCGATTACGTGTCCGACACCTACGACGACGACCTGCCCTATTGGCTCGAAGTCGGTGATCGCGATCAGCTGATCATTCCCTACACGCTTGAGGCCAACGACATGCGCTTTGCCACCAGCCCCGGCTGGATCACCGGCGAGCAGTTTTTCACCTATCTCAAGGACGCCTTCGACACGCTTTACGCGGAGGGTACGACCAGCACGCCGAAGATGATGAACATCGGTCTGCATTGTCGCCTGATCGGGCGCCCCGGCAAAATGGCGGGCCTCAAACGCTTCATCGACTATATCCAAACCTTCGACGGCGTCTGGACGCCCCGCCGCATCGACATGGCGCGCCATTGGGCCAAAACCCATCCACACACGCGCAAAACCCGCCCCTCGCAGATGTCGCAAGAGGACTTCGTCGCGAAATTCGGCGGCGTGTTCGAGCATTCCCCCTGGGTGGCCGAACGCGCCTGGACCCTCGAACTCGGCCCGGCGCATGACAGCGCCGTCGGCGTCCATTCCGTCCTCTGCCGCGCCTTCCGTGCCGCCTCGGAGGCCGAGAAAGACGGCGTGCTGATCGCCCACCCCGATCTCGCCGGAAAACTCGCGCAGGCCAAACGCCTCACGGCTGAGAGCACCACCGAACAGGCCTCCGCCGGTCTCGACACACTCACCGACGCGGAACGCACGACCTTCGAGACCCTTAACACCGCCTATACCGAAAAATTCGGCTTCCCCTTTATCATCGCCGTGAAAGACAATACCAAGGCGACAATCCTCGACGCATTCCACGCCCGGCTCGGCAACGACCGGGACGCCGAATTCAAGACGGCCTGCAAACAGGTCGAACGGATCGCTTGGCATCGTCTGAAGGACATGGATCTCTGAGAAACGCGAATGAGCACCGAATACACCTACTGCGCCCCCACAGGCGGGCTGCCCGATCAAAACAACCACGCCCGCGAGCGTGCCGTCTTCACCAATTCCTATGCGGTCATCCCGCATGGGGTGATGTCCGACATCGTCGTGAGCTACCTGCCCGGCTGGAACAAGACCCGTGCATGGGTTCTGGCCCGCCCGCTGACCGGCTTTGCCGAAACCTTCGCGCAACTGATCGTCGAGGTCTCTCCCGGTGGCGGCTCCACCGATCCCGAACCCGATCCGATGGCGGAATGCGTGATCTTCGTGCTGGCCGGTCACATGCGCCTCACTCTCGGTGCCCGCGCCTATCAGCTCGACCCCGGCAGCTATGTTTTCGTCGCTCCCGGCGACACATACACCATCGCCAATGACAACGACACGCCCGCGACCTTCGTGTGGATTCGCAAACGCTACGAACCCGCGCCGGGTATTGATGCGCCGGAAAGCTTTGTCACCGCCGATATGGAAAAACCGCCGGTGGAGATGCCGAACACCTCCGGCTATTGGTCCACGTCGCGCTTCGTCGATCCGCACGATTTGCGCTACGATTTCCACGTCAATATCGTGACCTTCCTGCCGGGCGGCACCATCCCCTTTGCCGAAACCCATGTCATGGAACACGGGCTCTATGTGCTTCAGGGTCGCGGCGTTTACCTACTGAACCAAGACTGGGTCGAGGTCTCCGAAGGCGATTTCCTCTGGCTGCGCGCCTTCTGCCCGCAGGCCTGCTACGCCGCCGGTCGCCGCCCGTTCCGCTATCTTCTGTACAAAGACGTCAACCGTCACGCCAAGCTGGAACTGGGATGAGTCGCGTCATCACAACCGAACCACTGACCCCCGAGGCCTTCGCCCCTTACGGCGATGTGCTCGACGCGGTCGGTGCCCCGGACAAGATCATCAATCAGGGCAAATGCGGTCGCTACCACGACCGCGCCTTGGTCAATGTGACGCCCGAGACCGGTGGTCGCGTCGGCATTTCGATCTTCCATGCCGAGCTGCGGGATTTCCCCTACACGCTCGACCTGATCGAACGCCACCCGGAAGGCTCCCAAACCTTCGTGCCGATGTCCGCCGATCCGTTCCTCGTGATCGTCTCCGACGGTCCTGACGTCCCGCCCCGTGCCTTCGTCACCGATGGCGCACAGGCGATCAACTTTCACCGTGGCACATGGCACGGCGTCCTGACGCCGCTTTCCGGCAACGGTCTTTTCGCCGTCATCGACCGGATCGGGGACACCCCGAACCTCGAAGAACATTGGTTCGACACGCCTTGGATCGTTACCTCTGACGCATCGTAACCGGACTGCAACCTACGGGAAAACCTCGACACAGCCTTGCTTCCCCTGCACAGTTTCATGGAAACGACAGCAGGGGACAGCCATGCAAGCTTCGGCACTGATCGACACCGCGAAAATCATCGGTGGCCGCCTCCTCCGGCTAGATATGACCGGCATCAAACGGCTCGCGCGGGTCAACAGCCTGTTTGCGCCCGGCAAAATCGTCTGGAATTTTTCCCATCTCGACCAGCTCTTTCACGCCCTGCCCTTCGATATGCCCGCCGCCGCGCCGTGCCCCTTGCCCGAGGCGAAAGCGCCGATCACGACACAGGTTGATCTCGACCGCTATTTCATCGACCGGAACGTCAAAAGCTTTCTCGTCCTGAAAGACGGCGCGATCCGTCACGAGCAGTATTTTCACGGCACCCGGCCCGAAGACCGCAATATCTCATGGTCCATGTCGAAAAGCGTCACAGCACTACTCCTCGGCATCCTGATCGACAAAGGGCTGATCCCCGCCGACATTCTCGAAGCCGAGGTGCAGGACCATCTGCCCGCGCTCAAGGGCAGCGGTTATGACGGTGTTCGCCTCCTCGATGTGCTCACCATGTCAAGCGGCGTGCGTTTCAACGAGGACTATGTCGATTATCATTCCGACATCAACCGCATGGGTCGGATCATCGGTGTCGGCGGCTCGATGGACGATTTCGCCGCCACGCTCACCCGGCAATGGCCGCCCGGCACCTATATGCATTACGTGACCGTCGACACCCATGTCATCGGCATGATGATCCGGGCGCTGACCGGTCAAAAGATGATCGACCTGCTGAACGCCCATGTGATCCGCCCCATGGGGTTCGAGCACAGTGGTTTCGTCATCACCGATGAGGAACAAGAGCCTTTCGTCGCGGGCGGTTTCAACATGAGCACCCGCGATTATGCCCGCCTTGCCCAGATGATGCTGCAAAAAGGCGCATGGAACGGCACGCGGATCGTGTCCGAGGCCTGGATCGACCGCATGACACAGCAGACCGCGCCCCTGCCCGATCCCGAGACCGCAAAAATCCCCGACGGGCAATTGCGCTATGGCCTGCAATGGTGGCTGCCGCCCGAGGCGCGCGCGGGCGAGTTCTTCGGCATCGGCATCTACGGGCAGTACATGTACATCCACCGGAGCGCGGGCGTGGTGATCGCCCAGAACGCCGCCGACACGGATTTCCGGGTGGGCGATGGCGCGATCAACCTTGAGACCCTCGCGATGTTCCGGCAGATCGCGGAGGATTTGGCGGGCGCTTAGGCTCGCCGCGCCCTGCGCGTTTCGTGCCCGACAAAAGTCCGACACAAATCCGACGCTTTGCCGACAGTCATTTCGGAGCGATTTCGGGCGCCGATCAGGCCGCCCCAAAGCCCCCTCCGCCGGGCGTTTCCATCACGAAAATCCCGCCTGCCGGAAGGTCGATCTCGTCATTGCCCTGAAGCGGAATTTCAGTTCCGTCCGGCAGGATTGCAGAGTTCCGCCCCACCCTCCCCGGCGCACCGCCATCGACGCCGAAAGGCGGTATGAGCCGGTGCGAACAGAGCGTGGTCACGGTCACCGGCGTCAGGAATTCCATCTTTCGGATCAATCCGTTACCGCCATGATGCGCGCCTTGACCGCCCGAATTCGGACGGATGGAAAATTCCAGAAGCCGCACCGGAAACCGCGCTTCGAGAATTTCGGGATCGGTCATACGGGTGTTGGTCATATGCGACTGCACCGCGTCACAGCCATCGAAATCCGGTCCCGCCCCCGTGCCGCCCGCGATGGTTTCATAATTCTGGAAGTCATTGTTCCCCCAGACAAAATTATTCATCGTCCCCTGCGAACCGGCGATCACCCCCAAGGCCCCGAACAGCGCATTGCACGCCGCCTGCGACACCTCCGTGTTGCCCGCAATCACCGCGGCCCCCTCGCCGGGATTGAGCATCGAACCCTCCGGCACGATGATGTTGAGCGGCTTGAGACACCCCTCGTTCAGCGGGATGTTTTTTCCCACCAGCGTGCGGAAAACATAGAGAACCACAGCGCGCGAGATCGACAGAGGTGCGTTGAAATTGCCCTTGTGCTGCGGCGAAGTGCCTGTGAAATCCACAGTCGCCGAGCGGGTGGTCGCATCGACCGTAAGACGCACCTTGATCTCTGCACCATCGTCCATCGGATAGGTGAATTCCCCATCTGAGAGCCGGTCGATCACCGCGCGCACGGAGGCCTCGGCATTGTCCTGCACATGCTGCATATAGGCCGTGACCACCTCCGCACCATAGCGGGCGACAACGCCCATAAGCGCTTGCTTTCCCGTCTCATTCGAGGCCACCTGCGCCTGAAGATCGGCGATGTTCTGGTCGATATTGCGCGCCGGATAGCGCCCCGAGGCGAGCAGCGCGCGCATTTTCTCTTCCTCGAATGTTCCGGCGCTCACAATGCGCGTGGTCTCGATCACGACACCCTCTTCCTTGAGCGTCGTGCTGTCGGGCGGCAACGACCCCGGTGTCCGCCCCCCGACATCCGCGTGATGCCCGCGCGCACCCAGCCAATAGGCCGGTTTTCCGTCCACAAATACCGGCGTCACCACAGTGATGTCCGGCAAATGCGTACCCCCACGATAGGGCGAATTGAGCACGAAAGCATCGCCCTCGGCGACGTCGGGAAACTGCCCAATCACCGTCTGCACAGAATCGGACATCGACCCGAGATGCACCGGCACATGCGGCGCATTGGCAACGAGCCTCCCCTGAGCGTCGAAGACCGCACAGGAAAAATCGAAACGCTCCTTGATGTTGACCGACCAGGACGTGTTTGCGAGCGTCGCGCCCATCTGATCGGCCACCGACATGAACAGGTTCGACATGACTTCAAGCAGAATCGGATCGGCTTCCGTCCCTGCGGCACGGGCACGGGCGGCGGGTGTGGCACGAGTCAGGATCAGGTTGCCTTTCTCGTCGAGCCGTGCAGCCCAGCCAGGTTCAACCATATTCGTTCCGGTCGGTTCGGAAATGACCGCCGGGCCATGAACCTCCGCCCCCCGCGGCAGGCTCAGACGATCATAAAGCGGCACCTCGCCCCAGCCCGACGCAGTGACGGAAATCATCGCTTTGGCCACGACCTCTCCCGCATGTATCGGCGGCACCATCGGCGTTTCACCGGTTTCCCCCACCGCCTCCACGGCCAGCATATCGAGGATCAGGGCCCGTCCCGGCGGGGCAAAGCCGAACCGCGCCTTGTGCGCGGCCTCAAAGGCCGCCGTCATCTCCGGCACCGTTCCAAACGGCACATCGAGCGTCTGATGCGAGCCGGTGTAGCGCAGATGCGCGCGGGTCAGCGTCCGGATTTGCGCCACACCCTGCGCGGCCACCTCGGCCTCTGCCTCCGCCCCCAGGGACACGCGCGCCGCCTCTGCGGCTGTCAGCTCGGAGAGCGGCAAATCCAGTTGCACCTCCCGCAGCGCCCGGATGTCCGCCAGCCCCATGCCATAGGCCGAAAGCACCCCGGCAAAGGGATGAACCAGCACCTGCGTCATGCCGAGCGCATCGGCCACGAGACAGGCATGTTGTCCGCCCGCGCCGCCGAAACATTGCAGCGTATATTGCGACACGTCGTGTCCGCGCTCGACAGAGATTTTCTTGATCGCATTGGCCATATTGTCGACCGCGATCCTCAGGAAACCTTCGGCCACCTCTTCGGGCGTCAGCTCTTGCCCCGTCGCGGCGTTGATCTCCGCCGTGAGCGCCTCGAACCCGCGCCGGGTCGCCGCAACGTCGAGCGGCTCATTGCCCTCCGGTCCAAAAACATGCGGAAAATGATCGGGAGAGAGCTTGCCCAGAAAGACATTGCAATCGGTGACCGTCAGAGGCCCGCCCCGACGATAGGCGGCGGGACCGGGGTCGGCCCCCGCGCTTTCGGGGCCGACCTGAAACCGCCCGTCACGAAAGCTACAGATCGAACCGCCACCCGCCGCCACCGTGTGAATATCCATCATCGGCGCACGCAAGCGCACGCCCGCCACCTCGGTCTCGAAGGTGCGTTCATAAAGTCCTGCATAATGCGACACGTCGGTGGAGGTGCCTCCCATGTCGAAACCGATAAGCCGGTCGAACCCCGCCGCCTCGCCGGTGCGCACCATGCCGACGATGCCGCCCGCAGGCCCGGAGAGGATCGCATCGCGGCCCTGAAACAGCGCCGCATCGGTCAGCCCGCCATTGGATTGCATGAACAGGAGGCGGTCGCAGGCATGGCCCAGCGACAGCGCATCCGCCACCTGATCGACATAGCGGCGCAGGATCGGGGACAGGTAGGCATCGACCACCGTGGTGTCGCCGCGCGACACGAGCTTCGCCAATCGTGAGGTCTCATGCGAGGTGGAGACTTGTGTATAGCCGATCTGGCGCGCGATCTCCGCAACGCGGATTTCATGCGCGGGTTCGAGATAGGCGTGCAGAAAGGCAATGGCGACGGCGCGGATGCCCCGATCGAACGCCGCTTGCAGGGCAGCCCGCGCCGCGCGCTCATCGAGTGGCGTGACCACGGAACCATCGGCAGCCAGCCGCTCCGGCACCTCCGCAACAGTCTCATAGAGCAATTCCGGGCGCTTGATCTCGAGCGCGAAGAGATCCGGGCGTGTCTGGTAACCGATGCGCAGCAGGTCGCGAAAGCCCTCGGTGATCAGCAAAAGCACCTGCTCGCCCTTGCGCTCCAGAAGCGCGTTGGTGGCCACCGTCGTGCCCATCTTGACCGCCCCGATGGCGCGCTCAGGGATCGGCACGCCGGGTGCAAGCCCCAGAAGATCGCGAATCCCCTGTTCGGCGGCATCGCGATAGCGTTCGGGATTGTTCGACAGGAGCTTGTGGGAATGAAGCCGCCCCACCGGATCGCGCCCCACCACATCGGTGAAGGTGCCGCCCCGGTCGATCCAGAAATCCCATTGTCCCGTGCTGCCCATATCCGCCCCACTTTTCGCCTGTCGCGAGAGGTTAGGAGATCGTGGCACGGGCAACAAGACGGGGTGAGGATCGCGGGCGTGGCTCTGAGCCGAATTTTCTGCCGGATTTCGTCGAAATCCCTCTTGACCCCCGCAGTCGCTCCATCTATCTACGCGGCACTTCGGCGGAGTAGCTCAGTTGGTTAGAGCAGCGGAATCATAATCCGCGTGTCGGGGGTTCAAGTCCCTCCTCCGCTACCATATACCCCTTTCAAATTAGGCACTTGTGCGCCGTGACCATAATCGCTCTTGCGTTCTGGTGGACGGGACTGCAATGGGACTGCACCCCGCCCTTTAAGCCTAATTCACGCTCACAATAATGAAAAGCTGCTGTTCCTGTCTAAATTGGACTGTGTGCACCTTGGTGAACTTCTTTCACAAAATCTCTCAGCTTACTTAATCTTGGGTCATCAAGCGGAATATCTGAAAGCAATCTATTTACGAACTTCGGCCCATGAGATCCCAGTTCGCGGCAGAAATTCTCGGTTTCGCCAACGGGGACCAAATAGATTCCGATTTCTTCAAGGCTCTTTTTCAACTTCAAATAATTTTTTTGCGCATCCCCATTAGGAAAACCATCGCAACCATATCTTTTGACAGCATTCCAAGGTTTGTTCTGCTTCAAAGCTTCTTGAATATCACCGCGAGGCAACGCCCCATCATCACCTACACCTTCAAATAGTGCGTCAATATCCGCCTTTATTGCTGCGTTTGTTTTGGGCTTCTGCCCCTGACGGACAGCGCTATCCAATCTTTCCCAAATTGCAGACAGTTCATCCCAATCCCCTCCAAAGGCTCTCACCGCCTCTTCCATGAGATTACCTTCTGAAAGTAAGTCCATATCGAAAACGGCTTTGATTGGAACACCGATTTTCCTCAAAACGTTTGCAATTTTTGGAATCCCATGTTTCCCGCCCGATGGAACATATGCAGTATCCAACCACTGGGCTTCTTTGCCAGCGGCCAAGTGATCTGCCATGGCGTTAATTAGCCGACAATCACTGTCATCCTCACACAGGATCGTTTGTTCGTGGAAGATACCATCTAACGCATTCGAATATCTAAGGACAGGCCTCGCCCAAAGCTCTTGAATCGCATCAGATGAGGCCTCAGAAACGAAGTTCTTCTCACCGTCTCGGCGAATCCGCAAAATACGGACATTCCCCTTCGTTCCTTCGAGGAACCCTCTCATAATATCGCTGCTATGGGTTGCCACGATCAACTGCCCTGCAACTTCGGCGGCAAGGGTTTCCCCAAGCCGACGCATTTGAGGCGGATGAAGGAAGGCTTCTGGCTCATCAAGAAGCGTCACATCGAGGTTGGCCACTACGGCCTCGAAAAGAATCCCAGCATAGCTTTTCATCCCATCTCCCTGCTCATCCAGAAGAGGGTTAGCCTTCACAGCTTGGACGTATGCATCACTCACTTGATTAGTCAGATTAGCAGGCGGCTTGTTGCCAACATGTATAGGAATCATACTACCGCCTCTGAAATTAATCATGAGTTCTTTCCCAAATGCTTTACGGAAAAGTTCACTGATGCGCTTCATGAGTTCTTCACTATCGTAAAGCACATGCTGAGGTTTTGATTTTGGGTCCTTGTCTCCGATACTTTTTTGTTGCTCACTTATTTTCAGGCGGTCATTTGCATCAATCTTCTTGAAAAATCCCGGCGCAAGCCCATTCGTAAGCATCTTCTGATCCCACAGACGCACGAAATTCGCATGAAAATTCCAGTCCTGAAAGCGATACGTTTCACCGACAAGAGAAGCCTCTTCATCGAGAAATTCTTGCAGATCTCTCGACGAACCAACCTTTTCAAGTTTTAGGTCTTTAACAACAAAATGCTGTTTCTTTGTAGAGGAGCCTACAATTTCGATAATTTCACGGAGTGTCTGTGATTTGCCGCTGTTGTTTGGGCCTACGAGAATGATCTTCTCGTTCGCTTTCATCTGGTAAGTCTGCCCCCCAGAGAAGGTAATTTCGGATATCGAAACTGTCGGTTTATCTACCACATTTGCCTCCAAAAACTCGAATTTCTTTCTCTAAATGAGATTACAAATGCTTTACATTACGAAGTATTTTCCAAGCAAGTATAGAGCGTTAGCCTAACAACAGAGAATTTTTCAAAAACTGGCCCTTCAGCTTTTGCGTAAAGTGCCAATATCGCTTTCCCAACCCACGAAAATAACAGGAAAGCTATGAAAATCATGCCCATCCAAACTGTAGATCAACTTGTCGACATCAAGACAGTCTGCGCAACCCTTTGCCGCTCCCGCGCAAGCAGACTTTTCATTTTTTTTCGCCCAGCCCTTGGCGCAGCGATCTGCGTGTCTATACCCATTGATATAGCCAAGAAAGGAAGCTCTATGAAATCGAACCCATTTCCCAACCAACTTGTTGATATCAAAACCGTTTGTACGGCTTTGTGCCGCTCCCGGGCAAGCATTTACCGAGACATTCAACGCGGCGACTTCCCGGAGCCAATTAAACTGGGCGGCTCATCTCGCTGGCGCATCTCAGACATCAACAAGATCATTGATCCCGATATGCCGATGGCTGCGTGACCAGACGCACCATTCAAAGAAGACATTAAAACCAAGGATGAATATGAACCACTTCTCCAACATTACCTCCGCCGAAGCCGCAGGCATCAAACTGGCACTCGCCCAACTCATCGACGAACGCGATCTAAAAGGAGCAGTCTCTATGCTCGAAGCGACAATTGAAGGCGCGAAAGCCGAAAAGGGTCATGTGCGAGACTTATACTTCGATAGCCTTTTTATGATAGCTCACTCATAAAACCCCAAGGCTCCAAGAGATCTGGGGCAATAGAAACAGGTAATCGAATTAACGCCCTCTCCTCCCACGCTCTGCCCCGCTCTCGCGGGGCTTTGTCGTTTTGGGTGTGCGGCGATTTTCCCTGTCGTTGGCGGTTGAGAGCAAGCGGCGTTGCTTCTCATTTAGCAAAAGTCGCGCCTTCAATGTATCGCGCAACATAATCAGCTCACGATAAATCCGCCGAACACGACGCCCACGACGAAGACTGCGAGCAAACCCAAGAGAGGCAGTCGCCAAAAAGGGCGGCTGTCGCCCTGGGCACTGTTGAGACGCGCTTGGATTGCCGCGAGCTGTTTTGATTGCCTCGCTTCCAACTCTTGAACTGCTTTTGTTAGTTTGCCTTGACTGATCGAATGGCGGTCGATTTCTCGCAGCAATTTGGCCATCCCCGCTACCGAGTTCTCGCTGTTCTGAGACGCAGCCGCTGCGCTGCGCCGGGTTGTCTCCATTGCTTTTTCCCAGTCGAATGGTTCCTGCATTTTCCTGCTCCTGTTTCAGTTTGTTGATTTCCCGGATGATCGCATTTGCCTCGGCACGAGTGTGGCCCTGATCGACATGCTTCCAATTTTCTTTGCTTTTCCTCATGGCCTCGGGCTTTACGCGGGCGCTTGCCCCTTCGTGAATAGTTGGAATTCGGTCGATACCTCGCTCTGCGTAAGACAGGTGGCTGATCTCTGATGTCGGGCCAAAGCCCCAGCCTCGCATCATCTCGTTATGAAGTTCGGCCCACATTTTCGCAGCGCCTTCGATAGCGTTTTTGCGGGCAAGGCCAAGCGTGCTTTTCGGCCTGCCCCGCCCGCCCGTTTTCTGCTGCACATCGAAGAACACGAAATGCGCGTGGGGGTTCCTTGTGTCATTGCCGTGCTGGTCATGGATTGCCGCGACAAACCCAGCAACACCCTTGGTCAGTCGCTCGGCAAATGCACGCACCAGCGCCTCTCTCTGCGTCGTGCTGGCCTCGACCGGCAAAGCGATGACAAAGCGCTCACAGACGCGTCCCTTACGCCTCTGAGCCTCTTCTTCGGCAAGGAAGGCAGTCATGGGGCGGGTGTCGCCAGAAAGTCGTTCCTGCATCACCACACGCGCGGCCTTGGGCCGGGTGATGTAGCGAAGATGGGCCGCTGTCTGGCCCGGCTTTGCTGCACGGGATTCAACCGTACGCTTCTCCGAGAATGTCTTTACCGAATGCCGAAAAGAAAACAGTGCCATCTATTCCGCGAGGGTGGCGTGGATAAAAACCATGTTTTTATCCGTTGTGCGCCTTCCCTATCTCCCTTCGGCAAGGAAATAGGAAACTGACCATGGAATCGAAAAAACTGGACATATTGGCAGACAAGCGAAAGCAAAACGGCCAAGTGCTGACGATGCTTGCAATCTACTGCCGAAAGCATCGGATGTTGGACATCAACCTAAGAAATATCGCGCCGGATGTCTTGGACCGTGTA
Organism: Celeribacter ethanolicus; assembly: GCF_001550095.1. Taxonomy (GTDB): domain Bacteria; phylum Pseudomonadota; class Alphaproteobacteria; order Rhodobacterales; family Rhodobacteraceae; genus Celeribacter; species Celeribacter ethanolicus. The sequence continues at coordinate 249,744 of NZ_LRUC01000006.1, read as the reverse complement.
GGAAACGAGATCGTCGATCTGTTTGTCGAGCGCATCCAAGAGCACAAACGGAAAACGCCCCCTGATCAGGAGGCGCATCGGAATACAGGGGTTCCAAGAACTCGCGGGCAAACCCGCAGCTAATGTAGCGTTGGGATTTCACCTTCCCCATTCTCTTCGATCACAGCGAAGGGGTCCACGTAGCGGTATCCTCCGCATATGCCTTGCTCAATCCCTCCCGATTTCAACAAGGTTTCGACTGCACGGGAGACCGCTTTGCGGAGCGTGTCATTGTTGCTGCGCACTTCATTAAAAGGCCCGCCCACAAGCTCACCGAGCCGCTGCCGACTATGCCATTTCTGAGGATCCTTCTCTGCCATCTTTTTTAGAAGCCCCAAGACCTCGGCGGCGCGTGCGCTCGAAGCACTTGGCTTCTCGCTTCTCTTAGTCGACTGAGTTTTGCGAACCGCCAATGTCGCATCTTCACTGAGAGGCACGGCCATAGGCACAGTGAACACATCGCCGTCTTGATCTATACCCGCCTGAAAAGCTTTTACTCGGAAAGCGAGCGGTTTTCCTTTGCGGACTCGTCGCTGCTTGCGTTGATGCAGCATCACGACTTCACCAGTTTCATCTTGTGCTTTTTCGAGCATGAGTAGTGTATCTACCGACGCCGTGATGGCGGAACTTCCTCGACCGCGGCTTTTGTCGCCTATACCAACATGGTGGACAAACAGAACATGCGCTCCTGTGGACCTTGCGAGCTGATGAGCATGACGGATAACCTTCGTCATGGAAGGCGTGTGGTTCTCTTCGGCATCGCCGATACTGAGGCTGAATGTATCGAATACGATGAGGAGGCGTTCAACGTCATGATGCGCCACAAACTGTTCAACATAGTCTTTAAAAGCGCTAAATTCGCGCGGGTCCGTCATATCCGGCACCTCACCAAGCACTGAGAAGATCGCGGCACCGTCAGGTGCATCGCTCATGTACGGGTAAGCGCGTTCCAGAACGCCTTCTGGGTCCTCGGCAGCGACATAGAGAACCGCAGTCCGAACAACTTTCATCCCGCCGAAGTCGCGCCCCATCGCAACATGAGCGGCAAGCCCGGCTACAATCGCAGACTTGCCAAGGTTCGACTCTCCCGCCACCATGCTGACTTGTCGGGCCAGAAGCAGATCTTTTACAATATACGGTCGGTATGAGTTCGGCGTGAAACTGTTGGCAGGGATGGCAACGCTACCTTTGTAGATCGGCAATTCAATCGGATCTTGAGTTTTGTTTTTATTGGAGGTTTTCACTAATTTTCCTCATTTGATTGGTTAAAATTTTGGTTGTTCGCCGGGAGCAATTGGCGCCCACGAATAACTTTGTGCCGCATGCTGAAATGCAAAAATCATTCTTGCGATTTTTTCATAAGGAGGAACCGGACGGACGGACGCCCCCCTAAGAAGGGGGGCGTCCGTCCGTCCGGCTTTCCTATGCAAACTTTCTTTGTTCAGTGCCCGATACGATGTAGTCGTATGCTTCGGCCAATAAGGTTAACGCCACGACCCGTTTGTCCTCAGAGCTTTTCAAAACCCGAACTGCCGACAAATAATGTTTCGCTGAGCCACTTGCCTTAGTTTTTGCCAGAGGGTCCGAATGCGCTAAGATTGCATCAATGGTCTCAATCGGAGTTTCCAGCTCTAAAAGCAGGGTAGATCCGGTCCGACGCACATCGTGGCGCGTCCAGCTTCTGGTCCCGCTGGCTTGGAAAATTGCCTCACTCGTTCTTGCCCAGTTTGACAATTTCCCGCCGTTGCGGTTTGGGAAAATGTAGCTTTCCCGGTCCGAACATGTGTAGCCCGGCAATGACTTCAACAGCTCCAATGCCGCCCGCGACAACGGCAAATCATCCCGCCTCGAAGCACCACCCTTTGCCTTGACCATTCGTGTCCAAACACCGCTCCTAAAATCAACATCGCACCACCGCGCGTTCGACACTTCGCTGACACGCGCAAGAGTCAGGAAGATGAACTTCATTGCAATCGGACCGAAATCCTTTTCCGGCAGGAGATTCCTTCGACGCAATCGCGTATGTGCGGGATATGTTAGCAAAGGAAGGACCTTAGACAGCTCCATCTCTGACAGAACACGCTCACGAATACCTTTGATGCTCGGGTCGTCATGAGATGGATCATGCACAAGATGAACATTAGGAGCGTCGATTTTTTGGAGCCGACCAGCACCAATGGCCGCAAATTGTCCTCGCCCAGCGGCCCAATCAAACACTGGGTTGAGATAGGCGATCGCCCGCGACACCTGACCATTAGCACTGGTCTTTCCGGTCAGCGGACGCATCGCTTTATAGGTGTTTGCACATGCTGCGAGATCAGTTTCGGAAATTTCTGAAACGGGTTTGTCCAGCAGACTTGCAAACACGCGCTCAATTGTGCTGCGCATATTCGGCTTTGAATTCGGTCCGCCACGCGGCCGCCAACCCTTTTTGCTTACCGCGAAGATTGGCTGAACTTCGTCCAAGAGCTGTTTGAGCTCGGTAATATCACCTTTCTCGACACCCACCGGCATTTTGAAATCATCACCGCCGTATTTCAGGCCATATGCAATTTTCCGACACCGCTCCCGACCTTCTTTAATACTCATCTCTGGGTATCGACCGATGGTCTTCGTTATCATCTTGCCTTGATGATTCCGAACCATCGCAGCCATGGTTTTTGTTCCACTGGGCATTACTCGGAGTGTAAAGCCCTCAACCTTCGTATCTTTGATGTGATATCGCTTTGCTCGAATTTCGGCGTTTCGTGCAGTGCGATCAGTGATCTCTTTCTTCATGTTCGTTCCTTGCATTTTGGTTGGTGCAAGAACGATTTTGGCGACTTGGCAGAATCCAGAATGGGACTGCGCGGGACTGCAAATGTCGTTAGATTTCCTAAGAACGCCTGACACTCTTTGAGACAACTTCTGTTGCCACGAAAGCACGCCAAAGCGCAAAAATTACATTTTTTATCAGCACCTTGAACGTCTCAATTTGTCTCAATCAGCTCAATCCCGGCGCAGGACTGCTTACAAGTCAAAAGCCCTACGGCGGAATCATAATCCGCGTGTCGGGGGTTCAAGTCCCTCCTCCGCTACCATATCCCCTAACATCTCTAAAACGCAGTCTATCGCTACGTGGCGAAACCAGATCGAATTGTGTTTATCCAATAGAAAACGCGCCGCCCTGTCTGGCCCGGCGCGTCTTGGCTCTTGTGGATATGCTCTCAACCGAGCGGAAGACGTTGGCGCACCAAGGTCGTCCAATAGGAACTCCCCCAGGCGATCACATCGTCGTTAAAATCGTATTTCGGGTGATGCAGCGCCGCCGACGGGCCGTTGCCGACATTGATCATCGCACCGGGCACCTCGTTGAGCATGAAGGAGAAATCCTCCCCGCCCAGCGTCTGCGGCATATCGAGATGGACATTCTCGACGCCCGCCACCTCCTGCGCCACTTTCGCCGCCAACTCGGTTTCGCGCGCGTGGTTCACGGTCACCGGATAGTGGCGCGTGTACTCGGTCTTGCCCACCGCGCCGTAAGCCACCGCGATGTGCTCGACCATGACGGTCAAGCGTTCCTCGATCATGTCACGCACCTCTTCGCGCAATGTGCGCACCGTGCCGGTCATGGTCACGTCCTGCGGGATGACGTTGAAGGCATTTCCGGCCTGAATGGTGCAGAGCGAAATCACCGCGCTGTCGATCGGGTCCATATTGCGCGACGTCAGCGTCTGAACCGCCTGCAACAGCGCGCCCGCGATGGGCAGCGGGTCGATGGTCTGTTCGGGCCGGGCCGCATGACCGCCACGTCCGGTGATGGTAATTTTCACCTCATCGACAGAGCCCATGATCGGACCCGAATTGATGGTGAACTGCCCAACAGGCAGGTTCGGGCGGTTGTGCATGCCGTAGACCTCGTTACAGGGCCAGCGGGTGAACAGCCCGTCTTCGATCATCGCCCGCGCGCCCGCGCCGCCCTCTTCGGCAGGTTGGAAGATCACCACCACAGTCCCGTCAAAGGCCCGGCTTTCCGCCAGATGCCGCGCCGCGCCCAAAAGCATCGTCGTGTGACCGTCATGCCCACAGGCGTGCATCTTGCCAGGAATTTGCGAGGCGTAGGGCTTGCCGGTTTCCTCAATGATAGGAAGAGCATCCATATCGGCGCGCAGACCGATGCTGCGCCCGGACACATTGCTTTGTCCCCGGATCACCCCGACCACGCCGGTCTTGCCGATGCCCTCATGGACCTCATCAACGCCCGCGGCACGGAGCGCCTCGGCCACCTTCTGCGCCGTGCGCTCCACGTCATACAAAAGCTCGGGGTTCATATGCAAATCGCGGCGGAACTCCGTCAGATCGGCGACCTGTTTGGCGACCCAATTTTCGACAGCCATCTCAGGCCTCCTTCTTCATTCTGTAGCGGAAATCGCAGTGGCTTGCGCCTTTCATGATCGTCTGAGACCGGGTCATTTCGATCTCCGGGTTGTAGCCGATGCAGAAATCTCCATCGCGGTTGCAGGACAACAGATGGCCGATGTCGCCCAGCCCCATCTCCTGATACATCTCCGCGTATCGGCATTTCACCACGTTAAAATCCATCTTGTCCTCGGACATCTCGATGGTCTCGATCCTGAGTGCATCCTCGCGGGTCCAGTTCGGCTGGATCGCGGCGAAATCCGTCAGGTCTGGCGCATGGCCCAGCTCTTCGGCCAGCATCTGGCCTTGTTCGATTGCGGATTTGGAACAGGCAGCCCCGATCACGGCCTCGGCCTCTTCGCGGCCAGACCGCTCGGTGATCACGTCGAGCACATGTTTGAGGATCATCGCCTCAATCCGGCGGCGCAGCAGGATCGGAACATCGTTCAGGTCCATCTTTTTTTCTTCAGTCATAGGTTCACTTCCTTGTGGTCCTGACGCTTGAGCCAAGCCAGATAGGTGGGGGCAAAGCGGCGCACAAAGCCATGCACCGGAAAAGGATGCGGCTCGGTCACCGGCAGGGCCAGTTCGTCTTCGGGCTGACCTGTGGCCGCGCGGGCCAGTTCCCGGCCCAAAGAGGTGCCAAGCGCGACGCCGCGCCCGTTACATCCGACCCAGGCCCAGCCATCGGGGCCGAGTTTGTGAACACGCGGGAAGCGGTCCCAGTTCATGCCGATATAGCCCGACCAGACATGGGTCATTTCTGGCACGCCCAACTCGGGGAAAGCCTCGGCGAGACTTTTCGCGGCTTTCTTGCGCACACGGTTGGCAACGTCAAAGGACCCCATCACGGCGCCCCCGGTGATCAACCGATTGCGCGCGTCATAACGGAAAAACCGCAAATCCCCTCGGGTATCGGAAACCGCCTGTCGGCCCGGCAGGATTTTCTGACGCAGATTGTCGCCCACCGGCTCTGTCGCCATTTGCCAACTCAGAACCGGCACGACAGAGCGCGCAATCCGGGGCGCCAGACGCGGGGCCAGCTCGCCGGTATAGGCGTTGGTGGCAAGGATCAGTGCCCGAGCCTTGAGCGTGCCCTGCGCGGTCTTGATCACCCATTCTGAGCCGATCCGCTCATAAGACACCACGGGGCTGTCCTCATGGATCACCGCGCCCAGATGTTCCGCCACCCGTGCCATTTCGCGCGCGAGGGCCAGCGGGTTGATATGGCCGCCCGTCGGGTTGAACATGCCGCCGTACCAGAAGTCCGTGCCGAGAATGTCGGCGCATTGTTGCGCGTCTTTCAACTCCGCCGGAAAGCCATAGCGCTGCCACGCCTCGACCCGTTTTTGTGACAATTTCACACGTCCGGGGCTATGCGCAGGTTGGAACCAGCCGTTCTGTTCCGCCTCCGCCTGCATGTCGAATTCGCGCACCAGATCGAACAGCACATCGCCCGAGTTGCCGATCAGCCGCACCATGCGTTTGCCCGCCTCGCCATAGCGCGAGACCCAGACATCGGGTTCAGCGGTGGTCAGGATCGGAATGACTTGCCCGTTGTTGCGGCCCGACGCGCCCCAACCTGCGGCTTTGCCTTCGACGACGGTGACCGCATGGCCGCGTTTGCGGGCCTCGATGGCGGCAGACAGGCCTGTGAACCCCGCGCCGATCACGGCGACATCGGTTTCCTCGACGCCTGCAAGTGGCGCGGACAGCGGACGGTCTGGCGCTGTGGCGGCCCAGAGGGATTTGGGAAACTCGACAGACATCATGCGTCTCCTTCCGGGATCAAACCGGTGACTTCCTGCGGCAGCCAGAACCAGCGCAGCGCCTCTTCTTCGGCGGAGAGATCCGGCCCTTTGCAACACGTCAGGGTTTTGGCGGTTTCGGCCAGCGCCTCAGCCTGCGCGAGACAGGTGGTGAAATCAGGTACGGTATCGGTGCTGGCGGCCTGTCCCTCCCACAATGCGGAGAGCACAGAGGGGCAAGTGTCTTCGAACGCGGGCGTCGCGCGCCAAATGCCCTCGACGGCGTCCAATCGGTAATAGGCCAGCATATCGAGACCGTGATCGGCGACAAAGCGGATCGCCGCGGCGATCTTGTCCACATCCTCGTCCTCAAAGAACCAGTTCACCCCAAACCGTGCCCAGCCGGGACGGAAGATCGAATGACCGTGCTGCACGGCGGCCTCGTGACGGGCGCTTGTGGTCAGGTCAATGTCGAGCAGAGCGTGCCCGTAAGGCCCGGCACAAGAACAACCGCCACGGGCCTGAATGCCGAAGAGATCGTTGAGCAGCGCCACCACATAGTTGTGATGCAAGAGCTTGCCTTTGACCCGCAGGTTGAAGGAGAAAATCCCCAGACGCGGCACATTCGATGGCCCCAAAAGCTCCATCCCCGGAATGGCGCGCAGCGCGTCTTCCATCCGACGGGTCAGGACGGTTTCGCGCGCTTCGACGCGGGCCTCATCCATATCGCGTTTGAGCTGCATCACCATGCCGGCGCGGATGTTGTCGACGATGGCGGGCGTACCACCCTCTTCGCGGTGCTCGGGATCGGTTATGTAGCTGTGGCCTTCGGAGGTGACATAGCTCACCGTGCCACCGCCCGTCAGCGTCGGACGCGCGGTGTCGAACAGGCTGCGGTCCGCGATCAGCACACCGGAAGCCCCCGGACCGCCCGGGAATTTATGCGGCGAGATCACAGCCGCGTCGATCCGGTCACCTGCGCCCTCAGAGGTTGCCGAAAGTTCCACCGGCATATAGGGTGCGGCGGCGGCGAAATCGGCGATACAGAAAGCCTCATGCGCATGGAGCAGCTTGGCAATAGAACGCAGATCGGTGCGCACGCCGGTGACGTTCGAGGCGGCGGAAAACGCGCCGATCTTGAGCGGCGCGTCGGCATGGGCTTTCAGGGCCTGCTCCAGCGCTTCAAGACAGATCGTGCCCGCCGCGTTCAAAGGAATGCGCACCAATTCCGCGCCGCTTTCACGCCAGGGCAGATCGTTGGAGTGATGCTCATAGGGACCGACAAAAACGACCCCCTCAGAGAGACCTTTCATCGCGAAGGCCCGCACCAGCTTGTCGACCGCGCCGGTCGCACCAGAGCCGGTGAAGATCACCGCGTGGTTCTCGTCCGCATCGACCGCCGTGCGCACCGCCTCGCGCGCCATTTCGCGCAGTTGCGTGGTGCGGCGCCCGACAAAGGAGGTCTCGGTGTGGGTGTTGCCATAGTAAGGCAGAACATGGGTGCGGATCGCGTCTTCGATAAAGCCAAGCGCACGGCCGGAGGCAACATAATCCGCATAGATCAGGGCACGTGGCCCAAAGGGGCCGGACATCGCCGCCCCCTCGCCGATCAGAGCGCTGCGGATATCTTTAAATTCCAGTGACATCATAAATCCTCAGGCGGCATCCGTGCGCAGCGACGGGGGTGTCCAGTCGCGGCCCGGAATGGAAGAGAGCAGGTTTTGCGTATAGGGGTGCTGCGGGTTGGCGAAGACCTCGGCGGTGAGCCCATGTTCGACGATTTCGCCCTTTTGCATGACGATGATCCGGTCACAAAGCTGAGCCGCGACGCGCAGGTCATGGGTGACGAAGAGCAAGGACAGCTTGAGCCGGTCGCGCAGGTCTGCGAGCAGTTTGAGCACCTGCGCCTGCACCGACACATCGAGGGCGGAAACGGGTTCATCGGCAACGATCACCTTGGGTTCCATCGCCAGCGCGCGGGCGATGCCGATGCGCTGGCGCTGACCGCCGGAGAACTCATGCGGGAAACGGTTCGCGGCGGCGGGGGACAGTTCGACCAACTCCAAAAGCCGCTTCGCATCCTCGCGGGCCTTTTTCGGATCGGCCCCATGCACGATAGGCCCCTGCGCGATGAGATCGACCACGCGTTTGCGCGGATTAAGCGAGGCCATCGGGTCCTGAAACACCATCTGAATATGCTGACGCAGGGCACGCAATTCTTTCGGCGTTGCGGCCAAAAGATCGGTGCCGTCCAACTCGACGGAGCCGTGATCGCATTCCAAAAGACGTGTGACGATGCGCGACACGGTGGTCTTGCCAGAACCACTTTCGCCGACCACACCAAGGGTTTCACCCTGACGCAGTTCAAAGGTCAAATCCTTGACCGCCGTCACCGCCTTGCGCTTGCCTGACAGCAATCCGCCGCGCGCGGCAAAGGTCTTTTTAAGCCCCGTGCCCTTGAGCACGACAGGCGCATCAGAGGCGGCTGTGACCGGCGGCGGCGTCAACGCAGGAACGGCCCCGATCAGCGCGCGGGTATAGGGGTGTTGCGGGCGGTTGAGCACGGCGTCCGTCGTGCCGCTCTCGACCAACTCGCCGCGACAGAGCACGGCCACCTTGTCGGCGATCTCCGCCACCACGCCAAAGTCATGCGTGATGAAGAGAACCCCCGCGCCCTCTTCTTCCTGCAACTCACGAATGAGTTTGAGGATTTGCAACTGGGTCGTCACGTCGAGCGCCGTGGTCGGTTCATCCGCGATGATCAGTTTCGGCGAAAGCACCAAAGACATGGCGATCATAACCCGCTGACGCTGGCCGCCGGAGATTTGATGCGGGTAGGCGTTATAGGCCGACGCGGGCTCAGGAATGTGGACACGCTCCAACATCTCAAGCGCGCGGGCCTTGCGCTCCGCCTTGGTCATTTTGGTGTGAAGACGCAGCACTTCGTCGATCTGCCAGCCCACGGTTTTCTGCGGGTTGAGCGCGGTCATAGGTTCCTGGAAGATCATCGAAATATCTGCGCCGCGCAGTTTGCGCATCTCGGCGTCCGATTTGCCGCGAAGCTCTTCGCCCATAAACCGGATCGCACCACCGGTGACGCGCACATGCGGTTCCGGCAGAAGGCCCATGATGGCGCCTGCACAAAGCGATTTGCCGGAGCCACTTTCGCCAACGAGACAAACGATCTCGCCCGCGTTAATGGTCAGATCGAGACCTTCGAGGGCATAGCGGCGATCCGCGCCCTTGGGCAAGGAAATTTCCAGTTTACACAGATCGAGGACGGGAGGAGGTGTCTTGGTCATTTCTTCTGCCTCGGATTGAGCGCATCGTTGAGCCCCTCGCCCAGAAGCGAGAAGGACAGCACAGTCAGAATGATCGCGATGCCGGGGATCACGGCGCAGTAAGGCGCGGAGCGCAGCACGGCGCGGCCCTGGCCGATCATATTGCCCCAACTCGCGTAGTTCGGATCGCCCAGTGCGAGAAAGGCCAGAGCGCTTTCCATCAGGATCGACAACGCCATGATGACGGAGGCGTAAACCACGATCGGCGGCATGGCGTTGGGCAGGATTTCGCGAAAGATGATCGAGGTGTTCGACACGCCGAGATTGCGGGCGGCATCGACGAATTCTCGATGCCGCAGCGACATAAATTCGGCACGCACCATACGGGCAGGCGCGGTCCAACTGACGATGCCGATGGCGATGGTGATCCATTCGATTTTCGATCCCATGATGGCGACGAGCGTCAGCAAAAGGACAAAGTTCGGGATGGTTTGAAAGGCCTCGGTGATGCGCATCAGCACGTCATCGACCCAGCCGCCAAAGTAACCCGCCAGCGCGCCGATGACGACGCCAATCACGATGGCGACAAGCGTGGCAACGACGCCAATCAAAAGCGAGATACGGGCACCGTAGAAGACACCGGAGAGCACATCACGGCCAAGCTGATCGGTACCGAGGGGCGTGTCCCAGTTCATGAAGGGCGGGGTCAGCGGCTCGCCCGCGCGGCGGAGCGGATCGCCGGGATCAATGATGCCAGCGGTCAATGCCATCAGCACGACAAGGGCAAACAGGAAGAGGCCAAGCAGAGCGGCGCGGTTGCGTTTGTAGCGGCGCCAGAACATGACATAGCGCGGCGGCTCGGGCGGGGCGATTTCAGTATCGGCGAGGGTCATGCGAGTTCGATCCGGCTGTCGAGACGTGCGTAGAGCAGGTCGGTGAGGAAATTGACGACGACCACGATGATGGCACAGAGAAAAATGATGCCCATCAAAGTGTTCATGTCGCGCTGGACGACGGACTGGTAGGCGAGCTGCCCAAGTCCCGGCAGGGTGAAGATGGTTTCAACCACGATGGAACCGCCCAGAACGGTGGAGAATTGCAGCCCCAAAAGCGTGACCACCGGCAGGAGTGCGTTGCGCATGATGTGGTGGGTCATGAGACGGCCTTCGCGGGCGCCCTTGGCGCGGGCGGTGCGGACGTAATCGAGATCGGCAACTTCCATCACGGAGGCCCGCATCAGGCGCAGATAAAACGCCAGATAGATCAGAGACAAAGCGGTGGTCGGCATGATCAGGTGGCGCACCACATCCCAGACGTGATCCCAGCCGGTGTAGAAGGCGGCGATGGTCTTGATCCCGCCGACGGGCAGCCAGCCGAGTTTCACGGAGAAGACCAGCATCAGCATCAGCGACAGGAAGAACGACGGTGTGGCGTAGAACACGAGGCCGAGGATGGAAATCAGGTTGTCGGTCGCGGAATAGGCGCGGCGTGCGGCAATGGCGCCCAAAACGATCCCCGCGGTAAAGGCGATACTCAAAGAGGCGGCCATCAGCATCAGCGTGGTGCCGACCCGGTCCATCAAAACGGTCGCGACGGGTTGCTCATAGACAAAGGACCAGCCGAAATCGAAGCTCGCCAGTTTGACCATATAGCGCCAGAGCTGCACCCAAATGGGTTGGTCGAGACCGTATTCGGCCCGAAGCCGCGCGATGAAGGCGGCATCCGCGCCGCCCATGTCGCCGACAAGCGCATCGACCGTGTCGCCGGGGGCCAGTTTGAGCAAAAGAAATGTGCCGATCATGATCAGGATGACCACGGGAATGGCCTGAACCAGACGCCTCAGCGCGTAGGTCAGGATCGGGGGCATGTGCAGTGTCATTGTCTTTGGATCCTTCGGGATCATGGGCAAATGTCAAAAGAGCGGGCGCGCAGGGACGACGCGCCCGCCGGCGTCAGATCACTGTTCGAGCCAGAGATCGTACCAGCTCGACGAGTTCCACCGCGGCGTATTGTGGTGGTTGTGGAGCTTTTTGGAGGTGACCGAGATGAACGGGTGTTCGATTGCGAAGATCACCGGCAGTTCTTCCATTTCTCTGGCCTGAATCTCGTGATACATCGCGGCGCGTTTCTCGACATCAAGCTCGGAGGCGGCGGCGTCGATCATCGCGTCCATCTCCTCATCCTTCCAGCCGAACTGGTTGGTCCAGGGCGTGCCTTCCGGCTGACCGGAGCGCAGCCACACCATGGTGGAGACGGCCGGGTCGGAGCGGAACTGGTGCCAGCCGTTCGCCGTGTCGAAATCGTGGTCGCGATAGACACCGTTCAAGAAGCCCGGCGCGTCGTTGGTCAGAATCTCGACGTCGATGCCGATCTCTTTCATCGCCTGCGCATAATATTCGGCCCAGAGCTGGGTATACTCACCCCAGGGCGCCGGACGGTGGCGCAGGTGGAAGCGATAGCCGTCTTCCAGAACCGGATACCCCGCCTCGTCGAGCATCTGCTTGGCCAGTTCCGGGTCATAGTCATAGATCGGCACATCGTCGGTGTAGTTGATGCCACCGGCGCTGGGGATCGGGCCGCGCCCCGGTTTCGCATAGCCATGCATGATGGTCTTGATCGCATAGTCGATGTCGAGCCCGTGATACATCGCCTGACGCACTTTCCGGTCAGCGAGGATCGGGTTGCGATGGTTGAACTCGACGGTCGAGTGGGCGACGTTGTTTTCATAGCCCATAGTGCCGACCTCGAACCGGTCATCCTGGCTGAACCGTTCGACATCGGCCATGGAGACGCCGATGAAACCGGATTCCTGCACCTCACCCGCCTCCAAGGCGGCGGCTGCGGCGGACTTGTCCTTGATGAAACGCCAGACGATGCGGTCGAGATAGGGATAGCCCTCGCGCCAATAGTCCTCGTTCTTTTCGGCCATCACATATTGACCGCGCTCGTATTCGACAAATTTGAACGGGCCGGTGCCGACAGGCGCGGTGTTATACTCGTTCTTGAGAATATCCGTGCCCTCAAACAGATGTTTCGGCACCGGGTGACCCAGATCGGGCATGGCGGCGACGAAGAGTTCGAGCGGCATCGGTTTCGAATAGTTGAACACCGCCGTGTGCGGGTCCGGGCAATCGACGCTTTCAAGGTTGGCCTGAAGCGCGGAGGAGTAGTTCAGCAGCTTTTTCCAAAGCTCCATCGCCGAAAACGCCACGTCGTCACAGGTGAAATCCACGCCATCGTGCCATCTCACCCCTTCCCGCAATTTGAGCGTGATCGTCAGGCCGTCGTCGGAGCCGGACCATTCGGTTGCCAGCACCGGCTCATAGCCCTCATAGCTCTTGTCGATCAGCGGCTCCATGATCTTGCCGGTGATATTATAGACCCCGGTGGAGGCGCGCAGACCCGGATTGAGGATGCGCTGTTCGGAAATCATGTGGATGACGGCGGTGCCGCCCTTCTGGACCTCTTCCTCCGCATGGGCCGCAAAGGCCACGGAACTCAGGGCCCCGGTCATGGCGAGCGCCAGCCCCGCCTGCTTCATCGTGCCCGCCTGTTTCATCGTGAAAGTCATCTTGTCTGGTTCTCCCGGTCGGTTGATCGCCCGTTTACGGGCCTCTGCGGTCGTCTTGCCCCCTCACCTGACGGAAGCTTGCCGCATACGTCAACATCAAAAACCAATTTTTGATATAAGATTGGAAAATAATTCTACACAATGATTAAATATTGGTGCTAAAATTCCTGGAAATCTAGAAACACTGGGAAAGAACATATGTTGAAAACCGCATGGATCACCGGCGCGGGGTCCGGCATCGGCGCCGCCATGGTACGGGGGTTTGCGGAGGCCGGGTATCGCGTGGCGCTGACTGCACGAGGGCGTGACAGCCTTGAGGCCGTAGCCGCCGCCCTGCCCGATCCCGAGGCTGCTCTGGTCCTGCCCGGTGACATCACCGACCGCGCAGGCATGGTCGAGGCCGCACAAAAGATCGCGGACTGGTCGGGCGGGCTGCATGTGCTGTGCAACAATGCCGGGCTGAACATCCCGAAACGCAGTTGGGCCGATCTCGATTGGGAGAGCTGGGATCGGGTGATCGACGTGAACATCACCGGTGCGCTCAATGTGATCGCCGCCTGCCTGCCGATCATGCGCGCCCAGAAAGACGGCGTGATGATCCATACGTCGAGCTGGGCCGGGCGGTTTCATTCACCGGTCAGCGGCGTGGTCTATGGCGCCTCGAAACATGCGCTATCCGATCTCTCGCTCAGCCTCAATGACGAGGAGGGCAAGAACGGCATCCGCTCCACCGCCCTTTGCCCCGCCGAGGTGGCGACGCCGCTTTTGGCGAAACGCCCCGGCTTCGATGCCGCACAAATGGCCGCGATGATCCAACCGGAGGATATGGCGAAAACCGCGCTCTTCGTCGCCGAAATGCAGCCCGGCATCTGCCTGCCGGAAATCGTTCTGAGCCCCGTTCGCACCTAAACGCATATATAAAGGGACACGCACATGACCCATCCCATCAAAGGCATCGACCATTGCTTTGCCCTCGTTGACGATCTCGACAGCGCCGCCGCGCAGTATCAGGCGCTTGGCTTCACCCTGTCGCCGCGCGGCACCCATTCCGCCGCCAAGGGCACGGCGAATTACACGATCATGTTCCCGGACGACTATTTCGAACTCTTGGGCATTCTGACGCCGACCGAGCTGAACGCCTCGCGCCGGGAGACTTTGGCCACCATGGGACAGGGGCTTCATGCCATCGCCTGCCGGATCGACGACGCCGAAGCCGCCGCAAAAGCGCTTGGCGATCTGGGCATCACCACGCAGGGGCTCGGAAGTTTCTCGCGCCCGGTGCCGCTGCCCGATGGTTGCGAAGGCATCGCCGCCTTTTCCACCGTCAACTTTACCCCCGAGGAGACCCCATTTGGCATGGTCTTCATGTGCCAGCACAAAACCCGCGAAACGGTTTGGATTCCCGAGCTTCTGGAGCACCCCAATACCGTTTGCGGTATTGACGCGATCCTTGCGATCTCCGAGACACCCGAAGAAGACGCCCTAGGCTTTGCGCGCCTATGGGCCAAGGGCACTGTACATACCGAAGACGGGCTGACGGTGATTGAAACCGGCCCGAACTCTGCCCCCCTGATCCTCGCCACGGCGGCGCGCATGGCCGCGCTCTATCCCGGCCTCGACCTGACCGGCACCGCGAAAGGCGCCTTCACGGCGCTGCGCCTAAAGGTCCGCGACATGGACGCCGCAAAGCATTGCCTTACGGATGCGAATGTGGCCATGTGTGAGACCACCGACGGCCTCGCCGTTGGTCCCGAATTTTCAGCAGGTGTAATTTTGGAGTTTGTTCCCGCATGACAGAGACCCGCCCCCGCAAAACCGGATCGAAGCCGATCGAAAGCATGACCTTCGATGAGATCGACCAGCAAATCCTCACACTTTTGCAAGAGGACAGCGACACGCCGATTCAGGCGATTTCCGAGGCGGTGGGCCTGTCGACCAACCCGTGCTGGCGGCGGATCAAGCGGATGGAAGAGGCGGGGGTGATCAAGAAACGTGTCGCCCTCGTGGATCAGACCCGCGCCAATGTACCCCTCACAGTGTTCATCGGGGTCAGCACTTCGCACCATGAGATCGACTGGCTCAACAGGTTTCGTGAACTGATCGACGAGATCCCCGAGGTGATGGAGGCCTATCGCCTCACTGGCACAGTGGATTACATCCTCAAGGTCGTGGTGCCGGACATGGCCTCCTACGATGCGGTTTACAAACAGATGATCCAGAAGCTCGAATTCAGCCAGGTCAATTCGATGATCTCGATGGAAGAGTTGAAATTCACCACGGCAATTCCGACGAGCTACCTCTGAAGGGGGCAGGCCCGCGCATCAGACCCGCTGTGCCTGATGACCCATCTGCGGTTCCAGGAACACTTCGGTGAAATACTCGTAGAACACCCGCGTCGCCTCGCTCCACGCCTGCCCCTTGTGCCAGGCGAGGCCGACATCCATCGACGGGATCTCCAGATCGGTCGTCACCGTGCCGATCCGCCGCCCCTCGAGCGACCAGGGCCGGTGCACCATGTCCGAGAGGATCGTCACCCCCTGCCCGTTGGCAACCATGGAGCGCACAGCCTCGGTGGAGGAGGTCCGCAGCTTGATCTTGGGCGACAGCCCCGTCGGCCCCCAGTATTTCATCGAGGTATGCGCGGCCTCGTCGACGGTCAGCATGATGTAATCCTCTTCCGCGATCTCCGCGAATGTCGCCAGCCCCTTGAGCTGCAACGGATGGTTCTGCGGCACCCAGAGACGCCGTTGCGACCGGAGAAGCGTCTGGGTTTCAAGCTCGGGATTGGCGGTGTTCGAGGTCAGCAGCACCGCCATGTCGAACCGGTTGGTGATCAGCCCCTCCTCAATGCTCTCCCGGTTCAACTCGCTGAGCCGGATGTCGAGCTTTGGAAAGCGGTGGTTCAGCCGGTCAAGATGGTAGGGCAGGAAATACCCGATCACCGTATAAGTGGCGGCGATGTTGATCGTGCCCTCGATCTCCGAATGGCTCTGCACCACATTGCGCGCCATCTCGACCTTTTCCATGATCTCGCGCGCCGCGCCCAAAAGCTCCCGCCCCGGCGGGGTCAGCTCCATGCCATGGGCTGTGCGCACGAAGAGAATCACATCGAGATCCTGCTCCAATTCGCGCACGGCGGTGGTGATCGAGCTTTGCGAAATCCTGAGTTCGCTGGCCGCACGACTGACCTGACCAAGCTCGGCTGTGGCGATGAAGTATTTGAGCTGACGCAAGTTCATGAGGCCCGTCCTGTTCACGCTGTCCCGTTCGGATTCTCCGAAGCCTTCCGGAGAGCTATTTCGAAACATCCTGCCGCATCACAGATGAAACGTAAAATTCGATTTTTAAGATAGGCATTATCTGGAAAATCAAACTACCCAAAGGCGATTTCGTTCAGAAACCGCCCATAAATGCGACAAACACCTGTTATAGACGATATTCAGATCATCCATTTCCAAAAAGTTTATTTTGATTTTTCGATAACGCACAAACAATATTTTGAATTTTACAACAGGAAGATTTTTTTCAGAGGATGGGTCCAAAGAAATTAAGGACCGAACATGCGAAAGATCATCGATTTGAATTGCGACATGGGAGAGGGCTTCGGACATTGGGTTCTGAGCGACGCCCCCGATGAAGAGCTGATGGCTCTGATCTCCTCGGCCAATATCGCGGCCGGGTTTCATGCCGGCGATCCGAACTCCATGGATCGGGTGATCAAACTGGCGCAGACCTACGGCGTGGGCCTTGGCGCGCATCCCGGCTACCGCGATCTTCAGGGCTTTGGCCGCCGCTACATCAAGACCACCCCCGAAGAGCTGGTCAATGACATCATCTATCAGGTCGGCGCGGTGCGCGAATTCGGGCGCCGTCACGGCATTCGCCTCCAGCACGTCAAACCTCACGGCGCGCTCTACATGGAGGCCGCCGTCAACGAAGACCTGTCGCGCCACATGATCGAAAGTCTGGCGGCGATCAGCGGCGATCTCTTGATCTTTTGCATGGGGACCTCGAAAACCTACGAGGTCGCCAAACGTCTGGGCCAGCCGGTGATCCGGGAATTCTACGCCGACCGCGACTATGGCGACGACGGGTCCATCGTCTTCACCCGCCGCGTCGGTCGGCCCGATCCCGAAGAGATCGCCCGGAAATGTCTGCGTGCCTGCGTCGAAGGCAAGGTGACCACCGTCACCGGCAAAGATATCGACATCGCGTTCGAGTCCATCTGTTTCCATTCCGACACCCCCGGCGCGGTTGAGATCGGGCGCGCCATTCGCACCGCTCTCACCGGAAACGGGATCAACATCGCACCGGCCTCCGCCGTGCTCGAGACCGCCTGAACCGGTCCAAACAACAGGGAAACCACATCATGAGCGACATCCAGTCCCCCCTCCCCGGCACCTTTTATCACAAGCCCTCCCCCGAGGAGCCGCCCTTTAAGGCACCGGGGGATGCGGTGGCCATCGGCGATCAGATCGGCCTGATCGAAGTGATGAAAACCTTCATCGCAGTGACCGCCGACATCGCGGGCACCTTCAAAGGCTACAGCGTCGACGACGCCACCCCCGTCACCGCAGGCGCCGTTTTGGCGGAGCTTGACTGACATGGCGATTGAAAGACTGTTCATCGCCAACCGTGGGGAGATCGCCGTGCGCGTGGTGAAAGCCGCGAAAGCCCTCGGCATCCACACGATTCAGGCGCATTCCGAAGCGGACACAGAGATGTTGGCCGTCAAGCTTGCCGATGAGGCCGTCTGTGTTGGCCCCGCGCCCTCGAAAGACAGCTATCTTAACATCCCCGCCATTCTGGAGGCCGCGAAAGCCACCAAAGCGGACGCGATCCATCCGGGCTACGGCTTTTTGTCCGAAAGCCCCGCCTTCGCCCGCGCCGTGGAAGAGGCCGGTCTGATTTTCGTCGGACCCTCCGCCGACACGATCGAGCGCATGGGCGACAAAGTTGCTGCCCGTCAGGCCGCCGAGGCCGCAGGCGTGCCGGTCGTCCCCGGCTCCGACGGGCGCATTGATGTCTCTGAGGCGGTGAGCGTGGCCGAAAAGATCGGCTATCCGGTGATGATCAAGGCCGCCGCCGGGGGCGGTGGCCGCGGCATCCGCATCGCGAAAGACGAAGCCGAGCTGAAAACACTTGCCCCGCAAGCCAAGGCCGAAGCCGAAGCCGCCTTTGGTGACGGCGGCCTCTATATCGAACGCGCAATCCTCTCGCCCCGCCATATCGAGGTGCAAATCCTGGGTGATGGCGAGACGGCCGTGCATTGCTATGAGCGCGAATGCTCGCTGCAACGCCGCCGCCAAAAGGTCTGGGAAGAAGCCGGGGCCATGTGCCTCGACGACGAGACTCGCGAGAGCCTCTGCGCCTCTGCAGTGGCGCTGGCCAAAGCCGTGAACTATCGCGGCGCGGGCACGCTTGAGTATCTCTACGACGAAGCAGCGAATGAGTTCTATTTCATCGAGATGAACACCCGCATTCAGGTCGAACATCCCGTGACCGAAATGGTCACCGGCGTCGATCTCGTGGCCGAGATGATCAAGGTTTGCGGCGGTGCAAAGCTGTCGATGACGCAAGATGAGATCAAAAAGACCGGCCATGCCATCGAAGTGCGCCTCTGCGCCGAGGACCCGTTCCTGAACTTCATGCCCTGGCCCGGTGTCGTCTCCACGCTCAAGGAACCCACCGGCGATGGCGTGCGCTTTGATCACTTCCTCTCCGAGGGCTATCAAATCCCGCCCTTCTATGACTCGCTTTTGGGCAAAGTCATCGTTCACGCCGAGACCCGCGAGGCCGCCATCGACAAGCTGGTGGAGGCGCTCGAAAGCATGGAGATCGGCGGCACGAAAACCACCGCGCCGCTGCATATGGCCCTGGCCGCCGACCCGGAGGTGCGCAAAGGCGCCTTCCACACCCAATGGCTCGAGCCCTGGCTTGAGGCTGGCAACCTGTCCGCAACCAAAGGAGACGCCGCATGAAAACGCGTTACACATATGGCGGGGACGAACATATCTATGTCGAGATCGACGATGAAATGTCGCTCGACGCCTTCTTCATCGCGCTCTCTTTGTCGAATATGGTGCGCGAGGCGAATATCCCCGGCGTGACCGAGATCCTGCCCGCCAATGCCTCTTTCGAAGTGCGTTTCGACCCCGACGTGATCGCGCCGGATGCGATGATGGAGAAGATCAAAGCCTTTGAGCATCAGGCCGAAGCACAGGAAAAGCGCCTCGACACCCGGATCATCGAAATCCCGGTCTATTACGAAGACCCCTGGACCCACGAGACCCTGATGCGGTTCCGCGAACGCCACCAAGACCCGACCGGCAGCGATCTCGATTACGCCGCGCGGATCAACGGCTATGAGACGGTCGCCGATTTCATCGAGGCGCATCACAGCCAGCCGTGGTTCGTTTCCATGGTGGGCTTTGTCTCCGGCCTGCCGTTTCTCTACCAACTCGTCGAGCGCGACAAACAGCTCGAAGTGCCGAAATACCTGCGTCCCCGCACCGACACGCCGAAGCTGACGGTGGGCTATGGTGGCTGTTTCTCCTGCATCTATTCCGTGCGCGGCGCGGGCGGCTATCAGATGTTCGGCATCACCCCGATGCCGATCTACGACCCTGAACAAAAGATCAGCTATCTCAAAGACTTCATGGCCTTCTTTAAACCCGGCGACATCGTGAAATGGAAACCCATCGACCGCGCCGAATACGACCGCATCACGCAGGCGGTCGAGGATGGCACCTACACGCCGCGCATCGCCGAGGTCGCTTTTGATCTCGACGCGTTCAACGACGACATGACCGGCTTTAACGCCAAGCTGATGGAGGCCCTCAATGACGCTTGAGATCATCAAACCCGGGCTTGCAACGACCATTCAGGACCTTGGCCGCCCCGGCTATTTCCACCTCGGTATTCCCGAAGGCGGCGCGATGGATCGCCTCGCGTTTCGGGCCGCAAACCTGCTCGTTGGCAATGACGAAGGGGCCGCGGGATTGGAAGCCGTCTTCATGGGGCCGGAGATCAAATTCGGCGCCGAGATGAGCGTGGCCGTGACTGGCGCAGAGATGCCCATGTTCCTTGACGGTGAGCCGCGCGAAACATGGACCTCCTTTACGGTGAAACCCGGTCAGGTGCTGTCCTTCGGCTTTCTGAAAACCGGCGCGCGCATCTATATCGCGATCTCCGGTGGCATCGACACACCCCCGGCACTTGGCTCGCGGTCGACCTATCCGATTGGCGCGCTGGGTGGCTTTGAAGGCCGCGCCATCGCCGCAGGCGATGTGATCCCTGTCGGCGACGGGTCGGTGGTGGCGGAGGGGCGCGTGGTCCCCGACGCGCTCCGCCGCCGCCCCGGCTCTCCGGCCGAATTGCGGGTTCTGACGGGCCTTTATTGGCACCGCCTGACCGAAAAGAGCCAAAAGGCGTTCTTTGAAGACGATTGGGTGGTCGCGCCCGAGGCCGACCGCATGGGCTACCGCTTCCGTGGCGGCCAGCCGATGGAATTCGTCGACCGTCCGCAGCCCTTCGGCGCAGGCTCCGATCCGTCGAACATCGTCGATGGCTGTTATTCCTACGGCTCCATTCAAGTGCCGGGCGGGCTTGAGCCCATCGTGTTGCACCGCGATGCGGTGTCGGGCGGCGGGTATTTTACCCTCGGTGCTGTGATCTCTGCCGATATGGACCTGATCGGTCAGTTGCAGCCCAACACGCCGGTGAAATTCAAACGCGTCGAAATGGACGAAGCACTTGCCGCCCGTGCCGAGCGCAAAACCATGATTTCAGAAATTCGTCAGTCCCTCTCCTGAGGGGCCGACGTCACCCCGGGGGCATAGGCCCCCAAACCACCCATGGGGCTTCGGCCCCGCCTCGAAAGCCAGACCACAACAACAAGCGGCACAAAGCCGCCTTCCCTGATGAACCAACAAGGAGTCAGAACCATGAAACTCGCCCTGATGACAGGTGCGGCGCTTGCCGCGCTGGCCACCGCTCCCAGCTTTGCCGAAGACTGGTATCCCTATGAGGCCGAAGAGGTGACCCCCGCCTTCTCGACCGACGGGACCGCCAGCGCCGTGACTTACACGCCGCTCGAAAAAGCCGATGAAGCCTATGACATCTGCGTGTCCTTCCCGCATATGAAAGACGCCTATTGGCTGGGTGTGGACTATGGCGTCACTGAGGAAGCCAAGCGCCTCGGTGTCAAGATGAACCTCGTCGAGGCGGGCGGCTACACAGAGCTCGCCAAACAGGTGAGCCAGATCGAGGATTGTGTGGCTGCCGGCGCCGACGCGGTGATCATCGGCGCGATTTCTTACGATGGCTTGAACAACGTGATCAAAGAGACCGCCGCCAAAGGCATCCCGGTGATCGATGTGATCAACGGCGTCTCCTCGCCCGACATCTCCGCCAAATCTCTCGTGTCCTTCTACACGATGGGCTTTGAGACCGGCAAATATCTGGCCGAAAAACACCCGGCAGGCAGCGACCCGGCGAAAGTCGGCTGGTTCCCCGGTCCGGCAGGCGCCGGTTGGGTCGAGGCGGCGAACTCCGGCTTTATGGAGGCCGTCAAAGGCTCCGCTGTCGAGGTTTTGGAGCCGCGTTACGGCGACACCGGCAAGGAAGCCCAGCTTAAACTCGTCGAAGACGTGCTGCAATCCGACCCGGATGTGAGCTACCTCGCGGGCACTGCGGTGACCGCCGAGGCCGCACAGGGCCTGTTGCGCGAGCGCGGTCTGACGGATGAGATCGGCCTTCTCGCCTTCTACATGACGCCTGGCGTCTACACCGGCATCCAGCGCGGCATGATCGCGGCAGCACCGGCGGATTCCATGGTCATTCAGGGCCGGATCGCCATGGACCAAGCCGTGCGGATCATCGAAGGCAAGGACTACGTCCAACACGTCGGGCCGAAGATCTTTGTCGTCGACAGCGACAACATCGGCGATCTGTCCCGCGATGCGATCCTGCCGCCGGAAGGCTTCCGTCCCGTCTTCTCCGTCGAGTGATCACAGACCGATCCTCGACTTAATGTGAAGACCACTTCGGGTGAGGCAGATCCCCTGCTGCCTCACCCGTCAGGAGGCCCCATGACTCTTCCGCTTTTAACCACGCACAACCTGACCAAGACTTACCCCGGCGTGCGCGCTTTGGACGGTGTCGATTTCGACCTGATGGCGGGCGAGGTCCACGTCCTCTTTGGCGAGAACGGCGCGGGCAAGTCCACGCTGATCTCTATGCTCGCGGGCGCCAACACGCCCTCCGAGGGCAAGATTTACCTTGAGAACCGCGAGGTCGCTTTCGACTCTGTGGCCCGCGCCAAGGCGCATGGTGTTTTCACCGTGTTCCAGGAATTCTCTCTGATCCCGACGCTGACGGTCGCCGA
The DNA here is from genome assembly GCF_001550095.1 of Celeribacter ethanolicus. Taxonomy (GTDB): domain Bacteria; phylum Pseudomonadota; class Alphaproteobacteria; order Rhodobacterales; family Rhodobacteraceae; genus Celeribacter; species Celeribacter ethanolicus. The sequence goes on along the minus strand of NZ_LRUC01000006.1, from coordinate 227,319 downwards.
GAACATGTTTCTCGGACAAGAACCCCGCACCGGGTTGCTCATCGACCACGCCGAGATGCGCCGCCGCGCGCAGGAAATTTTCGACACGCTCGGTTTTCCAATCTCCCCCACCGCACAGGTCTCATCGCTGTCGCGTGCACAACAACAAATGTTGGAAATCTCCAAAGCGTTTCACGGCGAGCCAAAGGTTCTGATCCTCGATGAGCCGACCGCCTCGCTCACGGATCGCGAAGTGGATCACCTGTTCCATTTCATCGAGAGGCAAAAGGCCAAGGGTGTCGGCATCATCTACATCTCGCACCGGATGCAGGAATTCAAACGCATCGCCGACCGCATCACCGTGCTGCGCGACGGGGCCAAGATCGGCACGGTCGAGATGGCGGGCACCGATGAGGCGGCGCTGGTCGAGATGATGACCGGACGCGCGATTGCCGAGATTTACCCAACGATTGCGACCGAGCCGGGCGAGGTGGTGCTTGAAGTGCAAAACCTCGCAACTTCCGGTGTCGCACCCTCCTCGCTAACGCTACGGCGGGGCGAAGTTCTGGGCGTTGCGGGGCTTGTGGGCTGTGGCAAATCCCGATTTTTCCGCGCGATGATGGGGCTTGGTCCCCGGCGCTCCGGCACGGTTGCGCTCAAAAGCCAAGACATCACCGGGCGACCAACCCGCGAGATCATTCGCTCTGGCCTTTATTACCTTTCTCCCGACCGCAAACACGAAGGCTTGGACCTCGCCAAGACCTCCGACGAAAACCTTGCGCTCAATGTCGTGACCTCCGGCGCGCCCGTCAAACGCGGTTGGATCGACTGGCGCAAAGTTCGCGACACGGTAGCCGGGATCGCCACGCGGGTCGAGCTGCCCGACGCCTATCGCGCTCGCCGCGTGTCGCAACTCTCGGGCGGCAATCAGCAAAAGGTTCTGTTCGGCAAAGCCTTTGGTCAGGAGGCCGATGTCTATATTTTCGACGAACCCACCGTGGGCGTCGATATGGGCACCCGCGCCGCCCTTTACCTGAAAATCAAGGCCCTGGCCGAAGCCGGAAAAGCCGTGGTCGTGATCTCCTCCGACCTGCCCGAAGCGATCAACCTGTCCCACCGCATTCTTGTCTTCGCCAATGGCCAGGTCTCGGCAGAGCTGCCGCGCGCAGAGGCCAGCGAAGACACCGTCCTGAAATATTTCTTCACCGAAAGCGAGCCCGTCCAATGAGCGATGCAACCGCACCGGCGCAGGTCACACCGCGCGCCAATCCGATCAAAACCCTGTTCATCCGCGTGGGCGTTTTGCCGTTCTTTCTGGGCATCGCGCTTGTGGTGTTCTCCTTCCTGTCCGACAAATTCCTGACCGGGCAAAATCTCGTCAACGTCGCACGCCAGTCCGTCTATCTGGTGCTGGTCTCTCTGGGGCAGATGCTGGTGCTGGTCTCGGGCGGATTCGATCTCTCCGTCGGGACGGCGATTGCGCTGACCTCCGTCGTCTCTGCGCTCTCGATGACATGGGCGGCGGGCGTGTTCGACTCCGTCTTCTTGATCATCGCCATCGGCATCGCGGCGGGCGGCATCGTGGCGCTGATCGTCGGGCTGATCAACGGCGTGGGCGTTGCCTATTTCGAGGTCTCCCCCTTCATCATGACGCTGGGCGTCTCCTCCGTCGGCGCGGGGCTTGCGCTGTTCATGACCGGCGGCATCCCGATCTCCGGCCTGCCTTTCGCCTTTGGCGACACGTTCGGCTTTGGCAAATGGTTCGGCGTCCCGGTCCCCGTGTTCATTGCACTGATCTGCATCGCGGTCATGTGGCTGGTGATGGCGCGCACCCCCTTGGGCACGCGGCTCTATGCGGTCGGCGGCAATATCAAGGCGGCACATCTTTCGGCGATCGACACCCGGAAAACCCTCGTGCTGGCCTATGTGATCTGTTCGCTGATCGCAGCGCTTGCGGGCGTGCTTTTGACCGCGCGGGTCGAAAGCGGCGAGGCGAACCTCGGCGGCACCATGGCGCTCGAATCAATCTCCGCCTGCGTCATCGCCGGCGTGTCGCTTCGGGGCGGCATCGGGCGGGTGCAGAACGTGGTTCTGGGCGCCTTCTTCATCGTTATGGTGCAAAACGGCATGAACCTCGCCAAGATCAGTTCATACATGCAGATGGTGCTTCTGGGCGGACTGTTGATCCTCGCGGTGATCTTCGACCAGATGCGGTATCGGATGATCATGCAGGGCCGCTGAGGACATCCATATGAACGGCAAGGGGGCTGCATCGCGGCCCCCTTTGTCATGCCCGCCCCCCACCGCGGGGTGAGTCGCGACACGGACGGGACCGGCAACGGGGAGTTGTGTGCATTTTTCACACTGGAATCTCCCTGCACCAAAAGTGTAACACTTTTGCGAACAGTTATGCTGCAAGTGCGAAATCACTTCCCGCTGACTCTATGGGGAATCCGCCCCCGCGCGAAGAATCCCACTTGCGCGATGGATAAAAAAGGTCAAAAGGCGTTGAGAATAGGAGGAATTCCGCCCGCTTTGAGCAGCTTTCCGCCAGAGACACCCGCAGATTGGCATTTTCTGCTGCAGAGCAAAATCCACGCCCTATCTACTGCCCTGACCATGATTTTACGGAGTGCCAGTTTGACGATCCCTGCCGGTTCCACCGCCGCAACCGAGAAGACCCCTGACGAAATGCGCCGCCGCCGCTTCCTCGCGACGCTTGCGGGCTCTGTTGCCCTGTCTGCGGTGATGCCTCATGCGCTGCGCGCTCAAGACGCAACGCCCGAGGTTCAGCCCGAGGTCCAGCCGGTCGACACGCCCCCCGCTCCGGTCGCCGAAACGCCCGAATTGCCGCCCTTCAGCTTCGACGTGCTGACCGAAGAGATGCGCAAAGCCGCTGGCGAAAACTGGCATGACGCTGAGAAGATCGAAGGCGCTCTGGCCGGTCTCGATTACGACGCCTACCAACGCATCCGCTTCCGCCCCGATCATGCCCGCTGGCAGGACGAAGGGCAGGAATTCCGCCTGCACGCCTTCCACCTCGGCTGGCTGTTCAAGGAACCGGTGCATATCTACGAGATCGTCGACGGTCGCGCCCAGCCGATGGCCTTCAACACGCACGATTTCGAATATGGCGGCAATGTCAGCGAACAGATCCCCGAAGATACGCCGATGCCGGGAGTGGCCGGGTTCCGTCTGCACAACCCGCTCAACCGTGCCGATATTTTCGACGAGCTGATCGCCTTCCTTGGCGCGAGCTATTTCCGCGCTCTGGGCCGCGGCAATGTTTATGGTCTTTCGGCGCGCGGTCTGGCGGTCAACACCGCGATGCAGGGCGGCGAGGAATTTCCGCGTTTCACCGATTTCTGGCTCGAACGCCCGGTGCCGGGGGCCAATACGATCACGGTCTATGCCGCGCTCGACAGCAAATCCGTGACCGGCGCTTACCGCTTTGTCATCACGCCGGGCACGACCACCGAGATGGAGGTCACTGCCCGGCTGTTCCTGCGCGAGAAAACCGACCAGATCGGCATCGCGCCGCTGACCTCGATGTATCTTTTCGGCGGTGCCGACCCGCGCGGCTTCGACGATTTCCGCGCCTCGGTGCATGACAGCGAATATCTCGTGCTCAACACGCGGGGCGGCGAGACTTTCCTGCGAGCCCTGAACAACCCGCCGCGTCTGGCGAGTTCCTATCTCGGTGCGGAAAACCCGCTGTCCTTCGGCCTCGTGCAGCGCAGCCGCGATTTCGACGATTACCTCGACGCGCAGGCGCATTACGAACGCCGACCGTCCTTGATGGTCGAGCCGATCGGTGACTGGGGCAAGGGCACCGTGCGTCTGGTGGAGATCCCCTCGAAACTCGAAGGCAATGACAATATCGTCGCCTTCTGGGTACCCGAGGGCAAGATGGAAAAGGGGGCCGCGCTCGAATATGCTTACCGTTTGCACTGGGGCATGGCGCCCGAGGGCGACCGCAGCGTGGACCGCGCCCGTATCCTGCGCACCCGCGTCGGCGAAGGCGGTGTGGCGGGTGTCGAGCAAAAGAGTGATACCCGCAAATTCGTGATCGACTTCGAAGGCGGCATCCTGTCATCGCTGCCCGCCGATGCCGAGCTTGTCCCGCAGGTCAGCATCGGGCGCGGCGAAATCAAACAGGCGATTGTCAGCAAGGTCAGCGACACCGATATCTGGCGTCTGGTGATCGAGGCCAAGGCCGATCCCGGAAATGTGGCGGAACTCAAAGCCACCCTGACGGGTTATGACCAGACACTGACGGAAACATGGCTTTACCAATGGGTGAGGGAATGATTGTGACTCACACTCCGAACAACACCGAATTCGCGACGGACACCAACGCTCTTCTGGACGCGTCCCAAGACTGGATGCCCCCCGAAGCGCCGCTCGACATGCCGCAGCAGGTGCTCGAACACGACCGCGTGCGCGCAGAATGGCCACGCCTGTTGCGCCTGATCCTGCCCGGAAAGCCCGTCTGAGGGGGTCACAACAATGTCGTCTTCCCCTCGCAAGGCACTGGCCGCCGACCCGCGGACCAGGCTTTTGCGCTTTCTGGCCCTGAGTTTCGCACTTCTGGCCGCGCTCACCGCCTCCACGCTTCTGGCCGACGCCGCGATTCAGGACGGCGTCGATGTCTGGGACGTGGTACGCGGTCTTCTGATTTTCGTCACCACCGCCTGGCTGGCCTGGGGCGCGACCCTGTCCTTCGTCGGTCTCGCGCCGCGCGTGCTCAAACGCCGCCCGACACCGGAGCTGCAATCCCCCGCTCCGCGCCTCGTGGTTTTGGTGCCGATCTGCAACGAAGACCCGGTGACGACCTTTGCCCGCATCGCCGCGATGGATCATTCGATCCGCGCCGAGGGTCTCGCCGCCGACATCGCGATTCTATCCGATACCCGCAATGAAGAGGCCGCGCTTCTGGAACGCCAGACCTACCTGCGCCTGATCGCGGAGACCCAAGGCGAGGGCCGGATTTTCTATCGTCGTCGCAGCGACAACCGGGGCCGCAAGGCGGGCAATATCGAAGATTTCATCCGTCGCTCCGGCGGCGCCTATGATTTTGCGCTGATCCTCGATGCCGACAGCCTGATGGAGGGCCGCGCCGTGCGCGAGATGGCCGCCAGGATGCAGGCCGATCCGCAGCTCGGGCTTCTCCAGACCCTGCCGAAGATCATTGGCGCGCGGTCGTTCTTTGGCCGCGCCATGCAATTCGCGGCAAGCTTTCACAGCCCGATCTTCACCCGGGGTCTCGAACGTCTTCAGGGCAACACCGGCCCGTTCTGGGGCCACAACGCCATGGTGCGCCTCAAAGCCTTTGCCGAGAGCTGTGCCCTGCCGGAACTGGCCGGGCCGCCGCCCTTTGGCGGGCATATCCTGAGTCACGACTATGTCGAAGCCGCACTTCTGGCCCGTGCCGGATGGCGCGTTCAGGTCGATCACAGCATCGGCGGCTCCTTCGAGGAGGGGCCGGAGAACATCCTGTCCTATGCCAAGCGCGACCGCCGCTGGTGTCAGGGCAACCTGCAGCATTCCCGCCTTCTGCTCGCTCCGGGTCTGGCGGCATGGTCGCGCTTCGTGTTCCTGCAGGGCATCTTCGCCTATCTCGTCTCCGTGCTCTGGGCCGCCTTCCTGATCACCTCCGTGGTCGCGACGATCCTTGCCCCGGTGCCGAACTATTTCCCGGAACCGCATATGCTCTTCCCGGTCTTCCCCGATGACCGGACCAAGGAAATCACCGCGCTGATCGTCGGCATCATGGGTCTTCTGATCCTGCCGAAATTCGCGATCCTCTACGAGGCCTCCGGCACACGCCGCACCGCGCGGTTCGGTGGTTCCGTGCGCGCCGGATTTTCCGTCATTGCCGAAATCCTCCTCTCGTCGCTGATCGCCCCTCTGATGCTGATGTACCAGACCAAGGCGGTAATGCAGGTGCTCTCTGGTCGCGATGGCGGTTGGCCCGCCAACCAGCGCGGTGAAGGCGCCCTGACGCTGGCCGAAGGCTTCCGCGCGGGTCTCTGGATCATGCTCACCGGCGGCGCGGCTCTGGCCCTCGTCGCCCGTGTGGCGCCCGATCTGACACTGTGGCTCCAGCCCGTATGCCTGCCGATGCTGGCTGCGCCGTTCCTGATCGCGTGGACCTCGCGCCCACTCACCCACAGACTGTTTCTCGTGCCCGAGGAACGCCGCCCCGCCCCGGTGATCCGCAGCTATCGCGAGATTGTTGGTCGCTGGCAGGCCGACCCGCACGCTGAAACCGTGACCCCGGAGGTGACACATGTCCCGGCATGACATCGCGGTGCCCGACGAACTCGCGCAACCCGCCAAACGCCCACGCGATCCCCGGATCGACGCCTTTCGCGGCCTGGCGCTCCTGATGATCTTCGTCGATCACTCACCGGAAAACCCCTACGAATATCTCACCGTGCGCAACATCGGTTTCTCCGATGCGGCGGAGGCCTTCTTCATCATGTCCGGCGTTGCCGCCGGACTTGCCTACACCGGCCGGTTTCAGGCGCGCCATGAGAAAGGCCTGTGGCAGGCCGTCGCGCCCATGTGGAAACGCTCCTGGACGCTCTATCTGGTGCAGATCCTGCTGACCTCGCTGGCCATCGCGATCTTTGCCGCGGGCGCCACATGGTTCGGCGTCGACGAATTGCTGACCAAGATCAACCTGCGGCAGGTGTTTGGCAACACCGCCGAGGCGATGATCGGCATCCCCCTGCTCGGCCATCAGCTCGGCTATGTGAACATCCTGCCCGCCTATTCGGTGCTGCTCTTTTGCGGCCCCCTGATGATCCTTCTGGGGCTTTGGCGACCGATGTTGCTTTTGGGCCTCTCTGCCGCGCTCTGGCTGGCCGCCGGCATCTGGCGGCTCAATCTGCCGAATTACCCCAATCCGGGCGGCTGGTTCTTCAACCCTGTGGCGTGGCAATTCATCTTTGTCGTAGGCCTTCTGACCGGCATCTTCCTGCGCCGAGGCCAGCGTTTCGTGGCCAAGACACCCTGGCTGTTCTGGCTCGCGACCGGGTGGCTCGCCGTCGTGCTGGCATGGCGTTATGTGCCGGGGTTCGGGCCGTTCATGAACCATCAGATGGCAGTTCTGGGCAAGGCCGGCCTGCCGTTCAACATGGTGTCGCATGACAAGACCTTCCTCGCCCTGCCGCGCATGACCCATGCGCTGGCATTGGCCTATGTGCTGTCCTGCCTGCCCTGGGTGACGCGGCTGACCGGGGCGAAAGCCCTGTCTTTTCTGCGGCTTCTGGGCCGTCAGGGCCTTCTTGTCTTTGCGACCGGCACGATCCTTGCGCTCTTCAACCATGTGATCATGGGCTATTATGCAGACTCGCAGTGGCTCGGTTGGGTGCTCATGCCTCTGGGCGCGCTGATCCTGATCGTGGTGGCCTGGCTCGGCGACATTCAGAAAAGCGCGAAACAACAGAGCGCCACGACACACCCCGCCGCCTTCACCGCCAGGACCATGCCCGCCGAATGACGATATGATCGCTGGATCGTCACAGGATTGTCACTGGCCGAGACCTTCTCGGCTCAGCCAGTCCATCGACCGCTCGATCCCAACCGGATCGCGCAGCTCGAGGATCAGACGCGGCTCCGTCGCCTGCTCCGCCAGCGCGCGAAACACCTCGTGCCACCGGATCGTCCCCTCGCCGATCGGCCAGTGCCGGTCCGCGAACCCGTCGGCGTCCTGAAGATGGACATGGCCCAGCATATCGCCCGCCGAACGGATGAAGTGATCGACCGGACGCGCGCCGGTGGCGCCATGCGCATAATGGGCATGACCGGTATCGACGGACAGCCGGATCGCCTCTGAATCGAAACTCTGTGCAAGGAGCTTGCGATCCTCCGGTTCGATGTCTTCGATATTCTCCAGCATCAGGGTCAGGCCAATATTCTCGGCGCGTTTCACCACGTCGACAAGCAGCTCCTGCGCCATCGCAATGCCCCGCTGACGCGCGCCAGGATGCATGTCGAGATTGTGCCAGTCCCAGGTCGTATAGGGCGAATGGATCACCATGAACCGCGCACCAAGCGCTTCGGCGATCTCAAGCCCCTGCATCATACGCGTCCTGACCACCGCCCGAATGTCCGGATCGGGATTGGTGAACGACAGCCCCCAGAACGGGCCGTGGATACCCAGCCGCCCCTTGTAGCCATCGAGATGTCTCCTGGCCTCCGCCACGAGATCGTGCCAGTCGCCCTTGATCAGCATCTCCGGCCAGATAAAACTCTGGATCTCCAGATCGCGGTCTTTCTCGAACAGCCAATCCCGGAAACCCGGCAAGTGCTCGACATTCAGGGCAGCACCGATCACAGGCAGGGTCATGTGTTTCTCCTTCGTTCAGGTCAGCCCCTTTTTAGGAACCGACCGTCACGAAAGGATGACAGCTCAGCGGATCGCCAAACCTTTCTCGTCGAACAGATGCGTGCGCCCTTCGCCGAATTTCAGCCCGACCTTTTCGCCCGGCTGATGCGGCGCGTCTCCAAGATCGCGAACGGTCATCTGCCCGGCCCCGTTTTCGGCATCGACGATGATGTAGGTGTCGGCCCCAAGGTATTCGACCACATCGACCACACCGTCGAGATCGCCCTGCCCGGCGGGCACGATGGTGATGTGTTCAGGGCGAATGCCAAGATCCTTGCCCTTCTCGCCAAGCCCCATTGCGGCGGCGGGAATGACGTTCATCTTGGGCGAGCCGATGAACTGTGCCACGAAGAGGTTGCCGGGACGTTCATAAAGCTCCTTGGGAGAGCCGACCTGAGCGATCTTACCCGCTTCCAGAACAACAATCCGGTCGGCAAGCGTCATTGCCTCCACCTGATCGTGGGTCACGTAGATCATCGTGCTCTGAAGCGAACGGTGCAGCTTCGCCAACTCATAGCGCATCTCGACCCGAAGCGCCGCATCAAGGTTCGACAGCGGCTCATCGAACAGGAACGCCGTCGGATCGCGCACGATGGAACGCCCGATGGCCACCCGCTGACGCTGCCCGCCGGAAAGGTCTTTGGGGCGCCGATCAAGATAATCGGTGAGCTTCAGCACATGCGCCGCCTCATCGACTTTCTTGGCGATGACATCCTTCGGCTCGCCTGCGGCCTTAAGCGCAAAGCCTACGTTGTCACGCACCGACATATGCGGATAGAGCGCATAGGACTGGAACACCATGGCGAGACCGCGTTTCGACGGCGGCTCGGCGGTGGCGTCACGCTCTCCGACGAAAATCTTGCCGCGCGAGGTCTCTTCGAGCCCGGCAATCATCCTGAGGAGAGTCGATTTCCCACAGCCCGAGGGGCCGACGAAAATGATGAATTCGCCCTCGTCGATCTTGAGATCGACGCCCTTGATCACCTGCACATCGCCGAACCATTTTTCGACGGCCTGTAACTCAATGCTAGACATGTTTTACTCCTTCCCTGCCGCAAGCGGGGTACGGTTCACACCGCACCAAGTCAGCCAGACGGCAGCCGTCCAGCCAAAGGACGGCCCGCCACAGGGCGCGCCATCCATCGGATCGTAATATTCCCAGAACCCACCGCCCTCGATCAACCGGGCGGTCTCGTCGCGCAGACGCGCTTCGGCCTCTTTGCGGCCCATATCCTTGAGCCCCATGGCGATCAGCGAATTGACCACCGGCCAGACCGGCCCGCGCCAATAGCGGCGGCGTTCGAACCTCTCGCTCTCCGGGTCCGCCGAGGGGATACCGTAGGCGACCTTGTCCCAACTTCGCGCAAAATGCGCATCGAGCGCCGGGCGGGAGACGCCCGCGAGATAGGCAAGAAACGCACCCGATCCGAGCACACCCGCGAAAGCCCCGCTCCGCAGATCATAAGCATCGAACCAGCCCGTCTCCGGGTTCCAGAGCTTATCCGCCCCGTCACGCAGCCTGGCCTCCTGCGCCACAAGACCGGAGGTGTCTTCGCCCAGAACGCGTCCCAGCTCGATCAGATCGGCGAAGGCACGCAGAAGCACGAATGTAATCCCCGGATCGGCCATCAGGAACGGCCCATTCTCGATCATCTGCGCGTCGTCCCAGTTCACCGACCGCCCAAACGCGAGGATCGCAAGATAGCGGTCATAGTCCGAGGCGACGGGGCGCTGATCGGCATTCAAGAGACCAAGATCGCGCCGCTTGTTCTCCCGCGCTTTTCGGATGAACGGATCGCTGTCATCGACCGGCACATGCGCCATGCCGATGTCCCAGTCCGGGCAATTGTCGCGCCCGGATTCCCACGGATGCACAATGGCCACCGGCCCGTCCTGGCACCGTTCCCTCATCCACCAGTCATGCCATGCAACGAGCTTGGGATAGAGCGATTGGAGATGCGGCAGGCCCGTTTCGGGATCGGCCTCGTAGATCTTGCGAATGAGCGTCGCAGCCACGGGCGGCTGCGAGATACCGGAAGTGGGCGGGGACTGATCCGCCCCCCAAACCTCGGGACCGGGGAAGTACTCCGGATCGACCTCGTGGAACACCATATGGGGCACCATGCCGGTTGCCCATTGGCTCGCGAACAAAAGCTCCACCTCGGCCCACGCCCGCGCGATGTCAAAGGTGGAATAGCCCCAGGCGGAGAACATGCTGTCCCAGTTCCACTGGAACGGATAAAGCCGCACCGTCGGGATGGTATAGCCGCCGCGATCATTGCCCAAGAGCACGTCTCGGGCGGCCTGGTCGAGTGGGTTTAGAACTGTCATCCCTTCACACTCCCTGCCGTCAGCCCCTTGGTCATGAATTTCTCCAGCCCAAGGAACAGCGCCATGATCGGCACGGTGGCAATCACCGATCCGGCCATGAGGTGTTGTCGCGGAATTTCCGACGAGTTGAGCGAGGCAATCCCCCGCGTCAGGGTAAATTTCGACGGATCGTCCAAGAGCATGAAGGCCAAAAGGAACTCGTTCCACGCGATCATGAAGACGTAAAGCGACACGGACGCCAGCGCCGGAAGCGACAAAGGCAGGGTGATTTTCCAGATCACCTGAAGCCGGGAGAGCCCATCCATCAACCCAGCTTCCTCGATCTCTGCGGGCAGACCACGGAAATAGCCTTGCAGCATATAGAGCGCCACGGGGATGGTCGTCACCGGATAGATCATCACGATCCCCGCTACGGAATTGCGCAGCCCCATCATCGAAAACGCGATGTAGATCGGCAGCGCCAAAACGATCATCGGCACCATATAGATCAGCAGGATCGAACGCGAAAACGTCGCCTGCCCCCGGAATCTGAGCCGCGCCACGGCATAGGCGCCAGGGATCGCGAAGAGGAGCGTGATCAGCACGGTCAGCACGGAGATGTAGAACGAGGTCCACATGTAAGTGCCGAAATTGAACTCCGTCATCAGCTCGACATAGGACCGGAACAGCCCCCAGCCTTTCGACAGATCAATCGAGAAATCGAGCGGGTTCTGCATCAGCTCGGCCTGATTTTTCAGACTGGTCATTACCATGACGTAGAAGGGAATGACCACGATGGCCGTGAAGAACACATAGCCGAAGCCCTTGAGCGCCTTGATTACCGCATCTTCGAACTCATGCCGCGTCAGCGTGCCCATGGTCAGGTCCCTGAGATAGACCACGAGCGGCCAGCCGATCCCGATCCCAAGGAAAAGCGCCGCCACGACGCGCGCGATCAGCGACACATTACCGGTCAGGACAGGCCCAACGCCCAGCGAAAGGGCGACGAAATACACCACGGTCAGGACTGCGGAAGCGATCACAACCTTGCCGCGCCAGACAAGCGCTAATCCGGTGGGAATGCCGAACATCAGCGCGCCGATGATCGACGGACGAAAGGCCTCACCCGTGGCAAAACTCATCGCCACCGCGACCGTTACTGCCACGACAAAAGTCCAGAGCACGCCAAGAAGCGGGCCGGTCACATATCCGAAACGAAGGTATTTCATGATGGCCTCCCTTCTTTTGTCTGAAAATATCCTGGGGGGAGCGCCAAAGGCGCGGGGGGCAAAGCCCCCAAAAGCTGCACACCAATCATAGCCCCTCCTCCTTCGACATGAATTTGAAGAAGAACACGGAGAACAACAGCAGACAGGCAAAGATCACCACGGCCACCGCCGCCCCCGCGCCGATATTCGACACCGCAAAGGCCTGTTCATAGACGTTCACCGTCAACACCCGCGTGCCCGCGTTGCCGCCGGTCAAAAGGAAAATGTCGTCGAACTTGTTGAAGGTCCAGATGAAGCGCAACAGGAACAGCACCGAGAGGATGCCCAGAAGCTGCGGCAGGCTGAGATACCAGAATTGCTGGAACGGCGAAGCCCCGTCCATATCGGCGGCCTCGTACATATCCGTCGGAATCGACTGCATCCGCGCAAGGATGAAGAGGAACGACAGCGGGAAATAGCGCCAGATCTCAAAGAGCGTCACCATGATCAGCGCTAGGGGCCGCTCGCCAAAGAAGTTGATCGCCTGATCCGTCACCCCCATCTGCACCAAAAGCGCATTGGCGGAACCGGAGAACGGATCGAACAGCAAAATCCACGCAAAGGCCACGGCGATCACCGGGGCCACATAGGGGAACAGGTAGAGCCCGCGCAAGATGCCCTGCCCTTTGAAGGAATGATTGAGCAACATGGAGGCGAAAAGTCCCATGATCATCGCGCCCAGGGTGCCAAAGATGGTGTAAAACAAGGTCACTCCAAGCACGGACCAGAACTCGCCCCCATCAAAGACCGACACGAAATTCTCCAGCGTGAACTCGCCATTGGTGAGCACGAATGAGGCTTTACCATCGACCTCGGCCGGTGTGTCCTCGACATCAGCACCCGCATCGAACCACGCCTGTTCGGTCACGACGGGAATGTTGAGCGTCTCGCGATACCCGCCTTCCCAGTCGCCCAGATCACACAACAGTTCACCCTCGGCAATTTCACAGCGCGGATCGAGATCGCCCGCGAGCCTCAGCCCCTCCGGCCAGGTGTCAGTGAGCGTCACGCCGGTGATTTCCGAGGTCGGTGAGGAATTTCGAAGCCGGTAGCGCAGCGTCGCTTCGTCGCCCGCCGCCGCGGGGCGTCCGCGCAAATCCTCGCGCACAACCGTCTCCGGCGCGCGCAGATCGGCAAGCGAGACCGGTTTGACGGAAATCCAGAACACCGCCAGAAGCGGCAGGATCACCACAAGAGAAACCGCGAGAATGGTCGGGGTCAAAAGCCCCCAGGCAAGCCGCGCTTCGGTACGGGCCAAGGGCCCGGTGCCGCGCGGCGGTCCGATGTCCGACATGGGGAACTCCCTGTCTTTGAAAGCAAAATGGCGGGGCGGATCGGGCCGCCCCGCAAGAGAGCGGCGTTACTCGATCGCGCTCAACTCGGCATTCAGATCCGCAACGGCGGTTTTCGCGTCGATATCGCCGTCGATGAACTGACGCACGATCCGGTTGATCACCTGCGAGTTGTTCATCTTGGACGCCAGACCGAGCTGACCTTCCTTAACACCCCAACGCTGCGCCACATCGAGACCGCCGACGATTTCGTCGATCATATCCTGCGCATAGAGATCGCCGAGCGGCGCTTTGCGATCGACACCCACCGGCAATTTCGCCCATTCGGTGATGAAATAGGTCGGGGCTTCCTCGGTGCCGCGACGGGTCGGGAACATGCCTTCGGGTGCGATGGACAGGGTTTCGAGATAGCCCTCATCCATCGAGAACTCGACGAATTCCTCGGCCGCATCGGTCGAGGCATCTGTGGTGATGCCGAAATAGTTGATATTGGCATAGGCCGCGCCATCCGGGTTCGACGGACCGGAGAAGTTCGTCACGATGCCGGTTTTCGACGCGAGTTCCGTCGAGGTCGGATCGTCGTTGATCGTGGGCGGGGCGCTGTCGCGGAGGCCCGCAAGCTCATCGAGGATGAAGGGCGACCAGAAGACCATCGCGGTATTGCCGGAGAAATAGAGCGTCCGCGCCTGATCCCAATAGAGATCGCCCGGAGGCGAGGCATTGGCGATTTTCTTGTAGAACTCAAGAACTTCGATGGTCTTCGCTTCATCGAGCGGGGCAAAGCCATCGGCATCAACCGGGCTCACACCATTGGCGAGGAACACATGTTCGAGCACCTGCGACATGAAGGCCTCGTCCACTTTCGTGGCGGCCACAAAGCCGTACATTTCCGGCGGGTTGTGCAGCTTTTCGATGGCGGCTTCGACGGCGGCATAGGAGGTCGGCGCCGCAAGACCCGCAGCATCGAAGAGGTCTTTGCGATAGACGATCATCTGGGTCCAGCCATTGGCGGGAACGGAGGCGTAACCGTCATCCATCGCGGCCATGGCGAGCGCGCCGGGGGCGAACGTGTCGGCGCCGAGCGCTTCGATCACATCGGTCGCGGCGTCCATATCGAGGATGCCGGCTTCGGCCCAGGGCAGCGCATATTGCAGCGAGTGATAGATCACATCCGGCAGATCACCGGCGGCAAATGCGGCGGTCGCCCGCGTGCCAAGCTCGGATTCCGTGACCGGGATCACTTCGACCGTATTGCCGGTCTTGGCTTCGAATGCCTCTGCCATCGCCTCCTGCTTGGCCAGACGATCCGGTTGTTCTTCCGTGGTCCAGAAGCGCAGGTTCTCGGCCCCTGCCGCCATGCTCGACAGCGCAAGCACCGTGGCGGCACTCGTCAGAAGGGTCAGTTTTTTGAAAATCATCTCTCTCTCCCTGAGTTGATGGAAATTACGCAGTCACAGCGGCCAGATTGGCCAGATGCCGCGCCAGTTGATCTGACGTCAGCGTGGGCCGTCCCGTGGAACCGCCCGGTGTAAATGTGGCCCGGATCACGCCTTGGGTTGCGGGAGCCTCCGGGTCCTGCATCCGGGCAATGAACATTGCGCCAAGCCGCGCGCCCGCTTGCCGGTTGTCGACGGCAAAGGTCGCGAGACGCGGCCACATGGCCTGCCCTTCGGGGGCGCCGTCATAGCCGACGACGGAAAGTTCCGACCCGATTTTGAGGCCAAGCGTGTTCGCCACCTCATAGACCCCACGCGCGAGTGTATCCGTTGCACAGAGGATCGCCGTCGGCGGAGTCTCAAGCGCCAAAAGCTGCCGCGTCGCTTGGGCCGCATGATCGGGAGACAGCGCGCCCTCGACCACCAGCCTGGCGTCATAGGTCAGCCCCTCGGCGGCGAGCCCGGCGCGGTAGCCATCCCGGCGGGCGTGAGAATAGGCATAGTCCGGCGCGGACCCGATATAGCCGATACGCACATGCCCGAGACGGGCCAGCCAAGTGATCGCATCGGCCATGGCGGCCTCGCTCACAACATCGAAATAAGACACTTTTTCACGATTTTTGGGCCGCCCATAGCATATAAAGGGCACGTTTTCGCGTTCGAGATAGGCGATGCGAGGGTCCTCCCAAAGCACCCTCTGAAGGATGAACCCGTCGGCTTTGCGGTCGCGCACCAGATCGCGCATGATGCGGATCGTGTCCGTTTCGCTTTCAGAGGTGGCGATGGTGAGGGTCCAGCCTTCGGCAGAGGCGGCCTGTGTCAGACCGGCCAGAAATTCGGCGAGGAAGGGGCGGTGGGCATCGTATTGCGACAGTTCGACCACCAAGCCAAGCGAACAACTCCGCCCGGTCTTGATCGCCTGGGCCTGGCTGAGCGGACGATAGCCCATAGCTTGCGCTGCGCGAATGACCCGGTTGCGGGTGGCCTCCGAAATGTCGGGATAACCATTGAGCGCGCGCGAAACAGTGCCTTTGGTCAGGCTCAGGGCCCGGGACAAATCCGATATCGTCACCCGCGCTGTGTCGCGCGCACGACGGTCCATGGTTCCGTTTGACCGCACTTGATTCGCCTCCTCCCGGCAACATTGCGTCTCCGAAACCGGTTTCGGCAATGCTTTTTATCAAATAGTCCGATTGCGCAGATGATCAACATGCTGCGCAGCATTTCGGAACGATCTGAGAGGGTAGACAATCAGGCGATACGGAAAACCTTGGCCGCGTCCTCCTTGGAAATTTCGGATTTCTCGTGGGTGGATGTGACCCGCCCGCGCTCCATGAAAACGAGCTGATCGGCGAGGTCGTAGGCGAATTCGAAATACTGCTCGACCAACACGATCGCCATATCGCCACGCTCGCGCAGAAGCGCAATCACCCGACCGATTTGTTGAATGATATTGGGCTGAATGCCCTCGGTCGGCTCATCCAGGAGCAGCAGCTTTGGCTTGATGATCAGGGCACGGGCGATGGCGAGTTGCTGTTGCTGCCCACCCGAAAGGTCGCCGCCACGACGATGCATGAACTCCTTGAGGATCGGGAACAGTTCGAAAATCTCATCCGGGATGAAATGTTCGGATTTCGGCAGACAGGTAAATCCGCTCTCCAGATTTTCCTTCACCGTCAGAAGCGGAAAGATCATTCGCCCCTGCGGAACGCTCGCAACGCCCTTATGCGCCAGCTCATGCGCCGGGGATTTGCCGACGTCTTCGCCGTCGAGCCTCATAGAACCGCCGGAGCGCGGATGCGTGCCGGAAATCGCTTTCATGAGGGAGGTTTTGCCCACCCCGTTGGTGCCCATCACACAAGTGACCTTGCCCGCCTGCGCCGACAGATCGACGTCATAGAGAATTTGCGAACCGCCGTAATGGAGCGAGAGGTTTTTGACTTCGAGCATGCTATTCCCTCCTCAGCGCCCCAAATAGACGTCAATCACGTCCTGATTTTTCGTCACGTGATCGAGCGAGCCTTCGGCCAAAACCGATCCCTCATGCAGCACGGTCACCTTACAATCGAGCCGCCGGACGAAGTCCATGTCGTGCTCTACGACCACCACAGCACGGGTTTTTGCCGCCTCTTTCAAAATATCGGTGGTGTGTTCCCGCTCACCAAGCGTCATCCCCGCCGCCGGTTCATCGACCAGCAAAAGCTTCGGATCCTGCGCCAGAAGCATGCCGATCTCCAGCCATTGCTTCTGCCCATGCGACAGCTCGCCGGATCTGCGTTCCAACTGATCGGAGAGACCGATCTCGGCGGCAAGTTCCTCGACCTTCGCGAAATCCTTGAACTTCGGACGAAAGAACAGAACCTTGAGCGGATTGCGGTCGTTTTTGACCGCCATCAGCAGGTTTTCGAACACGCTCTGATCCTCGAACACCGTCGGGCGTTGAAACTTTCGCCCGATGCCCGCCCGCGCGATTTTCGCCTCGTTCATGCCGATCAGGTTGCGCGACATGTCTCCCCACAACACCTTGCCCTCATCGGGCTTGGTCTTGCCGGTCACGATGTCCATGAAGGTCGTCTTGCCCGCCCCGTTCGGCCCGATGATGGCGCGCAGCTCGGCATGGCCGATGTTGAACGACAGGTTGTTGATCGCCCGGAAGCCGTCGAAGGTGACCGAAATCCCGGAGACCTCAAGAAGTGTGCCAGCGCCGCTCATTTCTCCGCCTCCTCTTCACGCAAACTGCCTTTGTCGGGCCCGAGGGGGACGCCATGACGGTTGGGCGACATGCGGCCGGAGATCAGATCGAACAAGCCACCGATGCCCTTGGGGGCAAAGAGCGTCACGAGGACAAAAGACAAGCCCAGAAGCACCAGCCACCAATCGACCCATTTGATCGTGTAGAATCCGAGGTTCACATCGGGGGCCTGACCGCCGGTGAAATAGGTGGAGACGAGCGAGACAAAGGCCGCGCCGATGACCGCGCCATAGATGCGCCCGCGCCCGCCGATGGCGACCCAAACGGCGAGGTAGATGGAGGCGATGGGGGCGATTTCTGCCGGGTTGATGATCCCGGCCTGTGGGTAATAGAGCGCGCCCCCGATGGCGGCGATCACGGCGGTGAGGGTAAAGACGAAGAGTTTGAACCCTTCGACAGAATAGCCAAGGAACCGCACCCGCGCCTCGTCGTCGCGGATGCCGCGAATGACGGAGCCGAATTTGCCGGAGACGATGAAGGCCGCGACCAGATAAGTGAGCAAAAGTGCGAGGGCTGAGGCCCAGAAGAACCAGATCGAGATATAGTCCTGCGATACCCCGTCCGCGCCGGGGAGGTTTTGCAGGCCCGAAAGCCCGTTGTTGCCGCGCAAGCCGCTGTCATTTTGAAAGAGGTAAAGCGAGAGCGCGAGGGTCATTGCCTGGGTCAGGATCGACAGGTAGACGCCGGTCACCCGCGAGCGGAAGGCGAGCCAGCCGAAGACCAGGGCGAGGATGCCGGGCACAAGAACGACCAAGGCGATCTGCGCCCAGAAACTATGGGCGAAATACCAGACCAGAGGGAAATCGCTTGAGCCGACCACGCCAAAAATCTGCGTCCCGATGGCGTCCGAAATCTCAGACGCAGTCGGCGGCAGGGGCGCATTGGCGAAACTGTCGAGCACGATCAGCTTGGTCCGCGCATACATCAGCCACATGCCGATCATATAGCCGCCCAGCCCGAAAAAGGCGAAGTGGCCGAGAGACAGAATGCCGGTGTAGCCCCAGACCAAATCCATCGCGATGGCCACCAGAGCAAGGCACAAGGTCTTGCCCAAGGTCTTGACGAACGACGTGGAAATCCCCCCCGCACCGTAAGCTTCCGACATGAAAGTCACGGCGAGTGTAAAAATCACCAGAACGGCGACAAAGACCGGCAGGGAGGGGTTTTTCTTAAACATATCCATGGCTCAATCCCTCCCTTAATCCCCAGCCGCACGCCCCTTGAGGGCGATGATGCCCTTGGGCCGGAACTGGATGAAAATGATGATGAAGATGATCATGTAGGTCTGCGCCGCCAGCGTATTGGACGGGTTGAACCATTCGATCCCCTTTTGCAGGAAACCGATCAGACCGGCACCCAAGAGCGTGCCCCAAATGTTGCCGACACCGCCGACGACCACGGTCATGAAGCTTTGGACGATATAATCGGAGCCAAGCTCGGAGGTGACTTTCGCATAGAGCCCGATGGCCACCCCCGCGATCCCGGCGATGCCGGAGCCGAGACCGAAGGTCAGCATGTTCACCTTGTCCGGGTTGATCCCCATGGAGGCCGCCATGCGCGGGTTCTGCGTCACGGCGCGGGTTTCGAGACCCAGACGCGTTTTCTTCATGATGAAGAGGAACACGCCAAGGAAGATCAGCGCCAGAACGAAAATCGCGATGCGGATATAAGAGATCGACACCACATCGTTGAAGGTCAGCGCCCCATCGAGCCAGCCGGGCGAGGTCAGCGGACGCGCCTGCGTGCCAAAGATGTTCTTGGCGAGCTGCTGAAGCGCGATGGACACGCCGAAGGTCGCGAGAAGGGTCTCAAGAGGCCGGTTATACAGCCAGCGGATGATCAGCCGCTCCATCGCCACACCGGCGGCAAAGGTGACGGCGAAGGCCAGCGGGATCGCGAGAATGATCGACACGGTATAATCCGGCACGATCTGTTGCACGACATAGCCGGTATAGGCGCCCATCATGATGAACTCGCCATGGGCCATGTTGATCACGCCCATGACCCCGAATGTGATCGCCAAACCGATGGCCGCAAGGAAATAGATCGAGGCCAGAGACAAGCCATCGAGCGAGAGATCGAGGAATTGATTGAACCCGACGGCCCGGTTGATCGACCCGAGCGTCGCCTCCGCCGCATCGGTCACGGCTTTGGACGGTTCGTCATAGACCTCCGCAAACGGCGCGCCCTTGACGACAGTTTCCTCGGAAAAATTCACATCATAGGCCGGAGCCTGCCCCGCCTCGGCCAGTGCCGCATAGGCGCTGTCGCGAGACTCTTGAGTGTTGAGGTCCGCCACAGGCCTGCCACCGACCTTGCCATCGACGATATGGGCCTCAAGCGCCGCTTTGCGCTCGGCCACACTCGGCGGCGGCGTCGCGGCCCCGGCTGCGACCATCAGCGCAAATGCATCAGAGACCGGAATGTCTTTGCCGGGTTTCAGAGCCCGTTTGATATTGGCCCCGTCCGGCAGACCCTCTGCATAAACGATCTTTGTGGTGACAAGCGGATTGAGCGCCGCTCGGGCATCCAGCGACAGCGCACCACGAAAGCCTTCAATCGCCGCAACGCGGCTCGCTTCATCCGGGTCGAAACGAATGGTCAAAAGCCGTTCGGTGGTCTCTTTCAGCGCTTTGATCGCCGGATCGGTCTCGCCTTCGATGGAGGCGCGGAGCGGGGCAAGATGGCTCTCTTCCCCATCGCGCTGAATCGCCAAAAGCGCATCGCGACGACGCGCCGGATTGGGATCGTTGAGCTGAAACTGTACCAAAGCAGCACCGATCATGGCGCGAATGCCGGAGTTCGGTTTGAGCTGATCGAGATCGCCCTTGTCGACCGCCCCCACCTCGGCACCGCTGTCGAAATCGAACAGCGTGTAGGTTCCGCCCGCGCCTGGCGCCGCGTAGAAAAACAGCCCGTCAGCCTTGCGCTGCCACATACCCTTGTTCTGCCAAGTCTCAAGCACGGTCTGCGCGGCAGACAGGCCGGAATTGGCGATGGCGTCGATAGCGGGGCCGATGGTCTTGCGCGAAGATTTTTCAATCTCGGCGCGGTGCTCCTGAAGCACGTCCTGAATGGTCCTCTCCTGTGCCTGTGCCGCGAGCGCACAGGTGAGCAAGATCAGACACGCAGCGATAAGGCGGCGGATCATGAAAAACTTTCCAACTGGGAGGAGATGGAAGGGCGGCACACCGCCCCTCCCTTGTCAGCTCGGATCAATAGTTGGATTTGATCTGCACACAGGTCTCGGTCTCGGTGTTGTACATGCCGCAACCGAGGTCCTTCCAATCGGATTTCAGCACGGCGGATTCCGGCAGGTAATCGGTCCATGCATCGCCCGGAACCGGATCGGTTTCCGAGATGATGTCGAACTGACCGTCGGCCAGAATTTCGCCGATCAGCACCGGTTTGGAGAGGTGATGGTTCACCCCCATCACGGCGGTGCCGCCCGTGAGGTTCGGGAATTCCTGACCCCACATGTGCTCACGCACGGAGTCGACATCGGTGGTGCCCGCTTCGGTCACCGCGTTCACCCACATGTTGAAGCCGATGTAATGCGCTTCCATCGGGTCGTTGGTCACGCGCGCATCGTCACCGATGAAGGCATGCCACTGGTCGATGAAGGCGGCGTTTTCCGGCGTATCGGCGGACATGAAATAGTTCCATGCCGCGAGGTGCCCGACGAGGTTGGTGGTGTCGAGACCGGACAGTTCTTCTTCACCCACGGAGAAGGCCACGACAGGAATGTCATCGGCGGAAATACCCGCGGCGGCAAGCTCCTTGTAGAACCCGATGTTGGCGTCGCCGTTGATCGTCGAGATCACACCGACCTTCTTGCCATCCGCGCCAAGCGCCACGACATCCGCGACGATCTTGGACCAGTCGGAATGACCGAAGGGCGTGTAGTTGACGAAGATATCCTCTTCCGCGATGCCCTTGGCTTTCAGGTAGGACTCGAGAATGTTGTTCGTGGTGCGCGGGTAGACGTAGTCGGTGCCAAGCAGAGCGAACTTTTCTACGCCCAGCTCATCAAGGAAATAATCCGTGGCCGGAATCGCCTGCTGGTTCGGCGCCGCCCCCGTGTAGAACACGTTTTTCGAGCTTTCCTCGCCCTCATACTGCACCGGGTAGAACAGCAGACCGTTGAGTTCCTCGATCACCGGCAGCACGGATTTGCGCGACACCGAGGTCCAGTTGCCGAAAATCACGTCGACATTGTGCACGGTCAGAAGCTCGCGCGCCTTCTCGGCAAAGAGCGGCCAGTCAGACGCCGGATCGACGACAACCGCCTCCAGATCACAGCCCAGAAGGCCTCCTTTTTTGTTCTGTTCGTCTACCAGCATCAGCATGGTGTCCTTAAGAGTCGTCTCCGAAATCGCCATCGTCCCCGAGAGCGAGTGCAGCACACCGACCTTGATCGGACAGTCGGCGGCAAAGGCGCTGGTGGCCAGCGCTGTGCTGGCGAAAAGTGCCGAAGCCAGAGTGCTCTTGAATTGAATTTTCACGTCCATGTTCCCCTTGTTGGATGCTGCAAGACCCAAGGCATCGCGCACAGCGCTCATATCCATATGCTTGGACTTAAATGAAAAACGCCAACGACCTCCTGTGCAGCGTCGGATGGTTTCCTCTTCGCGCAAAGGACCAGCCGGCAAGTCGGCCTTCTGCGCACGCCCTGCCCCCGTATCCCCGTAGAAACGGTTTTTATGATCGTGGGCATGGGACGCGTTCCAGAGTGTGTCCGGGCAAAACACGCACACAAGACTGTATACAACCGCACAGGCGACAATAAGGGAGGGCACTTCAATATGCCTGCTTTTTGCACAGATACCGCCATTCTTGTCGCTTTGCTGCGCAGATTTCAAAAGCGTGATCGCCCGGACAGGGCAGAATGATTCCATACTTTCCGGCAGGAGCCGTCCAGGAGGCGGTCCCCTCCGCCTTTCACGCACATCTAAACCGAATATTAGGAGCTTGCTGCCACCTTCCTCACATCTTCCAAAATGGCTCAGGCAGGGCTTCGTATGAAAAACTGGATCGGCAATCTTCTGGGATCGGTCGCGGCCAAGATCCTCGGCATACTCTTCGCGCTTGTCGGCACGACACTGGCCGCCATTCTGGTCTCCGGCTCCCTGATTTCCACGATCCGGGACGAGACGGATCGCCTGGTCAGCGACTCGCTCCCACCGCTTCAGATCGCCGCCGGCATCTCCAACGCCGTGTCCGACCTCAAGACCGGCATCGGCACGCTGTCCGGCACAACCGCCCAGAATGAGATCGAGGGGGCCATCGCCGATCTCGAAAACGCCGCCACGACGCTCAATCAGAGGCTCCGGCAGGTCGATCACACCGCCTATCCGGGCCTCGACGAGGACATGCAGGCGCTGCACGCCGACATCGCCACGCTCAACGACGCCCGTCGTCGCGAACTCGAAGCCCAGGCGCGGAACCTGAAGGCCCAGAGCCAGCTCAACGCAGATTCGCGCGCACTCGGTGAAATGTTGCAGAAACAGATCAGCCAGGCGTCCTTCGCCCTGCTACTGGCCGGGAACGACGCCTCCTCCGCCACGAACCGCAACCTGAGCCAATTGCTGCAACGCGATGTCGAGGCCCTGAAACTGGCCCTGATGTTCAAGGCCGAGCTGAACCTCTCCGTCGGGCTGATCCAGACACTCCTGGAAACCAATGATTTCGGTATCCGCACCGAGGTTCTGGACCAAACCCGTGCCGCCCATGAGCGCATCGAGGCCTTGCTCAAGGATATGACAGCCAATGATACAGTGCAGGGAAAGGTGCCGGAACTGCGCGAGGCGCTGACTTTTCCATCCGGGTTTCTCGACCTCTCGCCTACAGACATGAAAATCCGCGCGCGCCTCCTGCATCAGGCACAGAATGAGTTGAACACCCTGTCGAGCAAGCTTGTGGATCACGTGCTCTTCACCCTGGACATGGAAAGCGCCGACGCGCTCAGCAAGAATGAGGTCGTTCTCCGCACCCTGCTCGACAAGGATGTGCGCAACATCACCGATCTGGCGCGTCTCGACAGCACGGCAAAGACCGTCCTGATCAAGGCGATGCAGGGGGCGGCCTCCATCGAGACCGGCGCCGTGCTCGGCCTTCAGGCGGAAATCGACAAGCTCACCCCCGAATTGCGCGCCCGCAGCGTAACCCTGCCCGAGGACTTCAAGGGGCTGGTCGCCTCCGTTTTACGGGAAACAGATCCGCAAACCCGCCTGCTGCACGCCCGCACAGAGGTGCTTGAAGCGCGCAGAGCCGGATTGACCGCGAGTGCGGATGTTGCTTCGGGTTTGCTGCGCATTTCCGACGCGGTGATCACGATTTCGGACGCCTCGCTCTTCGGCATCGCAACCGCCAGCCAGACCCTGACGACCACGGCGGAACATGCACAGAAGACCATGAACGGGATCGCTGTCATTGCCGTTGTGATCGTACTGATCGCGCCGATCCTGACCTACATGTTCATCATGCGCCCGCTCACCGCCGTCACCGCCCGCACCGTGCGTCTTGCCATCGGCGATATGTCGGACATACGCCGTGTTGGCGGTCGCTACGGTGAAATCGCCCGTCTGTTTGCTGCGCTCTCCGTCTTCCGTAACAACCTCGTCGGGAAGGAGCGCATGGAAACGGAAGCCCACGCACGTCAACTGCGCGAAGATCAGGCCAAAGCACAGGCGGAGAAAGAAACCCACGACCGCGAGGCCGCCGAACGCGCGCGTCAACAGGAACAGGCCGAACGTGACCACGCACGCGATGCGCGCAACGAGGCGGAACGTCAGGCGATCGAGGCCAAAACCGCCGCCGAGCGTCAGGCTCGTCATGCCGAACAGCCCCATGTCGTCGGCGCACTGGCCGAAGGCCTGCGCAGGCTGTCACAGGGCGACGTCCGCCTCACCCTCGACGAAGCCTTCCCCGAAAGCTACGAACAATTGCGACAGGACTACAATGCCGCCGTCCTGTCCTTGCGCTCCGTGATTGGGCGCCTGTCCGGCACCGCCCGTACGATCCACGACAATTCAGGCGAAATTTCCAATGCCGCCAAGGATCTCTCGCACCGCACCGAGCGTGCCGCCTCGATGTTGGGAGAGACCGCCGCCGCGCTGACCCAACTGACTGCGTCCGTCAAATCCGCTGCCGATGGCGCGGCTCTGGCCAACCGGACCGTGACAGGGTCGAAATCCAACGCGCAATCGGCGAGCAAGGTCGTACAGGAAGCGATCTCCGCCATGGACGCCATCTCCGAATCCTCGGATAAAATCTCCAGGATCATCTCCGTCATCGACGACATCGCGTTCCAGACCAACCTTCTTGCCCTGAACGCCGGCGTCGAAGCGGCCCGTGCAGGCGAGGCCGGGCGCGGCTTTGCCGTCGTCGCCTCCGAAGTCCGTGCACTTGCGCAACGCTCCTCCGAAGCCGCCCGCGAAATCAACACCCTGATCTCCGTCTCCGGGCAACAGGTCGGTCGCGGCGTCTCACTGGTCGATCAGACCGGCGACGCGTTGCGCTCCATCGTCGAAGATGTCAGCGCCATCTCCCAGCATATGTCGGAAATCGCCACATCCGCAGAAGAACAATCCGCAGGCATCTCCGAGATCAACGCCGCAGTGAGTAATCTGGACCAAACCACCCAACAAAACGTCGCGATGTTCGAACAAACCACGGCTGCCAGTCTTTCGCTGACACAAGAAGCCACGATGCTCACCCAGATCGTCTCGAAATTCGTGCTGAACGACAGCGTTGCCCAGTCTGAAACCGAAGGCGACCGCCACACTCTGAGCAAGGCGTCCTGAGGCGATCAGGGGCGTCATGCCGGGCCTTTGTGCACAGCCTGTCGCAAATTCGGCGACCTATTCAAAGAACTTCATGAAATTTAGAGAAAGGCTTGATAGAGCCGAAAGAAATAGACGAGGTTTCGAAATGGTTTTGCCAATCGAAAACCCCAGACACAGCAAGGATTGCACGTGACGATATTTGAGAATGTCCCCTTCGATAAACTCGAAGTCGGGATGGAAGCCGAGAACCGCCGCCTCTGTGTGGCAGACGACCTCTATGTCTTTGCCCATGCCTCCGGCAATCTCAACCCTCTGCATCTGCCGCATGAAGACGGGGACAAGGATGGCAAACCGGAAGCCGTTGCGCCCTCCTTCTGGGTGGCCTCACAGATTTCTTCCGTGCTGGGCAACAAGCTTCCCGGGCCGGGCACGCTCTACAAGTCCCAGAACCTCCGGTTTCACGCCCGCGCGCATGCCGGCGACGAACTCGTCGCCCGCGTCAAGCTGATCCGCAAAACCGAGGCAGGCAGCGCGGTTTTCGAAACCTCTGTCACGCTCTCGGACGGCACCGTGCTTGTCGAGGGCGAGGCAGAGGTGTTCGCCCCGACCGAAAAGCACAGCTTCGACATCCATGATGTCCCCGGCCTGACCGTGGAAAGCCATCGCCATTTCGACAAGTTGCTCGAAATGGCCGAAGCCCTGCCTGCCGTGCGCATGGCTGTCGTCGCGCCGGAAGAGGAAAATTCCCTGCGTGGCGCCCTGATGGCCGCACAACACCGTTTGATCATCCCCGTTCTGATCGGCAGTGAAACGAAAATCCGATCCGTGGCCGGACAAAACGGCTTGTCGCTCGATGGTGTCGAGATCGTGGATTGCCCCAGCCATCCGGAGGCCGCGCAAATCGCCGTCACCATGGTGCATGAGGGCCGCGCCGGTGCCATCATGAAGGGGCATCTGCACACCGACGACCTCTTGCGCCCGATCCTGCGCTCGAGCGGCGGGCTGAAAACCGGTCGCCGGATCAGCCATATCTTCGTGATGGACGTCCCCGGCCTCAGCCACCTCCTGCTGGTGACCGATGCGGCGATCAACATCGCGCCCGATTTGCCGACCAAGGTCGACATCGTGCAGAACGCCATCGACCTTGCGCAAAGTCTCAGGATCGAAACGCCCAAGGTCGGGGTGCTCTCGGCGGTGGAAACCGTGAACCCGAAAATCCCCTCGACCCTCGATGCCGCCGCCTTGTCGAAAATGGCCGACCGAGGCCAGATCACCGGCGGCATGGTCGATGGCCCGCTCGCGATGGACAATGCCGTCAGCCTCGCGGCGGCCCGGACCAAAGGACTCAAAAGCTCGGTTGCCGGACAGGCGGAAATCCTCGTCGCTCCGAATCTGGAGAGCGGCAATATGCTGGCCAAGGAGTTGTCCTTCATCGCCCATTCTGAAGCTGCGGGTGTCGTCATCGGCGCGCGTTGTCCGATCGTGCTGAACTCGCGGTCAGACAGCGACAAATCCCGTCTTGCCTCCTGTGCCGTGGCGGCCCTCCATGCACAACGAGTGGGGGTGCAGCACTGATGGGACAACGTATTCTGACGGTCAATGCCGGCTCATCCTCGGTCAAATTCGCACTCTACAAAACGGCAGAGACACCGGAATGTATCGCGCGCGGACAGGTTCAAGGGATCGGGTCGACCCCGAGTTTTCAGTTCAAATCCGGCGGACCGAAGGGATCGGAACCGATTGACGCCACGGATCAGGGACGCGCGCTCGAGGTCATTCTCGACAAGATCACTCCTCTTCTCGACGGTCAGGAGGTGGCCGGTGTCGGGCACCGGATCGTCCATGGCGGCCCGCTGCGCGCGACGCCCACGGAGCTGACCGACGAGGTGATGGCCGATCTCGCCACCTTCAACCCGCTCGCCCCCCTGCATCAACCGCACAACCTGTCTGCGGTTGCGGCGGCACAGCGCGCCTTTCCCTATGCGTTGCAGATCGGCTGTTTCGACACGGCGTTTCACCGCAACCACCCGTGGGAAAACGACATTTACGCCATTCCGCGCAAATTCTACCAACAGGGCATCAAACGCTACGGCTTTCACGGGCTGAGCTACGATTACGTATCGCACCAACTGATCCGCGAACGCCCCGATCTGCATGGCAAGCGCATCATCATCTGCCATCTCGGCAGCGGCGCCTCGATCTGCGCGGTCAACGGCGGCCATTCGATTTCCTCCTCCATGGGCTTCTCACCGCTCGACGGCATCCCGATGTCGACCCGCTCCGGTCATCTCGACCCCGGCATCCTGCTCTATCTGCTGGAAACCGAAGGCATGACGCCACAGGAGCTGACCCATATGCTCTATTACGAATCCGGGCTTCTGGGCCTGTCGGGTATCAGCCATGACATGCAGGTGTTGGAGGCTTCCGACGCGCAGGGCGCGAAAGACGCAGTCGAGTATTTCGTCTACCGGGTGCGTCGCGAGATCGGTGCCATGGCGGCAACGCTGTCGGGCATCGACGCGCTTGTGTTCTGTGGCGGCATCGGGGAAAATTCTCCCAACATCCGCCAACAGATCATCGAGCGTCTCGGCTTTCTCGGCATCCTTCCCGATGCAGAGGCCAATGCGCAGAACGCGAGGGAAATCGCCAAAGGACCGACGCCCGTGTTCGTCCTGCCGACCGATGAGGAACAGGTGATTGCCGACGCCGTCGCCAAAGCCCTCGCACCGGCGCATTAAAGCGTTACGCCTTTTACCTGAGACATCAGACAAAGGCGAGGTGCGTGCAACGCTTATATCTTGCACTGCGCTCCGCCAAAAACTGTGTCTCAGGTTTTGGCGGACCGCTTTAACGGATCTTATCCCTCGGACGCCCGAAGCACCCGCGCCGGGCGGACTTGCATCGCGCGCCAGGAGAACCAAAGCGAGGTGAGCGAGGTCATCGCCACACCGCCCAGAACGATCCAGAGCGCGGCGCCAAGTGAGAGGTTGAACTCCGCCTCCATCACGAAATGGATCACTGCCCAGGCGCCAAGCGCCCCGGTGATCAGCGCCACGATCCCCGCCCCGGCACCGAGGATCAGAGCACGAAGCGCAAAACTCGTCAGGATTTTCCTGCGCGACGCGCCAAGCGTCTTGAGCACAGCCGCCTCGTACCGCCGCCGGTCCTCGCCCGCCGCCGCGGCCCCGATCAACACAATCGCCCCGGTGATCAGGGTCGCCGCCGCCCCAAGGGTCGTGGCCGCCGCAATGCTTTCAAGGATCGCCACCACCCGATCGATGGCATCGCGCACACGAATGGTCGTGATGTTCGGATAGGCCTTGGCCAGATCACGGATCAGCGGGGCCTCCGTCGCCGGATCGGCATAGATCGTGGCGATCCATGTGTGCGGTGCACCGGCAAGTGCCGCCTCGTTCATGGTCAGGATAAATCCCATCCCGGCGCTGGAGAAATTGACGTCCTGAAACGAGGTGATCGTCCCGGTGATGTCACGTCCGAGAATATTGATCGTGATCGTATCCCCAAGGCTCAACCCCATCTCCTCGCCTTCCTTGGCGGCGAAACTGATCTGCGGCTCCGTGTCGTCGGGCGACCACCACGCCCCCGACAGGACTTTGACATTATCCGGTTTTGCCCCGGCATAGGTCACGCCACGATCTCCGCGCAGAACCCAGTGCGGCCCGGCCACGGTCTCGGCATCCTGACCGTTGATCTTGGTGATCAGGCCACGCAGCATCGGCGCGCTTTGGAACCGCGTCACGCCGGGGTCGGTCGTGACCCGTTCCGTCAAACCGTCGATCTGATCCGGCTGAATATCGACCACGTAATAGGACGGCGCGCGTTCCGGCAGATCGCGGGCAATCGCACCACGCATATTGGCGTCGATCTGGCCGATGGCGGAAAGCACCGTAAGACCAAGCCCAAGCGAGAGCACCACGGACACCGCCTCTCCCCCCGGCCCACCGACGGAGCCAAACGCCAGACGCAGGGGCAGATGGCGGCGCAGTGCCTTGAGACGAGTTAACCGCCGTGACAGCCGCGCAAGCCCACGCCCCGCCGACACAAGCGCCACAAAGGCAATCGCCAGTCCCAGGAAGGTCCAGAGCACCAGCCGCCGATTGTCGGACAGCACCGCAGCGGACGCAATGAGGGCGGCAAGCAGCAAAAGTATGGTCACCAGATAGGGCCAACGCGGCAGGCCCTTCAGCCCGAACAACGCATCGCGATAGAGCGCGGCGGGGCGGATCCGTTCGGCCCGCGACAGCGGCCAGAGCACGAAAATCGCGCTGGCAAGAACGCCATAGAGCGCCGCCTCCAGCAGGGGGGCGATCTGCACACCGCGCGCAACCGGCACCGGCAGAAGCGTCTGGATGAACGGCATGGCAAAGAGCGGCACCAGCCCACCCAAGATCACACCCGCAACAATCGCGCCGCCGGTCAGCACACCGATTTGCAACAAGTAGGTGAGAAAGATCGTGCGCCGGGTGGCGCCGAGGGTCTTGAGCGTGGCGATAACGGCGATCTTTCGGTCGAGATAGGCCCGAACCGCCGCCGAGACGCCAACGCCGCCCACCGCCAGCCCCGCGAGACCGACAAGGACCAGAAAGGAGCCGAGTTGTTCGACAAACCGGTTCACGCCTGGTGCGCCATTGCGCGCATCGCGCCAACGGAACCCTCCACCGGCCACCTCCGCCTCGGCACGAGCCTTCATCGCATCAAGATCAGTGCCCTCTGGCAGATCAAGACGATAGGCGCTCTCGAACAGGGTGCCGGGGGCGAGCAATGTGCTGTTTCGGAGGGCAAAAAGCGCCACGATACTGCGCGGCCCGAGGGTGAACCCGGCCCCCGCCCCATCCGGTTCGCGCGTCAGTTCGGCCATGACAACAAAGGGCAGATCGCCAATTCGCACCTCGTCGCCAAGGACCAATCCCAACCGCTCCATCAGAACCGGGTCGAGCACGATCCCCGGCAAATCGCCCTCTCCTGCCAGCGCCTGAGCCAAGGGCATCTCGGGCGCGAGCCCAACTGTACCGATCAACGGATAAGCGGCATCCACAGCCTTCACCTGCGTCAGGGCACGTTCCTCGCCAACGCTCAGCATGGAACGGAAATCGGCAATCTCGGACAGACGCTCAGAGCGCCCTTCCATCCATGCACGCTCATCATCCGTGGCAAACCGGTAGGTGAATTCCATCTCCGCATCGCCCCCCAGAAGCGCCGCCCCTTCGCGGGCAAGCCCTTTGGAAATGCTGTCGCGCACGGAAGTCACGGCCGCAATGGCGGCCACCCCGAGCAGAAGGCACAGGATCAGGATGCGGAACCCGCCAAGCCCGGCGCGTAACTCGCGCAGGGCGATGGTCCAGGCCATGCTGACGTCCGAGCGCAGGCTCACGCCGGAACCTCCGTTTCCAACTGCCCGTCCCGCAACCGGATCACCCGGTCGCAGCGCGCGGCGAGTTCAGGCGAATGTGTCACCATGACAAGCGTCGCACCATGACGGTCGCGCAGCCCCATCAGCAGCTCCATGATCGCTTCGCCGGTCGTACCATCGAGATTGCCGGTCGGCTCGTCCGCCAATAGAATCTCCGGGCGTGGGGCGGAGGCGCGGGCCAGGGCCACGCGCTGTTGCTCGCCGCCGGACATTTGCGCGGGGTAATGATCGAGACGCGCCCCAAGACCAACGCTCTCAAGCTCGGCCTGCGCACGCGCGAACGCATCGGGCACGCCCGCCAGTTCGAGGGGGATTGCGACATTTTCCAAAGCGGTCATGGTGGGAATGAGGTGGAAGGATTGGAACACCACCCCCATATGATCCCTGCGGAAGCGCGCCAGCTCGTCCTCGTTCATCACGGTGAGATCGCGCCCAAGCACGGAAATCGTCCCGGCGCTGGCCATTTCGAGCCCGCCCAACAACATGAGGAGAGAGGATTTGCCCGATCCGGAAGGCCCGATGAGTGCCAGCGTTTCGCCGCGCGCGACCTGCAATGAAATGCCACGCAAAATCTCGACCCGCCCCGCGTTGCCATCCAGTGTCAAATGCGCGTCCTCTGTGGCAATGATCGGGTCCATGGGCTTCCTTTCAAATCTCTTGCAAAAATATGGGGCCGCAGGGCGCAACGGCAAGCACCGGCTCGGTCTTTTGGTCAAGATTTGGGTGATGCTCTGGGCCACCGCCGCCACCGCCGATCCTGTCCGCATCGCCGCTTTGGGAGACAGCCTCACACAGGGCTACGGGTTGGTGGCACAGAACGGCTTCACGGCACAATTGCAAAACTGGCTCGACACCCATGAGATCGAAGCAACCATCGTCAACGCAGGAGTGTCCGGCGACACCTCGGCAGGGGGCATTTCGCGGGTGGACTGGACACTGACGCCCGACATTGGCGCGATGATCGTGACGCTTGGCGGTAACGATCTTTTGCGCGGAT
This sequence comes from Celeribacter ethanolicus, assembly GCF_001550095.1. Classification (GTDB taxonomy): domain Bacteria; phylum Pseudomonadota; class Alphaproteobacteria; order Rhodobacterales; family Rhodobacteraceae; genus Celeribacter; species Celeribacter ethanolicus. Next base: position 195,669 of record NZ_LRUC01000006.1, on the reverse strand, counting down.
TGTCTCCGGATCTGACCCGTGCCAATCTTGCGGGCATTCTCGATGCCGCCAAGGCGAAAGACATTCCCGTGTTGCTCGTCGGCATGCAGGCCCCGGGCAATTACGGCGCGGACTACAAGGCCGCTTTCGATGGGATCTACTCGGATTTGGCCGCAGACTATGACACGTTGTATTTCGAGGGCTTTCTGAAGCCGCTGACCGATCTCGCCCCTTGGGGGCAGGTTCTGACGCAGTATATGCAACCCGACGGCATTCACCCCAACGCCGCGGGGGTTGCGCTCATCGTCGAGGCCATGGGCCCGAAGGTGGCCGAACTGGCAGAGCGTGCCGGCAATTAGGGCTTCGGGTGGTCGTCATATTCACCGGTAAGGATACGCTGCGCGTCTCCGTCCGGGTCGTCATATTGCCGCGACCGGATCGACCAGAAAAACCCGGCTAGCCCAAGCCCGCCGAGGAAGATCGAGATCGGGATGAGATAGACGAGAACGTTCATGATTTTCCTCTGAGACGGAGCGCGTTGAGCGACACGGTAATCGAACTGGCCGACATCGCCAAGGCCGCAGCCAAGGGCGTTGCATAACCTGCAAGCGCGACCGGAATGGCGACGAGGTTATAAAGCGTCGCGATGTTGAAGTTTTCCTTGATCCGGCGGGTGGCAGACACCGACACCCGCGTCGCCTCGCCGATGGGGGCAAGCGATTTGCCCAAAAGCACCATGTCGGACACCACGCGCGTCGCCTCCAGAGCGGAGGCGGGCGAGATCGACACATGAGCGGCGGCAAGCGCTGCGGTGTCGTTGAGACCGTCACCGACCATCAAAACCTTGCGGCCCGAGCGGGTCAGTTCGGCCACGCGCAGCGCCTTGGCTTCGGGCAGGCATTCGGCATCCCAGGCCTCGATCCCGATGCGATGCGCGATGTCCGCGACGGCGGCGGGCGCATCGCCGGAGAGCAGAACAACATCCATGCCCTGACGTTTGAGCGCCGCAACCGCATCGGCCGCGCCTTCGCGCAGATGATCGATGAAGGTGAAAGCGATGGGCGCCTCCTCCCCGATCTTGAGATAAGTCGCGGTTTGCGACAGGGCCATGGCATTAAGCCAGGTGGCACGCCCCAAGCGCACGGTCTGATCGCCCAAACGGCCCTCGACGCCCTGCCCCGGCACTTCGCGAATCTCGATAACAGGCGCGGGCGCGATGTCCGCCGCTTTCGTCGCCTCGAACAGCGCGCCCGAGAGCGGATGGGCGGACCCGGCGGCTAGAGCCATGGCGACAGAGCGGGCATGCGGAGGAATGTCGCGCAGGTTCGCAAGCTCCGGCTTGCCCTCGGTCAGCGTGCCGGTTTTGTCGAACACCACCGTATCGACCTCGGCCAGACGTTCGATGGCCGTCGCGGATTTGATCAGCATCCCCGCCCGGAACAGACGCCCGGAGGCGGCGGTGGTCACGGCCGGCACGGCAAGCCCCAACGCACAGGGGCAGGTGATGATCAGCACCGCCACCGCAACATTGATCGAATGACGCAGATCGCCGGTCGCCACCATCCAGCCGATGAAAGCCGCCAGCGACAGAAGATGCACCGTCGGCGCATAAATCCGCGCGGCGCGGTCGGCGAGCGAGGTATATTTATTGCGCGAGGTTTCGGCCATGGCCACAAGATCGGCCATGCGGTGCAGAGAACTGTCTTCACCTGCGGCGGTGACCTTCACGATCAACGGCCCGGTCAGGTTGACCTCACCCGCGGAAACAATGCTGTCGACACCCGTCTCAACCGGAAGACTTTCCCCGGTCAGAAGCGAGCGATCCAGCTCGGAGGCCCCCTCAACTACGATCCCGTCAACCGGCACACGCGCCCCCGGAACGACGCGGACAAGCGCGCCTTTGGCCAGATCCTTGATCGAAATCACCGTGCCGTCCACGAGCGTCACACGCGGCACTTCGAGCGCGGCGAGTTCTTCGGCGGCGGAGCGCGCCACGGAGCGGGTGCGATAATCGAGATACCGCCCGGCCAGAAGGAAGAAGGTCAGCGAAAGCGCAGCATCGAAATAGGCATGCTGCCCGGATTCAATGGTTTCGAACAGAGACATCCCGCCCGCGAGGAGAATCGCGAGCGAGATCGGCACATCCATGTTGAGCCGTTTCGCCTTGAGCGCCGTCCAGGCCGAACCGAAAAACGGCTGCGCTGCATAGGCGATGGCCGGAAGCGCGATGGCGGCGGAGACCCAGTGAAACATATCGCGCGTCACGTCAGACGCCCCGGACCAGACCGCGATGGACAAAAGCATCACGTTCATCACCGCAAAGCCCGACACCGCGATGCGAGTCAGGATCGCTCGGCCTTTTTTGTCGGTCTCGGTGGCGGAAATGGCGCTGGCGTCGAGCTCATAAGCCTCGTAACCCGCCTTGGTCAGCGCACCGATCAGAGCATCGACGGAGACGTCTTCATCCGCTTCGACCTGCGCGCGCTTGAGCGTCAGGTTCACCCGCGCAGCCCGCACGCCCGGCTGTTTGGTCAGCTCGCGCTCGACGCCCGAAATACAGGCCGCGCAATAGATCGCGGGCAGGGACAGCACGAAACGCGCGTCGCGAACGTCCCGCGCGTGTGCCGTTTCCTCGGCGGCCGGAGCGGCCACACAGGCCGGACAGGCCGAGATCTGAACCTCGGACATGGGTGTGCCTTAGCGTTTGACGTGGATGACGATCCGCTGGGTGAAATGCGTTCCATCCAGCGCGGTGGCCGTCATCCGATAGTTCCAGTTGCCTGCCGCCAGCATTCCGGTTTTCGCCACATAGGCCTCACCGTTGAAGCTGAACTCCGGTTGTTGATCGTCCACGACGGTGGTGGCGCGACCCAGAGTGCCGCCGATCTCGGCGACCTCGACGGGCCGGCCTTCGGCGTCACGGATAAAGACGAACAGGTGCTCCTGATCGTCCACCGCCTCGACCGTCCAGCCCAGGGCTTCCTGAGCCTGTTTGTCGCGGTTGAAGGTCTGAGAGACGCCATAGGAGTTGGCGGTCTCGAGCCCCGGGAAGGTCTTCACGGCCTGAACGGCCATGAAGATGTTGACCCCGATGATCACGGCAAAGGCCGACACCGTTCCGATGAGGACATGTTTGCCCGTGATTTCGCGTGCCATGTTCTATTGTCCCTTACCGTTGAACACCGAGTCGACAGAGACCCGCTCATTGGCAATACCATCCTCGACCCAGAAGGTGAATTCCGTGCGGTCGGAAGTGGCGGCTTTGGACCCGGCAGGCGCCTCGACATAGGCGCGCACGATACGCATCTCGTCGGCCTTCACCGCAATCGTATCGCCTGCGGTCGTGTCGGAATCCTGCAAGGTCACCGTCAGGGTGTCGTCGCCCGTGACGCTCACACGGAACTCACGCTCTTCGCCATGCTTGTTGCGCAGACGCAGGTCGTAAATGTTGCGGATCGCTCCGTCGGACTGCATCACATAGGTCGGGTTGCGCACCGGCGCGACCGTCATGTCGATGTCCGCGCGGGCAAACAGCGCCCAGATCAGCGCGACACCGACACCGCCCCAGAGCACGGTGTAAAGGATCGTGCGCGGACGGAAGATGTGTTTCCACACCGGTTTCGGCGTCTCGCCCGCGATCTCGCGCGGTTCGTCGGTCAGCGCCATGTAGTCGATCAGGCCACGCGGCTTGCCGATCTTGTCCATCATCTCGTTACAGGCGTCGATGCAGAGCGCGCAGGTGATGCATTCGAGCTGTTGCCCGTCACGAATGTCGATCCCCATCGGGCAGACGTTCACGCAGGCCATGCAGTCGATGCAATCGCCAAGCTCGGCGGCGCCTTCGCCCTTACGGTGTTTGCCGCGCGGCTCGCCGCGCCAATGACGATAGCCGACGGTCAGCGTGTCCTCGTCCATCATCGCGGCCTGAATCCGCGGCCAGGGACAGGCGTAGATACAGACCTGCTCACGGGCGATGCCGCCGAAGAACACGGTGGTCGCGGTCAGGATCGCCATGGTCATATAGGCCACCGGATGGGCCTGTCCGGTCACCAGATCGACCAGCAGCGTCGGCGCATCGGTGAAATAGAACACCCAGGCCCCGCCTGTCGCCAGACCGATCAGAATCCAGGACAGATATTTTTCAACCCGCAGGCGGAACTTGCGGAGGTCCATTTTCTTTTGACGGTGCAGACGCAGGCGGGCGTTGCGGTCGCCCTCGATCCAGCGCTCCGTGAGGATGAAAAGGTCGGTCCAGACGGTTTGCGGACAGGCATAGCCGCACCAGATCCGCCCGGCGGCGGAGGTGAACAGGAAGAGGCCGAGACCGGCCATGATCAGAAGGCCCGCGATGAAATAGAACTCATGCGGCCAGATCTCGATCCAGAAGAAGAAGAAACGACGGTTCGCGAGGTCGATCAGGATCGCCTGATCCGGCAACTCCGGCCCACGGTCCCAGCGGATCCAGGGCGAAAGGTAGTAAATCCCCAGCATCACGATCATCAGGACCCACTTGAGCGACCGGAATTTCCCCTTCACGCGACGGGGAAAGATCGGCTCTCGGGAGGAATACAGCTTATGTTCGGGAGAGTTGTCGGTAGAGCTCATGGAGCGGTGCCTTTTCGACTGTTCGCGGTTTTGTCCCTTAATGGGAGCGACACTTTTTCACAGCCTTGATGTGCATCAAACTTTTGTGACGGCCGGTTAAAAGGTGCATCAAAAACACGCCTTGGACTTGTGGCATCCTGCCACATCTCGTCCGTGAAACTTAAGAGAAAACCGCAGCATGAGACGCTGCGGTTTGTGTTTGTGGGCACCGACCCTGAAGAAACGCGCGAACAGGATCGAGGGCCGGTGCCGCAACCCGGGCGTTTCCGCCCGGATTTCATGTGCTCATTGACCGCCGCCCAACTGGTGGACGTAGAGAGCGGCCGCGTTGACCTCGGCCTGCGACAGGCGCAGCCCCCAGGCCGGCATCACGCCGAAACGGGCATAGGTGACCGTTTCGTGGATGGTGTCGCGGTTGCCGCCATAGAGCCAGATCGCATCGGTCAGGTTCGGCGCCCCCTGATAGATGTCGCCCGTGCCGTCTTCACCATGGCAGGAGGCACAGTTCTCTTCGAAAACCACAGCACCTTCGGACGCCAGAGCGGCATCGTAGCTATGACCGGAGATGTTGGTGCCGTCCCCGTCCGGATCGGACAGCGACATCACGAATTCGACCACCTGGTTGATCTGCTCGGGTTCGAGCAGCTCGTCGACGCCGAATTTCGGCATCTCGGAATAGCGGGCATCGTCGGTTTCGTTGCGAACGCCGTGCTGCACGGTGTAGGCGATCTCGTCGATCGTGCCGCCCCAGAGCCAGTCATTGTCGAGAAGCGTCGGATAGCCGACGTTGCCCTGAGCACCAGAGCCGTGGCACTGCGAACAGTTGGCACGGAACACGGACGCGCCCATGTTGACGGCGTAGTTGTAGACATCGGAGCCCGGCATCACCTCGGTCACGTCGGCTGCGGCCAGTTCGGCCTCGACACCGGCGTTCATCTCCTCGAAGGAGGCGATCTTCTCGGCGACCTGCGCACGGGTGGACCAGCCGAGCACGCCGGCAGTCGCCCCTTTGATCATCGGCCAAGCGGGCATGGCAATGGAATAGCCGATGCCCCAGATGATGCAGATATACCAGATGATCAACCACCAGCGCGGGAGCGGGTTGTTGTACTCTTCGATCCCGTCCCAGGAATGTCCTGTGGTTTCGACTTCTTTCTTACTCATGTCCTCGCCTCCTCTTCGGCGGGTTTGTCTTCATGCCGGAAGATGACGTCGGCCGTGTCGCGATGTTGCTTGCGGGAGCCCGGGCGAAACGCCCAGACCACCGCGGCAACGAAGAACACGAACATGGCCAGCAACACCCAGCTGTCGGCAAATTCGCGAAGGATGTGATAATCCATCTCTTCTGTTCCTTAGCGGGACGCATCCGGAGTGAAGGTCGAGAAATCGACCAAGGTGCCCAGCATCTGCATGTAAGCGATGAGCGCATCCATCTCCGTGATTCCGTCCTGACCGTCGAAGTTCCGCACCTGCGCATTCGGGTAGCGCTCGAGGAGACCCTCGCTGTCGCTCCACGGATCCGCTTGGTTCACGAAGTCTTCTTTCGCGACTTCGATCATCTCGTCGGTGTAGGGCACGCCGACAATGCGGTGGGTTTTCATCAGGTCCTCGATATACTCGGGCTCGATGTAACGGTCCGCCAGGAAGCCGTATTTCGGCATCACCGATTCAGGCACAACGGACTGAGGATTGGTCAGGTGGTCGACATGCCACTCGTCGGAGTAGCGACCGCCCACACGGGCGAGGTCGGGCCCCGTCCGCTTGGACCCCCACTGGAACGGGTGATCGTATTTCGATTCCGCTGCCAGCGAGTAGTGACCGTAACGTTCCACCTCGTCGCGCATCGGGCGGATCATCTGCGAGTGGCAGACATAGCAGCCCTCCCGCACATAGATTTCCCGACCCGTCAACTCCAGCGGGGAGTAGGGGCGCACGCCCTCCACGTCCTCGATGGTGTTTTCGAGATAGAACAGCGGGGCGATCTCGACGATTCCGCCGACGGTCACCACAAGAAGCGCACCGACCAGAAGCAGGGTGCCGTTGGTTTCGATGATCTTATGTTTGTCGATAAGAGCCATGTTTGAAACCCTCCCTTATTCAGCCGGAGCCAGAGCCGACTCATCCGCTTTCACGGGAGCACGACGCACGGTCATATAGAGGTTGTAGCACATGATCAGCGCACCGGTGAGGTAGAGCACCCCGCCCGTCGCACGCACCACATACATCGGGTGTTTCGCGGCCACGGTGTCGGCAAAGGCGTTCACGAGGAAACCCTGGCTGTCGACTTCGCGCCACATCAGGCCTTCCATGATGCCCGTAACCCACATCGACGCGGCGTAGAGCACGATGCCGATGGTGGCGAGCCAGAAGTGCCAGGACACGAGACCGAGCGAGTAGAGACGTTGACGGTTCCACAGCGCCGGCACGAGGTAATAGAGCGCGCCGAAGGTGATCATGCCGTTCCAGCCCAGAGCACCGGAGTGCACGTGACCGATGGTCCAGTCGGTGTAGTGAGACAGCGAGTTGACCGCGCGGATCGACATCATCGGACCTTCAAAGGTCGACATGCCGTAGAAGCCAACGGAGATCACCATCATCCGGATGACCGGGTCGGTGCGGAGTTTGTCCCAGGCGCCCGAAAGCGTCATCAGACCGTTGATCATGCCACCCCAGGAGGGCATCCACAGGATCACGGAGAACACCATGCCCAGCGTCGAGGCCCAGTCGGGCAGCGCGGTGTAGTGCAGGTGGTGCGGACCGGCCCAGATGTAGATGAAGATCAGCGCCCAGAAGTGGATGATCGACAGCTTGTAGGAGAACACCGGACGTTCGGCCTGTTTCGGCACGAAGTAGTACATCATGCCCAGGAAGCCTGCGGTCAGGAAGAAGCCCACGGCGTTGTGGCCGTACCACCACTGCGTCATGGCGTCCTGCACGCCGGACATCACCATCACGGAGCGGGAGCCCAGAATGGAGACCGGAATCGCCAGGTTGTTGACGATGTGCAGCATCGCGATGGTCACGATGAAGGACAGGTAGAACCAGTTCGCAACGTAGATGTGCTTTTCCTTACGGGTGAAGATCGTCCCCATGAAGGCCATCAGATAGGCCACCCAGACGATGGTCAGCCACAGGTCGATATACCATTCCGGCTCGGCGTATTCCTTGGATTGGGTCACACCCAGCACATAGCCGCTTGCGGCCAGCACGATGAACAGGTTGTAGCCCCAGAACACGAACCAGCCGAGGTTGCCGCCCCAGAGACGCGATGCGGAGGTCCGCTGAACCACGTAGAAGGAGGATGCGATCAGGGCGTTGCCGCCGAAGGCGAAGATCACCGCAGAGGTGTGCAGCGGACGCAGACGCCCGAAGTTGCCGTGGCCTTGCAGGAATTCAAAGTTCAACTGCGGGAAGGCGAGCTGAAACGCGATGAACGTCCCGGCGAGAAAGCCGACGACGCCCCAGATGGCCGTCGCGATGACACCCGCGCGCACGACGCCGTCGAGATAGCCGGTCGGAGCCGGTTTGACGTCGCCTGCCACCCGCAGGGTGTAGATAAAGGTCATGGCCGCCGCGGCCATGAAAATGAGCGCGTGCACCTGATAGGCAAAATCGCGCCCGTAGTTCGCGGCAAGGCCGAAAAGGATCACGGCGATCCCCAGCACTGCCAGCTTGATATAGTTCCACATATTGCGTCCCTTCGTTCTTTCGCCCTCGTCCATAGGGCATAGCCGTCCCGCATTCGACCCACGGGGTTCGACATCTTGCGATTTGTCTCACATCTTTGTGAAGATCATTGATCTGAGTCAAAGCACCATCATTTACGATTTTTGTGCACCAGAATGACAGCAGGCATCTGTATGCCCGCGCCAATCGGTCGCACCCTGTTCGCATGGACAAATTTGCCGCAAAAAAGCTATTCCGAAAACTTATATTTCCAATAGACCTTTACTCGAGCGCCAAAACCGCGTTTTTTGTTGATCTCCGTCAAGGCGAGATTTCCTTTGCGGGATCATGATTTCGGCAATGAGACACACCACCCGAAGGAGGCGGACATGCCCTTCAAAACCATTACAACCATCATGTGCAACATGGAGGCCGACCGCCACGCTCTGGATGCGGCGGTGGCCCTCGCCCGGAAGGAAGAGGGGCATCTCGATGTGATCTGCCTCGGCCTCGACCGGACACAGCCGGGCTTCTATTACGCCGGCACCAACGCCATGGCGCTTCAGGACAACCTGCAACAGGCACAGGCCGACAGCAAGAAAATCGAGGAAGAGGTCAACGACTACCTCAAAGCCGAAGAAATTCCGTGGTTCACCAACCCGGTCACGGCGCAAATGGCCGGTCTGACTCCGCAGCTCGCGCATTTCCTGCGCTTCTCGGATGTCGTCGTCCTGCCTCGTCCCTACGGTCAGGGTCGCGGTCATGAACATGAAGAAATCCTCGAAGCCGCGCTGTTCTCCGGTCACGTTCCGGTGCTCGTCGTGCCCGATGGCGTCAGTGTCCCGGACAACATCGACCGTGTGGTCGTCGCTTGGAACGAAAGCGCCGAAGCGCTCGGTGCGGTGCGTGCCGCCCTGCCGATCCTGCAAAAGGCCGATCTGGTGGACATCACCATCATCGACCCGCCGCAACACGGCCCCGACCGTTCCGACCCGGGCGGCTCGCTTTGCCAGATGCTCGTGCGTCACGGCGTGCGCGCCGAGGTCTCCGTGCTCGCCAAAACCATGCCGCGCATCTCCGACGTGCTTGTGCGTCAGTTGAAAGACAAGGATGCCGACATTCTGGTGATGGGTGCCTATGGCCATTCCCGCTTCCGCGAATCCATCCTCGGCGGCGCAACGCGCCACATGCTCGAACTGGCCGACATTCCGGTTCTGATGTCGCACTAAGACGTTTTCGGGCGCAACTCCGACCGGCACAGTCCTCCCTCATGTGCCGATCGGGAATATCAGGCCCAAAAAGAAACCCCGCGGATCGCTCTGCGGGGTTTCTTTTTATAATCAAAGCGATGGATCAGACCATCAGCCCACCGTCATTGTCATCGCCAGTCTCGATCTGCAACCGGTCGAAATCGGGAATGATCACCTTGCGCTTGCCTTCGAGCGTGATCACCCCGTCGCGTTTGAGCGCAGAGATTTGCCGCGATACGGTCTCAAGCGTCAGTCCGAGGTAATCGGCCATCGCCTCGCGCGTCAGCGGCAGTTCGAAATCCATCCCATCGCCCGCCGTTGTCAGCGCCAGCGACGCCTCGCGCCGGGCGATGATGGCCAGAAGCGAGGCGATCTTTTCCCGCGCGGTCTTACGCCCGAGAATCAACATCCATTCCCGCGCCGCATCCAATTCGTCGAGCGTCATTTCAAGCAGGCGCTGCGCCACATGCGGCGTGCGGATCATCATCTGCTCGAACGGCTTGCGACGGAAACAGCACAGCGTCAGGTTCGACACCGCCACCACATCGTAAGGCGCCGCATCGCGCCCGGGACGACCGAGAAAATCCGACGGCAGCAACAGCCCGACCATCTGGGTCCGCCCGTCCTCCATCGCCTGGCTCAGGGACGCAACGCCGGTCACCACCGAGGCCACGAAATCCATCCGGTCGCCGGACCAGACAATCGGCTGACCGGCTTCGTAGGAACGATAGTATTTGATCGCATCCAGTTCTTCGAGCTCATCCGCCTCGCAGCGCGCACAGACGGAGCGATGCCGGATCGGGCAGGACCCGCACTCTTTATGGTCAAACACAATTTCGTTCATTCGTGCGCTCGCAATTCTTGATCTGGGTCAAGGCACCCGATCTTTGATGGGCTACAGCGTATCTCTATGAACAAACACACGCAACTCCGCAAGCTTGGCCTTTTTGATGCTCGTGTCCCCCGGTACACGAGTTACCCGACGGCACCGCATTTCTCCGACACGGTCGGCGGCGATGACGTGACCGATTGGCTGTCGGCGCTCAACCCGGCCGAGCCGATCTCGCTCTATGTCCATGTTCCGTTTTGCCGCCGTCTCTGCTGGTTCTGCGCCTGCCGGACACAGGGCACTACGACAGCCGGACCGGTCGCGGCCTATGTCGAAACGCTGAAAGCGGAGCTTGCCCTCGTGAAGGCGCATCTGCCTGCGGGCATCGAGATCGGCCATCTGCACTGGGGCGGCGGCACGCCGACGCTTCTGGAAGCCCGGATGATCGCCGATCTCTCGGGCGCGATCCATGACCTCGCGCCTTTTGTACAGGACTACGAGTTCTCCGTCGAGGTCGACCCCAACGAGATCGACGATGCGCGTCTCGATGCGCTGGCGGCTGCCGGGATGAACCGCGCCTCCATCGGGGTGCAGGATTTCGATCCGCAGATTCAGGAAACCATCGGCCGCATCCAGTCCTATGAGACCACGAAAGCCGCCGTCGAGGGCCTCCGCGCCCGTGGCATTCGCTCTCTGAATGCCGACATTCTCTATGGGCTTCCGGGCCAGACCCGGGAGAAAATCTCCGAGAGCGTACAGAAACTCCTGTCGCTCTCGCCCGACCGGGTGGCGTTGTTCGGCTATGCTCATGTGCCCTGGATGGCCCGGCGGCAGAACATGATCCCCACCGACGAACTTCCGACGCCCGAAGAGCGGCTCGACCTGTTCAACACCGCCCGCGACCTTTTCGTCTGGGACAATTACGCCGAGATCGGCATCGACCATTTTGCGAAAAAGGGCGACGGGCTCGAAGTCGCCCTGCGCACCGGCAAGCTGCGCCGCAATTTCCAAGGCTACACCGATGACAAATGCCCGACCATGGTCGGCATCGGTGCCTCTTCGATTGCGAAATATCCGGGCGGTTATGCCCAGAACCAGCCCTCGACCTCGAAATATCAGGCCGATGTGCGCGCGGGTCTCCTGCCCATCGCCAAGGGCCACCGCTTCACCGAAGAGGACCACCTGCGCGGTCGGATCATCGAAGCGCTGATGTGCGATTTCCGCGTCGAGGCGGCGGAACTGTCTGAGGTCTACGGTCTCACACAGGCGGAATTCAACGACTTCGCGACCAGCGCCGCCGAAGCCTTCCCCGAGATGCTCGACATCTCGTCCGAACGCATCGTGATCCGTGAAGAGGCCCGCCCGCTCACCCGCATGATCGCGCGCCACTTCGATGCCTATGACATGACACAGGCGCAACACTCCTCCGCCGTCTGAGCGCATCACCTCCCAAACGCCGAAAAAGACCCGCCGATTGCGCGGGTCTTTCGCTGTCTGGCACTTGCCATTGCCGGGGATTTGCAGGACACCCGGCGGACAAACCGGAGACCGATCATGGACATTCTTTCCCGCCTCAAAGCCATCACGCCCCATGTGCTCACGGGTGACGACGCCCTGCCCTATGGCCGCGACTGGGTCGGGAAATATGAAACCTCTCCCTTGGCCGTGGTGCGCCCCGGCACAACCGCTGAAGTCTCCGCCATTCTTGCGCTCTGCCATGAGACCGAAACCCCCGTGGTGCCGATGGGCGGCAACACAGGCCTGACCGGCGCCACCGCCGCCGACGGCGCGCTGATCCTCTCGCTCGACCGGATGCAGACAATCCGCGAGATTCGCCCCGAGGCCCGCATCGCCGTGGTCGAGGCCGGCGTGATCCTACAGGACCTGCACGACGCCGCCGAGGCTCATGGCCTGACCTATCCGATGACCTTCGGCGCGCGCGGCTCCGCCCGGATCGGCGGCACGCTTGCGACCAACGCCGGCGGTTCGAACGTGCTGCGCTATGGCAACACCCGCGATCTGTGTCTCGGCGTCGAAGTGGTTCTGGCCGACGGGCGGGTGCTCGATCTGATGAGCGAGCTGCACAAGGACAATTCGGGCTACGACTTGCGCGATCTGATGATCGGCTCGGAGGGCACGCTGGGCGTCATCACCGCCGCCGTGTTGAAACTCTACCCGGCGCCCAAAGCCCATGCCACGGCCATGGTCACCACCACCGGGCTGTCCGCTGCGCTCAACCTGTTGAACGCGCTCCAGACCCGCACCGGCGGCATGGTCGAGGCCTTCGAGTACATGCCGCGCGGCTATATGGACAACCTCGCCCGCTTCCGCGCCGATCTGACCCCGCCTCTGGGCCACGATCAGGATCACACGATTTTCCTAGAGATCGGCTCCACCATGCTGCGCGATTGCACCCCCGACGAGACCGGGCAGATCCCGCTCGTCACCCATCTCGAAGAGACGCTGGGCGTGTTGTTCGAAGAGGGTCTGGTGCTCGACGCAGCGCTCGCGCAATCGGAGGCACAGCGCAGTCTGATGTGGGAAATCCGCGAGGCGGCGGCGGAGATTTCCACCGCCGAGAAGCCCGTGGTGATCAACGATCTCTGCCTCCCGCTCGACCGGCTTGAGGCTTTCATGGATCAGGCGGAAATACGTCTGCGTGCGCTCGATCCGGGGTTCAAAACCTGCCCCGTCGCGCATCTGGGCGACGGCAATATTCACTATACCGTTTACCCGAGCACGCCCGAACTGGTTGATCCGCTGATGGAAAAGGTCGAGGAAATCGTGCGCGAAATGGGCGGCAGTTTCTCCGCTGAACACGGCATCGGCCTGTCGAAACTGCCCTCGATGGAACGCCGCAAGAACCCGGTCGCTCTGGAGATGATGCGTGCGGTAAAAGCGGCCTTCGACCCGAAAGGCATTCTCAACCCCGGAAAAACGCTGCCTTAAGCGTTATTTCCAGTCGAAGAACCCGGTGCCCGCGCGTTCCAGAAGTTTCGTTGCCATCTCGACGCCCATCGCGGCGGCATCTTCGACCGCGCCGGACATATCGTCGGTGAGGCTTTCCGACCCGTCCGTGCGCAGAATCTCTCCGCGCAGACGAATGGTCCCACCCTCGACCTCGGCCAGCCCGGCAATCGGGGTCTGACAGGAGCCATCAAGCTTGGCCAAAAACGCCCGTTCACAGGCCATCGCCTGCCCGGTCTTGACGTCATGCAGTGCGGAAAGCATCTTCGCGACCGTCGCGTCACCTTCGCGCCGCTCGATGGAAATCGCCCCCTGCGCCACGGCAGGCAGCATTTCCTCAGCCGTCACAGCACGGCGCGGCACATGATCATAGCCCAGCCGGTTCAGCCCGGCCATGGCAAGAAAGGTTGCCTCCGCCACGCCCTCTTCGAGCTTTTGCAACCGGGTCTGCACCGAACCGCGGAATTCCACGACCTCAAGGTCCGGGCGCTTGTTCAACAACTGCGCCTTGCGACGGAGCGAGGAGGACCCGACCACCGCGCCCAGCGGCAGATCGGCCAGCGCCTTGCCATCGAGTGTGATGAAGGCGTCAAACGGGTTCTCGCGCGGCAGATAGGTGTCGAGGATCAACCCCTCCGGCTGCATCACCGACATGTCTTTGGTGGAATGCACCGCAATGTCGATTTCGCCGGTCAGAAGAAATTCCTCGATCTCCTTGGAGAACAATCCCTTGCCGCCCAGCTCGCGCAAGGAGCGGTCCTGAACCCGGTCGCCGCGCGTGGAAATCGTCACGATCTCGAAGGCGTCCTCCGGCAGGCCGAACGCCTCCATCAGGCGCGACCGCGTCTCATAGGCCTGCGCCAGAGCGAGCGGCGAGCCACGGGTGCCGATTTTCAGGGGGGCGGCGGGGGTGGGAAGTGTCACTGTCATGGCCAAGGCTTACCTGCGGCGGATCGGCCTGACAAGCAGGGAAAGCGCCCTCTGCGCTTGACAAAAGCGCGCAAGCCGGGGACCAGTGCGGGGATGATGACGGGAGGCCCGAAATGACCGACAAGACGATCCTGAAAGCGCTCAAAGGCGAGGTACAAAAGGTGCCGCCGATCTGGATGATGCGGCAAGCCGGGCGCTACCTGCCGGAATATCGCGCAACGCGCGCCGAAGCCGGGGATTTCCTGTCGCTGTGCTACAACTCGGATCTGGCCGCCGAGGTGACGCTGCAACCGATCCGGCGTTATGGATTCGATGCGGCGATCCTGTTCGCCGACATTCTGTTGTTGCCGCAGGCGCTTGGGGCCGATCTCTGGTTCGTCACCGGCGAAGGCCCGCGGCTGTCGACCATTCAGTCGGATGCCGATTTCTCGGCTCTCAAGGGCAAGGACGACATTCACGACACGCTTGCCCCGGTCTATGAGACCGTCCGCATTCTGTCCCGCGAATTGCCGAAGGAAACGACGCTGATCGGTTTCGCCGGGGCTCCGTGGACAGTGGCAACCTATATGATCGCCGGGCGCGGCACCCCCGATCAGGGGCCCGCGCATGCGCTGCGCGAAGGCAACACGGAGCTGTTCGAAAAGGTCATCGACCTTCTCACAGAAGGCACCATCGAATATCTCGACATGCAAATTCAGGCCGGCGCCGAAGTGGTGAAGATCTTCGATAGCTGGGCCGGAAGCCTCAAGGGCGAAGCCTTCGAAAAATACGCTGTCGAACCGACCCGCAAGATCACGGCGGAACTGAAAGCCCGCCACCCCGGCATCCCGGTGATCGGCTTCCCCCGCGAGGCGGGCGAGGGTTATATCGGCTTTCACGCCAAGACCGGCGTCGATTGCGTCGCGCTCGACAATTCCGTCACCCCGGAATGGGGCGCGGCCAATGTCCAGAAAGACGGCTGTGTGCAGGGTAATCTGGCGTCCTCGCATATGGTCACGGGCGGTCAGGCGCTGATCGACGAGGTCCGCCATGTGCGCGAGGCCTTCTCGCACGGCCCGCATATTTTCAACCTCGGCCACGGCATCACGCCGGACGCGGACCCGGACAATGTCAGCCTGATGATCGAGACGCTGCGCGAAAACGCCTAAGGAAAAGCCCCGCCAAAGCGGGGCTTTTCCTTACTCATCCTCATGTGAAGCGCCGTTGAACACGCCACGATAATTCAGCCAAATCTTTTTGCAATGATCGCGCGCCCAATCACCGCACCCATGCAGGATTTCGTATTTCCCAATAAGATACGCCAAAGATCCTTCGGTCGGCGCCCATTGGAACTGCCCCAGCAAGAGGATTTTCTTTTCCATATCCGACAATCCCGCCCGCAAGATGCGCGCATATCTTTGTCGAAGCTCAGCGGCCCGCTTTGCATCCGCAACAGGCAGGGCCTCAAGCTCTTCGAGGCAATACCTAAGGAAATTGTAGTACCCGCCCGGGAAAACATCGCGTGCGTCCTTGCCAAGGCTCTGGCCGTCTCTTTCGTGCACCTCCCCACACAAGGTCACGCATTGGTCCCGCGCACTTTCATCGGCATTCACTCCGTTATGCTCGTGCAGCCAAAGATCATGCCAAAACATGAATTGCGCATGGAATTGACTTTGCATTTGCAAGGATTGCTGAGCCTGAAACTGAGCCACCTGCTGATTATGCGCATCCGCCGCGCGGGACAATTCCCGTGTCTGTTCCTCAACACTTTGCCGCGTCAGGGACAATTCCTGACGCTGCCAGGTCAATGAAACGAGAAATCCCGCAAAGGCCAACCCGCTGAACAGCGCGTTCAGCACCCCCATGGAATCGCCAAGCTCGTTCCAAGCCAGATTTGTCGGACGTTCCAAAGACAGAACGCTCCAGACATTGATGACAAACAAGATGACGACAAACGCCAATACCAGAAACGCAAACCTATATTTTTTCATAAACAATTTAAGTCCTTAAATAATTTAAAAATTCCTCATACCCATTTCGCCATCGGCGGCAGGGACATCAGTACGGCGTCAGGGTTGTGCCCCGTCTCCAACCCGAATTTCGTGCCCCGGTCATAGACGAGGTTGTATTCGGCATAGAGCCCGCGATGGACGAGTTGGCGATCCTTGTCGGCCTCGTTCCACGGCGTATCACGGCGTTTTTCCGTCACGCCGAGGAAAGCCGGAAGGAAGGCGCGGCCCACGTCCTGAGTGAAGGCAAAGTCCTTTTCCCAGTCGCCGGTGTTGAGATCGTCATAGAAAATGCCGCCCACGCCACGCGCCCGCCCCCGGTGCGGGATATAGAAATACTCGTCCGCCCAGGCTTTAAAGCGTGGGTAATACTCGGGATCGTGGCGATCGCAGTGCTCTTTCTGAATCGCGTGGAACGCCGCCGTGTCTTCGGCATATTCGATGCAGGGATTGAGATCCGAGCCGCCCCCGAACCACCAGCCATGCGGGGTCCAGAACATCCGGGTGTTCATGTGGACCGCAGGCGTATGGGGGTTCTGCATATGCGCGACAAGGGAGATTCCCGCCGCCCAGAAACGCGGATCGTCCTTCATCCCCGGAAGACCCTTGCGTGCCGCCATGGCCATCTGGGCCCGCTCGCCCAACGTGCCGTAAACGGTGGAGACATTGACCCCGACCTTCTCGAACACCCGCCCGCCGCGCATCACCGACATGAGACCACCGCCCGCGTCCGATCCGTCCTCGGCGTCGCGCGTGGTTTCCTTCACTTCGAAACGTCCGGCCGAATGCCCCGCTAAGGGACCGCTGAGCTGGGTGTCCTCCAAGGCTTCGAAAGCCGACACGATCTGATCGCGCAACTGGCGGAACCATGCACTTGCGCGCGCCTTCTCATGGGTCATCTCATGCGTCATGGGGCCTCCTCTTTGCCGTCCGCGAGAGGTAACAACAAGATGGCATCGGGGGCAAGCACCCTTCCCCTGCGACGGAAACGCGCTATGATCGCGTGTATATGAGGAAAGGAGATTTCCGATGCGTTGGCTCATTCCACTGGCGGTGCTGCCGCTGCTCGTCGCCTGTTCCGAACAACAGATGTGCATTTCCCGTGCGACCAAGGATTTGCGTCAGGTTCAGAGCTTTATCAAAGAGGCCGAAGGCAATCTCGGCCGCGGTTACGCGCTCGTCGAGAAAGAATATATCGACTACGACATCGAGCGCTGCGGCACCAATGACGAAGGCAAGCCGATCTTCTGTCGTGTGCCGGATGTCCACACCCGCATGGTGCCGAAATCCATCGACCTGGATGCCGAAGCCGCGAAGCTCGCCGCTCTCAAGAAGAAAGAGGCCCAGCTTCAGATCGAGGCGAATGCAGCGGTCGAGGCCTGCAAGGTGCAGTACCCCGAGTGATCGTCAATGCGTGGGCGCAAGCACCGGATCGACCAGCGTGCGCCCGCCATCCACGGTCAGGATCTGTCCGGTCATGAAGCCCGAGCCTTCGGAAACGAGATATTGCACCGTTTCCGCCACATCGGTGGCCGGCGCCACCCGCCCCATCGGGGTCTTGGCGATGATCTCGCCCCGGTAATCGGGATTGTCCGACAGCATGCCCTGCAGGCTCGAACTCATCACGGAGCCGAACGCCACCGCATTGACCCGGATGCGATGCGGCGCGAGGGCCACCGCCATGGCGCGCGTCATCTGGTCCACCGCACCGGAGGAAATCGAGAAGGCCAGCAGCTCCGGCTGACAGCGTCGCGCGGCAATCGAGGACAGGTTGACGATGGCCCCGACACTGGCATCGCTCTCCTCGGATTTCTCCGCATTCCGGATCATCCATTTCGCCACCTGCTGAATCAGCCGCAGCGAGGTCATGAGGTTCTGCTCGATGAGCTGGGAGACATTGTCGTCCTCGACCGAAAGCGGATCGCTCATTGCCACCTGACGCGAGGCGTTGACCAGGATATCGACCCCGTCAAACGCGTCGATCGTCGCCGAGAGCAGATTCGCAATGGTCAGTTTCTCCCGCAGATCTCCGGCAAAATAGGCCACCTGCGGGTTTTCACCGCCAACAAGATCGCCATATTCCGCCGTCAGGCTGGCTTCGTCCATATCCGCACACATCACGCGTGCCCCCTGGGCCAGAAAATGCCGGGCGATGGCGAGACCGACGCCATTGGCAGCCCCCGTCACGATCGCGGTCTTGCCTTCGATGGAAAAGCTCATGCTGGCTCCTGTGTGTTTGCTCAGACCCTAGGTCGTCTTGGCCGCTTTGCGAAGAGGTTTCGCCGCATGCAGCAGTTTGAAGCCCCCCGTGGCGCCGATCTCGGCATATGTACCGAAACAGGCGGCCAGCGTCGCCTCATAGGGCAATTGCCGGTTCGCCACGAGCCAGAGCTCGCCATGGGGGGCAAGCATCCGGCTGGCCGCCTCTATAAAGGCCTGCCCAAGCGCCGGATCGGCGGCGCGGCTGGTGTGAAACGGCGGGTTCATGATCACCGCATCGAGCGGTCTGGGCGGGGTAAAACGCGTGGCGTCTTCCCAGTGAAAGCTCACACGCGGATCGTCGAGATTGTCGCGTGCGCAGGCAAGCGCCGCCGCTTCCGCCTCGACCACATGCAATTCCTTCACCCCTTCGCGGTCCAGGATCGCGCGGGAGAGATAACCCCAGCCCGCGCCGAGATCGGCAATTTTCGCCGGGAGTTTCGCGGGCAAAGCGGCAACCAGCGCCTCGGAGGCCCTGTCAATTCGGTCGACGGAAAATACGCCGAGACGGGTGGTGAACCCCTCGATCAGGTGCAGCGGCCCCGGATCGGTCCAATCGGCAAACCCGCCGCCGGTGATCCCCACCGCCTTGCCATGCGCCTTGGAGACCACCTGCCCCACCACCGCACGTTTCTTCAGCTCTTTCAGGATACTGTCGATGCCGTCGGTCTTCTGGCCGTCGACGATCACCCGATCCGCCCGCGACGCGGCATCGGCGATCAGCGCATGCGCTTCCGCCTTGGAGCGGGGCAGCAAGACCACGGCAAGGTCGAACCGGCCTTCAGCCTCGGTTCTGACGTCATACCCACGTGCCACCAAAGCATCGACATCGGGTTTGAACCCCTGCACGATTTGCACCGTCGCACCGTCCAGCGCGGACAGATCCGTGTCGCCATGCGGACGATAGACCACGGCGGTCGTCACGGGCGCAGAGCCCTCAAGGATCAGGGGGAGACGTGCGGACAGCATGGCGGGGAAACGCCTATTCCTTTTCCATCGTGCATTGCAGCGGGTGCTGGTGCCGGCGGGCGAATTCCATCACCTGCTGCACCTTGGTCTCCGCAATCTCGAAAGGAAACACACCGACAACGGCAAGCCCCTTTTTATGCACGGTCAGCATGATTTCAGTGGCATGCGCATGGCCAATGCCGAAGAAGCGCTCCAGCACCAGAACGACGAATTCCATCGGCGTGTAATCGTCATTCAGCAACATCACCTTGTAGAGCGGCGGGCGTTTGGTCTTCGGCCGAGTTTTGAGCGCAAGACCGACATCGCCGTCGTCATTCGAACGGTCGTCATTGTCTGACATCATCTGAGGCGCGAGGATCACTCTGTCGTCTCCGGTTCCATGTTGCAGCATCTTGGCGGGATCATTTGCCGATATATAGCCCCTTTTTCACATCAATAAAGAGGGTTATGCCGAAACCGGTAAAGGAGCGCCGATCACATGCCCGATAAACTCGCTACAATCGCCTTCGATGCCGACGACACCCTGTGGGAAAACGAAGAGTTCTTCCGCATCACTCAGGACAGATTCGCCGAGCTGCTGGCCGATTTCACAGAAGCCGATCATCTCGCCGAGCGCCTGCTGGCCGCCGAGCGACGCAATCTCGGGCATTACGGGTTCGGCATCAAGGGCTTCGTCCTCTCGATGATCGAAACCGCCATCGAAGTGACCGAGGAGCGCGTCCCCGCCGCCGTCATCAGTGAATTGATCGCCGCCGGTCAGGAGATGTTGCACCATCCGATCCATCTGCTCGACGGGGTCGAGGAAACCGTGGGCGCCCTGGCCGAAACCCATAAGATCCTCTTGGTGACCAAGGGGGATTTGCTCGATCAGGAACGCAAACTCGCCCAGTCCGGTCTGGGCGAACTGTTCGACGGGGTCGAGGTGGTCTCGGCCAAGACGCCCGAGGTTTACCGCACCCTCTTCGCCCGCCATGGTGTCGCGCCCGAACGCGCGATGATGGTCGGCAATTCGGTGAAATCCGATGTCCTGCCGCCGATTGAGGTCGGGGCCTGGGGCGTTCATGTGCCGCATAACATCACCTGGGCCATCGAACATGCCGAGGCACCGGAGGGGCATCCGCGCTACCGCAGCCTCGCGTCGCTGCGCGATCTGCCGGAGCTGATCGGCTCCCTCTGAGAAAATCGCACAGGGGGCGCCCCCCGATCTGGTGGAGCGGCGCCACGCCACCACCAAATATGGCGTTGCATCAATGCACGTCTTGAAAACCCTTGAAAATTGGTGGTTTTCTCACGGCAAAGCCTGTGCTAGCCTCACCCCCAAACACAAGTCGGGCGACATGATCCGACAAGACGAGGCAGAGTTATCATGAAGAGCAACGTGCAGGCACGGGGTATCCCGCGTGCAGTTTCCGGCCGTATTTTTCCACTCTTTCTGATCGCCTTCGCGATGATGATCGCGATGTCGGCCCGCGCCGTGGCTGCGGAATACGCCGCCCTGGTGATGGATGCACGCAACGGCAAGGTGCTTCACGCCACCAATGCCGACACGCGATTGCACCCGGCCTCTCTCACCAAGATGATGACGCTCTACATCGCCTTCGAGGCGATCGAACACGGCGAGATTTCGCTCGACGATGAGGTGACGATCTCCCGAAATGCCGCAGCGGAGCCGCCTTCGAAGCTCGGTCTCAAGCCCGGTCAGAAGATCAAGCTGCGCTACCTGATCCGTGCCGCCGCGGTGAAATCCGCCAACGATGCCGCCACCGCCATCGGCGAGGCCATCGAAGGCTCGGAGGCCGCCTTTGCCCGCCGGATGAACCGCACCGCCAAGGCTCTCGGCATGTCGCGCACCACCTTCAAGAACGCCAACGGCCTGACCGAAGAGGGTCACCTGTCGACCGCCCGGGACATGAGCGTCCTCGGGCGCCATCTGTTTTACGACTATCCCGACTATTACAACCTGTTCTCGCGCACCACGGCCGATGCCGGCGTGCGCATGGTCTCCCATACCAACACCCGCTTCCTGACCTCCTACGAGGGCGCGGACGGGATCAAGACCGGCTACACCTCCGCCTCGGGTTACAACCTCACGGCCTCGGCGCATCGCGGCAGCGAGCGGATCATCACCACCGTCTTCGGCGGTCGCTCCGGCGCGGCGCGCAACGCCAAGGTTGCGGAACTGATGGACCTGGGCTTCAAACGCGCACCGAGCCGCGTTGCCGTAGTGAAACCCGGAAAACCGCCCTATCTCGGCAAGGTCGGCGGCGATACGGTCATGGTGGCCGGCAATCAGGATGCGCCTGCGACCGCCTCGAAAATCATCCGCGTGAGCACAAGGATGAGTACGAGCCCCTGGCCCAAAATGCGCCCGACGCAAGCTCTTGCGCCGGAGACCGAAGAGCTCCTGCTGGCCGCGTCTGATGACGTGATGTCTGCGCTCGCGAAGGCCGAACAGGACGCAGCGCTTCTCGCCGCGGCCAATGACGCTGCCGCAGAGGCCGCTACGCTGCTGGCTGAAACCGCGCGCGCTCAGGCCAGCGAGATGCCCGAGGTGACGCCGACACTTGCACCGGCAACCGCTCCCGTCGTCGCCCAGGCGGTCGTCCCGACGGTCGCCCCGCTGCCGCGCCCCGCCACGCTACAGCTCGCTTCCATCGAACCGGCCTCCGCCATTGCCGCCGAACCCGCCGTCAGCACGCCCGAAGTCGTCACCCGGCTCTCGACCTCCGGCAACCGCTACTGGGGCATCAACATCGGCACTTATGGCAGCGAGTACGAGGCGCGCAAGAATTTGCTCCGGACCGCACTGACCGAGGTGGAAATGCTCGACGGCGCGCTGCGCAAGGTGGTTCGCACCAAGCGTGGCTTCGACGCCAATTTCCTCGGCATGACCGAGGACATGGCGGCGCTCACCTGCCGTCGCCTCGAAGCGCGCGGCACCGATTGCAACACGATCGGGCCGTCCTGAACGGCCCCTTGTCCAAACGCAAAAGGCGACCTTCACAGGTCGCCTTTTTCATGTCTGCGGAACAGTCGTCATTCAGACGCCCGCGCCCTCTTCCACCTTGAGATCGAGCGCAGCACTGACCAGCGCCTTGGTGTAGGCCTCTTTCGGCGTCTCGAAAATCTCCTCCGCCGTGCCCATCTCGACCACATCGCCACGCTTCATCACCAGAACCTGATGCGACAGCGCACGCACCACGCGCAGGTCGTGCGAGATAAACAGGTAAGCCAGCTTGTGTTTCACCTGAAGACGACGCAGAAGCTCCACGATCTGCACCTGCACCGTCATATCGAGTGCGGAGGTCGGCTCGTCCAGCACCACCAGACGCGGGCGCAGGATCATGGCGCGGGCGATGGCGATGCGCTGACGCTGACCGCCGGAGAATTCATGCGGATAGCGGTGCCGGGTCTCGGGATCGAGGCCGACCTCACGCATGATGTCGATCACCGCTTCCTCGACGGAGGCATAGCCCTCGACCCGATGCACGCCCAGCCCCTCCGCGATGATCTGTTCCACCGTCATGCGGGGTGACAGCGAGCCGTAGGGGTCTTGGAACACGATCTGCATATCGGCGCGCAGCGGACGGAGTTTGCGGTTGGACCAGCCCTGGATGTCCTGCCCCAGAACCACCACCGGCCCTTGCGAGGAAATCAGCCGCATGATGGCCAGCGCCAGCGTCGTTTTTCCCGACCCGGATTCGCCCACGATGCCCACGGTTTCACCGGCCCGGACCGAAAACGTTGCGGCATTCACCGCCTTCACATAGCCCACCGTCTTGCGCAGGAACCCGCGCTGGATCGGGAACCAGATGCGCAGGTCTTTGGTCTCGGCCACCACCTCCGCCTCTGCGGGCACCGGATCGGGATGGCCGGTTGCCTCGGCGGCCAGAAGCATCTGCGTGTAGGGGTGCTGCGGATTGTCAAAAATCTCTGTCGTCACGCCGGTCTCGACGATCTCGCCATTTTTCATGACACAGACCCGATCGGCGAATTTGCGCACGATGTTCAGGTCATGGGTGATGAAAAGCATCGACATACCGAGGCTCTGTTTCAGCTCGGCCAGAAGTTCGAGGATCTGCGCCTGAATGGTCACATCGAGCGCGGTTGTCGGCTCATCCGCGATCAGCAATTCGGGGCGGTTCGCGAGCGCCATGGCGATCATGATCCGCTGCCGCTGCCCGCCCGAAAGCTGGTGCGGATAATCCTTGAGACGGCTTTCCGGTTCGTGGATGCCTACCTGATTCAAAAGCTCGATCACCCGCTCCCGCGCCGCCACACCCGTCATACCATGGTGAATGAGCAGCACTTCGGCGAGCTGTTTTTCCAACGTGTGCAGCGGGTTGAGAGAGGTCATCGGCTCCTGGAAGATAAAGCTGATGTCATTGCCGCGGAGTTTTCGCAGCTCCTTCTCAGAGGCGCCGACAAGTTCCTGACCCTGATAGGTGATCGAGCCGCTGGTCACCGCCGTGTCCGGCAAAAGGTTCACGCACGACAGTGCCGTCACCGATTTACCGGAGCCGGATTCCCCGACCAGCGCCACGGTTTCCCCCTTCTCCACCGAGAAAGACACGCCTTTGACGGCCTCGACCACCTGACCATCCTGACGAAAGCCGACCCGCAGGTCTTTATAGTGCAAAAGGCTCATCGAAAGGTCTTCCTCGGGTCAAACGCATCCCGCACGCCTTCGAAAATGAAGACCAGAAGCGAGAGCATGATGGCGTAGGTGAAAAAGGCGGTGAAAGCGAGCCAGGGCGCCTGAAGGTTCTGTTTTGCCTGAAGCGTCAACTCGCCGAGAGAGGGCGCCGAGGACGGCAGGCCAAAGCCCAGAAAGTCGAGAGAGGCCAGCATCCCGATGTTGCCGGTCACGATGAAGGGCAGCATGGTCAAGGTCGCCACCATCGCATTGGGCAACATATGGCGGAACATGATCGTCCAGTTGCCGACGCCCAAGGCCCGCGCCGCCCGGATATATTCGAAATTCCGCGCCCGCAGGAATTCGGCTCGCACGACGCCCACAAGCGCGGTCCAGCCGAAAAGGATGGTGACAAAGACCAAGAGCCAGAAACTTCGTCCCAGAATGGCAAACAAGATGATGATCACATAGAGCGCGGGCATCGCGCCCCATATTTCCAAGACACGCTGGAAGATAAGATCGGTGCGTCCGCCGAAGAAACCCTGAATGGCGCCCGCGACAATGCCAATGAGCGAGGAGGCCAGCGACACCACGAGAGTGAAGAAAATCGACAGGCGGAAACCGTAGATCACCCGCGCGACCACATCGCGTTTGGTGTCATCCGTGCCCAGCCAGTTTTGGCGCGTCGGCGGCGAAGGCGCGGCGCCCGGCCCCTCGACCTGCGTGTTGTAGGAATAGCGAATGGGCGGCCAGATCATCCAGCCCTTCTCGATCTCTTCGCCATTGATTTCCCCGTCCTGAGCGTCTTCGAGATAGGCCTCCGGATCGTCGAAGCAGTCGACCATGCCGCCGGTCTCGATCAGACATTGCACCTCGGGATAGCGATAGACCGCTTCGGTCCTGAAATCGCCGCCGAACTCGGTTTCCGGGTAGAATTTGAAGATCGGCATGTAATAGCCGCCGCGATATTGCACGAGGATCGGTTTATCATTGGCCAGAAACTCGGCAAAGAGCGACAGGCCGAAGAGGATAGAGAAAATGATCAGCGACCAGTATGCGCGGCGGTTCGATTTGAAATTCCGCCAGCGACGGCGGTTCAGCTCGGACATCTTCATCATGTGTCCCTCCGCTCGAAATCAATGCGCGGGTCGACGAAGACATACATCAGATCCGACAGGATGCCGATCAGCAGACCGATGAGACCAAAGAAGAACAACGTGCCGAAAATCACCGGATAGTCGCGTGCGAGAGCGGCCTCATAACCCAGACGGCCAAGCCCATCGAGGGAGAACAGCGTTTCGATAATGACGGAGCCGCCAAAGAACACGCTGAGGAACAGCCCCGGAAACCCCGCGATCACGATCAGCATGGCGTTGCGGAAGACGTGACCATAGAGGACACGGCTCTCGGGCAGGCCCTTGGCCTTGGCGGTGACCACATATTGTTTGCGGATCTCATCGAGGAAAGAGTTCTTGGTCAAAAGCGTGAGCGTCGCGAAGGACGAGATCACGGAGGCCAGAACCGGCAGGGTGATGTGCCAGAAATAATCGCCGATCTTGCCCAGCCAGGACATCTGGTCCCAATCGGGCGAGGTCAGGCCACGCAGCGGGAAAATCTGCCAATACGAGCCCCCCGCCAAAAGCACCAAAAGCAGGATCGCGAAGAGAAAGCCGGGGATCGCATAAGCGGCGATGATGATGCCCGAGGTCCATGTGTCAAAGCTCGATCCATCACGCACAGCCTTGCGGATGCCCAGAGGGATCGAGACCATATAGGAAATCAAGGTCGCCCACAGCCCCAGAGAGATCGACACCGGCAACTTGTCCCAGACAAGATCGAGCACGCCCTCGGATTTGAAATAGCTCTCGCCGAAATCGAAGCGCATGTAGTTCCACATCATCGAGAGGAAGCGCTCGAGCGGCGGCTTGTCGAGACCGAACTGACGTTCCAGATCGGCGATGAACTCGGGCGGAAGACCCCGCGCGCCGGCGTATTCGCTTTGATAGGCGGTGTTTTCGGCCAGATTGGAACTGCCCGCATCGGCCTGCGTGCCGGTGATCGTCTCGAACACATCGCCCTCGCCCTGCAAATTGGCGAGCACCTGTTCGACCGGACCGCCCGGCACGAATTGCGTCAGCGCGAAATTGACCACCATGACCCCGATCAACGTCGGAATGATCAACAGCAAGCGCCGTAGAATATAGGCTCCCATGAAGCGTCCTTACCGGATTGTTATATCTGCTCTTGCCCGTTCGGGGCCTTTTACTTCAATGCGCCAGCCGCACGCAATTCCGCTTCGCGGTCGGCATTCACCCACCAGAAATCCAGATAGCCCAGATCGAGCGGCGGCATCGTATCCTCATCGGGATGCTCATACATGTCGTAATAGGCGACCCAATAGCTGTCGTTCATATGCGCGGGTACGATGAAATAGTCGTAGCGCATGATGCGGTCGGCGGCTTTGACCATCGCCACCATGTCCTCATAAGTCTCCGCCTTCAAAAGCTCCTTGCCGATATGATCAATCGCCGGGTTGCAATAGCCCGCCGGGTTGAAAACATCGTCGCGCTCCTCGCAACCGTATTTCTGGAGGAAGGACGAGCCCTCTTCGAAACCGTTCGAATAGCCATCGAAGATCATGTCATAATCAAAGCTCTGGCGACGGGCCTGATATTGGTTCGGGTCGATCCGGTTGTAGGTGGCGTCGACGCCCAGCGCGGTCAGGTTCTCGACATAGGGCTTGATGATCCGGTCCCAGGCCGGGCTGTAGTGCAAGAATTCGACGGACAGAACCTCTCCGTCCGCATTGCGCATCTTGCCATCATCGCCGGGGGTGTAGCCGGCTTCGGCGAGCAGAGCCGTCGCCCGACGCATGTTCCGGCGGTCCAGAGAGCGGTCGCCGGACGTGTGCGGCAAAAGCGGGTCTTCGCTAAAGATCGCCTCGGGCAGATCGCCCCTGACCTCTTCGAGCACAGCAAGTTCCTTGCCCTCCGGCAGGCCGGTCGCCATCAGTTCCGGCGTCTGCCAAAAGCTCTCGCGCTGGGAAAACAACCCGTATTGCAGCGTCTCGTTGGTCCAGGTGAAGTTATACATCAACCCCAGGGCCAAGCGCACATTGCGGTCCTGAAACTTCTCGCGGCGCAGGTTGAACAGGAACCCGGTCGCGCCCGGAATGCTGCCGTCGTGCAGGGTCTCTTTCTTCACCCAGCCTTTTTCAAGCGCCGGAAAATCGTATCCCGTAGCCCAGACCAGCGAGGAGTTTTCCTGACGGAAGGTGATGTCGCCCGCTTTGAAGGCCTCGAAAGCGGCGATGGTGTCGCCGAAATAGGTCACCCGAATGGTGTCGAGGTTGTTGCGCCCCACGTTCAGCGGGTGTTCCGCCCCCCAATAGTCCGGGTTGCGCTTGTACTCGACCCATTGACCGGCATCGTATCCCGCCAGCATATAGGCCCCGGTCCCCGGCGAGGTCTCATAGCGTTTCTCGTCGAGCCGCGCGCCGGTTTCCTCGAACCACGCTTTCTTCATGACGATCGACGCCGCCGCCTGATCAATTAAGCCATTGCGCGGAATGTCCGGCTGGAAAGTGAACTTCACCGTATGCGCATCGAGCGCCTCGACGGTCTTGATCATCGCAGACACACCCGCGCGCCACGACGGCGTCGCTTCCGCGATCATCTTGTTATGGGTAAACACCACATCCTCGGCGGTCATCGGTGTGCCGTCGGAAAAGGTCACATCGTCGCGCAGGTGGAAAATCACCCACTCCTTGCTCTCGGGATACTCGATGGTCTCGCAGAGCACACAATAGCTCACCGATTTATACTCATCCGCCGTCGAGGTCATCAGACGCTCATACATCGAAGACGACAAAGAGGCGGGCGTCCCCGACAGCGTGGCAAAGGGATTCAGACTGTCAAACGTGCCCACGGTGCCCAGAATGATCTCGCCACCTTTCGGCGCGTCCGGGTTGACGTAATCGAGATGTTCGAAGGGCTCGGCATATTTCGCCTCGTCCCATTCCGAATACCAGGTCGAGGTGATGATTTCCTCGGCAGAGGCCCCGCCACTTCCCAAAGCCAATGCGGCCAGAACGGAAAGGGATCTCAGGAACAGGGGGCGTGCGGTCATGGTCGTCCTCCGAAGGGATGGCTGTACTTCCCCTGACGGTAATGTGCAGGCATCATGACATGCAAGTTACATGCGCTCGAAAATGCGTGATCGCCCCGCTCTCTCCCGTCCAGCGGCGCAGAACAAAACCCCCACCGGTGCGGCCGATGGGGGTCTCAATGCGTCGCGTGCGGACGACGCGCGAACCGATCTTGGAAAAATCAGCCGGAGATCGACTGAAGATAGGCGATGATATTGGCGCGGTCGGTGTCTTTCTTCAGACCGGCAAAGGACATCTTGTTGCCCGGAATCGCGTCTTTCGGGCTGGTCAGATAGACGTTGAGCGCTTCCGCGGTCCATTCGCCGCCATGCGCGCCCATCGCGTCGGAATAGGAGAAATCGCCCACGGTACCGACCGCCCGGCCGAACACGCCGTCAAGATGCGGCCCGGTGCTGTTGGACCCGTCCACCTTGTGGCAGGCCTTGCACTTGGCGAAGACTTTTTCGCCCTTGGCCGGATCGGCGGAGGCAAGAAGCTCGTCAAAGCTTACTTCGACCACCTCTTCGGCAGCGCCGTCGTCTTCGCCGGTGGAGACGACATAGGCCTGAACGACTTCTCCGTCATGGCTTGTGGCCTTCATTGCGTAGATCGAATCGCTCGCCAGATAGGCGATCACAAAAAGAGCAGCGGTGCCGCACAGGCCTCCGACGATCTTCACAAGGGTCATAGTCTTGAACATTTCGCGTTCCGTTCATTGTGGGTTCATCGCGCGCTCCCGCTCTCTACCCGCTTCCCCTGCTTCATTTCAAGGTATAAGACCGGAGCCCATACAGGTTAGCGCAAAAGAAATGTACGAAAAGGGGCAAAAATGACAAAGCGGATCGCATTTCAGGGGGAGCTGGGCTCCTATTCGCATCAGGCCTGCTATGAGGCCCGCCCGGACTACGAGCCCCTGCCCTGCCCGACCTTCGAGGACGCAATGGAGGCCGTGCGCTCCGAACGGGCCGACATCGGCATGATCGCTATCGAAAATTCGACCTATGGCCGGGTGCAGGACGTCTATCACCTCCTGCCCGACAGCGGGTTGCACATCATCGGCGAAACCTTCGTCCGCGTGCATGTGAACCTTCTCGGCCTGCCCGGCAGCAAAACCGCCGACATCAAACAGGCCCGCGCCATGTCGGTGCTGCTGGGGCAGGCGCGCAAATTCATCCACGCCCATGGCATCGAAACCGTCAACTGGTCCGATAATGCCGCCGCAGCCCGGTCGATCAAGGAAGACAACGACCCGAGCATCGGCGCGTTCGCCTCCGAACTTGCGGGCGAGATTCTCGGCCTCGACGTGCTCGAACGCCATATCGAGGACCACAAGCTCAACACCACGCGGTTTCTCATCATGGCCCGGGAACCGGATTACACCCGCCGCGCAGAAAAGATGGTCACCGCCTTCATGTTCCGCGTGCGCAACATTCCCGCAGCACTCTACAAGGCGCTCGGCGGCTTCGCGACCAATGGCGTGAACATGACCAAGCTGGAAAGCTACATGGTCGACGGCGTCTTCACCGCCACCCAGTTCTATGCCGACATCGAAGGCCATCCGGGCGACCGCAACGTACAGCTCGCCCTCGACGAGTTGCGTTACTTCACGGAAATGGTCGAAATTCTCGGGGTTTACCCGGCGGACCCGCGTCGCTCCTGAGGTCGAGCAGATGACGATCAGGCGCGCGGGATCAGATCTTCGGCGCGCCTCGATACTGTTCGGAGAGGTGCTCGCAATAGCTGGAGACGCGCTTCTCGAAGCGTTTCTGCAACGTGCCCTTGGCGAATTTCACCGACTGCACCAGAATCCGCGCCGACAGGGTCTTCGGGCGCACGTCATAGCCGAAGCTCAACCGCGTACGCTGCGGCGACAACGGCACCAGTTCGATGTTCATCTGCATGTGCAACCCGCCTGAGACGGCAGTCGCGCCAAGCAGGTGCGGCGCGTCGAACTCACTGATTTCCGCATCCAGATCGCGCAGCTTGCCGCGAAACGGCACCTTGAGAGACCAGCTCGCGCCCAGACCGCGCGGCTGGCTCGGTCGTTTACGCGCCACATCCATGCCACGACGCATCGCCTGACGCTCCATGCCTTCGAAATCGGTTATCCGATCGAAAACGAAAGCAGCCGGGGCCTCAATGTCCTGACGCGTCGAAAATTTCATGCCTGCTCACCTGCCTCTGACCCGATCCTTCCCCGAGGGAAATCTTATCCCGTTATTCCCAATCGTCCGCAACCCACTTGCGGAGCAGAACCTGTGCGAGGGCGCCTTTTCTCGCCGCTGCGATCTCAGGGTGACGGCCCGCCAGCGCCAGCGCCATCTCCTCGCGCCGCACCCAGCGCGCATCCTCCAGTTCTGCGGGATCGAGGGTGATCTCCCGGCTCACCGCCTCCGCGCGGCAGCCCAGCATCAGGGACGCCGGAAACGGCCAGGGCTGGCTGGTCACATAGTCCACCTTCCCGA
Organism: Celeribacter ethanolicus; assembly: GCF_001550095.1. Taxonomy (GTDB): domain Bacteria; phylum Pseudomonadota; class Alphaproteobacteria; order Rhodobacterales; family Rhodobacteraceae; genus Celeribacter; species Celeribacter ethanolicus. The sequence goes on along the minus strand of NZ_LRUC01000006.1, from coordinate 164,979 downwards.
CCCGCACGCCCGCCTCCTCGAACACCTCGCGTCGCACCGCCGCCTCGATCGGCTCTCCGGGTTCGACGAAGCCCGCCAGAAGCGAATACATCCCCTCCGGCCAATTGGCATTGCGGCCCAAAAGCACGTCATTGCCACGGGTCACCAGCATGATCACCACCGGGTCGGTGCGCGGATAATGCTCTGCCCCGCAAGCCGGACAATCCCGCCGCCAGCCGCTTTGTTCGGGTGCGGTCTTTTCTCCGCAATGGGCACAGAACCCATGGCGACGATGCCAGTCGAACAGCGCCCGCCCGGTCGCGGCCAGCTCCGCCTCCAAAGGTGTGAGCCGGGTCATCACCGCGCGCAGGTCGTAAAATTGCATCCCCGGCAGGGTCTCGACCTCGAATCCGTCCTGCGACCAGGGCGCGGGCGCCTCATCCCCCACGAGCGACAATGAGCCGATATCCCGCGCATAAACCGGCACACCATCCGACAATAGGCCAAGAAAGATTTCGCCCCCCTCCGGCAAATCGACCTCATCGACATCCAGAAGGCAAAGCGCTTCTCCACGCATCGCCAGATGCCCGCGCCAGAGCGGCATGAGTTTCGCATCCGCCCCTGCGGGCCGGTTGTCCCGCAGATGCGCCGCCCTGTTCAGGGTCCCACCGGAAAGTGTCACAATCGTCTTGTTCATGGGCCATGGACATAAGCGGCAATTGTGACAAGAACCAGCGCAACGTGCCGCCATCCGTCCTGGAACGGGGCCTCGTCATCTGCCGCAACACTCCTGTTGCCAGAATGCGACAACAGAGTAAAATGCAATTTAAAGTTGTAACCTAGATCAAAAAGGCAACTCAAAATAGTTTGCAGGCCCGGCAGCTCTTGGTAAATTCAATCTTGTCACACGTTTGTCTTGTGGCCCGGGAATGGTCGCGCCAACCTCTTCACCTAAAAGGAGATGCATCATGGACCATTCACACAAAGACATAAATCGCCGCGGCTTTCTGTCGGGCACAATCGCAGGAACCGCCTTGATTGCTCTTCACCCCTTTTCCGCGCGCGCCAGTACGAACCAGGCGCATTTGCGGATCATGGAAACTACGGATTTGCACGTCCACGTCTTCCCCTATGACTATTATGCGGACAAGCCCGTGGACACCGTCGGGCTCGCACGCACCACGGCGCATATCAATGCCGTGCGCGCCGAGGCGACCAACTCCATGCTTCTGGACAACGGCGATTTCCTTCAGGGCAACCCGATGGGCGATTACATCGCCTATGAGCGCGGCATGAAAGACGGCGACATGCACCCGGTGATCACCGCGATGAACACCGTGGGCTTCGACGCCTCGACACTCGGCAACCACGAATTCAACTACGGCCTCGACTTCCTGATGAAAGCGCTGGCGGGCGCAAACTACCCGGTGATTTCCGCCAACGTCATCAAGGAAATGGGCGCCGCCCCGCGCGAAGACGTCACACTCGTGCCGCCCTATGTCATTCTCGACCGCGAACTGACCGACGGCGCCGGTGAGACACATGCGATCAAGGTCGGGCTGATCGGCTTCGTGCCGCCGCAGATCATGATGTGGGACCGCAAGAACCTCGAAGGCAACGTGAATGCCCGCGACATCGTCGAAACCGCCCGCGCCTATGTGCCCGAGATGAAGGAGAAAGGCGCCGATATCATCATCGCGCTGAACCACTCCGGCATCGGCGCTGCCGAGCACACCGAGGGCATGGAAAACGCCTCCGTCCCGCTGGCGGAAATCGACGGTGTCGACGCGCTTCTGACCGGTCACTCCCACCTTGTCTTCCCCTCGCCGACCTTCGACGGTTATGCGGCGGTGGATGCCGAGAAGGGTCTGATCCATGGCAAACCCGCCGTGATGGGCGGCTATTGGGGCTCGCATCTGGGCGTTATGGATCTCTTGCTGGAATATGAAGGCGGAGGATGGCGTGTGGTGACAAGCTCCGTCGAGACTCGCCCGATCTCGCAGCGCGAGGAAGACCGTTCCATCACGCCGCTGGTTGAAAGCGTCGAACCGGTTCTGGCCTCCGTGCAGGACATTCACGACCAGACGCTGGAATATGTCCGCCGCGCCGTCGGCAAGACCGCCGCGCCCCTGCATTCCTATTTCGCGCTCGTCGCCGATGACCCCTCGGTCCAGATCGTGTCCAACGCTCAGCTTTGGTACATCGCCGAGATGATGAAAGGCACCGAACACGAGGGCCTGCCGATCCTTTCTGCCGCGGCCCCGTTCAAGGCCGGTGGTCGTGGTGGCCCCGAATATTACACCGATGTCGCGCCGGGCGATGTGGCGATCAAAAACGTCGCCGATCTCTACCTCTACCCGAACACCATCCGCGCCGTACGCATCAATGGCGCCCAGCTCAAAGGCTGGCTGGAACGCTCCGCAGGTATGTTTAATCAGGTCGAGAAGGGCGCGAAGGACGCGGTGCTCCTGAACCCCGACTTCGCCTCCTACAATTTCGACGTGATCGACGGCGTGACCTATCAGATCGACATTTCGCAGCCCTCGCGCTTTACCTCCAGTGGCGAACCGCTGAACCCGGACGCCTCGCGCATCGTCAACCTGACCTTCAACGGCGCGCCTGTGAGTAACGATATGGAGTTCATCGTCGCGACCAACAACTACCGCGCAGGCGGCGGCGGCACCTTCCCCGGCGCCGACGGCTCCACGGTGATTTTCGAAGGCCCCGACACCAACCGTGACATCATCGTGCGCTATATCGTCGATCAGGGCACGGTGAATCCGAAAGCCGACAACAACTGGTCTCTGGCGCCTCTGGGCGACACCACCGTCTTGTTCGAAACCGGCCCGGCGGCACGCACGCATCTGGCCGACCTCGAAGGTCTGACCATCGAAGACGCGGGCGAAGGCACGGACGGATTCGCCCGGTTCCGCATCACGCTCTGAGGTCAATCCCCCTGAAATCGAAAGCGACCGCGCCATGTCACACCGGCGCGGTCGCTTTTTTCGTTTACCAAATGGGCAAAAATAGAATCTGTGCCGATTTTTTATGCAGTCCGGAAGATTGTATACATAATTGTCGACCCCGCCTTTCCGGGAGGCTCGCGGGTGTGCTCTTCGCGCGCCATGCTGTGCCCGAACGACACAGGGGAGTCTCATGTTCCATAAATCCATCCTTACCATGGCCGCCTTCGCTTTGACCGCGTCTGCCGCCTATGCCGAGACCGCGATGCCCTTCGCACTCGACTGGAAATTCGAAGGCCCGGCCGCGCCCTTCTTCACCGCGATTGAAAAGGGCTATTTCTCCGACGCCGATCTGGCCGTGGAAATCTCCGCAGGCCAAGGTTCGCTCGACGCCATTCCGAAAGTCGCCACCGGCGCTTTCCCCGTTGGCATGGCGGACATCAACAGCCTCGTGAAATTCCTCGACCAGAACCCCGGCGCGCCGGTCATCGGCATGATGATGATCTATGACGCCCCGGCCTTTGCCGTCGTGGGCCGCAAATCTCTGGGCGTCGAAGCCCCGAAAGACCTCGAAGGCAAAGTCCTCGGCGCCCCGCCGCCGGATGGTGCCTGGGCGCAATTCCCGATCTTCGCGGCTGAGAACGATCTCGACATGTCGAAAATCACCGTCGAGCCCGTCGGCTTCCCGACCCGCGAACCGATGCTGGCCGAAGGCAAGGTCGACGCCGTCACCGGCTTCAACTTCTCGTCCTTCCTGAACCTCGTGCGTCTCGGCGTGCCGGAAGATGACATTTCGACGATCATGATGTCCGATTACGGCGTGAACCTTTACGGCAACGTCCTGATCGTGAACACCGACTTCGCCGCCGAAAACCCGGACGCCGTCAAAGGCTTTGTGGCTGCCGTTCTGCATGGCTGGAAAGACGCGATGGCCGATCCGAAAGCCTCCGTCGAATACATGATCAAATACAACCCTGCGTCCGATCTCGATCTCGAAACCCGTCGTCTTGAGCTTGCTCTCAAAGGCAACGTCTACACCGATTATGTCGCGGCAAACGGCATGGGCGGGATCGACGCCGAGCGTTTCGCAGGCTCCCTCGATCAGCTCAAAATGGTCTATGAATTCAAGGCCGAGCCGGACGCAAGCCTCTATTTCACTGAAGACTACCTGCCCGCCACCGACGCGCGCATGCTGAAGTAATCTCGTCCCGAGACTTTGGCGGGCGCGGGTCTTTCGGCTCGCGCCCGTTTTCATGCGGGCAAAAGGCAAGACCGAACCAAAATGGCAAACCTCATAGATATCAAGGGCGTCACCCACGCCTACAAGACCGACAACGGCCCCCTGCCCGTTCTCGACGATCTCAACATCTCCGTGCCCGAAGGCGATTTCTGCGCTGTCGTCGGCCCGTCGGGTTGTGGCAAATCCACCCTGACGAAACTCGTCGCGGGCCTCATGAAACCCGATCAGGGCGAGGTCTGGCTCCATGGCGAGCGCGTCACCTCCCCGCGCTCGACCGTTGGCATGGCGTTTCAGAACCCGGTCATGCTCGAATGGCGCACGATCCTGCAAAACGTGTTGTTGCCGCTCGAAATCGTGCCGAACAAGATGACCAAGAAACAGAAGGAAGAGCGTGGGCGCGAGCTTTTGGCCCTCGTCGGCCTCGAAGGGTTCGAGGACAAACGCCCCTCCGAGCTGTCCGGCGGCATGCGCCAACGCGCCTCGCTCTGTCGTGCCATCGTGCACAAGCCCGACGTGTTGATCATGGACGAACCCTTCGGTGCGCTCGATGCCTTCACCCGCGAAGACCTGTGGCAAACCATGCATGCGCTCCGCGCCGAGGAACCCTTTACCGGCGTGCTGATCACCCACGACCTGCGCGAAAGCGTCTATCTCGCCGATGAGGTCATCGTGCTCTCCGGTCGTCCGGCCACGACGCAGCATGTCGAAAATGTCAAACTCGACGGGCGCACGGATCTTGAGGTGATCTATACGCCCGAAGCCACCGAGATTCTGCACCGCCTGCGCCATCAGATCGAGATCGCGCAAGGGCGTGCGAAAGACGAGGAGACGGCATAATGAAAACCTTCAAAAAGATCGCCACGCCGACCATCGCCATCGTCATCTTCCTCGCCTTCTGGGAGTTCATCGTCTGGGTCAACCAATGGCCGAATTACAAAATGGCATCCCCCTCCGACCTGATCCCGGCCTATGCAAAATACTGGAATCTTTTCCTGATTTACGGCTGGCAAACGCTCTGGCGCACGGTCGTCGGGCTTCTGGTCGCCGTTGTCTTCGGCACGCTCATCGGCATGATCATGGGCTTTTCGCGCACCATGCGCGACGCGCTTTATCCGCTTTTGGTCGGTTTCAACGCCATCCCCAAAGCCACCGTCGTGCCGGTGATCGCCCTCATTCTGATTGGCCAACACGATCTGAACACCGTGCTGATCGCCTTCATGATTTCGTTCTTCCCGATCTCGGTCGCGGTCTCCATCGGGCTGTCGACTTTGGAGCCGGAATATCGCGATATTCTGCGCTCTCTGGGTGCGTCGAAATGGACAATTTTCTGGAAGATCGCCCTGCCGAAAACCCTGCCAGAGTTCTTCGGCGCATTGAAAGTCGCGGTCACGCTCGCCTTCATCGGCACCAACCTGATGGAGATCGTCGAGCCGCATGGCAAGGGCCTTGGGCACCTGTTCGACAGCGGCAAGATCAACGCCGACTACCCGTTGATGTTCGCGGTGCTGATCGCTTTGGCCTTCCTCGGCATCCTGCTCTACTACATCGTGGTGGCGTTGGAGAAAATCTTCGCGGGCTGGGCGGAGAGACCGCAGGGGTAACCCGACCGAACCAAGAAAAAGGGGCGCCGGTCTGGCGCCCCTTTCGCGTTTTGTGCGTGGGTCTTTATGTGTTTGAGATCAGAGCTGACGCGTCGCGAAGTACCAGTCCACGACATTCTGCCCCTCGGGCGCTTCGGCGAGTTTCGCCAGAGCGGCGGCAGCGGTCGGCGGCGTCGGCACGATCACCGGATCGCCCGGCTTCCAGTTTTCCGGCATCGCACATTTGTTCTCATCGGCGGCTTGCAGCGCCACCACGAGGCGATGGATCTCGTCCACGGAGCGGCCCGCGTTCATCGGGTAATAAACCATGGCGCGCAGGATACCGTTCGGGTCGATGATAAACGTCGCCCGCACCGCTGCCGTGTCGGAAGCGCCCGGCTGGATCATGCCATAAGCATTCGCCACGCTCATCGAGAGGTCGGCGATGATCGGGAACTTGATCTCGACGCCCCAGTTTTCCTTGATGTTGAGCATCCAGGCGATGTGCGAATAGTGGCTGTCGATGGACAGGCCCAGGAGTTCCACACCCATGGCGTTGAACTCATCCTGTTTGTTGGCAAAGCCGATGAATTCCGTGGTGCAGACCGGGGTGAAATCGGCCGGGTGGGAGAACAGGATCAACCATTTGCCTTTGTAATCTTCGAGCGATTTGACCCCATCGGTGGTCACGGCCTTGAAGGCGGGGGCGGGTTTGTTCAGTTGCGGGCCAACTTGAGATCCTGCTGCGGCTTGAACTTGATCGGTCATTTTTTCAGTCCTTTGTTTTCTCAGTGTTTCTCTTCAATGTCTGTCGTCTCGGGCCCGGTGTTTGTCTCTCGCGCCCTGTCGATGAAAAAGAGATAGCTCTTGCGAATTGATTGTTGAAACGAATAAAAAAGATCAAAGTAATTGAGGAATTCGATTAATGATTCTCCCCACCCTGCGCCAACTCCGCTTTCTCGTCGCCCTTGCCGACGAGCTGCATTTCGGACGGGCCGCCGAGACCTGCCTTGTGACGCAATCGACGCTGTCGACCGGGCTGCGCGAGTTGGAAGACATCCTCGGCGCGCCTCTGGCCGAGCGCACCAAGCGCTCCGTGTTGATGACCCCTCTGGGCGAAGAAATCGCCGCCCGCGCCCGTGCGATGCTGGCCGAGGCGCAGGACATCGTCGAACTGGCCCAGACCCAATCCGGCACGCTCCGCGGCACGATGAAGCTCGGCACCATTCCGACGGTCGGCCCCTTCCTCTTCCCCCGCCTGCTGCCGCGTCTGCGCGACAGCTATCCGGACCTGCGGCTCTACATGCGCGAGGAGTTGACCGAACACCTCATCGCGGGCCTGCGGGCCGGGCGGCTCGATGTGATTCTCATCGCCCTGCCTTTCGAGACCGGCGATCTGGAACTGGAGCCCCTGTTTGAAGACGATTATCAACTCGCCACCGCGCCGGGGCATCGGTTGATTTCCGACAGGGCCATTGGCGGTCCCGATCTCGATGACGAAACCCTGCTGCTTTTGGAACGCGGCCATTGCCTGCAACGTCACGCGCTTTCGGCCTTTCCCGACACCCATGCGAAACAAGACGAAACCTTCGCCGCCACCTCTCTCCCGACTTTGGTCGCCATGGTGGAACAGGGCCTCGGGATCACCCTCCTGCCCCAGCTTGCCATCGACGCAGGCGTCACCCGCAACACCGACATCCAACTGACCCCACTCTTTGGCACCAAACCCCGCGAGGTGGTGCTCGCCTGGCGCAAAAGCTCGGCGCGCAGCGAGGACTTCCGCCTTCTGGCCGAGCTTCTGCGCGAGGAACGCGCCCGTCTCGGGACCTGAACCGCCCTCTTGCTTTCCCGTCACATGACCACTATGTAACGCGTCGAGAGGTTGGCGCGGGCGAGCGCCTCGCCAACCCGGTCAGGTCCGGAAGGAAGCAGCCGTAACGAGCCCCGCTTGGGTCGTTGTCCAGCCTCTCACCTAACCTTAATGCGAACCGAGGAGGAATTTGATGATTGTCGCTACCGCCCCTCGGGCAGCCGCTTAAGGCCTTTCCCATCATCGGACTGCCCGAAACCGTTCCCTTCCGCCGCCCGTCCGGCGCGGAAGCCCTTTCGTGTTTTGCAAGGCAGACATCATGATTTCCGATCTGAACATCCTCGGCTGGTCCCAGTTCTTCAACGGCCAGCTCGATCTCACTGAATTCGACTCTCTCACCCCCGTGCGCCTCTCCGAGGTCCGCCGCCGCTCCGTCGTGGCACTCACTCCCGCTCTGGAGCGTCTGGACATCGCCCTGACCGGCGATCACGTCGCGACCGACATGGCCGTGGGCGATTTTGTCCTCACCGACGGCGAGCGCCTGATCCGCGTTCTCGACCGCAAGACCGTGATCTCCCGCAAGGCCGCCGGCATCGCGGCGCAAGCCCAGCTCATCGCCGCCAATATCGACACGCTGTTCATCACCACGTCCTGCAACCACGATTTCAACGAAGCACGGCTCGAACGTTATCTTGCCATCGCCATCGAGGCAGAAGCCACCCCGGTGATCGTCATCACCAAGGCCGACAAGCCCGAGGACATGCCTGCGGAGATCTACGAAGACCGCGCCAAGGCCCTCTATGAGGGCGCCGAAGTGCTGTTGATCAACGCCAAATCGCCGGAGGACATCGCCCGGCTTGAGCGCTATTGCGGCACGGGGCAGACGATTGCTCTCGTCGGCTCGTCGGGCGTGGGCAAATCCACCATCGCACGTGGCCTCACCGGTGAGGACATCGAGGTCGGCGACATCCGCGAAGACGACGCCAAGGGCCGGCACACCACCACGGCGCGCTCGATGCACCGGATGCATGCGGGCGGCTGGCTAATTGATACTCCCGGCATGCGCGAACTCGCGCTGCATGACGCCTCCGAGGGCATCGCGACCCTGTTCGAGGACATCACCGATCTGGCCACAGAGTGCAAATTTTCCGACTGCCAACACCAGACGGAGCCGGGCTGCGCGGTGCGCCGCGCGATTGAGACCGGAGAGTTGGACCCGAACCGTTTGGAACGCTGGCGCAAGCTGGTGGATGAGGACGCACGCAACTCCGAGACCATCGCGGAATCGCGCGAACGCGGGCGAAAATTCTCCAAAATGGTGAAATCCGTAAAGAAAGCCAAAAGCGCCAAACGCGGCGAGTGATCCTCTTGGAAATGAGGTTGCGGGGACCCGTCCCCGCCCTTACCTTAGCCGCAACCAAGGAGGCCCCGCATGACCGACACCACCACCGGCTACAAGGTTCTGGCGCGCAAATACCGCCCGGAAACCTTTGCCGATCTGATCGGTCAGGATGCCATGGTCCGCACCCTGAAAAACGCCTTTGCCGCCGACCGGATCGCGCAGGCCTTCATCATGACCGGCATTCGCGGCACCGGCAAAACCTCTACCGCGCGGATCATCGCCAAGGGGATGAACTGCATCGGCGCAGATGGCACGGGGGGGCCGACAACCGAACCTTGCGGGGTCTGCGAACATTGCGTCGCGATTTCCGAAGGGCGTCACGTCGACGTGATGGAGATGGACGCCGCGTCGCGCACCGGTGTGGGTGACATTCGCGAAATCATCGATTCGGTGCATTACCGGGCGGCCTCCGCACGCTACAAAATCTACATCATCGACGAGGTGCACATGCTCTCCACGAGTGCGTTCAACGCGCTCCTGAAGACGCTCGAAGAGCCGCCCGCCCACGTCAAATTCATCTTCGCCACAACCGAGATTCGCAAAGTGCCGGTGACGGTTCTGTCGCGTTGCCAGCGGTTCGATTTGCGCCGGATCGAGCCGGAGGTGATGATGAATCACCTTGCGGGCATCGCCGAAAAAGAGGGCTCTGAAGTCGCGCAGGATGCCCTCGCGCTGATCACCCGTGCCGCCGAAGGCTCCGTGCGCGACGCGCTGTCTCTGTTGGATCAGGCGATTTCCCACGGTGCGGGCGAGACCACCGTCGATCAGGTCCGCGCCATGCTGGGGCTGGCCGACCGGGGGCGTGTGCTTGATCTTTTCGACATGATCATGATGGGCGATGCCGCAGCCGCGCTCGGGGAACTCGGCGGTCAATATGCCGACGGGGCCGACCCTCTTGCCGTGCTGCGCGATCTCGCCGAGATCACCCATTGGGTCTCGGTGATCAAGATCACCCCCGCCGCCGCCGAAGACCCGACCATCGGCCCGGACGAGCGCGCCCGTGGCCTCGCCATGGCCGAAAAACTGCCCATGCGGGTGCTGTCCCGCATGTGGCAGATGCTTCTGAAAGCGATCGAAGAAGTCTCCGCCGCGCCCAATGCAATGATGGCATCCGAAATGGCGATCATCCGGCTCACCCATGTCGCCGACCTGCCGATGCCCGAAGATCTGGTGCGCAAGCTCACCGAACAAAACCCGCCGCCGCGCCCGCCGTCTGGCCCGGCGGGTGGTGGCGCGCCTTCGGGCGGCGGCTCGACCAATGCTCAGGGTGGAGCCGCTGGCGGCACGATGGCACCGCGCGGTCCGGTTCATGCCCCGACCATGAGGGCGGGCACCGCAGCCACCGCTCCGGCTCAGGCCCCGGACATGGCCCTTGCCCGCTACGTGAGCTTTCAGTCCCTCGTCGATCTTGTCGGCGAGCACCGCGACATGAAACTCAAGATCGACATGGAATCCTATGTCCGCCTCGTGAGTTATCGCCCCGGCTTCCTCGAGTTCGAGATGACGCCCGACGCTGATCCCGAATTCCCGCAGCGCCTGCGCAGCCGCCTCTTTGCCTTTACCGGCCAGAACTGGGGCGTGACGCTGGCAAAGGCCCCCGAGGGCACGCAGACACTGCGCGAAGTGACCGAAGCCGAGGAGCGCGCACTCCGGGCCAAGGCCATGGAACATCCGATGGTCGCGAAAGTGTTCGAGCTGTTTCCCGGCGCGGAAATCACGAAAATACGCACGCCGGAGGCCATCGCCCAAGAGGCCGCCCTCGATGCGTTGCAGGAAGTCGAAGACGAATGGGACCCGTTCGAAGAGTGAACGCCCTCACAGGAACTATGGAGTAACAGATGTTCAAAGGCCTTGGCGGTCTCGGCGATATGGCCGGGATGATGAAAAAAGCCCAGCAAATGCAAAAGGATATGGCCGAGCTTCAGGAAAAGCTCGAAACCATGACCGTGACGGGCGAATCCGGTGCGGGTCTGGTGAAGGCGACCGCCACCGCGAAAGGCCAATTGACCGGCCTCGACATCGACCCGACGATTTTCCAGCCCTCCGAGAAAGAAGTGGTCGAGGATCTGATCCTCGCCGCCATCAAGGATGCGCAAGCGAAAGCCTCCGAAAAGGCCGAAAGCGAGATGAAGGCCCTGACCGAGGGTCTGGGTCTTCCCGCCGATTTCAAACTGCCGTTCTAAACCGTGAGCGGTCGTCAGGACATCGAGGATCTGATTGATCTCATGGCGCGCTTGCCAGGGCTTGGGCCGCGGTCCGCACGCCGCGCCGTTCTGCATCTGATCAAGAAACGCGGGCGGCTGATGCAGCCCCTCGCCCAATCCATGCAAATGGTCGCCGATCAGGCCCGCGAATGTGTGCGCTGCGGCAATATCGGCACGGCTGATCTCTGTGACATCTGCGCGGACGAGCGACGCGCCAATGGCGAGATTTGCGTGGTCGAAGATGTCTCCGATCTCTGGGCCATGGAGCGCGCGGGCGTGTTCAAGGGCCGCTATCATGTTCTGGGCGGAACGCTCTCGGCGCTCGACGGCATCGGGCCAGAGGACCTGCGCATCCCGGCGCTCGTGACCCGCGTCGGCGACGAACAGGTGCGCGAAGTGATCCTTGCCCTCGGTGCTACGGTCGACGGCCAGACCACCGCCCATTACATCGCCGACGAGCTGTCCGGACGCTGCACGGTCAGCTCTCTGGCCCAGGGTGTGCCGGTCGGCGGCGAGCTCGACTATCTCGACGACGGCACCATCACCGCCGCGCTGACCGCCCGCAAAAGCTTCTGATCCCATAAACGAAAAAACCCGGAGCCTGCGGCCCCGGGTTTCTCATGTCGTTCGACGCGACGATTATTCGTCATCGTCCTCGTCGTCACGGTCCGGCAGGTTGAAGAAGCTGTCGGCATCCGGCAGCTCGTCTTCTTTGTCATCGTCATCGGCGGTGAGCGAGAAGGTTTCAAGCCCCGCAATCGCGGTCGGAATCTTCGGCTCCGTATCCATCTCGAGCGAATCCTCGGTCGACAGAAGCTTGCGTCGTTCGTCGTCGCTCATCGACGCGTCGCGGTTTTTCGAGGCTTTCTGAACGGCCGCATCCAACTCGGACTGTTTACACAGCCCCAGAGCCACCGGGTCGATGGGCTGCATGTTGGCGATGTTCCAGTGGGTGCGCTCGCGGATCGACTGGATCGTCGGCTTGGTGGTGCCCACCAGTTTCGCGATCTGGCCGTCGGACAATTCCGGGTGGAATTTCACCAGCCAGAGGATCGAATTCGGACGGTCCTGACGTTTCGACAGCGGCGTATAGCGCGGGCCACGGCGCTTCTCTTCGCCCTGGGCTGCGGCGTTGAACTTGAGCTTCAGCCTTTGCAGCGGGTTTTCTTCCGCCGACTTGATTTCTTCGGCCGTCAACTGGTTGTTGGCGATCGGATCGAACCCGCGCACGCCACCGGCGACCTCGCCATCGGCGATGCCCTGCACCTCGAGCTCATGCAGACCGCAGAAATCGGCGATCTGTTTGAAGCTCAGCGTGGTGTTGTCGACCAGCCAAACAGCGGTGGCTTTCGCCATAATCGGTTTTGCCATGGGTCACACTCCTTAAAAATGCGGCTCTCCCCGGATACAACTTTCCCGTCGCCTGAAAGGGCTTTCCCCGATGGGGACGGTTCTCGTTGTCGGGGAACTTCGCCGCTGTATAGTGCGGATCGCAATCGGAGGAAAGAGAAAATGCGTCAACGGATCGTGACCGCCCTAACCTGCCTTGGTCTTCTGACCGCCACGCCCGGCTTTGCCGAGGGCGAACAGGCGGGCGATTTCGACTATTACGTGCTGTCGCTCTCTTGGTCGCCCACATGGTGCGCGCTCGAAGGCGACGCCCGCAACTCGCCGCAATGCGACGGCGATTTCGGCTGGGTGCTCCATGGTCTCTGGCCGCAATATGAACGCGGCTGGCCGTCCTATTGCCACACCTCCGCACAGGATCCGTCGAAACGCGAGACCGCCGCCATGGAGGACATCATGGGCACCTCGGGCGCGGCCTGGTATCAATGGAAGAAACACGGGCGATGCTCCGGCCTCACAGCCCAGGACTTCCTCTCTCTGTCCCGGGAAGCCTATGACAAGTTCACCCGCCCCGAGGTGTTCCGCAAACTCAAGAACGACGTGAAACTCCCGGCTTCCGTCGTCGAAGAGGCCTTCCTCCGCGACAACCCCGGTCTTGAGGCCAACGAGATCACCGTGACCTGCAAAAATTACCGCATCCAGGAAGTCCGCATCTGCCTGACCCGCGATCTCGAACCGCGCAAATGCGGTGCGGATACGATCCGGGATTGCACGCTGGACGATGCGCTTTTGGAGGCCATCGACTGAGTATTTGAAGCAGCAAAGGAAACAGCCACCCGTCTCCTTTGCTGCCAAAATACTCACATCTCCAGAACGATCTTGCCGATATGCGCCCCGCTTTCCATATGCGCATGCGCGCGCCCGGCCTCGTCCAAGGCATAAGCGCTGTCCATCACCGGCCCGACCTGACCCGCTTCGATCAGCGGCCAGACCTTTGCCAAAAGCGCCTCGGCGATCTTCGCCTTGGCCTCATCGGATTGCGGACGCAGTGTTGATCCCGTCACGGTCAGACGCCGCATCATGATTTGTGCAAAGTTCACCTCGGCTTTGGAACCTTGCAGGAAGGCGATGTTCACCAAACGGCCTTCCATCGCAAGCGCCTTGATATTGCGGGGGATATAGCTTCCCCCGACCATATCGAGAATGAGGTTCATCCCGCCCTCAGCCTTCGCCACCTCAACAAAATCCTCGTCGCGATAATTGATCGCACGCTCCGCGCCGAGATCGAGACAGGCCTTGCATTTCGCTTCCGACCCGGCGGTCGCAAACACCCGTGCACCAAAGGCCCGGGCAAGCTGGATCGCCGTCGTCCCGATGCCCGAGGACCCGCCATGGACCAGGAAACGCTCCCCGGCCTGCAAGCCGCCGCGCATGAACACGTTCGACCAGACGGTGAAAAACGTCTCCGGCAGGCAAGCCGCCTGTTTCAGAGACAGGCCGTTGGGGACAGGAAGCGCATGCGCTGCGGGCGTCGCGACGTATTCGGCATAGCCACCGCCGGGCAGGAGCGCGCAAACCTGATCGCCGACCGCCCAACCCGACACGGACGCCCCCACGGCCACGACCTCCCCCGCGCCCTCAAGACCCGGCAGGTCGGAGGCCCCCGGCGGCGGGTTGTAAAGCCCGGCGCGTTGCAGCGCATCGGGCCGGTTCACCCCGGCATAGGCCAGTTTGATCACGATCTCATCGGCGCGCGGCCTCGGCACAGGGCGGGTGCAGGGTTTCAGCACCTCCGGCCCACCCGGTTCGGAAATCTCAACGGCGCGCATGGTTTCGGGCAGGTTCACGGTTTGGCTCATTGCGTCACCTCCGCCCCCTCTTTTTGCGTCCCCGGCACATCCGCGCGCCGTGCTCCCGCAGGTGCCTTCACCATCGAAAGCGCCGCGTTCGGCAGGGCAAACATCGCCGACAGGAGCTTGTTGTCACGCACCTTCGCCTTTGCCTTCTCAACCTGCATCACATCGTCGATGCGCCGGTCGAGAAACGCCTTGGTGTCGGCAAAGCCATCGCTGTCATCGCCCAGCCAGAACAGCACCACGGAGGCAAACACCCCGGACAGCGTCGCGCGTTTCGTGTACCAGTTCACATCCTCCGATGTGTCGCCCAGCGCGGTCCAGATCGCATCCGCCGTTTCCCAGACCAGTTTCGTGCCCTCTGGCGCCAGATGCGGCAGCGAGAAAAGCGACATGCCGCGCCGCACCACTTCGCGGTCCACCGCCTGAAGCCGCAGCCAGACGGCATGGGCGATCTTGTCGCGGAACCGCATCTGCGACATGTCGGCTTCCGCCAGCGCCTTGACCATCTCACGGTCGCCCCGTTTGTGATAGGCCGCCGCCAGATCGACCGATCCGCGCGGGGCCGCCACCCTGGCCAGCGCCTCGGACACACCCGAATCAGCCACTGCCGCCTTGAAGCTGTCCGGCCCCCAGCCGTCGAAAACCACATGGATCAATGCCGCATCGAGCAGTTTTTCACGGGTCGGATCGGGATAAGCGGTGGTCGGCATGTCTTTGTCCTCCTTCAGGGTCTCGGGCATAGTAGACAAGCTAGAGTGTCTTTGCTATACGGCCACCTCCTGCAATTTTTGCAAATCTAACTTAGGAAGGTGGTGACACCACATGCAGGTTAGCGTTCGTGACAACAACGTCGATCAGGCCCTCCGGGCTCTGAAGAAAAAACTTCAACGCGAAGGCGTTTTCCGTGAAATGAAGCTCAAGCAACATTTCGAGAAGCCGTCCGTGAAGAAAGCGCGCGAGAAGGCCGAGGCCGTCCGCCGTGCCCGCAAGCTGGCTCGTAAAAAAGCTCAGCGCGAAGGCATGCTCTAATTAGAGCGAGTTCGACGTTTCGAACGGTCCTTTCGGGGACAGATAAAAATACAACCCCCGGCAGCTCTCGCTCCGGGGGTTTGTTTTTGTCTTCCAGTCCGGCTGTGCCTCAGCCCTTGCGACGCGGCGTGGCGTCGCCACCTTTCGCGCCTTTGCGGAAGGGCTTCGGGCCGCCGGGACGTTTGAATTTCCCCTCCGGTTTTGCGCCCGGTTTACCTGTCGGTTTGCCGCCCGGTTTGCCCATGGGCTTGCCCGACGCATGTCCGACGTTTGTCCGACGTTTTGCCGACGGCTTATCCCCGCCGTTTTCCGCAGCAAAACTGCCGCCCTTGCGATGCGGTTTCTTCGGCTTCGCAGGCGCATGCACCGCGTCGTCGCGTTCCTTGCGCACAGGCCGCTCGAACTTCGGTTTCTCCGAACGCGGGCGCTCTTGCGGCGCAGTTTCGCTCAGATAATCTCCAGCGGAGGTATTGCCGCGCGGCTTCTCGAAACGCGGTTTGCCCTTGGACGGAAAAGCTTTTTGCGGCCGCCCGGCAGGGCTGCGCCGCCCGCGCTGCATCTCCGGCTCGCCCGCAAGCGCCGTGACCGTGATCCCGTCCTCAAGCACGTTGCCCGCCCCGAGCCGATCAAGGAACCCCGAAAGCGCCGCTTCCTGCAATTCCACGAAGGTCTCCGTGTCTTGCATGCGGATCTTACCGATTTGAGTTTTCTCAAGATTTCCGGCCCGGCACAACAGCGGCAACAACCAGCGCGGCTCCGCATTGCCATCCCGCCCGACCGACAGGGACACCCATTTCGACGGGCCGAAAGCCGCGCGCGCATCCTGCGGGCGCTGCGCCGTATGGACGTTCAGCTCTTCGGGGGCCGAGAGGCCCGCGCGATACAGACGCAGACAGGCGGTCGCCACCTGTTCCGGGCTGAATTTTTCAAGAAGCTTCGCGGCAAAGGCCTGATCGTCCTCGGACAGCTCCCCCGCCCAAGCCGCATCTTCCATCAACCGGCTCTCGTCGAGCGCGAGAATCTCCTCGGCGGTCGGTGCATGAATCCATTCCGCTTCGATCTTCGCCCATTTCAACAGGCGCGCAGCTTTTTTCGAAACATTATCCGGGGCGATCAGAGCCGAAATCCCTTTGCGCCCGGCCCGGCCCGTCCGACCGGAGCGGTGCAACAGACCTTCGGTGTTGGTCGGCAGATCGGCGTGGATCACCAGCTCCAGATTGGGCAGGTCGATGCCACGCGCGGCCACGTCGGTGGCCACACAGACGCGCGCACGGCCATCGCGGAGCGCCTGCAACGCATGGCTGCGCTCGTCCTGCGACAGTTCGCCGGAAAGGCTCACCACGGCAAAACCCCGGTTCGCGAACCGCGCCGTCAGACGCGCCACCGCGGCGCGGGTGTTGGCAAAGACGATGGAGGTCTGGCTGTCGTGATAGCGCAGAAGGTTGATGATCGCATGCTCGGCATCGCGCGGCGCGCATTGGATTACCTGATAGGTGATGTCGCTGTGCTGTTCGCGTTCGCTGATCGTGGTGACGCGAACGGCATCACGTTGATAGGTCTTGGCAATTTCGGCGATAGACTTGGAAACCGTGGCCGAGAACAACAGCGTACGACGGGTTTCCGGCGCTTCGCCCAGCATGAATTCCAGATCTTCGCGGAAGCCGAGATCGAGCATCTCGTCCGCCTCGTCGAGCACAATCGCGCGGATGTCCGACAGGTCCAGTGCGCCGCGCGTGATGTGATCGCGCAGACGGCCCGGTGTACCGACGACGATATGCGCGCCACGCTCAAGGCTACGCCGCTCGGTGCGGGCATCCATACCGCCGATACAGGTCGAAATCCGCGCGCCGGTTTTGGCATAAAGCCAGCCCAGTTCGCGGGCGACCTGCATGGCAAGCTCTCGGGTCGGGGCAACGACAAGCGCGAGCGGGCTTCCGGCATGATCGAAACGCTCTGCGTCTCCGAGAAGCGTCGAGGCGATGGCAAGGCCGAAGCCCACGGTTTTGCCCGACCCCGTCTGGGCCGACACCAAAAGATCCGCCTCCGCAAGTTCGGGGGCGGTGACGGCGGTTTGCACGTCGGTCAGGGTGTCGAACCCGCGCTCGGCGAGGGCTTCGGAGAGAGGCGTCAGCATCAGGGGAAAATCCGTATGGGCGCCCAAACGCGGGCGCAAGATAGCGTTCTTTAGCGGGTTTGTTCGCAGGAGTCTACAGGGGGTCGAGGCTCAGCCCCTGCGGTTTCGTCCGCTTTTTGAGTATTTTTACAGCAAAGGAAAGATCTGAGGGGCTAAACAGACGTTAAGGTTAATCAGATTAAGGTTAACGCAGGTGGAAGGGACGCGGAAGGGAGGCGTCAAGCCTCGCTGGCTGCGAGCTCTGCCCATTCCGCATCGCTGAACACCCGCGCTTTCGACAGAAAACAGCGCCCCCGCCCGGTATCAAGCGAAAATCCCGCGCCATGACCGGGGCCCGCATCGAGGATCATCTGGCTGTGTTTCCAGATCTCGAAGAGCGAAGCGGAAATCCAGACCGCTGCGCCCTCAACCTCCCCCAGTTTCACGTCGCGCATGCCGATCAGGTAGTCGCCCTTGCGGTAGCACATGGGGGAAGAGCCGTCGCAACAGCCTCCGGATTGCACGAAGACGACCGGGCCGTGTTCGGCGGTGATCTCGGACAGGAGATCGAGGGCGGCTTCTGTGGCGATCACACGGGCGACGGGCATGGCAAACCTCCTATCGTGTCATGAGGCAGAAACGCCCTGCCCTGTCCTGCGATCGCAGTGAGAGCAGAGCGTTCGACTTCCGGCTTTCGGGCGGAAGGGCGCGGGGGCGTGGCCCAAAGGGGGAGGAGAACACGCACCCCGCAAGGGGTAAGCCCTCAACCGGGCTTAACCAGAGCAGAGGTTTCTCAGAAGAACCCCAGCTTATTCGGGTTGTAGGAGACGAGCATGTTTTTCGTCTGCTGGTAGTGATCGAGCATCATTTTGTGGGTCTCGCGCCCGATGCCGGATTGTTTGTAGCCACCGAAGGCCGCGTGGGCCGGGTAGGCGTGGTAGTTGTTGACCCAGACACGCCCCGCCTCGATATGGCGCCCGAAGCGATAGGCGCGGGTCCCGTCACGGGTCCAGACGCCGGCGCCGAGGCCATACATCGTATCGTTGGCGATATGGAGCGCCTCTTCTTCGTCCTTGAAGGTCGTCACGGAAACAACCGGACCAAAGATTTCTTCCTGGAAGACGCGCATCTTGTTGTGGCCTTTCAGGATCGTCGGCTGGATGTAATAACCGCCTGCCAGATCGCCGTTGAACCGTGCGGCATCGCCACCGACCAGAACTTCGGCGCCTTCTTCGCGACCGATGGTCAGATAGGACAGGATTTTCTCCTGCTGCTCGGAGCTGGCCTGAGCGCCCACCATGGTATTGATGTCACGCGGATCGCCTTGTTTGATCGCTTTCACACGGGCGATACAGCGCTCGATGAATTCGTCGTAGATGTCTTCCTGAATGAGCGCACGCGACGGGCAGGTGCAGACCTCGCCCTGGTTGAAGGCAAAGAGCACAAAACCTTCGACCGCCTTGTCGAGATAGGCGTCATCTTCGGCCATCACGTCGGAGAAGAAGATGTTCGGCGATTTGCCACCGAGCTCAAGCGTCACCGGGATCAGGTTTTCGGTGGCGTATTGCATGATCATCCGACCGGTCGCGGTGGAACCGGTGAAGGCGATCTTCGCGATGCGCGGCGAACGTGCCAGCGGCGCGCCCACTTCGGCACCATAGCCGTTGACGATGTTCAAAACACCCGCCGGAAGCAGATCGGCGATATGCTCGATCAGAACCATGATCGCAGCCGGGGTCTGTTCCGCCGGTTTCAGCACGATACAGTTGCCCGCAGCCAGAGCCGGCGCCAGTTTCCAGGCAGCCATCAGGATGGAGAAGTTCCACGGAATGATCTGGCCGACAACGCCCAGAGGTTCGTGGAAGTGATAGGCCACGGTATCGTGGTCGATCTCGGACATGGTGCCTTCTTGGCTGCGCAGAACACCGGCGAAGTAACGGAAATGGTCGACCGAAAGCGGAATGTCTGCGGCCATGGTTTCGCGGATCGGCTTGCCGTTGTCCCAGGTCTCGGCGGTCGCGATATGTTCGAGGTGCTCCTCGATCCGGTCTGCGATTTTCAGCAGGATGTTGGAGCGCTCGCCCGCAGAGGTTTTGCCCCAGGCTTCGCGCGCCGCATGAGCCGCGTCGAGCGCCAGTTCGATATCTGCCGCGTCGGAGCGGGCGACTTCACAGACCTTCTCTCCGGTGATCGGGGTCGTGTTGTCGAAATATTTGCCGTTCACAGGCGGGGTGAACTTGCCGCCGATGAAGTTGTCATAGCGGGTTTTGAAAGGGGAAGCGTAGTGTGCGCTTGCCTCGGCCTGAACGTTCATTGAGTTCCTCCTCGTTGTTGCATGACGTCCTCCACGTCACGCTATAGGAGGAAATGTGAACGCTCACATAAGGGCGGCGCAATCCCCGGAAACCGACGCCGCAGCGCGGCAATGTCTCACCTCTGAGACAGGTTGAGACAGGTTCCGGTCAGTTTGCACCCGTATCATTTAGACCGAGCCTGTTCATCCGCCGATAGAGCGTGGCCCGCCCGATCCCAAGCTCGCGCGCCGCCGCCGAGAGATTCCCGCCCGCCCGCGCAATCGCGCGTTTGAGCGCCGCCCGCTCGGCCCGCTCCAGAGCGGAGGCGGAATCGTCGCGACCGAGAATATCTGAGGCCGGGCGTGGCGCGATCTGGCTTCCGAAGCCCAGCCCATAGGCACGCCGGGCCGCACGGGTTGCTCCGATGATCAGATCGTCCTGATCGACGGCCAGAAGTACGGCACCTTCCGGGCGCTCCTCGGGGGCCGCGATGATGCGGGCTTTCGGGAATGCCGCACGGAAGGCTTCGGTTTCGATCTGCTTCGCGGTCTGAGACACCACGCCTGCGATCAGGCGCGCATAGGCTTCGGTCTGATCGGCGCGACAGGACGACACGTCGAGCGCCGCGATCAATTCGCCATCGGGGCCGAAGATCGGCGCATCCATGCAGGACATCACCGTGTTGCGGCTCATGAAATGTTCGCCACGATGGATCGTCAGCGCACGAGCCTCGGTGATACAGGTGCCGATGCCGTTGGTGCCCTCGGCCTCCTCCGACCAATCCGCCCCGGTCCAGAGCCCCCAGGCCCTGAACGTCTCCGCATCGGCATCCTTCGAACGCTGATCGAGCACCACCCCGTCGCGATCCGTCATCAAAACGGAACAGCCGGTGTTTCCGACCATCTGAAAGAGCTGATCGAGCTTGGGTGCGGCGAGGCCCATGAAGCCCTCGAGACGGGCCCGGCGCTCCGCGATCTCCGCGTCAGAGAAACGGCGCGGCCCGGGATCGCGGCTCGGATCCAGCCCGTGCTTTTGCAAAGACCGCCGCCAACTGGCCGTCAGACGCGTGCCGACGGAGCCCGATTCGACGGTGGAAATGATGTGTTCAGCGTGGTTTGTGCGCATCCTGGCCGCCTCCTCCCAAACGCGGCGTCCGACAGGCTTACCATAGGGCAGACGATTTCGCCAAATCGTGATCCTGCGGCTGCATTGTCAAACCGGGAGGGCCGTCGTTTTGAAGACGGTGCGCATGGCAAAAGAGGATTGCATGGTCTGCACCCCCGGCAAACGCACGAGCTGGCGATGCACTTCGGCGAAATGATCGGTGTCGGCGGCCACCACCTTGAGGATATAATCCGCCTTGCCCGCCATGAGGTGACACTCCAGCACGTCCGGCATGTTGCGCACGGCTTTCTCGAAGGCGGCCAGAATGTCATCTGCCTGGCTGGTCAGGGTCACTTCGACAAACACGGTCGCCCGGCGGTCGAGATGACGCGGATCGAGAAGCGCCACATAATCGCGGATGATCCCCTCCGCCTCCAGCCGCTGCACCCGCCGGTGACAGGCCGAGCTCGACACATTGGCCTCCTGCGCCAGATCGGCATTGGAAATCCGCCCGCGTCGCTGCAAGATCCGCAAAATCCGGCGGTCAGTGTCGTCAAGTCTGATCATCGCGCAGCTTTCTCCCGCTTCAATCCATCAGGATGCAACAATCTCCCACGATTGTTTTCTTACGACAAGAGCGACGGAAGACATGCGAGACCACGTATCATGGATATGTGTCCCTTGCGGTGCAGCACACCGCGGAAAAGGCCCGCACCCTCCCGGATGCGGGCCTTTCTCCATTCGGCATTCGGTCGTCGCGGACTTATTTCTTCAAAGAGTCGCGAATTTCGAGCAGCACGTCGAGTTCGGACGGCCCCTTCGGTGCCTCGGGCGCAGCCTCTTCTTCCTTGACGGCGGAATCCTTCACCTTGTTCACGAACTTGACCAGCAGGAAGACCACGACGGCGATGATCAGGAAGTTGATCACGGCCATGATGAAAGAGCCATAGGCAAAGATCGCAGCCCCCGCTTCGCGTGCGGCCTCCAGCGACATACCCGGCGCGACCTCGCCGGAAATCACCACATAGCGGTTCGTGAAATCGAGCCCGCCGGTGAAGACCCCGATGATCGGATTGATCAGATCGTCAACCATGGATTTCACGATGGCGGTGAAGGCCGCACCGACAATGATCCCGACGGCCATGTCCATGACATTGCCCTTGGCGATAAACGCCTTGAATTCTTTAAGCATTTCGAAGTTCCACTTCTGTCCCACACAAGGCCGCATGCTTTGGGCGCGGCGCTGCACATTGCATAGCACAATGCCGCACATGCGGAATGGTTTTTTTCCGGGCCGGACGCCATAGGTTATGTGTCAATTCGAACGCATCAGGGAAAACTTATGGCAACTCTCACTCACCCGATCACTGCGCGCTGGCCCGCCCGACACCCCGAAAAGCTTCAGCTCTATTCCTTTCCGACACCGAATGGAGTCAAGGTCTCCGCCGCGCTCGAAGAAATGGGCATCGACTATGAAGCGCATCTCGTGACCCTCGCCGATGCGGATGTGAAAAGCCCCGAGTTTCTGGCGCTCAACCCGAACAACAAGATCCCGGCGATCATCGACCCGAACGGGCCGGACGGGGAACAGATTGAGCTGTTCGAAAGCGGGGCGATCCTGATCTATCTCGCCGAGAAAACCGGAAAATTCCTCTCGAAAGACCCGAAGACGCGCTATGAGACGATCCAGTGGCTGATGTTCCAGATGGGCGGCGTCGGGCCGATGTTTGGCCAGCTCGGGTTCTTCTACAAATTCGCAGGCGCCGCGATGGAAGACCCGACCGCGCGCGACCGGTATATCAACGAAAGCAAACGCCTCTTAAATGTGCTGGAACAGCGCCTCGAGGGCCGCGACTGGATCATGGACGACTATTCCATCGCCGATATGGCCATTGCGCCCTGGCTCAACGCGCTCGACTTCTATGGCGCGCAAGAGGTCGTGGGCTATCACGATCTCAAGAACGTCCCGGCCTATGTCGAGCGCTTTTATGCCCGCCCCGCGGTGGATCGCGCGAAAAACATCCCCGCGCGCCCGGCGTAAGGCGATAGACCCTTCTCCGGACAAAAGTTAGGGTGTGCGCAGAGTTACGACGCGAGTGCACACCCCATGACCAATCTGCCCCCCGACCGCGCGACCGGCGCACTGGCCGGATATCTGGCCGAAGCCCGGACCACGCGACTGTTTTTCCTGATCCTCACGCTCTATTTCGTCGCCCAGATCGCCCTGCGGCTGGTCCTCGGCGGCGCACTGGAGACGGATGAGGCGGAAATGCTGTTGATGACGCCCGGTCTGCGCTGGGGATACGGTCCGCAACTGCCACTCTACAACTGGTTGCAGACCGGGTTATTCACCATCTTCGGCGAGACGCTCTTTGCGCTCTCCCTGCTCAAAAACCTGCTGCTCTGGGCCACCTATGCGCTGCTCTTCGTCGGGCTGCGCGCCTTTGTGCCCGCCCGGGTCGCGGCCTTGAGTGCCTTGTCACTGTTCCTCATTCCCGACATCGCCTGGGAAGCCGAGCGCGCAACGACCCATTCCAACATGCTTCTGGCCACGATCTCGGCGACCATCGCCGGGTTTCTCTGGTCTCTGCGCACCGGGCAATGGCGGCACTGGGCACTGTTCGGGCTGGCCATGGGGCTCGGCGGCATTGCGAAATACAATTTCTGGGCCATTCCCGCGGGACTTGTGCTTGCGGCATTGACCATCCCCGAGGCCCGGCAGCGCCTGCTGTCCCTGCGCGCGCTCATTGCCCCGGTGATCGCCGCCGCCATCGTGGCCGGACCCTATCTCTGGATGCGTGCCAACCCTGATTTGGCCCTGTCCTCGGTCGGCAAGATGGAGCTTTCCGAAGAGGCCGCGCGGCTCATTCCCGAAGGCGTGTCGCTATACCTTCAAGGGCTCGTGGTGCTTCTGATCCTGCCCACGCTCGTTGCGGCGGTGTTGTGGGTCCTGTCGCGTCGCCAGACCGCCGAGACCTCCGCACATTGGTCCGTATCCCTGTTCCAGAGAACCGGCATGGTTCTTGCCCTCGCCGGGCTGATCCTCGTCTGGGTCGCGGATGTCGGTCACATCACCCCGCGCTGGCTCCTGCCCATCGTTCTGCCGCTGGTGATTGCGCTGTACCTGCACCTTTCGGCGCGCCTCTCCCGCGCGGCAACCCTTGGTTATCTCGGCACCCTCGCGCTTCTGGCCGTTCTGGTCTTTGCCGGGTTGTCTCTCGATCGCTACAAGGACGGCGCCCGGCGCGATCTCGATTTCATGCCTCTCGTTCAGATGATTGAGGACATGGACCTGCCGGAGGACACGCTGATCGTCGCGGACTTCTATGTCGGCGGCAATCTGGCCCGCATCCACCCGGATTGGCGCATTCTCTCCGATCTACCGGCAGGAGCACGCATGGAAGAGGCCACTCAACTCCTGCTTCTGAGCCGCAACATGCGAGCAGAGCAAGGTCTGTCGCAGCTTGCCGCACGGGTCGGCTGGCCCTATGCGACCGAGGCGGACTATGGCGCAGAACAGCAGATCGCGCTGCCGTTCCACCATGGTGAGAAAACGCTGCCCCTCCGCCTGCTCCACGGCACGGCACGATAAGGAAAACCAATGCAGACATCCGAGGACGCCAGACTGTCGAGGATCTTTTTCCTCTTGCTATTCGGCTATTTCACCGTGCAAACCGTGCTGCGTACTGTGTTGGGCGGCACGTTCGAATTCGACGAGGCGGAGATGTTCGTGCTCGCGCAGGACTATCGCCTCGGCTACGGGCCACAGACGCCGCTTTACAACTGGCTTCAGGCGCTCACCTTCGACCTTTTCGGCACCACCACATTCGCCATCGCCCTGCCCAAGAACATTCTGCTGTTCCTGACCTATGCGCTGAGCTTCGACGGGTTTCGCCGCCTTCTGCCGGTACGTATCGCCATCGCCGTGACGCTGGCGCTTTTGCTTTTGCCCAACGTCTCCTGGGAGGGTCAGCGCGCGGGTTCGCACAGCATTGCCATGCTGGCGCTCATTGGCGCGACGCTGAATGTCATGGCCCGACGTATTGCCGCAGCAAAAAACGGCGACCATCGCCTGTCCCATGCGCTCCTCCTGGGCGTGGCCCTCGGGCTGGGCGGGATCACAAAATACAATTTCTGGCTCTTTCCGCTGCCCCTTTTGCTTACTGCGGGTTGGTTTCCCGAAATCCGTCAGGCGCTGTGGCGTCGCGATCTCTGGCTCACGCTGCTCGTCGCTGTCGCGCTTCTGGCCCTGCCGATGGGCTGGGCCGTGACCCATCTCGGCATGACCACGGCCGCCAGTGATACGCTCTATCATCCGCCCACCTTCGAGGGGCTGCCTCCACCGCTTCTTGGGCTCACGACCATGCTCGCGGAGACACTGGCCGGGCTCGCCCTCCTCCTGCTTACGCTTGTCGCTCTGCGCCTGCCTTATGGCCGCCGCCTCTTCGCTCTCGGTCGGCTGCCGACCCTGTCGCGCTGGATGCTCGCTTCCGGTGCTTTGGGGCTTGTCGTCATCGCCCTTCCCGTCGTCGGCTTCGGCGTCACCGACGTCCAGGCCCGCTGGCTTATCCCTCTGCTGATCCCTCTGGCATTCGGGCTCATGCTCTGGGTCGCGCCGACACTCACGCCCCGCCTACTGCGCAATTTCTTCCGCTTTTGCGCCCTGCTCGCACTCTTGATCATCATCGCCATCGCAGACACCCGACTGCGCGGTGCGGGTAGCGACTCGCTCGACATCGAGAGCCTCGCCGAAGCCATCGAGCAGGATCTGCCCGAAGGGGCCACGCCGCCCGCCGTCGTCAGTTTCAACTTCTACTATCCGGGCAATCTCAAATATCTGCGCCCGTCCTGGACCGCCCTGCCCTCGCATCCCGGCGGCACGATCCCTGACGATCTCGAACGGATCGTCGTCATCGGCATCACCGATCCGGACAGGATCATGGGCAAACTCACCACACACGGATTGATCCCCGCCGTGTCAGAGCCCGGCCCTCTGAGCGTCGCCACACTCCCTTATCGCTTCGAAGACGTGAAAACCCGCGACGTCCCCTATGTGATCATCCCGTTGCAAAATAACCAATAAAAAACGGCGCCAAATAGGCGCCGTTTTTCAATTCTCCATCCATTCTGAACTTAACCGCGCAGCGTTCCGCCGGTCGCTTTTTCCACCTTGGCGATGATCTTCGCGGACAGTTCTTCGAGGTCTTTCTCTTTCAGAGTGCCCTCGGTCGGCTGAATACGCACGGTAATCGCGAGCGATTTTTTACCTTCGCCCAGAGAGCCACCGATGAACTCGTCAAAGACGCGCACATCTTCGATCAGCGCCTTGTCGGCCCCACCCGCGGCATTCACCACATCGAGCGACCGCACATCCTTGTCGACGACAAAGGCAAAGTCGCGCTCAACGGCTTGCAGGTCGTTGGTGAAGAAGGCAGAGCGTGCAATCTTGGCGCCGCGCGGCATCGGGGCCTCTTCGAGGTAAACGGTAAAGGCCACGGCAGTGCCTTTGACGCCCATCTCCTTGAGAACCTTCGGGTGCAGCTCGCCGAATTCGGCCAGAACCTTTTTCGGACCGAGGCAGATTTTGCCCGAGCGGCCCGGATGGAACCACGGCGAGGTATCGCGCAGGATTTGCGCTTTGGCGGGCGCACCAATCGCCGCCAAAACGGCCTCCGCATCGGCTTTCGCGTCATAAAGATCGTAGGTACGACGCTCGCCATGCACGTCTTTCGCCCCCGTCGCGCCGACCCGCAGACCGGAGATTTGCGCACGCTGCTCGCCCGGTTCGCCACCGAAGAAGGCAGGGCCGCATTCGAACAGGTTCAGGTCCGCAAAACCGCGCGCCTGATTGCGCGTCGCCGCCGTCAGAAGACCGGGCAAAAGGTCCGGGCGCATGTGGCTCATCTCAGAGCTGATCGGGTTTTCCAGACGTACCGCATCGGTGCCTCCACCGAAGAGTTCCGCCGACTTCTGGTCAATGAAGCTGTAGGTCACGCATTCATTGAACCCAAGGCCCGCCGCCTGATGACGGGCCGCGCTCTCGCGCACCTGCATCGGCGTCAGGATTTGCTTGGCCACGCCGGAGGGGCGTTTCATCGGCTTCGGTTCAAGGTGCGTCAGGCTTTCGACACGGGCGACTTCTTCGACCAGATCGGCCTCGCCCAAGACGTCCGGACGCCAGCTCGGCACTTGCGCCATATCGCCGTCCATCACGAAGCCAAGGCTTTCGAGGATGGCAACCTGACGTTCCGCCGGGATGTCCATGCCGACAAGGCTCTGCACCCGGTCTGTGTCGAGGTGGTAGGCGCGGGACACATCCGGCACCTCGCCGGCGATCACGGCCTCAGAGGCCTCGCCCCCGCACAGCTCAAGGATCATCGCCGTCGCATCGTCCAGCGCCTGCATGTTGTAGGCCGGGTCGATGCCGCGTTCGTTGCGATAGCGCGCATCCGAGTTGATCTTGAGCGCACGACCACCCTTGGCGATGTCGAGGTTGTTCCAGAACGCCGCCTCAACAAACACATCCGTGGTCTCGTCCGTACAGCCGGTCTCCTCGCCGCCCATGATGCCGCCGATGCTCTCGACCTTGCCACCGGAGAAGATGCACATCGCGCCTTCAGGCATTTTGTAGGTCTTCTCGTCGAGCGCCAGCAACTCCTCGCCGCCTTTCGCGCGGTCGATCACCAGACCGCCCTCCACCGTCGCCGCGTCAAAGACGTGCAGCGGGCGGTTGCGGTCATAGGTGAAGAAGTTGGTGACATCGACCAGAATCGAAATCGGGCGCAGACCGATGGCGGTCAGGCGATCCTGCAACCATTTCGGCGAGGGGCCGTTTTTCACGCCTTTGATCAGACGCCCGGCAAAGACGTGGCAACCGTCTTGCGCGGCCTCTGTGATCTCCACCGAGATTGGGTTCGGAAATTTGCCCTCGACCATCTCGACCTTGAGCGGTTTCAACGTGCCAAGCCCCCGCGCCGCGAGATCGCGGGCGATGCCGTGGACACCAAGCGCATCGGGGCGGTTCGGGGTGATGGCGATCTCGATCACAGGGTCGACCTTGGCGGGCTGATGTTTCGCCAGCCAGTCGGCGAACTCCATGCCGATCTCGCCATCTTCCAGCTCGATGATGCCGTTGTGCTCGTCCGACAGCTCCAGCTCGCGCTCAGACGCCATCATGCCATGGCTCTCCACGCCGCGGATTTTGCCGACGGAAATCGTAATGTCGAGGCCGGGAATATACATGCCGGGTTTCGCCAAAACGGCGGTGATCCCAGCCCGGGCATTGGGCGCGCCACAGACGATCTGGGTCATCCCCTCGTCCGTCTCGACCTGACAGACCCGCAACTTGTCGGCGTCGGGGTGCTTCTCGGCCTCTTTGACCTTCACGAGTTTAAAGCCTTTAAGCTTGTCGCGCGGGTTCTCGACGCCTTCGACCTCAAGCCCGAGATCGGTCAGCGCGTAAAGGATGTCATCGAGGGAGGCCTCGGTTTCCAGATGCTCTTTGAGCCAGGAGAGTGTGAATTTCATAGTTCGATCCCCGTGTGTTGGGAGATTTTCTTTTTCAGAAAGCCGGTTGCGAGACTTTTCACGACTTCTAGCGTCACGCTTCCACCTGTTTCAGCAACAGCATTTTTGGTATCGGACCAAATGCCTTCATTACGAATTGCATCAAGGTAGTCATGACCAACATTGGTGATGCGAAACAATCCGGTACTCGCATCGCGCCCCTCAATTAGACCAGCATCTTTCATTAAAAGAAGCTGATAGCCATCTTCAGGACTAATCTCGGTCTCATCAAAGCATAGATAACCGTCGTTAAAATCATCATCGGGTTCGAGCGGGCGCGCTTCTGCCTTTAGAAGTAGCTCCCTAATTCGATTGAGGTCTCTTTTAGGCATTACCCGTGAATCCCCCCCGCCAGCGTCGGCGTGCCGAGCGCACTAAACCCGTAGTGACGCAGCCAGCGCAGGTCGGAGTCAAAGAACGCCCGCAAATCCGGGATGCCGTATTTCAGCATCGCCAGACGGTCGATCCCCATGCCGAAGGCAAAGCCTTGCCATTCTTTCGGGTCGATGCAGCCGGCGGTCAGGACTTTGGGGTGCATCATGCCGGAGCCCAGGACTTCGAGCCAATCGTCGCCCTCACCCACGGTCACGGTGCCGTTTTCCCATTTGCACTGCACATCCACCTCAGCGGAGGGTTCCGTGAAGGGGAAGTGCGAGGCGCGGAAGCGGGTTTTGACCTTGGTGCCGAAAAACGCGGTGTAGAACTCTTCGAGCACCCATTTCAGGTTCGCCATGGAGATGTCCTTGTCGATGGCCATGCCTTCGACCTGGTGGAACATCGGCGTGTGGGTCTGGTCGTAGTCCGAACGATACACACGGCCCGGCGCGATGATGCGGATCGGCGCGCCTTGGGCAATCATCGAGCGGATTTGCACCGGCGAGGTGTGGGTCCGAAGCACATTCGGCGCACGCTCGTCGCCTTCGGCGCGGTGCATGTAGAAGGTATCATGCTCCTGGCGCGCCGGGTGGTTCGGCGCGATGTTGAGCGCGTCGAAGTTGTGGAAATCGTCCTCGATCTGCGGGCCTTCGGCGACGGCAAAGCCGAGATCGGCGAAGATCGCGTAGATTTCCTCGGAGACGCGGGAGATCGGGTGGATGGTCCCTTGCGGACGCTGACGGCCCGGAAGCGTGACATCGAGCCATTCCTCGGCCAGACGTGCATCCAGAGCGGCGTCTTCCAGCGCGACCTTCTTGGCGGCCAGCGCGGAGTTGATCTCGTCCTTGAGGGCGTTGAGTTGCGGCCCCATGACCTGACGCTCTTCCGGACTCATCTTGCCCAGTTCACGCATCTTGAGCGCCACTTCGCCCTTTTTGCCGACCGCTTGCAGACGGATGTCTTCCAGCGTCGCCTCGTCACCGGCCTGCAAGATCGCGGTGAGGTATTTGTTCTTCAGATCGTCCATCTGAACCCCTCGTATTCATTGGTCCCCGCCTCGATACCACGGGAGACCCAAAAGACAAGAAGCCGCGAGACCCCATGAGGTCCGCGGCTTCAAAAATGTTCGTTCCCTTGTGGGGGAGCTTACGCGAGCGCGGCCTTCGCCTTTTCGACGATGGCACCAAATGCTTCCGGCTCGTTGATGGCGAGATCGGAGAGAACCTTACGGTCAACTTCGATGCCAGCCAGCGACAGGCCGTTGATGAATTTGGAGTAGGTCAGCGCTTCGTCATGCGAACGCACGGCGGCGTTGATCCGCTGGATCCACAGGGCGCGGAAGTTACGCTTGCGGGCCTTACGGTCGCGGGTCGCGTATTGGTTCGCCTTGTCGACGGCCTGGGTCGCGGTGCGGAAATTCCGGGAACGGGCGCCGTAGTAACCTTTGGCGGCCTTCAGAACTTTTTTGTGACGGGCGTGGGTAACGGTACCACCTTTGGTGCGGGACATGTGTCTCTACTCCTGATTAGCGGTTGTACGGCATGTAGCCTTTGACGATCTTCGCGTCGGGCGCGGAGAGCGTCGTGGTGCCACGAGCGTCACGGATGAACTTGGTGGTGCGTTTGATCATGCCGTGGCGTTTGCCGGCCTGACCCGCTTTGACCTTGCCGGTGGCGGTCATTTTGAAGCGCTTCTTCGCGCTCGACTTCGTCTTCATCTTAGGCATTTCCATCTCCTTTATGGGGTGGTTTTCAACGCGACTCGGCATGCCATACCGCCGGACGCGTCCCATGAGCGGCTGCCATTACAGCCGATCCCTTGTATTTGCAAGCCTTGCGCGTGCGGTTTCTCAGAAAAATCTGCCGAGCACCCGGATCAGGGCCTCGGGGAACTCCGCAAATGCGTATCCCCCGGGACGCAAGAGCAAAGCCGAAAGCACCATGCCGCCCCCGATCAGCACAAGCCAGATGGCGGTGCGGGGACGGCGGCTTTCGGAAAAGGCGCTTGCCGCCGAGGTCAGGGCCAGACAGCACAGAAGCGATCCCAACACGAGGAAAAGATCGGTGTCCATCGCGGCCCTGTTCCCCGGTTATTCCGGGTCGGTGTTGAAGATCAGCCGCTCTTCACAGGGCGCGACCCGCAGAATGTTGGTCGAACCAGCATGGTTGAACGGGATGCCCGCGACCACGACGATCTTGTCGGCCTCGGTCGCAAAACCCGAAGTCCGCGCAGCCCGCGCCGCATTGACCACGGCCATCTTGAAGCGCTCGACCTCACCGGTCATCACGCAATGCATGCCCCAGTAGAGGCAGAGCTTGCGCGCGGTGTTGCGGCGCGACGTCATGGCAATGATCGGCACATGCGGACGTTCACGCGCGGTCAGCGCCGCGGTGGTGCCGCTCTCGGAGTAGCACACGATGGCTTTCACGTCGGTGGTCTCGGCGATCTCGCGCGCCGCGGACACGATGGCGTCCGCAACCGTCTGTTTCTTGATCCCCGCCCGCGAGGCGTCGAGCACATCGCGATACACCGGATCGTTTTCCACCGACATGGCGACGTTGTTCATCGTCGTGACCGCCTCAACCGGGTAATTGCCCGCCGCAGATTCAGCCGACAACATGATCGCATCGGCGCCCTCATAGATGGCGGTTGCCACGTCGGACACTTCGGCGCGGGTCGGCATCGGGCTTTCGATCATGCTTTCGAGCATCTGCGTCGCCACGATCACCGGCTTGGCCGCTGCACGACACCGGCGCGTCAGGCGTTTCTGGATCGGCGGAACGGCCTGCACCGGCAGTTCGACGCCCAAATCGCCACGGGCCACCATGATGCCGTCGGACACGGCGAGAATGCTCTCGAACGCTTCGACGGCAGAGGGCTTTTCGATCTTCGCCAGCACCGAGGCACGGCCTTTCACAAGCTCCTTGGCCTCCAGCATGTCTTCCGGGCGCTGCACGAAAGACAGCGCGACCCAGTCGACGCCCAGCTCGCAGACGAATTCGAGATCCTTGCGGTCCTTCGGCGACAGCGCGGCCAGCGGCAGCACCACATCCGGCACGTTCACGCCCTTGCGGTTGGAAATCGTCCCACCCACGGTCACGACACAATCGGCATAATCGGGGCCGCACTCTTCGACCTTGAGACGGATTTTCCCGTCGTTGACCAGAAGCGTCGCGCCCGGTTTCAACGCGGCGAAAATTTCAGGATGCGGCAGTTGCACCCGGTCGCCATTGCCCGGCGCATCGTCGAGATCGAGGCGGAACTTGTCGCCTTCTTCGAGATCGTGCGCGCCATGGGCAAATTTCCCGACCCGCAGCTTCGGTCCCTGCAAATCCGCGAGAATCGCGATGGGGCGGCCAAGATCGGTCTCGATCTTGCGGATGATGGCGTGGCGGGCACGGATTTCCTCGTGATCGCCATGGCTCATGTTCAGTCGGAACACATCGGCGCCCGCTTCGGAAAGCGCGCGGATGGTGTCGTAATCATTGGAGGACGGGCCCAGTGTGGCCACGATTTTCACATTCCGAAGGCGTCTCATAACGGCCTGATGTCCTTTCGGTCTTTTTACGTTTCGCGGTGGGCCACCTTCTCTATGACGCAAAGAAGACGCTGGCACAACTGGCCCTGCCTGCGCAAAGCGCGTATTGCAGTCGTGACAGGCAAAGGTGACGCAAAAATGACCGATCATCCCCCATTTCGCATCGACGGCCCCGACAGACCGGGGCGCTGGCTGATCACCTGCGACCACGCAACGAACCGGGTGCCGCCGGCAATCGGCCCCGATCTCGGCATCGGCCCGGAGGATATGGCACGGCATATCGCCTATGATGTCGGCGCCTTGGGAGTAAGCCGGGAGTTGGGGCACCTCTTGGACAGTCCGATGATTCATACGGATTTTTCCCGCCTGGTGATCGACCCGAACCGGGGTGAGGACGATCCGACACTGGTGATGAAGCTCTATGACGGCACGCTCATTCCGCGCAACCGGCACGCCGATGATGCGGAGGTGGAGCGGCGGCTGGCGCTGTTTCATCGCCCCTATCACGCGGCCTATGAGGCACTTTGCGAGACCCGTGATAACGTAGTGATCTGTGCGGTGCACAGTTTCACACCGCAACTAAAAAACCGCCCGCGCCGCCCCTGGCAGGTCGGCATTCTGTCGGCCTATGACCGGCGCTTTACCGATCCGTTCATCTCAGCTCTTGAAGCCTCCAAGACGCTACAGGCCGAGGCGGAAAAGATCGGCGAGCGTTTGGTCATCGGCGACAATGAACCCTATGACGGCCACCTGCCCGGCGACGCCATAGACCGCCATGCGCTGCACCACGGACGGCTTAATCTTTTGATCGAAATCCGCTCCGATCTGATCGAAACTGCGGCGCAACAGGCCCATTGGGCCGCGCTTCTCGCCCCCATTCTTCAAGACACTCTGACAGAGACAGGATTGTAACCATGCCCCATGTCGTTATCGACTTCGCCGAAGGTTTAGAGCAGAGCCACAACATGTCGCAGCTTTGCGAAACCGTGTTCGAAACGCTGATTTTAGACGTCGAAATCAACGCCCCGGCGCTCAAGGTCCGCGCCCGGCCGCAACCGTTCTTCAAGATCGGCACGGAGCCCGCGACCTTTGCCCATGCAACGCTCTATCTGCTCGAAGGTCGCGATGACGAGACAAAGGCGCGCTTGTCGGATATCGTGTTGCAAGCGATGGATCAGGTCCTGCCGACGGTCGGCAGCCTGTCCGTCGATGTGCGGGATATGAATAAACTGGCCTATGCCAAACGCGTGAAAGGGTAAGCGATGCAGGAGATTGACGACAAAACCATGGTGGAGATCGAAGCCGCCGCGTTTCGCACGCTGCGCGATCACCTCATGACCAAACGTCCCGATGTGCAGAACATCGACATGATGAACCTCGCAGGTTTCTGTCGGAATTGCCTGTCGCGCTGGGTTCAGGAAGCGGCCAATGCGCGCGGCATCGAGATGACCAAGGACGAGGCGCGCGAACTGTACTACGGCATGCCCTATGAGGACTGGAAAGCCCGGAACCAGACGGAGGCGGATGCCGCCAAACAGGAGGCGTTCACCAAGGCCTTTGCCGAGAATGTCGGCACGGACAAGCAAAAATGAAGCCCGCCGATCAGCTCGCACAATTCGTCCGCGAAGCGCTGATTTCGGGCCGCAGCCGCGACGAGATCACGATGGCACTCTCGGAGGCTGGCTGGGCCAGAACCGAGGTCGAAGATGCGCTCGCAACATGGGCAGAAAGCTCCTTTACCCCGCCGATCCCCCGCCCGCGCCCCTATGTTTCCGCGAAAGAGGCGTTTTTCTACGCGTTGATGTTCGTGGCGCTCGGCATGACCGCATGGCACATTGTCGATCTCGGGTTTGACCTGATCGAACGCTGGATGTCGGACATGGATACCTCCTCATGGAGCAACCGCTCGATGCGCTGGTCGATTTCGGCGCTCATCGTCTTCTTCCCGCTGTTCATGCTGATGCAACGGACGGAAATCCGCAGCCTCGCCCGAGACCCGAGCCGCAAACGCTCCGCCGTGCGCAAATGGTTCGGCTACATCGCCCTGTTTCTCTCATCCCTGGCGCTTCTGGGCGATGTTCTGAGCGCAATCTACGCGCTTTTGAACGGGGATATGACATTGGAATTCATTCTCAAGCTTCTGCTCGTGGGCGCCGTTGCCGGAACCGTATTCGGTTATTTCCAGGGTGCCATGAAGGACGCCGAAGATGGTGCCTGAGCGCTGGCCGCAACTGGCGCTTACACTGCTTGTCGCAGGCGTTCTGCTGGCTGGCATCCTGGCCGTCGGCGGGCCGGAAGCCGGACGGAGTGAACGACGCGACGACCAGCGCTATTGGGATCTGATCGCCTATCAGAGCCAATTGATCTGCCTCGCCCGTGCCAAGGGCGGTTCCTCCCTCCCCACAACGCTCGAGGATACAACGACCTGTTCCATCAATCTGTCGGAGCACGCAATCTTGCCGGAGGAAGGCTATCGCTACCTGCCGCAGGCGGGCGGCGACTATCGGTTTTGCGCCAGGTTCGAGGATGTCGACCGCCTGCGTGACAGGCAAGGTCGCAAGGACATCAGCCGGGACGGCTGCATCAGCGGCAAGATCGACTGACCGAAAAAAGGCCCGCTGAGCGGGCCTTTTCAATCCGAATGGAACCCCGGTTTACACCGCGAGTTTCATCGCCTCTTCGAGATAAATCTCGCGCAGACGTTTGGCCACCGGACCCGGCGTGCCATCGCCCAGCGTTGCCCCGTCGATCTCGACGATCGGCTGAACGAAGGCGGTGGCGGAGGTGGAGAAAGCCTCGTCCGCAGCTTGTGCTTCTTCGATGGTGAAGAGACGTTCTTCGATCTGCATCTGCGCCTCGGCGGCAAAGCGCAGCACGGCAGCACGGGTGATCCCGGCCAGAAGCTTGTTCGAAAGCTGACGGGTGATGATCTTGCCGTCCTTGACAATATAGGCGTTGTTCGAGCTGCCCTCGGTCACATAGCCGTCCTCAACGAACCACGCGTCATCGCAGCCAACCTTGTGCGCCGCCATTTTCGCCATCGAGGCACCCAGGAGTTGCACGGTCTTGATGTCGCGACGGGCCCAGCGCATTTCCTCGATGGAAATCACCTTGTAGCCTTTGTCGGCGGAGGCGGAGTTGCGCAGGTTCTTCTTCTGGGTGAAGAGCACCAGCGTCGGTTTGACCTTCTCCGGATCGGGGTATTCGAACGCCCGGTCGTCATCGGCGCCACGGGAGATTTGCAAGTACACGCCACCCTCGTCGATCTCATTGAGCTCAACCAGTTTGCGGTGAATTTCCAGAAGCTCGTCCATCGTGACCGGCGCGGTCATGTCCAGCTCTTTCAGCGAGCGTTCGAGGCGGTTCTTGTGCCCCTCGAAGTCGATCAGCTTGCCATCCAGAACCGAGGTCACCTCGTAGACGGCATCGCCCATCAGGAACCCACGGTCGAAAATCGACACTTTGGCTTCGGTTTCCGGCAGGTACTCGCCGTTCACATAGACGGTGCGGGTCATTTCATTCTCCTTAAATGACATCAGCCCCAGAGGGCGCGCGCCGGCGGGTGTACCCCGTCCGCGTCGTATTTCAAAGGCTCGGCACGGTCTTCCGCCAAAAGCAAAGGCCCGTCAAGGTCCACCACGCGCGCGCCCTGCGCCACGATCACGGCAGGCGCCATCGCCAGAGAGGTGCCGACCATGCAGCCGACCATGATGCCATAGCCTTCGGCACGGGCCGCCTTGCGCAGCTCCAGGGCCTCGGTGAGCCCGCCGGTCTTGTCGAGCTTGATGTTGATCACATCGTATTTGCCCTTGAGATCCGGCAGGCTCGCCCGGTCGTGACAGGATTCGTCGGCGCAGACCGGAAGGGGCCTCTCAATCTCCGCCAACATGTCGTCCTGCCCGGCAGGCAAGGGTTGCTCCACAAGCTTCACGCCAAGTCGCACCAGATGCGGCGCGAGATCGGCATAGACCTCGGCACTCCAGCCCTCGTTGGCATCGACGATGATGTCCGATTTCGGCGCGCCGCGACGCACGGCTTCCAAACGCGCCATGTCGTCGGGCGTGCCGAGTTTGATTTTCAACAAAGGCCGGTGCGCATGTTTGGCGGCAGAGGCCTGCATCTCTTCGGGAGACGCAAGCGACAGCGTATAGGCCGTGATCATCGGGATCGGGGCGGGCAGGTCCAGCATGTCCCAAACCCGCTTGCCCGCCTGCTTCGCCGCCAGATCCCAAAGCGCACAGTCGACCGCATTGCGCGCGGCCCCCGGTTCAAGCACCTCCTGCAGCGTCGCACGCGTGATGTCTTCGGGAAGGGCCTCGATCTGCGCCGTCACAGAGTCGAGACTTTCGCCATAGCGCGCATAGGGCACGCATTCGCCCCAGCCCTCATGCACCCCGTCGGTCGCGCGCACCGTGACCACCTTGGCCTCCGTGCGCGATCCGCGGGAAATGGTGAACACTTCCGCGAGACGAAAGTTCTCTTGCGTGACGGTCAGCTTGGTCATGAGGCCCTCCGAATTCCGCTGGTCTTGCCTGTCTTGTCTTCTGCGTCTTACAACGCGGCAAGCGCATCGGCCAGACGGCCGGCACCCTGACGGAACGGATCGACCGTCGGCAGACCCATGTCTTCTTCGACCTTGGCGAGATAGGCCAGCGCCTCGTCATCGGACAGGTGCTGGGTGTTGATCGAGATGCCAACCACCTTACAGTCCGGGTTCGCGACTTTCGCCAAATTCAGAGCGGTGTCACTCAACGCTTCGAGCGACGGAAGGGCAAATCCCGGCAAACCGCGCATATGCTCGCGGGTCGGCTCATGGCACAGGATCAGCGCATCCGGCTGACCGCCATGCACCAAGGCCATGGTCACGCCCGAGTAGGACACGTGGAACAGGCTGCCCTGCCCTTCGATCAGGTCCCAGTGATCCGCATCGTTGTCCGGCGTCAGATATTCGATGGAGCCCGCCATAAAATCCGCGATCACAGCATCGAGCGGCACGCCATCGCCGGTGATCAGAATGCCGGTCTGGCCGGTGGCGCGGAAGGTCGACTTCATGCCCTTTTCGCGCATGGATTTGTCCATCGCCAGAGCCGTGTACATCTTGCCCACGGAACAATCGGTGCCGACCGCGAGGCAACGCTTGCCGCTGCGCTTCACGCCATTGGCGATCGGGTATTTCACAGAGGGGATGCGCACGTCATGCAGCGTGCGACCAAAGGTCTTGGCGACGGCGACAAGGTCTTCTTCCTCGCGCAGCAGGTTGTGCAGGCCGGAGGCAATGTCGAACCCCTCTTCGAGCGCGTCGATCAGAACCTTTTTCCACGCCTGACTGATCACGCCGCCGCGGTTGGCGACACCGATGACCAGGGTCTTCGCACCCGCCTCTTTCGCGGCCTTTAGGTCCATGTCGGGCAGTTTCATATCGGCCTTGCAGCCTTCCATGCGGAACTGGCCGAGGGCGAATTCGGGGCGCCAATCCTTGATCCCTTGCGCCACTTTCGCGGCCAATTGGTCAGGGGCGTCGCCGAGGAAAAGAAGATACGGTGTTTCGATCATGGTGCAGCACTCCGGTTGCGTTTGTCCCACAGTGACCGAGATTCGATGAAAGGTGCTTCGGATTTTGCGTCAGAGAGACTGACAGAATGGGAGAATATCCCATAAAAAGCCAATAAACCGGGACATAAATTTCATTGTTTAGGAAATAGGCAGTTTGAAAACTTTATTTTTAGGCAAGAGACGGGATATGCCGCAGGCGCAAAAACCTCCTTGCCACAGATTGCGCAAGATAATAACAATGCATTCGACGTTTTGGAAATATCATTGCGAGAGGAGCACCAATGTCCTTCCGACTCCAACCCACCCCCGTGGATCGCCCGAACCGCTGCCAGCTGTTCGGCCCAGGATCGAACACGAAACTCTTCCCGAAAATGGCTGCCTCCGCAGCGGATGTGATCAATCTCGATCTCGAAGATTCCGTGGCGCCCTCCGACAAGGACGTGGCCCGCGCCAATATCATCGAGGCGATCAACACGATTGATTGGGGCAAAAAAACCCTCGCCGTGCGGATCAACTCGCTCGACACACCCTATTGGTATCGCGATGTCGTGGACCTCTTGGAACAGGCAGGTGAGCGGCTCGATCAGATCATGATCCCGAAAGTCGGTTGCGCCGAGGACATCTATGCGGTCGACGCGCTGGTCACCGCGATCGAGCGCGCCAAGGGCCGCACAAAGAAGATCAATTTCGAAGTCATCATCGAATCCGCCGCTGGCATCGCCCATGTCGAAGAGATCGCCGCCAGCTCTCCGCGTCTCGTCGCCATGAGCCTTGGAGCGGCGGATTTCGCGGCCTCCATGGGCATGCAAACCACCGGCATCGGCGGCACGCAGGAGAATTACTACATGCTGCACGGCGACACGCGGCATTATTCCGATCCGTGGCATTGGGCACAGGCCGCCATCGTCGCCGCCTGTCGCACCCACGGCGTGCTGCCGGTCGATGGGCCGTTCGGCGATTTCTCCGATGACGAGGGCTACCGGGCGCAGGCACGGCGTTCCGCAACGCTCGGCATGGTCGGCAAATGGGCGATCCACCCGAAACAGATCGCGCTGGCCAACGAAGTGTTCACCCCCTCCGAAGAGGCCGTCACCGAGGCCCGCGAAATCCTCGCCGCGATGGAACAGGCCAAGGCCAATGGCGAAGGCGCGACCGTTTACAAAGGCCGTTTGGTCGACATCGCCTCGATCAAACAGGCCGAGGTCATCGTGGCCCAATCCGAGTTGATCGCGAACTCCTGAAATCCCTCCGACCGTGCGGGGAGGCACGGCCGTTGAGGCGATAACGCCCCGAGGCTCAGGCTTCGGGGCGTTTCTATTGGATCACTGGATCGGCGCGCAGATCAGCGTCACCAAATCCTCCGGCGCGGTGTCCATCGGGGTGTTTTCATAGATTTCGAACGGCGGCCCGTCGCGCGGCTCCTCACCACTTTCGGGCAACCATTTGCCATAAAGATAATCATAGGCCTGACGCAACCCGGTATAAGGCCCGACATGGCGCAACACGGCGTAACGCCCGCCCGTTAGCGCAAAGGGGTCGAGCGGGGCCTCAAGCGTCGCGTCCCCCGTCAGGATAAACCCTGCCATGCTCCGCATCTCCTCGACCGGCACCTCGCCGGGGTTGGAAAAATACACGCCGACCATCGGCCCGAGCACCGGCCCCATACCGCGCGACAGGGCGGTTTTGGCGGCCACCTCGAAGGCCTGCCCGATCTCCGTGTAATCACCCCGATGCGCCACACCTGCAAAAGACGCCGGCGCGCGGTCTTCCACCTTAATTTCATACATAACGTAGTCTCCTTTTTCCGTGAGCCGCAGAGGCGGCATCTCGACGCCGCGCGCCCGAAAAGCGGTGGGCGTCAGTCCAAAGGCATCCTGAAAGGCACGGGCGAAACTG
The DNA here is from genome assembly GCF_001550095.1 of Celeribacter ethanolicus. Classification (GTDB taxonomy): domain Bacteria; phylum Pseudomonadota; class Alphaproteobacteria; order Rhodobacterales; family Rhodobacteraceae; genus Celeribacter; species Celeribacter ethanolicus. The sequence continues at coordinate 125,130 of NZ_LRUC01000006.1, read as the reverse complement.
CGCGGATTGGGGTAGCCGCAAAGCTGCGCGATGCGCTCGATCCCGTCTTCGCTGCGCACAAGAAGATGTGAGGCTTTGTAAAGCCGCACCCGCCGGATGAACCCCGCCACCGTCTCTCCGGTCATCGCCGAAAACACCCGGTGGAAATGAAACCGCGACAGGGCCGCGACATCCGCCAAAGTGTCGAGCGAAAGATCGCCATCGAGATGGGCATAGACATGATCAAGCACCCGCAAGAGCCGATCTTCATAAGCGTGCCGCGCCATTAATCCCCGTATCCTTTCAACATGTCCTTGGCGGGAGAGATACCGTTTCAGCAGATCACAAATCTTGCTGAGTTGCACCCGCGCGCGAAAATAGCCATATACGGGGTCGAAACCGTTCGGAGGTCCGCATGACTCACTATCTCGAATTCGAAAAACCTTTGGCCGAGATCGAGGGCAAAGCCGAGGAACTGCGCGCATTGGCCCGCGCCAACGAAGAGATGGATGTCGAGAAAGAAGCCGCCGCTTTGGACAAGAAAGCCGCGGATATGCTCAAGGACCTTTACAAAGGTCTGACGCCTTGGCGCAAATGCCAGGTCGCGCGCCACCCCGACCGGCCGCATTGCAAGGATTACATCGAGGCGCTGTTTACCGAATACACGCCGCTGGCCGGCGACCGGAACTTTGCCGATGACCATGCCGTCATGGGCGGTCTGGCGCGGTTCAACGATCAGCCCGTGGTGGTGATCGGTCAGGAAAAAGGCCATGACACCAAATCCCGCATCGAACGCAACTTCGGCATGGCGCGTCCCGAAGGCTATCGCAAGGCCATCCGTCTGATGGATCTCGCCGACCGCTTCGGCCTGCCGGTGATCGCGCTGGTCGACACCCCCGGCGCCTATCCGGGCAAGGGCGCGGAAGAGCGCGGCCAATCGGAAGCGATTGCACGCTCGACCGAGAAATGTCTCAATCTCAAGGTGCCGATGATCTCTGTCATCATCGGCGAAGGTGGCTCCGGCGGCGCTGTGGCCTTTGCCTCCGCCAACAAACTCGCGATGCTGGAACATTCGGTCTATTCGGTGATCTCCCCGGAGGGCTGCGCCTCGATCCTCTGGAAAGATGCAGAGAAGATGCGCGAGGCCGCCGAAGCGCTACGCCTGACCGCGCAGGACCTGCACAAACTCGGCGTGATCGACCAGATCATCCCCGAACCGCTCGGCGGCGCGCAACGCGACCGCGAGGCGACGATTGCCGCCGTCGGCAAGGCGATTGAGGCGATGCTCGCCCCGCTGCAAAAGAAAAAGCCGGAGACCATCCTCAAGGACCGCCGCAAGAAGTTCCTCGACATGGGATCGAAGGGCCTGGCGGCCTAACGGGCGGCCTGAGTATTTCGGGCACAAAGGAAACACCGAGAAAGGGGCCGTGCGATTGCATGGCCTTCTTCGTTACCACATGCTCTTGGCGGCGCGCTCCGGCCATTCCTCGTCATAGGCTTTGCCGCCGACGCGACCCACGGTGAGTGCCTCGAGGATTTGACCGACGCTCGGCAGACCCTCGCTGTCGTCGCGCCCCTCCCAAAGCCCGGCGCGCATCAGGGCTCGGGCGCATTGGGTGTAGATCTCAGCGATCTCGAAGACGATCACGGAGCGGGGATGTTTGCCTCCCACCTCGAAGGACTGGCGTAGCCCTTCGTCCGCCGTCACGAACGCCCGCCCATTCATCCGCACGACATTGTTCGAGCCAGGAACAAACAGCATCAAGGACGCACGCGGATCGCGCACGATGTTGCGCAGACTGTCGATGCGGTTGTTGCCCATCCAGTCGGGCATCGCGAGCGTACCCGGGTCGAGTTCCCGCAGCACAGGCTCCTTGTCGCCGCGCGGCGAGGCGTCTGTGCCCTCCGGGCCGACAGTGGAGAGGATGCAGAACCGGCACCGTTCAAGCCAGGGCCGAAACTCCGGCGTCATGCGTCGCGCGACCTTTTCCGTCGCAGCGGGACCCGGTACGCCGTAAAGGGCTTCCAGTTCGGAAATCTCGGCCAGATGTTTCATGTCGCTCTCCTTAGCCGCACAAGATCACGCCTTAGCCGCACAAGATCACGACAAGATGACGTTCAGCCTTTCGCCGGCAGTGTGAAGCCAGCATCGAGCATGAGCCGGTCCGAGGCACTTTCGACCACCTTCTCCAGCTCGGCCATGACCTTTTTCATCTCTTGCCCCGCCGGAATGCGCGGCAGGAATTCGACCACTGCCGTGCCCCGCGCCCGGTAGATGCCGTGACGCGGCCAGAACACGCCGACATTGGTGGCGGCGGGCACGAGGTCCTGCCCGGTCTGCTCATAAAGCACACCGGTGCCGATCTTGTAGGGCAGATGGGCACCGGCGGCGACACGGGTGCCTTGCGGGAAGATGATCAACTGCCCCGGCAGGGCGGCACCGGATTTGACATCCGCGATCATCTTCTTGATTGCCTGCCCCCGCTTGCCGCGATCCACCGCCACGCAGCCGATGCGTTTGGCGTAATAGCCGACAATGGGGGCCCAGACGAGCTGCTTCTTCATGATGAATTTCGGTCGCGGAACGGCAGAGACGATCAGGATGATGTCGAAAAAACTCTGGTGTTTGGCCCCGATCAGCACCTCATCATTGGGCACCTCGCCCCGGATTTCGGATTTGAGCCCCACAAGCCAGTGCGCCGAGAAACGCACCCAATGGCAATAGGTCCAGCAGGCCAGATAGGCATATTCGCGTTTGATCATCGCCAGGGGCGTGAAGAAAACCGCAAGGATCGCCATGGCCAGATACATCTGGATCACGAAGATCAGCGAGAGGAGCCACTGGATCGGATAGGGCATCACATCAACCTCCGAAGGGTTTGGCTGGCCGCGACACGGGTGGCCGCGAAGGCCACGAGCGCCGCCAGGACCGGGATTGCCAGAGGCCAGAGCCATTGCGCACCGACAAAGCCCAGACCGGTGAGGAAACTCCCCGCCTCATCCGCGCTCGGAAGAAGAGCGACCGCGATCATACCGAGGAAGGTTCCGATGAGCGCCCCGCTCAGCCCCCGCAGGGTAAAACGTCGCACGAAAGCGCCGGCGATGAAACGGTCGGTGGCACCGACAAGCCGCAGCGTGCGGATCACCTGGCCGTTGGCGGCAAGGGCCGCATTGGCCGCAAGCGTGATCATCCCGCCGGTGACCCCCGCAATCAGGATCAGAGACAGCACGCCCAGAAACCGCAGACGTTCGGCGGCGCGCAGCAGGGGTTTGCGCCAACGGCTGTGATCGTCGAGCACCGCGCCGGGCGCTTCGCCCGCAAGACGCAGGCGCAAACCTTCGGCATCAAAGCCGTCGGAGGTTTCCTGCACATCAATCAGGGCGGGCAAGGGCAACGTGTCGAGTGGCAAATCGGGACCGAACCATGGCTCGAGAAGGAGAGTCTCCTCCTCTTCCGACAACAATCGCGCCGCCGCGACCCCCGGCGTGGTTTCCAAAACCTTGAGAGCTGCTGCGACCTGCGCGTCGACCTGCTCGGCGGGGGCGGAGATGCGCACGGTGGAGCCGCGCGCCAGCTCATTGCCCCAACGCTCCGCCAGACGCCCGGTCGCCATGGAAAGCGCCAGCGCGAAGACGGCGAGGAACGCCATGGCGGCAGAGGTGATCACGGTGAGCTGCGCCGTGAAACCCGACGGCGGCACCACGCGCCCAGAAGTGCTTTCGCTGAAATTCAGAAAGGGCAGAAGAATGGTTTTCACAGATCTGCCCCCGATTGCTGGATGCGCCGGTTGGAAATGCGCAACACCCGGGCCGCGACCTGGGATTTGGCCTGACGGATCAGATGCAGGTCGTGGGTCGCGATCACCACGGTCTTCCCCATCCGGTTCAGTTCGATGAGCAGTTGCAAGAGCCGCAGCGACATCTCCCAATCGACGTTGCCGGTGGGCTCATCCGCGAGGATCACATCGGGCGACATGATCACCGCGCGGGCAAGAGCCGCACGCTGACGCTCCCCCCCGGACAGCTCCGGCGGGCGGGCGTTGATCTGTTCCGACAGGCCGACCCAGGACAGCAGATCGGAGAGATCGCCGTCGTCACGCGGCTGACCCGACACTGTCAGCGGCAGGGCGACATTCTCGGCAACACTCAGGTGATCTAGGAACTGGCAGTCCTGATGCACCACCCCGATCCGGCGGCGAAGTTGCGCCACGTCGTCGCGCTCCATGCCCCGGGTGTCCTCGTCAAAAATCGAGACCCGCCCGGCGGTCGCCTGCAGTTCGCGATAACACAGCTTGAGAAAGGTCGTCTTGCCCGTGCCCGAAGGCCCGGTCAGGAAATGAAACGACCCCGGAGCCAGCGTCAGGGACATCTCTGTCAGAAGCTCACGCCCCCCGTAGCCGTAGCCAGCATCATGAAACTCGATCACACGGCACCTCTGCGAACCTCTATGTATTCGCGACAGTTTTGCCTCACCGGTCAAAAGCTTTCAATCCAACTGTCGCAAAAACATGGACAATTCGCACATGTGCGTTAAGAATTACGGAAAATCGCGCACAAGCATGCGCACAATCTCTCGGTGGCAGGGGAAAACATGCGGCTGATCTGTCCCAATTGTGGCGCTCAATACGAGGTCGATGCTCGTGTCATTCCCGACGCGGGTCGGGATGTTCAGTGCTCGAATTGCGGTCACACCTGGTTCCAGCGCCCCGCGCATCTCGATCAGGACCTCGCCGAAGAGCTTGGATATGAGATTCCGCACGAAGACCCGGTGCCGGGTCATGTCGCGCCGGAAGAGACCGCGCACACCGTCCCTGAATTCGAGGAGACGCCGGAGTTCGAACCCTCCGTCTCAGTCGAGGACAGCGAAACCGTCGCGGTCGTCGCCGAGCCCGAAGAAGATTTGCACATTCCGGAGCCGATCGAAGAACCGACGCCCGAACCCACTGAGATCCCCCCCGTTTTCGAAGCCGAAGACACAGTCGCGGAACCTAGAGACGAGACAGCTAAGACCTCCTCTGTTCGCCCCGCCGCACAAAGTTCTGCGCTCAAGGACAGCGTGCGTGACATCCTGCGCGCCGAGGTCGAGTTCGATCAGGCCATGCGCCAGTCGCAGGGGGAAACGCTTGAAACCCAGCCCGATCTCGGGCTCGAAGAACCGGCACAGGACAGTGCCAAGAAAAGCCTGCGCGACCGCATGGCGCGGCTTCGGGGCCTCGACCCCGCCGACAGCGGCATCGTCGCGGGAAGCGTCGCAGCGGCCACCGGCAAGCGGCGCGATCTCTTGCCGGACATCGAGGAAATCAACTCGACGCTCAGCGCGGCCTCCGAGCGCAATGAGGACGGCACGGTGCCCGACGAGGACACCCGCCGCGCCCGTGCGGAACGCTCTGGCTTCCGCTCCGTGTTCCTCGTTCTGGTGCTTGCGGCCATCATGCTCGTGGCGCTTTACGTTCTGGCTCCGGTGATTGCGGAAAAAGTCCCCGCACTTGCAGGCGTCATGGAAAGCTATGTCACCGCAGCCAACGGCTTCCGCGCCTGGCTCGACCGCCTGTTGTCCGCAGCGAGCGTGCGGCTCAACGCCCTGTTGAGCCAGCTCAGCGCCTGAGACCCGATCAGTACTGATCCAGTAGCCGGTTCAGGTAATCGCGTTCTTCGGCCTGGCGCTGTTGTTCGCCTGAGCGGCGCCGGATTTCGTCCAGAAGTTCCTCCGCCCGACGATAGACATCTTCGCCCTGATAGAGCTCGTCATCGCTGCCGAAACGCCCCGCGTCGCCAGGTTTGCGCCCGAGCGGATCGCGCCGCGCCGCGTCACTGCCGGACTGGCCACCGGCCTCGCCCTGTTGCCCGTCCTCGTTCTGCTGGCTCTGCGCCTGTTGTTCGCCAAGGCGACGCATGCCCTCGCGGAGTGCTTCCATCGCCTCGGCCTGGCGCCCGAGCGCGCCGTTGAGATCCCCCTCGCGCAGCGCGTCTTCGGCCTCTTCCATCGCCCGGTCGGCCCGTTCGAGCGAGCCGCCGACACTGTCGTCCCCGCCGCCCTGGCCGCCGGGAATACTGCCACGCTGACGTTGCAACTGATCGCGAAGGGCCTGCTGACGTTCGGAAAGAGACTGGCCGTTCGGCGCCTCGCCGGGTCGCGTGCCGTCCTCTCCCGGATTTGTCTCTGCATCGCCCGATGGCCCTTCTTGCTGTCCCGGCTGTTGTCCGGGTCGCTGAGTTTGCCCCTGTTGGCTGTTTTCCCCGAACCGGTCCTGAAGGTCCGAAAACGTGTCATCGTTGAGCTGCTGTTGATCGCGCAGCATGTCCTGAAGGCCCTGCATGCCTTGCTGGCCCTGCCCGCCCTGGCCCTCGCCCTTGGTGACACGCATGTTCTCGAGCATTTCGGCCAGCATATCCATAAGCTGCTGCGCTTCGGCCATGCGGCCTTGCTCCATCAGCTCCTGAATGCGGTCCATCAGTTGCTGCAACTGATCCTGGGTGATCTCCTGCCCATCTTGCTGGCCCTGATCCGGCATGTCGGTGCCGTCGTTTTCATCGCCCTGCTGTTCCGCCAGTTGCTGCATGTAATCGCGGGTGGCCTCGCGCAGCTCCTGCATCAACTGTTCGATCTCTTCCGGCGTCGCACCGTCGCGCATCGCCTGCGACAGGCGCTCCTGCGCCCGGTGCAGGCGGGCAAGCGCTTCCTTGAGCTGACCGTCTTCGAGTTCCAGCGCGATCTCCCAGAGGTTCGCCGCGATACTGTCGAGCTGCTCATCCGTCAGGCGCCCCGCGCGTCCCTCAATCTGGCCGATGGTTTCGCGAAGACGGAAATAAGTCGTCATCTCGTCGAACATCTCGGTCGGGTTCACCGACACCGCGCGCAGCACCTGCGCCGTGCGCGCGGCGTTGTCGCGGTTCCACAAAAGCTCCCGGCGCTGGTCCACGATAGCCGCCGCCAGAGGATCGAAGAACCGCCGCGTCGGCAGGATACTTTCCCCCAGCGTGGCGGCGCTTTCCTGCCCGGCCGCATCCCAGGCCGTGAGGCTCAAACGCACGGGCAGCCCCGCGAAAGGATGCTCAGCCAGATTTTCGGCAATCAGCCCCTCGATCTCGGTACGGTCGCCGGTTTGCGGCAACATCACCGGCAGAGTGATCGCCTCGCGCGGCTCGGGCGGCAGGGCAAAGCCATAGCGTTTTTCCACGGCCTCCGGATCTCGGGTGATCGTCAACTCGGCCCGCGCCACACCGAAATCGTCGCTCAGCCGAAATTCCTGCCGTGCCTCGCCCGACGGTGCGCGGGTCATCTCGCCCACAAGCTCGGCCACGGGAGGCTGATCCGGTTGCAGCGCCACATCCCAGAGCCGACCGGTGGGTCCGTCGATCTCGATCTCGCCCGCCTGACGGATGATGAAATCGTGCAAGGTCATGTCGTCATCGCCGGAGACGGTCTCACGCAGCGTCAGCGTGCCATCCGCACCGTAAAACCGCAGGGTTACGCCCGAGCCCTTCGGTACTTCGAATTCCGGATCGAGATCGCCGAGATAGAGCGTCGGCTTGCCGGCATAGGCGGGCGGGCGCACCCAGCCTTCCCAGGTTGGACCGACGGCGATCTCCTGCCCGCTCCCCCCGAGATCGCGCAGGCTTCCGGCCTTTTCAAACGATCCGAACACAAGTCCCATCCCCAAAGTCGTCAGGGCAATGAGGCGCAGCGCGAACGGATCGGCGGAGGACAACCGCAGCATCGGCGCGATGGCATGCACGCCGCGCAGACGTTCCGCCATACGCTTGCGATGCGCAGCCCAGAGCGCTTCGGAGGCGTCGTTTCCTGCCCCGATCAACGGCGTGTCGGACAGCGCCTGCAAGGGCCGTCCCGGCAGGTCCGCATCGACCCGCGCCATGGCCTCCGCCGCATAGGGCAGGCGCAGATGGCGTATCGCATAGATCACGGACAGAAGCGCCAGAACGGCGACCAGCCCTCCGGCGACCCAAAGCCCAGAAGGCGGCAAGGCCTCCTGCACCCCAAGAAGCGCCAGACCGACCACAAAGACGAGCAGCGAAAACAGCGGCCAGAAGGCCGTACCCAAGCGTTCGTACAACAGCCCGGCCTGTGTCACACGCAAGGCGTGCCTCACCCGTCGGGCAAGGCTCTGGCCAAGGCTGTCTCGGAGCTGTCGGTCAAATTCCATACGTCTCGCCCGGGGCTTCGGGCGCGCATCGGGATGATCCGCGCTCAGAGCCACGCAGGGATGGTATCGCGGTTTATCATCTCGTCAAAGCTCGGACGCTTGCGAATGACAGCGAATTGATCGCCCTTCACCAGAACCTCGGGGATAAGCGGCCGGGAATTATACTCCGAGGCCATCACCGCGCCATAAGCTCCCGCCGAACGGAAGGCGACCAAATCGCCCTCGCCAAGACCGGGCATGTTGCGCGCCTTGGCAAAGGTGTCGCCGGTTTCACAGACCGGACCGACGATGTCCATCGGGGTCTGATCCTCTCCGGCCTCGGGCTCCGTCACCGGGATGATGTCGTGATAGGCGTCATACATCGAGGGACGCACAAGGTCGTTCATCGCCGCATCGACGATCAGGAAATCGCGGCCCTCGCCATGTTTGAGATAAATCACGGAGGACACGAGAATTCCGGCATTGCCGGAGATCAGTCGCCCCGGCTCGATCTCGATCTCGCAGCCGAGATGCCCGACGGTGCGCCGGATCACGTCGGTATACTCTACCGGCAGCGGCGGCGCGGAGTTCGAACGCTCGTAAGGAATGCCGAGCCCGCCCCCCAGATCGAGACGGCGGATGTCATGACCATCGGCCCGCAGCGCTTCGGTCAGTTCGGCGACCTTGGTGAAGGCCAACTCGAACGGCTCGAGCTGGGTCAGTTGCGACCCGATATGCACGTCGATACCGATCACGTCGATGCCCGGCATTTCACCCGCACGCTTGTACACGTCGCGACAGGTGGCGATCGGAATACCGAACTTGTTCTCGGATTTGCCGGTGGCGATTTTCGCATGGGTCTTGGCATCCACATCCGGGTTCACCCGCAGCGCGATGGGCGCCTTCATCCCGAGAGAGGTCGCCACCTCGTTGAGCGCCGCAAGCTCCGGCTCGCTCTCGACGTTGAACTGGCGAATGCCGCCTTCGAGGGCGATGCGCATTTCCTCGCGCGTCTTGCCGACCCCCGAAAACACGATGCGTTCGCCCGGAAATCCCGCCGCCTTCGCCTTGAGATATTCGCCGATGGACACCACATCGACCCCGGAGCCCAGCTCGCACATGAGCTTGAGCACCGCGAGGTTAGAATTCGATTTCATCGCGAAACAGACGAGATGGTCCATGCCGGACAGTGCGTCATCGAACAGTTTGAAATGCCGGGTCAGCGTCGCGGTGGAATAGACGTAGAACGGCGTACCGACCTGGGCCGCAATATCGCTCACGGCCACGTCTTCGGCATGGAGCACGCCGTCTTTGTAGAGGAAATGGTCCATCTGGGTCTTTCACTTTCAGGGGCAGGCGCGCCCCGGATCAGGTCTCGAAAATCAGTTCGCCGGGAAATGGATGTTGATCGCCGTGTCGGTATAGGCCCCGGCATGAGAGTTCACCCCCACGGTGGTTGACACCCCCACCTCCGGTGCCACCGGCTCACCATTCACGCCACAGGCGGTCAGCCCGGCCAACAGAACCAAAGCCATAACAACACGTTTCATCCGAGCACCTCTTTCCAACGGGTAATCTGCGCACGCACCTGCGCGGGTGCGGTTCCCCCGTAGCTTGTGCGCGAAGCGACCGAGTTTTCAACCGTCAAGACGTCATAGACGCTTTCGGTGATCGCTTCGTGAACGGATTTCATCTCTTCAAGGCTCAGATCCGGCAGATCGACGCCCTTTTTCTCGGCCATGGCGACCAGCGCACCAGTGACATGGTGGGCATCCCGGAACGGCAGCCCCGCCTCGCGCACCAGCCAGTCGGCGAGATCGGTTGCGGTCGAAAAGCCTGAAGCGGCGGCGGCGCGCAGATTGTCGACATTGGCGGTCATGTCCGACACCATCCCGGTCATCGCGGCCAGCGCCAGCATCAGGTTGTCGGCGGCGTCAAAGACCTGCTCCTTGTCTTCCTGCATGTCCTTGGAATAGGCGAGCGGAAGACCTTTCATCACCGTCATGAGCGCCACGTTCGCCCCGAAGATGCGCCCGATCTTGGCGCGGATCAGCTCGGCGGCGTCGGGGTTTTTCTTTTGCGGCATGATCGAGGAGCCGGTGGAAAACCGGTCCGACAGAGCCACGAAGCGGAATTGCGCGGAGGACCAGATCACCAGCTCTTCGGCAAAGCGCGACAGGTGCATGGCGCAGATCGAGGCGCAGGACAGGAATTCCAGCGCGAAATCGCGATCCGCCACGGCATCGAGAGAGTTCGCCGTCGGACGATCAAAGCCCAGCGCCTCCGCCGTCATGTGCCGGTCGATCGGGAAGCCGGTGCCCGCCAATGCGGCGGAGCCCAGCGGGCTTTCATTCATCCGCACGCGGGCATCCTTGAAACGGGACATATCGCGGCCGAACATCTCGACATAGGCCATCATGTGATGGCCCCAGGTCACGGGTTGCGCGGTTTGCAGGTGGGTGAAACCCGGCATCACCCAATCCGCACCTTTTTCCGCCTGTACGATCAGCGCGCGAATGAGCGCGTCGAGACCCGAAATGGCGGCATCATATTGATCACGCGTCCAGAGTTTGAAATCGGTCGCCACCTGATCGTTGCGCGAACGTGCGGTGTGCAGACGGCCCGCGGCCTCGCCGATAATGTCCTTGAGACGCGACTCGACATTCATGTGAATGTCTTCGAGAGCGGTCGAAAACACGAACTCGCCGCGCTCGATCTCTGACAAAACCGTGAGCAGGCCTTCCCGAATGGCTTCCGCATCGGTATCCGTAAGGATGCCCTGTTTCGCAAGCATCGAAGCATGAGCACGTGAGCCTGCGATGTCCTGGGATGCCAGCCGCTTGTCGAAATCAATGGAGGCGTTGATGGCTTCCATGATGGCGTCGGGTCCGGCAGCGAAGCGCCCGCCCCACATCGCGTTGGATTTCTTATCGGTCATGGACGTGTCCCGCATGTTGAAAAAGCTGATTGCCGCCACCCTTTATACGGCCCTGAGCCTCGGTGCAATTCCCGCCTCCGCAACGGACCTGAGCGCAGCTGCGGCTCTGCGCGAAGGCAGCCTGCAAAAACTCGGCTTTCATGATGCGGCTAAGCACGTGAGCCCCCTGCCCTTCACCGCGGCGGACGGCGTGGAGGAAACCCTTGCCGATTATCGGGGCAAACTCGTACTGCTGAACTTCTGGGCCACATGGTGTGCCCCCTGCCGCAAGGAAATGCCGGCACTCGATCAGCTTGCCGCCGCCTATGGCGATCAGGGTCTGGTGGTGTTGCCGGTGGCGACCGGGCACAACCCGCTTCCGGCGATCCGGTCCTTCTATGAAAAGGCGGGCATCCAGTCCCTGCCGCTCAGGATGGATGGCAAGGGCGCCATGGCCCGCGACATGGGCGTGCTTGGCCTGCCGGTGTCAATTCTGATTTCGCCCGAGGGCAAGGAGATTGCCCGCATGACCGGGGATGCGGAGTGGTTCTCACCCTCGGCCCAGAGCATCGTCGCCGAACTGCTCACCTCCTATGCGCTCAGCGCGACAACGCCCCCGTCGCAGAATGATAGTGCAGAGAACCATTGAAGGTGCGCGGCATAGCCGCCTCGACCAGCCCCTTGATCCGCTCGGCCAGCGACATGATCCGCTCGAGCGTCGCATCAATCTCGACATGAAACGTATCGAGCTGATTGATCACCGGCATGAGTGAGGCCGATTGGGCGCCAAGACGCCCCGCCTCGACCCGGCACAGAACGCGGATCGAATCGAGTCCCGTGACGAGCTGGCGCAGATCCTTGGCCGAACGTGTCAGCGCGGTGACATCATTGAACACCGACACGAGCACCGAGCCCGATTCGATCATGTAATCGTCGAGCATCGTAGTCAGGATCTCCACTTCAGTCTGGAACCCGTCCTGCTCCGCATGTTTGCCCAGCGCGGCCATGGACACTTCCTTGACTTCGCGCTGCAACCGGGAGGCGGCCATCATGAACAGCCCGCGGTAGATCCGCAGCATGACGGATTCGGACAGGCTTCTCGTGCCGTTCTCGACCCGAAAGCCGCCAAGATGATTGGTAACCTCATCCGACATCAACCGGTAATTTTGCGAAATCGCCGAAATCGGCCCCCCCGCCGGCTCAAGACGCGACGCGACGATTCGCATATTCGATGGAATGCCACGGATTTTCGCAAAAGCCGCAAACAGCGCCTGCTGTTCCTTGTCGAGTTCGACCAGGGTCGGCAACAACTCCTTGAGGCTGCGCAACCGGCCGTCTTCCATCCGGGACAACGCCGCATCACGGGCACTCATTTCCTGTGCAATAGCATAGGAACTATAGGCGCCATAGTTGGGAAACCCGAGGTCCTTAAGCCTGGCACGAATGGCGACCGCGCTCTCCTCGGGGCTTAACCCCTCGCTCTGTTCGAGTTTCAGAAAAGCCTTGTAGGCGGCCTTCGCTCCCTCGAATGTCGCCGACGTCGGTTTCATCCGAACGGAGACAAAGCCCCCCTCGATCGGGGAGACGACGGCATAGACCCAGTAATATCGCCCGTCCTTGGCGCGGTTTTTCACATAAGCGCCGGTGGCCATCCCCTGCTTGATGCGTTCCCAAAGGATGTAGAACACGCCCTTGGGCATATCCGAATGCCGGATAATCTTGTGTGGAGCGCCAACGAGTTCGTCCCATGAATACCCGGAAATCCGGCGAAACACCTCGTTGCCAGCCGCAATCACCCCGCGCGCGTCCGTGCGGGAAAAAAAGAGCTCTTCGATGTCGAAAGCCGCTTCGTCGGCCTTTTCCGCCATATGCGCGTCGGAATATTGGAGCGTCATCGCCAGTCCTGTTCTGTCGGTTTGATCGCAGTGGACCAGAACGAGATTGCGATCTGGTTAATCCGTGCCGCGGATCTGAAAATTTCAGATCGGTCGCTTGGCACGCCCTGGCGAAAGAAGACGACCCAAACGTCACAGTGAGAAAGAAGATAGAATTCTTGGAAAATCCGAGCGATCACGCGACGCTTTCCTCGTCTCATGCGAAACCTGTCGCGCAAACAAGGCTTTGGCAATTTAATTCTATTTTGACGTTCTTTTTAGATAAATTCGCCAATTTACCCGCCGTTATCCCAACCGCGCGAAAGTGGTCCTTGCACGACCAAAGCGAGACAAGGTGACGGGATGATCGATTCTGGCTATGACGACAATGAATTCGGAAGTCCGCTCTCCGTGGCGGTTGCCAACCGGGACCGCAACACGATGGAAATGGTTCAGGAGGCGCTTCGCAAGAAACAGGTGATGCTGGCCTACCAACCCATCGTCCAGACCCTGCGCCCCGACCGACCGGCCTTTTACGAGGGACTGATCCGTGTCCTGGACCAAAGCGGTCGCGTGATTCCCGCCCGGGAATTCATCGACGTGGCGGAAACGACGGAAACCGGGCGTCAACTCGACTGCCTCGCGCTCGAACTCGGCCTCAAGGCCCTCGACGATCACAAGGATCTGCGCCTCGCCATCAACATGTCCGCGCGCTCCATCGGCTATCCGCGCTGGAAGGAGACCCTGACGACCGGGCTGCACAGGGACCAGACCATCGCGGAGCGTTTGATTCTCGAAATCACCGAAAGCTCGGCCATGGCGATCCCCGATCTGGTTTCCGTTTTCATGTCCGAACTCCAGGCCATGGGGATTTCCTTTGCGTTGGACGATTTCGGCGCGGGCTACACCGCCTTCCGCTATCTCAAGGACTTCTATTTCGACATGGTGAAGATCGACGGAGAGTTCATCCGTGGCATCGCCTCATGCCCCGACAATCAGGTGCTGACTCAGGCCCTCGTTTCCGTGGCGAAGCATTTCGACATGTATACGGTCGCCGAATTCGTGGAAAACGCCGCAGATGCGGAATATCTGACGGGAATCGGAATCGATTGCATGCAGGGGCATTATTTCGGAGCTGCAACGATCGACCCGGTCTGGCGCAATCGCGAAATTCGCAAAAAAGCGGGTTGAAATCGGCGTCAAAGCGCCTCAGCCTCCCCATGAAGGTTGAAAATGCTGCGGACGCAGCATAGAGCTTTCATTGGGGAGCGAGCAACTTTGTTGCAAATATTGCGGCCTTTGGGCAATCTCCCCATAACCAAAATGGGAGAGAGACTATTATCATGACCAATGTCGTTATCGCATCCGCAGCACGGACCGCCGTCGGCAGCTTTTCCGGTGCTTTCGCCAACACCCCCGCGCACGATCTCGGCGCTTGCGTGCTCGAAGCCCTCGTGGAACGAGCCGGAATTGAAAAAGCCGAAGTGTCGGAAACCATTCTCGGTCAGGTGCTGACCGCAGGCCAAGGCCAGAACCCCGCCCGTCAGGCCCATATCAAAGCCGGTCTGCCGATCGAATCCGCCGCCTGGAGCATCAATCAGGTCTGTGGCTCCGGCCTGCGCACCGTTGCTTTGGCCGCCCAACACATCCTGCTCGGCGATGCCGACATCGTATGTGCCGGCGGTCAGGAAAACATGTCCATGTCCCCCCATGTCGCCAACCTGCGTGCCGGTCACAAGATGGGCGATATGAAATTCATCGATTCGATGATCAAGGACGGCCTCTGGGATGCGTTTAACGGCTACCACATGGGGATCACCGCCGAGAACGTCGCCAATCAATGGCAAATCTCCCGCGAAATGCAGGACGAATTCGCCCTTGCCTCCCAGAACAAGGCCGAAGCCGCGCAAAAGGCCGGGAAATTCTCCGATGAGATCGTGCCCTTCACAGTGAAGACCCGCAAGGGCGACATTGTGGTCGATCAGGACGAATACATCCGTCACGGCGCCACCATCGAGGCCATGCAGAAACTGCGCCCGGCCTTCGACAAGGACGGGTCTGTCACTGCGGGCAACGCCTCCGGCATCAACGATGGCGCCGCCGGTGTGCTTCTGATGTCCGCCGAAAACGCCGCGAAACGCGGGATCGCCCCGATGGCGCGCATCGCCTCTTATGCCACCGTCGGCCTCGACCCGTCGATCATGGGTGCAGGCCCGATCTTTGCGTCGCAAAAGGCACTGGCGAAAGCCGGTTGGAAGGCCAGTGATCTCGATCTGGTCGAAGCCAACGAAGCCTTCGCCGCGCAGGCCTGTGCCGTGAACAAGGACATGGGCTGGGATCCGGCCATCGTCAACGTGAACGGCGGCGCGATTGCCATCGGTCACCCGATCGGCGCCTCCGGGGCCCGCATCCTCAACACGTTGCTGTTCGAAATGGTGCGCCGCGATGCCAAGAAAGGCCTCGCCACGCTCTGCATCGGCGGCGGCATGGGGGTTGCGGTCTGCATTGAGCGCGATTGATCCCTGAGCGGGCACGCCCCCGCGACGGATTTTTTGCCTCATCCGCAAAGATTTTTCTGCATTCGCATAGCAATATTGTTGCGAATGCAGAATATTATATATAACAAGATTACCAATTCAGGATTGATAAGGAGGAGTATCATGTCCAGAGTCGCTCTTGTGACCGGCGGATCGCGCGGCATCGGCGCCGCCATCGCCAAAGCATTGCAAGCTGCGGGCTATACCGTCGCCGCCAACTATGCGGGCAATGACGAGGCCGCCGCGAAATTTACCGAGGAAACCGGCATCAAGACCTACAAATGGTCCGTGGCCGATTACGACGCCTGCGTCGAAGGTATCGCCAAGGTCGAGGCCGAGCTGGGTCCGATCGACGTGCTTGTGAACAACGCGGGCATCACCCGCGACGCGCCGTTCCACAAGATGACCCGCGAACAGTGGCAGCAAGTTATGGACACCAACCTGTCGGGCGTGTTCAACATGACCCACCCGCTGTGGCCGGGCATGCGTGACCGCAAGTTTGGGCGCGTCATCAACATCAGCTCGATCAACGGTCAGAAAGGCCAGTTCGGTCAGGCGAACTACTCCGCCGCCAAGGCCGGTGACATCGGCTTTACCAAGGCGCTAGCGCAGGAAGGCGCGCGCGCGGGCATCACCGTGAACGTGATCTGCCCGGGCTATGTCGCCACCGAAATGGTCATGGCCGTGCCGGAAAAAGTCCGCGAAGCCATCATCGCGACGATCCCCGTGGGACGTCTGGGCGAGCCGGAAGACATCGCACGCTGCGTGGTCTTCCTTGCTTCCGACGATGCGGGGTTCGTCACCGGCTCGACCATCACCGCCAATGGCGGACAGTATCTCACCTGAGCGTTTCAGGGTCGCATGACGCAGGGTCGCCCATTGGGCGGCCCTTTTTGTATTGCAGCCACCGTGCGCTCCGGCTTAATCGCCCACATGACACGCCAATCCGCCACCACCATCGGCTTTCTCGCCGTCCTGCTCTGGGCCCTGCTCGCACTTTTCACCGTCGGCGCTTCGGAGGTGCCACCGCTTCAACTGAACGCGGTGTGTTTTGGCATTGGCGGCAGTATCGGGGTCATCTGGACCACGGCTTCCGGGCGCTGGGGCGAGCTTAAGGGAATTCCGCTTTCGGTCTATGCCTTCGGCACTGTCGGCCTTTTCGGCTATCACTTCCTCTATTTCTCGGCTCTCAGAGCGGCTCCGCCCGCCGAAGCCGGGTTGATCGCCTATCTGTGGCCCCTGCTGATCGTGCTGTTTTCCGGCCTTCTGCCCGGCGAACGGCTGCGCCCGCTGCACCTACTCGGCGCAGCTCTGTCCTTTGCAGGAGCGGCGCTGATCGTGGCCAAAGGCGCGTCCTTTTCCGGCGAACACGGGCTTGGATATGCGCTAGCGCTGGCCTGTGCCGTGACCTGGGCGGGGTATTCCGTCCTGTCGCGGCGTCTTGGCACCATCCCGAGCATGGTGGTTACGGTCTATTGCCTCGCCACCGCCGGACTGTCGCTGCTGGCGCATCTGGCTTTGGAAGAGACCGTCTGGCCCTCGACCGGCATGGGCTGGGCCAGCATGATCGGCCTCGGACTCGGCCCGGTGGGCGCGGCGTTCTATGTCTGGGATATCGGCGTGAAACGCGGCAACATTCAGCTCTTGGGTACCGCGTCCTATGCGGCTCCGCTTCTGTCGACACTGGTTCTGATTTTAGCTGGAATCGCGGCACCTTCGACCGCGCTGATCGTGTCGGCGTTGCTGATCACGACCGGAGCCGGTCTGGCCGCTTATCAAAGCCGCCAGACCGGATGATGTGACGCGTCAGGCCATGCTGAGGCGTGCGATTTCTTCTTTGATGCGGAGTTTCTGTTTCTTCAGATCTGCGATCCGAAGGCCATCGGCGCCGGGCGAACGCTGGGCATGTTCAACGGCCTCCGAGAGGGATTGGTGCTTTTTCTTCAGTTCCTGGATGTGGGACGTCAAGCTCATGATTTCTCCTCTCTGAGTGTGTCAGCCATGTAAAAGCTGTGTGACAAGTGCAGCATAGAATTCGAGTCGTGTCACGGCTTTGTTTTGAAACAAAGTGACCAGAATATTAGCCTTTGCGAAATATCGCCAAAATCTAGGTGCCCCACGGCAAGGCGTCGCCGCCTCGCAAAATCTTGACGACCTGCGAGGTGTAATCGTCGCAATCGTACTTATGTGACGCGCCCTCATGCATCACGAGCGGTGCGTCCAGGACAAAAGCAGCCCGTCCGCCCTTGCGCGCCTGAAGGATCACAAGCTCCGCCGCGCGCCCCGCACGTGGCTGAACCGGACGGACACGGAGCGATCCGAGACGCGCATCACAGGCGGCCATAATATCCGGCAGGCGATCGGCCTTCTGGATCATCGTCAGGTATCCCTTGGGTTTGAGGCGGCGCGTGGCCGCGTCGATCCAGTCCGACAAAGGCGTCGCCCCGGCGAGCGCCACATCGCGCCCGGCATCGTCGGAGGCTGTCGAGCGATGGCGTTCGTAATAGGGCGGATTGGCGATGACGTGATCGAAAGTCTGCTCTTTCACCGCACCGGGCAGGTGACGCAGATCGGCTTCGAACACGCTCATCTCCGTGCCGTTCTCCATGGCATTGCGGCGCGCGAGATCGGCATAGACGCCCTGCAACTCGACCCCGGTGAGTGCCAGCCCCGCCACGCGCGCGGCCAGACAGAAGGACGCGACACCCGCGCCGCAGCCAAGCTCCAGCACGGACTGACCGGGAGTCGCCGGCGTGGCCGCAGCCAGAAGCACCGGATCGACCCCGGCGCGATAGCCTTTGCGCGGTTGAAATATATGAAGCCGCCCACCCAGAAACGCATCGCGGCTGCACTCAGAAGACCCGTTCACAAATCCTCCAACTCGAAATCGTTGTCCTTGAGAATGCGCCGGGCCTGCGCGAGGTCCTCGTCGCGCACCATCAGGCGGCGCGGCAAAATGCCGATGCTGCCTTCGAGGACGCTCATATGGACGTCCATTTCAAAGCAGTCTATATCCTCTCCGGACAAGAGCGCTTTGGCGTAGACGATCTGGGGGGGGTCGGTGGTGCGCAGAAGCTGTTTCATCGCGATGATTAAAGAGCAGACCGCAAGGTTTGTCGAGCCGAGGAGGTCCCATGGGACTGGATAAAGCCGCCGTGAAGCCGCACGAAAGACTGGCCGCCGCTCTGGCGCCCGAACTCAAGGCCGTCAACGCGCTGATCCGGGAGCGGATGTCGTCGGAACATGCGCCGCGCATTCCCGAGGTAACCGCGCATCTGATCGAGGCTGGGGGCAAACGCCTTCGCCCGATGCTGACCCTGGCAGCCGCCAAGGCCTGCGGCTATGACGGCCCCTATCACATCCATCTCGCGGCCACGGTCGAATTCATCCACACCGCCACGCTTTTGCATGACGATGTGGTCGACGAAAGCGCGCAACGGCGCGGGCGACCGACGGCCAACCTGCTGTGGGACAACAAATCTTCGGTTCTGGTCGGCGACTATCTCTTTGCCCGGTCGTTCCAGTTGATGACCGATGCCGACAACATGCGCGTGCTGCGCATCCTGTCGAATGCCTCTGCAACGATTGCCGAAGGCGAAGTGCTGCAGCTGACCGCCGCGCAAGACCTAAAGACCGACGAAGCCATCTATATCCAAGTAGTGCGCGGCAAAACCGCAGCGCTCTTTGCCGCCGCGACCGAAGTCGGTGGTGTGTTGGCCGGGGCCGATGAGACGGTTGTGAAAGCGCTGTTCGATTACGGCGATGCGCTTGGGATTTCCTTCCAGATCGTCGACGACCTTCTGGATTACTGGGGCTCCGAGCAGACCGGCAAGAATATCGGCGACGATTTCCGCGAACGCAAACTGACCCTGCCGCTGATCAAGGCGGTGGCCAAGGCCGATGCGGAAGAGCGCGCCTTCTGGGTGAAAACCATCGAGAAGGGCAAGCAGGACGAAGGCGATCTGGAACACGCCATCGCGCTTTTGAACAAACACGACGCTCTGGAAGAAACCCGTGTGATCGCGCTCGAATGGGCGGACAAGGCAAAGGAAGTGCTTTCGGCCCTGCCCGAGGGCGAAATCGTCGAGATGCTCTCCGACATTGCCGATTACGTGGTCGCGCGACTGCGCTGAGGCGCTCGCCCCGCGCTGAAGCGCTTATCCCGGCAATGTGCTGGCGGATTTGACCCACCACCACGGATTGCCTTCGGCCAGTTGCAACGCCGCCACATCCGCCGCATAGCGATCCGCGAAAAGACCGAAACAGGTCGCGCCTGAGCCGGACATGCGCACCATGAGCGCGCCGGGCGTCAGGGCCAGCGCCGCCAGAGCCGCCGCCACTTCGGGCACGAGTTTCACCGCAGGTTTCTCAAGATCGTTGCGCTGGGTCGAAAGCCAGTCGACGAAAGCAAGCGTGTCCGGCCAACGCGGCAGCAGGTCCGGCATCTCCAGATTGTTCTTGCGTTCCAGACGCTTGAACACTTCGGGCGTCGAGACCTCGACCTTCGGATTGACCAGAACCATATGCAACGCGGGCATCGTCACCGGCTCCAGCACATCCCCAATCCCGCGCATCCGCATCGGCTTCGAACGCTGGCACACCGGGACATCCGCACCGAGCGCCAGCGCACGCTCCGCGGTGACGGGACTCGCCCCAAGCCGCGCCGCCGCGCGCAGCGTGGCCGCCGCATCGGCAGATCCGCCACCGATCCCGGAAGCAGGCGGCAGGTGTTTGTCGAGCGTCAGGGACATCGGAAGGCCCGCAAGCTCCGCCGCCTTGAGAACGAGATTGCTACCGTCCGTCGGCACACCTTCGGCAAAGGGCCCGGTCACGCTCAGCTCCGAACGTACGGCCAGAGAGGCCGTGACCTGATCGCCGAGATCGACGAAGGCCACCAGACTGTCGAGCAGGTGATAGCCGTCTTCCCGCTGTCCGGAGACATGCAGGCTCAGGTTGATCTTGGCGGGCGCAAAGACCTTAACCGTCATTGCCGCCCCGTGTCGGCTCTTCGCCCTCTTCGCTCAAGACACGGTCAAGACCGATGTCGAGTTTCTTGCGAATGCGATTGGCCTCGTCCTCTTCCGGCTCGAACGACAACGCGCGCCGCCACTGGAACCGCGCCTCTCGCTCGCGCCCAACGGCCCAGTAAACATCGCCCAGGTGATCGTTGATGATCGGATCGACCGGCATCAGCTCGACCGCCCGCTCCATCGGCTCCACCGCCTCGTCGTAACGCCGCAGCCGGTAGAGCCCCCAGGCCAGGCTGTCGGTGATATAGCCGTCCTCGGGGCGCGCCTCGACCGCCTTACGGATCATCTCCATGGCCTCGTCGAGATTGGTTTTCATCTCGAGATAGGAGTACCCGAGATAGTTCAGCACACGCGGCTGATCCGGTTCCAGCGCCAGAGCCTGCCGCAGATCGGCTTCCGCCTTGTCCCATTCGCCCATGCGTTCATAGGCCGTCCCCCGGGTGAAATAGAGCGGCCATTGCCCGCGGGTCGGTGGCTGGTGACGGTCGATCACAACGGAATAGGCTTTCACCGCATCGCTATAATCTTCCTGACGCCGCAGCGCATCGCCCAGAGCGGTATGCGCCTCGTCCAGTTCCGGGTGGGATTTCGCCAGTTGCCGCAAGACCTCAAGCGAAGCCTCGGTCTTGCCCGACGATCTGAGTGCCTCGGCGCGGGCAAGACTGGCGACCGGAAAGGCCGGATCGTCCGCCGGAATCCGATCCAGTGCCTGGTTCGCAAGGTCGTAATTCTCCAACCGCTCCAGAAGCGTCGCCACGCTCAGCACATAGCTCGCCTCCTCCGGGCGCAACGCCTCGGCGATCCGCGCATAGAGCAGCGTATAGGCATCATCCAGACCGCCATCGAGCGCAGAGGCCACCGCGAAGAACACATCCGCAATGCCGTCACGCGCGCTGTGCACGACGTCGAAGGGCACGGCCTCGCCCTCCGCCAAAGCCTCGCGCAGGTGTTCCAGTTCGAGGTCCAAAGGCCCCTCGCCGAAGCTGTCATTCAAAAGTGCCAGCGCTTCTTCATTGCGTTCGAGCTGGCTGAGGATTTCCATCCGCGCGATCACGGAAAACCGGCTTTGCGGCATATTCGGCTGCGACAGGGTCGCAAGCGCGCCTTCGTAATCGCCGACCAATGCGAGCGCGAGCCCTTTGTTATAGGCGCCGAAATTCTCGAACCCCTGCCCCATACCGGCCCCCTGATCGAAGAGATCAAGCGCCCCGGACATATTGCCCAACCCGACATGCGCCCAGGCGCGCATGAGCCCGTCGACCACGGCGCTGATGCTTTCCCCTTCGTCAAGCGCAGCCACCAGGCCTTCGTAATCGCCGCTCCGCGCCAGAAGGGTCAGATGCGCCATGGCCGCGATCTGGTTGTCGGGCTCGATTTGTTTGAGCAGACTGGCATAGCCTTTCACCGCATCGAAATCGCCCATGGAAATCCGGGAGGAAATCACGGATTCGAGCAGCACCGGATTGTCCGGGTCCCCCGCCAGCGCCCGCGTCGCGTAGACGGCAAGCTCAGGAAAGGTGCGGTCCATGGTCGCTTGCCGCGCGGCCAGATAGGGGCCGGCATCGGCGAGACCCGGAGATGGCAGGGCCACGCTTCCGAACAAAAGCCCCATGGCGGTGAGGGCGGAAATCATGCGTCCGGCGCGATCTGTCACCTGTCGTCTCCCTTATGCTTCGTCCCGCAGAGAGTATCGCCCTAACCGCCCCACCGCAACGCAAACGGGAGCCGTGCTGGCCCCCGTCTCATTGTTTAAAAACACGTTGCCGTGAGAGGCTTACATGTTCGGATAGTTCGGGCCGTCGCCGCCTTGGGGCACCGTCCAGGTGATGTTCTGGCTGGTTTCCTTGATGTCGCAGGTCTTGCAGTGCACGCAGTTCTGGAAGTTGATCACGAACTTCGGCTCTTCTCCTTCGGGCGTCAGATATTCGTAGACGCCCGCCGGGCAATAGCGCTGCGACGGACCGCCGAATTCCTTGTAATCGACGTCGATGGCCACCTGCGGGTCCTTGAGTTTCAGGTGACAGGGCTGACTTTCCTCGTGGTTCGTCGCCGCGAAGGACACGTTGGTGAGCCGGTCGAACGAGATCACACCATCGGGTTTCGGATAGTCGATCGGCTTGAACTTCGCCACCTTGCCGGTCGATTGCGCGTCGGTCTTGCCGTGTTTCACCGTGCCGAACAGCGACACGCCAAAGAGTTGGTTGGTCCACATGTCGAAGCCACCCAAGGCCAGCGACGCGGTGAGGCCGAACTTCGACCATAGCGGTTTGACGTTGCGCACACGCTTCAGATCCTTGCCGACCGCACCGGTCCGCAATTCGGTCTCGTAGCCTTCAAGCGTGTCGCCGGAGCGCCCCTCTTGAATGGCGGCAAAGGCATGCTCCGCCGCCGCTTTGCCCGACAGCATCGCGTTGTGGTTGCCCTTGATCCGCGGCACGTTGACGAGGCCGACGGAACAGCCGAGCAAAGCGCCACCCGGAAACACCGCTTTCGGCATCGACTGATAGCCGCCTTCGGAGATCGCGCGCGCGCCGTAAGCGACGCGTTTGCCGCCCTCCAAAAGCTCCTTCACCAGCGGGTGCTGTTTGAAGCGCTGGAATTCCATATAGGGGAAGAGGTAGGGGTTCTTGTAGTTCAGGTGCACCACGAACCCCAGATAAAGCTGATTGTTTTCCGCGTGGTAGACAAAGCCACCACCACCCGCGTTCGACCCCAGAGGCCAGCCCATCGAGTGCCAGACCTTGCCTTCGCGGTGCTTCTCGGGGTCGATCTCCCAGATCTCTTTCATGCCGAGACCGAATTTCTGCACGTCGCGGCCTTTTTGCAGGTCGTATTTCGCGATGATCTCTTTCGCCAGAGATCCGCGCACGCCCTCGGAAATCAGCACGTATTTGCCGTGCAACTCCATCCCCGGCTCGGTGTCCGGCCCGATGGTGCCGTCGGCCTCAAGCCCGAAAACACCGGCAACGACGCCTTTGACCTCGCCATTGTCACCATAAACCAGCTCAGAGCACGCCATGCCCGGGAAAATCTCGACGCCCAGTTCCTCAGCCTGCTCCGCCATCCAGCGGCAAACATTGCCCATCGACACGATGTATTTGCCGTGGTTCGACATCAGAGGCGGCAGAGGGAAGTTCGGGATGCGGATCGAACCGGCTTCGCCCAACACATGGAAATGATCTTCCTTCACCTCAGTGGTGATCGGCGCGCCACGCTCTTTCCAATCCGGAATCAAAGCGTTCAGCCCCACCGGATCGAGCACCGCGCCGGAGAGAATATGTGCGCCAACTTCGGAGCCTTTTTCCAACACGACGACGCTCAGATCGGCATCCAGTTGCTTCAAACGGATCGCAGCGGACAGGCCGGCAGGCCCTGCCCCAACGATCACAACGTCATATTCCATCGCCTCACGCTCGATTGCTGACATCTTTGTTCTCCCTGGCTCAGGCGGTGATTGAAGGCCTAAGTAACCCCGATGTGAGGTCTGGTCAATTTGCGCGACACGATTTCGTAACGTCCGGAAGGCCCCACGACGCAGAAAAACTCGCCGGAAGGCAAAAAATGCGACACGCGTTAACCTCCCTCCGAAAACTGCCTGCAATACGGACGGCTTGCGAGACCGGAACCATCGAGAATCGGGGGGGCTTTGTCGCAGGCCGCTCCAAGCAAAGACATGTGGTGGGCGGCGATTTTCCGGCACTAGGGCGACAAACCGCACACTGCCCCCTTGCAATGCTCCCCCGTTCCGGGTCAGGTAGTCCGACAATGACAAAACCTGAGAGCACCCGGGGCCAGACGGCCCCGCAGTGCTTTTTTCGTGCAGATGAGTGCCCTGATGGAAAAGATCCTCATGACCCGCGCGGGCTACACCGCGCTGAACGACGAGCTGAAAACCCTGAAATCCGTCGAACGCCCGGCGATCATTCAGGCCATTGCCGAAGCCCGCGAGCTTGGCGATCTCTCGGAGAATGCCGAATACCATTCGGCGCGTGAGAAACAGAGCTTCATCGAGGGCCGGATCAAGGAGCTTGAAGGCATCCTGTCGCTGACCGATGTGATTGACCCGAAAACCCTCTCCGGCGCGGTGAAATTTGCCGCCACGGTGACCATCGTCGACGAGGACACGGATGAGGAAAAGACCTATCAGATCGTCGGCGAGCACGAAGCCGACATCGAACGCGGTCTTCTGAACATCAAATCTCCGCTCGCTCGCGCCCTGATCGGCAAGGACGAAGGCGACAGCGTCGAAGTGCGCACCCCTGGCGGCGAAAAGTCCTACGAAATCCTCAAGATCGCGTATATCTGATTTGTAAACGCGGTCGAGGAGATCCCTTTGGCAACCGAAGGTCCCAAAAAAGTCGAACTGGGCGTCTATCAGCGCCCCGAGGAAGAACCCAGGATCACCGCGACGGAGATGATCGCCGCGGTGCTCTCTCTGGTATGGCTGGCGCTGACATCCGGCTATTTCATGATTGCAAGCTCCGGCTCCGATCCGGACGATTTGGCCTCGATCCGTTTCGTGATGATCCTGATCGCGATTTTCATGCCGATTGCGATGATCTGGGTCGGCGCGCTGGCCGTGCGCGCATCGCGCACGATGCGCGAGGAAAGCCGTCGGCTCCAGGCCGCGATTTCCGCCATGCGCCAGTCCTATCTCTCCGGTCAGGGCGGTGGCACCTCGAACGCCACGGTCGAGAAGAAACTCGAAGAGATCGCCGCAGCCCAACGCAAGACCGAATCGACACTGGCGATGTTCACCTCGATCCGTCCCGGCCAGACGCCGCCGGAGGACAAGCTCGCAATCCCGGCGCCCATGCTTGTCGAGGAACAGGCGAGCCTTGCGCTCGGCACGCCCTCGGAAAGCCTCGCGCCGCCGCTGTCGGTCGCGGATTTCATCAAGGCGATGAATTTCCCCGAAACCGCCGATGACAAGGAAGGCTTCCGGGCGCTGCGCCGAGCACTCTCGGATCGCAAGGTCAGCCAGCTCATCCATGCGGCGCAGGACGTGCTCACGCTGCTGTCGCAGGACGGTATCTACATGGACGATCTGCGCCCGGACCGCGCCAAGCCCGAAGTCTGGCGCCGGTTCGCCAAGGGCGAGCGCGGCCATGCCGTCGCCCCGCTTGGCGGCGTGCGCGACCGGTCGTCTCTGGCTCTGGCCTCTGCGCGAATGAAACAGGACGCGATCTTCCGCGATGCGGTGCACCATTTCCTGCGCAAGTTCGACAAGACCTTCGCCGAGTTCGAACACTCCGCCACGGATGAAGAAATCGCCGCTCTGACCGACACCCGCACCGCGCGCGGGTTCATGTTGCTGGGCCGCGTGACCGGCACTTTCGACTGATCCGCTTCGCTTGCGCATACCCCGCTTTCGCAAATCGACATTGGTAAGTGTCACTGTCTTATCGTAGGGTACGCGAGCTTGCTTCCTGACGTTTCCCCGGAGTCCCATGTCGCTTTCCCCTGCTGCCCAGCAATTTCTCAAAGGCGCCAAGGACGGGCTGCCGTTTCACATCGTGATCTGGCCCTTCGCCGCGATCTTTGGTGCCATTGCCACCCAGGCGGGCCTCAATGTCGTTGAAGTCATGGGGTTTTCGATTCTCGTCATCGCGGGCTCGGCCCAACTTGCCGCATTACAACTCATGACGGAGAACGCACCGACGCTGATCGTTCTCGCCACGGCACTGGCGGTGAACCTGCGGATGGGCATGTATTCGGCTTCGATCACGCCGCATCTGGGCAAGTCGTCTCTGCTGACCCGCGCTTTTGCCTCCTACATGCTCTACGATCAGCCCTATGCGCTGTCTACGATCAAGTTCGAGAAAGAGCCGGACCTGAGCCTTTCGGAAAAGACCGGCTATTTCTTCGGCTCAGCAATCCCGATTGCCATTGCCTGGTATGCCATGACGCTCGCCGGGGCGCTTCTGGGGGAGAAAATCCCGACCGACATCGGCGTCGATTTCGCCGTGCCCGTGACGTTCCTGGCGGTGGTGGCCCCGATGCTCAAGACGCTCGCGCATGTCGCCTCGGCGCTGACCTCCGTCGTTCTGGTGCTGATCCTCGGGTTCATGCCCTATGGCACCGGGCTTCTGGTCGCCGCTGCCGCCGCACTGGTGGTGGGCGCGCGGGTCGAGATATGGATGGACAAGAGAAAGGCCGCGGCATGATCGAAGCGAGCAGCACGCAAATCTGGATCATCATCGTCGGAATGGCCATTGGCACCTTCCTGATCCGGTTTTCCTTCCTCGGCCTCGTCGGCGACCGTCCGCTGCCCGCATGGCTGTTGCGCCTGTTGCGCTATACACCCGTCGCGGTTCTGCCCGCCGTGGTCGCGCCCATGCTTCTGGGCGCCAAGGCGGACATGGATCCGCTGCGCCTCTTTTGCGCGGCGGCGACGATCCTTGTGGGCGTCTGGACGAAAAACGTGCTCTGGGCGATCATCACCGGTCTGGGCCTGTTCTTCGGCCTCGGCGCGGTAATCGGCTGACCGCCCCCCCGATCAGGAACTGCCGCTGTGATGCAGAAGCAGCGGCGGAGCCTGAATGAGCTGGCCGTTCTCATCAGGGCTGTCATCGTAGATCTTGCGCTCACTCACCCCCGGCTGCTCCCCGAACCATTGCATGAGCTTCTTCGGCGACATGGTTTGCGGCGCGCGCTCGAAGCCCGGCAGATCACCGAGAATGCTCGACACGCTGGTGGCACACATCGCCTTGGGCACGGCACCGTAGGACTGAACCTTGGCCAGCGCCAGTGTCGCGACCTCGGGGCTCACCGTGATGGTCTGTTCCACCACATGCCAGGTGATGCGGGCGTGATAGTCGATGTAGAACTCCACCGCCGCGTCGGACATGCCGTAGTGCACATCGTTCCGTTCCGGCAGATGCGGGTGATAAAAGGTCCCCGCCGGATCGAAGATCACCCGCTCGGACGGGGCATTGACCATCAGCGCGCTGTGCCCGCCGCCGCCTGTGCGATTGCTGATCACGGTGAACAGCGTCAGTTGATAAGGTGCGCCATGCACGTAATGCGACCGCGCCACATCGGCGTCAGGCGCCCATTTCGGTTCGGCCGCCCCGCAGGCGGTCAGCACAAGAAGGGACAGGAGCCCGACGGCTCGATACAGAAACGACACGATTTGGGGCTCCGGTCCTTTGTGAAACGCTTACGGGGGTTAACTATTGAAAACCGCGAGGATGATCAAAACAAAAACGGACACACCCGCGACCCAGGTGGCCCATTTCACAAAACCTTCAAAGGTTTTCTCCTGAACGGAAATATCCATATCCCCATGCTTGTGCTCAGACATTCTGCGGTTCCTCCCTTATATGCCTTCCGCCACGGTAGATGACTCGTCATCGCCTGTCACCCGTCAGGACGTTCCTCGTTCAGTTCCTGTTCCAGGTCGGCGGCAAGGCGAAAACCGATCCGCGCGGGCGTCGCGTCTTCCGTCTGTTTCGGCATGGCCTGCAACATGACGTTGAGCTGGGTGACATGCTGGATGAGCTGGGTCCTGGTCCCCTCCTCGTCCATCCCGTAAAACGTCACGATATCCGGGTCGAAAAAGCCGATGCCCTCGATCCGGAGCACCCCGGTGTCGGAACCGGCAAACCCCATGGCGATCTCATGTTCGCTGTCGAGCTGTTCTTCGAAATTCTGGATATAGAGAATAAGGCGCTCATAGGCCCATTCTGCGGGGCTTTTTTCCTCAAGCGGCTTGCGCGCCACCGCTTCGGGCAGAGGTTTCTGTTCGGCGGTGCAGGCACCGGGGTCGGCATGGGCCACCCGAGCCTGTGGCAAAGCGGCGTCTTCATGCGCCTCGGCGGTGGTGCGGATCTGATCCCCCTGGGACATGCTCACTCTCCTGTTTGCCACAGGATCGCACCATCCTCCCGCTCTCGTCCAGTGATAAGGCCGCGCCGCTCGAGATGACGGCAATGCGCCATGGCCTCGACCATCGCAAGGCCATATTCGCCCTCCTTGATCGGCCGTTTGAACAGCACGTCGAAACAGTCGCAGGCCGTGCGCGGTTCATGCAGCACTTCACGCAAGCGTTCGAGCGCATGGCGGTGATTGTCGATCAGATGCCGAAGCCGTGCGGGCAGCCCGGTGTAGGGCAGTTTGTGCCCGGTCAGGATCAACTGACTGTCGCGGGCATGCGGCACGAATTTTTCGCAGGACCGCAGCCAATCGCCCACCGGATCGGCCATCGGCTCGGTGGCGGAAACCCCGAGATTGGGAGAGATCGAGCCGAGAAGCTGATCGCCTCCGATCACCAGTTCCCCGTCGCCGGACCAAAAGGTCCCGTGCTCCGGCGCATGGCCGTCCCCCATGCGTACGGTCCAGAGGCGCCCGCCGAGCTCGATCTCCTGCCCGTCGACAATCCGCGTATAGCCCAGCGGCAAGGGGTGCACCGCATCGGCAGTATTGAACGGGCGCTCGGTGAGGCGTTTCTCATAAATCTCCGGGCTCATGCCACAGGAGCGCCAAAACGCGAGCATCTCCGGCGTCGGCGCCTCCTGCACATCGAGCTGCAACATCCGCGCCATCAGGTAAGAGGTCCGCGTTGTCACAAGCTCCGCGCCATGCTCCGTCACGAACCACCCGGCAAGGCCAACGTGATCGAGATGGTGATGCGTCACGATCACCCGACGGATCGGTTTGCCGCCCATCGGCCCCTCGATCAGCGCCTGCCAGAGCGCGCGGGACTTCCCCGTATCGACACCCGTATCGACGATGGTCCAACCGTCGCCCTCATCGAAAGCGTACACATTCACATGCGCCAGCGGCACCGGGAGCGGCATGCGCGACCAAAGAACGCCTTCGGCGATCTCCACCACGCCCCCGATCTCGGGAGGCTCGAAGGGCGTGCGGATCGGGGCAGTCATCAGGCGGTCAGGTCCTCTGGGCTCAGGGCGTAAATATCCGCGGCCCCAAGGCGCACCTGCGCCAACAGGGCCGCGTGTTCCGGCAGCATACGTTTGATGTAAAAAGCTGCAAGACGCGAACGCGGCCCCTCACCGCCTTCGGCAATCGCCGCCTTGAGGTGATAATGCCCGCCCAACACCCGCGCAAAGGCGCGCAGGAAGGGCACGGCACCGCCAAACCGGTCGTTCATCGGCAGGGCGAGCATCGCCTCCATGCCTTCGCGCAGGGTCTCGGCGGCATTCCAGACGGCAATCGCCCGTTTCGGCAGGGTCGCCCGCGCCGCCTCGGCAAAGCTCTCGATCTCGTCCAAAATGGCGAACCCGGCCTCGCCGCCGTCCATCAGCTTGCGGCCGACAAGGTCCATCGCCTGAATACCGTTGGTGCCCTCATAGATCGAGGTAATCCGGGCATCGCGGGCATACTGTGCCGCTCCGGTTTCCTCGATATAGCCCATACCGCCATGCACCTGCACGCCGAGCTGGGCCACTTCATGGCCGATGTCGGTGGAGAAGGCCTTGGCAATCGGGATCAGGAAGGCGCCACGCGCCTGTTGCTCCGGGTCGGTGCGCCCGAGATCGAGCGCCACACCGCAGGCCAGCGCAATCGAGCGCGCCACAAAGGTGTCCGCGCGCATATGGGCCAGCATCCGGCGCACGTCGGCATGGTCGATGATCGTGCCGTTTTCCGTGCCGATGGGCGATTTGCCCTGCACCCGATCCTGGGCATAGGCCAGCGCCTTTTGCGTCGACGCCTCGGCCACGCCGACGCCCTGAACGCCCACACCGAGGCGTGCATTGTTCATCATGGTGAACATGCATTTCATGCCCTGATGCTCTTCGCCCACGAGCCAGCCGGTCGCACCGTCATATTGCATCACACAGGTCGGAGAGCCATGAATGCCCAGCTTGTGCTCGAGGCTCACAACCTTGAGGCTGTTGGCCGCGCCGGGATTGCCCTCGGCATCCGGGATCATCTTCGGCACCATGAAGAGCGAAATGCCCTTCGTCCCCGCCCCCCCGTCGGGCAGGCGCGCCAGCACCAGGTGACAGACGTTGTCAGAGAAATCGTTATCGCCCCAGGTGATGAAAATCTTCTGGCCGGTGATGGCATAGGAGCCATCGTCGTTGCGTTCCGCTTTGGTCCGAAGCGCGCCGACATCCGAACCGGCCCCCGGCTCCGTCAGGTTCATCGTGCCGGTCCATTCGCCGGAGATGAGTTTCGGGATATAAAGCTCCTTGATCGCATCGGAGGCGTGATGCTCCAGCGCCTCGATCTGGCCCTGCGTCATCAGCGGTTGCAACGACAGCGACAGGCAGCCGCCCGACATCATCTCGTTGATCGCCGTCGCCACGCTCAGCGGCAGCCCCATCCCGCCATTCTCCGGCTGCGCCAGCATACCGATCCAGCCGCCCTCCGCGATCTGGCCATGGGCCGCGGCAAAGCCCGGCGAGGTCCTGACCACCCCATCCACAAGCGCGGCAGGCGTCAGATCGCCACCGCGATCCAGCGGTGCGATCACATCGCTCGCAAGCTTGCCCGCCTCTTCGAGAATCGCCGAGACCGTGTCCGCGTCGACCTCTTCGAAGGGGCTGCTGTCGAGCACAGCCGTGAAATCGACGATCTGGTCGAAAATGAACTGATAATCCGAAACCGGGGCGCGATAGGTCATGGCTGTCTCCTCGTCAGGCGCAGACGGTTCTGCAACTTGGTCCTCAGAGTAGCGAAGCCGGATCGCAGGCCCAACCCGAACGCTGCGTCACGCCCGCCCGGCATCCGCCGACAAAAGCGCCGGGCTCACCCCCAGCGACAGGAGCGCAGCCTGCCATTTCTGAGCATCGGGCGTATGGAACACGATCTCAGTCGTCGCATCGCAGCTGAGCCAGCCGTTTTGCCCGATCTCGCCCTCGAGCTGCCCCGGCCCCCAACCGGCATAGCCGAGGCACAAGAGCCGCTCGGCCGGCCCGTCCCCGCGCGCCATGTCGCGCAGAATCTCGCGCGAGGCGGTCATGGCATAGCCCGGCCCCACGTCCATCGAGGCGTGATCGGCGTCGTAATCCGTGCTGTGCAGCACGAATCCCCGCCCCACCTCGACCGGTCCGCCGAAATGCACCGGCAGGGGGCGCATATCCGGGGTAGCGCGAATCTCGAGCTGGGAAAACACATCGGAGACGGAAATTTCCTGCGACACCTTGTTGATCATCAGCCCCATCGCGCCTTCCTCGGAATGCGCACACATGAACACCACCGCGCCGTCGAAACGCGGGTCGCCGATGCCGGGCATCGCGATGAGAAGTTTTCCGGTGAGGTCAGACGATTGAGCTTTCATGCCCCCACCTCACCGCATGACGCGCCGGGGTGCAAGGCTTCGCGCGACGAAAGCGACGATTTCACTGCCCCAGTCGCGCTCCTGCGGCAACACAGATGCGCGATCACACCGGGATCGTCCAAATGTGAGTTTGCGGCACGCCCCTGCCTGCCTATATCGGACATATGATCCGATCCCTTGCCCCTCTCGCCTCCGCCCTCTTCCTTGGTCTGACCGCTCCTGCCCTGGCGCAGGACCCGGCGGATATGGCCCGGATCGACATTCTGCCCGGATGGCAGATGGACAACGGTCACCGCATGGCCGCGATCCGGGTGCAGCTTGCCCCGGGCTGGCATACCTACTGGCGCACCCCAGGCGAGACCGGCATTCCGCCGACATTCGAACTGAGCGGGTCCGAGAACCTTGCCCGGATGGATTTGCACTGGCCGGTGCCCGAACTCTTTTCCGAGAATGGCATGTGGTATCTGGGCTATGAGCATGAACTGATCCTGCCGATCGAGCTGATCCCCGAAGGAAATGGCGACATTCGCCTGTCGGGCACGATGGATCTTGGCGTGTGCAAGGACATCTGCATGCCGCTTCAGGCCACGCTCGACGCGACACTCACGCCCGGGGGGCCGAACGGTGCGCGCGCCGAAATCGAAAGCGCTCTGGCCGATCAGCCGAAACGCGTCATCAACGCCACCTGCAAGGCGGCGCCGATCTCCGATGGCATGCGCGTGTCCGTCGATATGTCTGTCCCGGAGCTTGGCCCCTACGAGGTCGCGGTGATCGAACATCCCGACCGCTCCGTCTGGGTGTCGGAAGCCGAGCTTGCCCGGACCGGCGGCAAGGTCCAGGTCGAAAGCGATCTCGTGCCCTCGGATGCCCAGCCCTTCTTCATCGACCGCTCGCAACTGACAATCACCGTGATCGGCCGTGGCAGCGCCTATGAGGCGCAGGGCTGCTCCGGGAACTGAGCCCGCGACGGTCTCAAGCGACCTCATGTCCGCGGTGGGATGTCACGGCAAGAACCGCATAGATCGCCGAGAACACCACCAGGAGCCCCAGAAGGAACAGCCCAAGTGCGGCGGCAAATCCCGTGACGTCAAAGAGCGCGGGCAGCATGCCGGGCAGGACCACAGGCCCGACGGTCAGCGCGAACCACAATACGGCAAACGCAGTTGCACCGATCAGGACCTTACCCACCACACCGCTGCGTTTGGGATGGCGCAGGCCACGGCGAAACGCCGCCACCTGCCGCCCGACATCGAGCTGCATCGCCAGGATGGCGGGCACCATCACCAGAACGATGACCATGCCAAAGCCCAACCCGTAAGCCAGCGTGATCACCGTCGGCTTGAGAAACTGCGCATCGGCGGAGGTCTCGTAGAGCAAGGGAGCAAGCCCCAGAACCGTGGTCAGCGTGGTCAGCATCACGGGCCGCAACCGGTCCACCGCCGCGTCGATCATCGCGGGCACGAGACCGCGCTCATAGGCATATTCGTCCACGGTCGACACCAGAACGATCGAGTCGTTGATGATGATCCCGGTCATGCCGATGAGGCCGACGACGGAGAACATCGACAGCGGCACATCCCAGATCGCATGGCCATGAATCGCCCCGATCAACCCGAAGGGAATGACCGACATCACCACCACGGGGCGCGTCCAGCTCGAGAAAATCCATGCGAGCGTCAGGTAAATGCCCAGAAGCACCCCGGCGAGCCCCAGAACCGCATCGGAGAGAAAGCGGTTTTCCTGTTCCGAGAGGCCGGAAATCCGATGGGTCACGCCGAAGGTTTCGTCGATCTCCGGCAGGATCTCATTGGTGATCTCGTCCTGAATTTCACTGGCGCGCGCGGCGTTGTCCTCGCTCATGTCGCCGGTGACGGAAATGATCCGAAGCCCGTTTTCGCGCCGGATGGTCGAAAATCCGGTCGTGCGCGTCACCGTCACGATGTCCGACAACGGCACATAGGCGCCAGACGCCGTGCGCATCCGGGTCCGGCTCAGGAAATCGGCGGTCAGGTCTTCTTCCGGCAGCTCCACCTGAATCGTTGCCGTGCGGATGCCCGAAGGATAGGTCGCCGCCTCGATCCCGCCGAGACGATGGGCCAGAACGCTGCCCAGATCGTTGATGTTGAAACCGAGTGCCTCACCCTGCGGCGTCAGTTCGAGAACCATCTCCTCCTTGTCGTAGGACAGGTTGTCCTCAAGCGCCGAGACCTCCGCGAATTGCCCAAGCCGCAGCTTGAGTGCCTCGGCCGCCGCCTTGAGCGTCACCGAATCCGCACCATAGAGATCGACGTCGATGGCATCGCCCCCCGGTCCGAACCGCCCGCGCCGGAAGGACACGGTTTCGGCAAGCGGATGGTTGACCACCTCTTCCTGAAGATCGGTGACGAAGGCCACGGAAGAATAGGGCCGCAGATCGGCGTCGATCAGTTCGATGGTGATGCCGCCCAGTTGATAATCTTCCTTGGTGCTCGTCCCCGACAGGCCCCGCCCGGCGTTCGATCCGATCTGCGCCACCGCATAGGCCAGCGGGTTGGTGCCGTAGTCCTCTTCGTAACGCGCCGCGACCGCATCGGTCGCCCGCTGCAATTCCTGCAACATCGCCAGCGTGTCGCTACGCACGGCGGTCGGAGCCATGGCGATATTGCCGCTGATCACCGGCTGCTCCGGGGAGTTGAAGAAACGCCATTGCACCTGTCCCGAGATCAAAAGCGACACTTGTGTCATCAACAGGAGAATGCCCATGGCCACCACCGGATAGCGCAGACGAATCGACCAGGTGACCACTGGCCGGAACAGCCGTTCGCGGAACACCCGAAACCCTTTGTCGACCTGCCGTGACGGCCAGTCGTACCAATGGGTTTTCGCATGGGCCGCCAAAGAATGGCTGAGGTGATTGGGCAGGATGATGAAACATTCCATCAGGGACGCAATCAGCACCACGATGACCGTGAAGGGAATGTCGGAGATCATGTCCCCGAACCGGCCCGAAATGGCCGTCAGCCCGAGAAAGGCGATGATCGTGGTGATGGTCGAGGAAAACACCGGCGCGAACATCCGCTTCGCCGCATTCTCCGAGGCTTCGACAGCGCTCTCGCCCAGCCGCCTGACGCGAAAATCGGCATGTTCACCCACGACGATGGCGTCATCGACCACGATGCCCAGCGTGATGATCAGCGCGAACAGCGAAATCATGTTGATGGTGATGCCGGCGGCATACATCAGCGCAATCGCAGACAGCATCGCCACCGGAATCCCCGCCGCCACCCAGATCGCGGTGCGCGCGTTCAGGAACAGGAACAGCAGCACGAGGACAAGCCCAAGTCCCATCGCCCCGTTCGACAGCAAGAGATCGAGCCGCGCCTGGATCGACTCTGCCCGGGTGCGGTAAAGATCGAGGCTCACACCTTCGGGCAGGGTCGAGACCATTTCGGCGGTGACATCCTCGACGATGCCCTGAATCTCAATGGAATCGCCCTGATCCGACCGCGCGACCTGCACCGAGACCGCCGGATTGTCGCCGACGAAGAACGCCTCTTTGCGATCCACGCCCTCGACGCGAATCTGCGCCACGTCGCCGATGGTCAGTTTCGAACCGTCGTCATTGGTCCGCAGCACGATCCCCGCGATATCCGCCGCATCGCGCTTTTCCACGCCCGCACGCACCCGTGCGCCACCGGAGCCAACGCTGCCCGCAGGACTGGTGTCCGCCTCGGCGGCAATCGCGCTGGCGATCTCCGCCATGGAAATGTCGTGTTCGATCAGGCTCAGGGTCGGCACTTCGACGATGGTCTCGGGCGCCGCGACCCCGGAAATCGTCGTCCGCGTCACGCCCTTGGCAAAGAGCCGCGCCACGAGTTCATCGGCAAACCGAGCCAATTGGTCCAGCCCCACCGGGCCGGTGATCGCCACATCCGTCACGCTGTCGGTCCAACCGCCCCATTGCACCACCGGATCGTCCGCGCCCTCGGGCAGGTCGGTCACGGTGTCGAGGGCGGCGTTCACATCGTCGGCAGCGCGCTGGATATCCCAGCCCGGTTCGAATTCCAGCGTGATGTTGCCCCGCCCCTCGATCGAGGTGGCGCTGCTTTCCAGCACGCCCTCGACCGCGATCAGCGTCGGCTCGAGCAACTGCACGATGGCGCTGTCGACATCCTCCGGCCCCGCGCCCTCCCAGGCGACGGAGACCCGCACGGTGTCGACCACCACATCCGGGAAGAACTGCGACCGCATCTTCGGCAGGGAGGCAAGCCCCGCCGCCAGAAGCAGCACCAGCACGAGGTTCGCCGCCGTCCGGTGGCGGGTGAAATAGGACAGGAGGCCCCTGGCATTCACAAGGCTGCGCGCACTCATGGGGCTCAGCTCCCCATCCGCTGTTCAAGCCGCTCCAGAAGATCGGCAGGCACTTTTTCGGCCGCGAGCTGTTCCAGCACGCGCGTGCGCATCTCTTCGGGCATCTTCGTGTTGCCCGATACGAATGCGATCAGCGCGGCGCGGCGTTCGTCGCTCAACGCGACCATCTCCACGCCAGCCCCTGCGGCGGAGGGGTCCGCGCCATTCACCTTGACCCGGATTCCCGCCCCCAGAAGCGGGGTGCGTTCGGCCACGATCTGACGCCCGGCGAGCGCCTCCGCGCCGATGA
Source organism: Celeribacter ethanolicus (assembly GCF_001550095.1). Classification (GTDB taxonomy): domain Bacteria; phylum Pseudomonadota; class Alphaproteobacteria; order Rhodobacterales; family Rhodobacteraceae; genus Celeribacter; species Celeribacter ethanolicus. The sequence goes on along the minus strand of NZ_LRUC01000006.1, from coordinate 88,762 downwards.
TCACATGATCGCCCTGCCGCCGCAGCACCGGCCCCGGGATCTCCTCCAGGCGGCTCTGCTCCGTGACGGCCAGAACGGTCTCGTTCGCCGCCACGGCAGTCGCGGGCACAAGCGCCACGTCGGAAAGTTCAGGCTCCTCGAGCTGAACCGTGACGAAATCGCCGGGCCGAAACCCCGGTGCCTCTTCGAGACGGGCGTAAAGCGTGCGCCCGCTCTGCCCCGTTGCTACGGCGGCGCTTTCGCGCACCACCTGCCCCTTGGCCGACAGCGCAAGCCCCGCCACGTCGAGCGTCACCGTGACCTCCATCTGCGGCAACGCGCCCCGATCCTGAACCAGACGGGCATATTGTTCGGTGGAAATGCGGAACGCGACCTCCAGCTCCTCCGGCGCAATCAGGGTCGCGAATTGTTCGTTGTTGCTCAAAAGCGTGCCCAGCGCGCCGGACACATCGCTCAGCACCCCGTCGAACGCCGCCGTAACCGTCATGTCCTCAAGCGTGCGCTTCACCTCGTCGAGGTCGATCTCCGCCCGCAGCACGGCGGTTCTGGCACTGTCCACAGCGGCTTCCTTGTCGGCAAGCGCCTGACGTTTCGACAGCACGGATTGTCCCGCAGCGGCATGCGACAGTGCGGCCTCTTCAAGCGAGGCCGCGGAACCGACCCCACGGTCGAACAGCCCCTGTTGCCGGTCGAGCGCGGCCTTGCGCAGATCGAGCTGCGCCTGAGCCGCCGCGAGATCGTCTGCGGCGATGTCTTTGGCACGTTCGGCCTCGCGCAGATCGGCCTCGGCCTCCAGCAGATCGGCCTCCGACACCCGCACCGCCGCCTCGGCATCCGCCGTGTCGATTTTCAGGATCACGTCACCGGCCTTGACCACGCCGCCTTCCTCGAACGCCTCGGAGAGGTCCACAATCCGCCCGGCCTCCGGCGCGCGCAGTTCGAGACTGCGCCGCGCGGACACTTCGCCATAGCTCGTCAACACCGGCACGATGCGCTCCGGGCGCACCTCGGTGACATTGACTGCGAACTGCCGCTCACGGGCCTGCGGCGGCATGGCCTCGGCGGCGCGGCGCGCCTCGAGTGCGGAGCTGACCTTATATCCGGCCCCTGCGAGCAGAGCGAGCGTGGCGGCTGTGAGGAAAAGTCCGATCAGGGAACGGCGGAGAAATCGCATTCAGGGAAACCCTTGGCTGGCCTGGCTGTGGTTCTGGAAAGCGGACGAAACTGTCGCACCTGTGAATGGACATCATACGTTGGGAATTGGAAAACCCGACGCGCTTTTTCGTCACCTCACGGGAATGTTGGTCACTTACGGCGTTTGTGCTCTTCGAGCCGCGGGAAGATTTCCACGAAATTGCAGGGGCGATGGCGATAATCGAGCTGGAACTTCAGAATCTCGTTCCACGCATCCTTGCAGGCCCCTGTAGAGCCCGGAAGCGCAAAGAGATAGGTGCCACCGGCAACGCCGCCTGTGGCGCGCGACTGAATGGCGGAGGTGCCAATTTTCTGCATGGACACAATTGTGAAGACCGTGCCGAAAGCGTCGATTTCTTTTTCATAGACATCACGATGCGCCTCAACGGTGACATCGCGCCCGGTCAGCCCGGTGCCGCCTGTGGAGATCACAACATCGACGCCCTTGTCCTCGATCCACGCCTGAAGCGTGTGGCGGATCAGCGGGCGATCATCGGTGACGACCCTGCGATCTGCGAGTTTATGCCCTGCCTCTTCGATCATCTTCACCAGAGTGTCGCCGGACTTGTCATCCGCAAGCGTGCGCGTATCTGACACGGTCAGCACGGCGATGCGGACGGGAATGAAGTCGAGGCTGTCGTCAATGCGGCTCATGCGCGGCGCTCCGTGGCGAGTTTCAGGGCGAGCAATCCGAAAACGGATGCGGAAAGATAGCGTAACAGACGTTCAGCGCGCGGACTGCGTGCCAAAACGCCGCCCAGGCCCACGGCGAACCAGCCGACGGCGGCGTTGATGAAAAAGCCGCCGAGCGAGATCACCGCGCCGAACATGAGGAATTGAGCCAGAACACTGCCGCGTTCCGGGTCGACGAATTGCGGAATGAAAGCAAGGATGAACAGGATCACTTTCGGGTTCGAGACATTGACGAAAAACCCCTCGCGAAACGCCCGCGCCGGGGATTTCATCGCCTTTCCCGTGGTTCCGACCTCATGCGGGCTGCGCAGGGTGCGGATCGCAAGCCAGACCAGATAGGCGACCCCGATCCAACGGATCGTTGCAAACAGATGCGGGCTGGCGGCCACCAACGCCCCCAGGCCGAGCCCCGCGAGGGTCACGTTGACGAGGGAGCCCGCAGAAATCCCGGCGCTCGCGGCGACGGCAGCCTTGCGATTGCCCCGGAGCCCTTGCGCCAGACAAAACATCATATCCGCCCCCGGCGTCAGGTTGAGCGCCAGAGCAGCGGGAAGAAAGGCCGCAAGCGTCAGCGGATCGACGATCATGATGCACCTCTGAGCCGGGCCTGAATGTCCAGGAGATCGGCCCAGGCGTCGCGTTTGGCAATCGGGTTGCGCAACAGATAGGCCGGATGGGTCATCGGCATGGCGGGCTTGCCCAGCACCGTCTGCCAGTTGCCCCGAAGCCGGGTGATCCCCGCACGGCCAAGCAACGCGGTGCAGGCCCAGTTGCCCATGAGCACGATCACATCCGGATCGGCCAGCTCGATATGGCGGATGAGAAACGGTTTCAGCATGGCAATCTCGGCGGGCGTCGGATCGCGGTTCTCCGGCGGGCGCCACGGGATCGGGTTGGTGATGTAGAGGCCGTGTTCGCTGTCGGGTGAGTGGCGATCCATGCCGATCGCCGCGAACATCTTGTCGAGAAGCTGCCCCGAGCGTCCGACGAACGGTTTCCCCTGAATGTCCTCGTCCCGTCCCGGTGCTTCGCCGACGATCATCACACGCGCCTTGGGATTGCCGTCCGAGAACACCAGATTGCGCGCGCCGCGTTTCAGATCGCAATGCTCGAACCCCGCCAGCGCCTCCCGCAGAGCCTCCAGAGAGGTCGCGCCCTTTGCAAGCCGGGATGCGATCTCGATACCCTCTTCAGCACGCGAGGGTTTCGGCCCCGGATTGACCGGAGCCTGCCCGGCCTGTCTGGCAGCCTGCGCCTTCGCGGATTTCGGCTTGTGATCTGGCAATTCATAGCGATTGACCGGCGCATCCATGATGGCCTCGGTCACGCCGAGGTCCACCTGCCACTCCAACAGAGCGTGCGCCTGCCAATAGTCGATCTGAGTCTCCATGAGGCCAAGCTACAGGCGGGACCCGCAGAGGTAAATCACTCGTGAGCACGATAACGCGCATTGCCCGCTCCGGCGCAGCTTTCTATAAGCGGGTCAAAGATACCAGAAGGGGGCACCATGGCATTCCGGCAAAAACACCTTTTGGGGATCGAGCCGCTTCACCCCGACGAGATCACAGCCGTGCTCGACGTGGCAGAGCGTTATGTCGATCTGAACCGGCAGTCGGAAAAACACGCCGACGCGCTTCGGGGGCTCACCCAGATCAACATGTTCTTCGAGAACTCGACGCGGACCCAGTCGTCTTTCGAACTGGCGGGCAAACGGCTTGGCGCGGATGTGATGAACATGTCGATGCAGGCCAGCTCGATCAAGAAGGGCGAGACCCTGATCGACACCGCCCTGACGCTCAACGCCATGCATCCCGACCTTCTGGTGGTGCGGCACCCGCATTCCGGGGCGGTCGATCTTTTGTCGCAAAAGGTCAACTGCGCCGTGCTGAACGCAGGCGACGGCAAACACGAACACCCGACGCAGGCCCTGCTCGATGCCCTGACGATCCGCCGCGCCAAGGGGCGGCTGCATCGCCTCAACATCGCGATTTGCGGCGATGTCACCCACTCACGCGTCGCGCGCTCGAACCTGATCCTGCTGGGCAAGATGGAAAACCGCGTGCGCCTTGTCGGCCCGCCCACTCTGGTGCCGCAGCAGTTCCGTGAGTTTGGCTGTGAGATTTACGACGACATGGCCGAGGGGCTCAAGGACGTCGATGTGGTCATGATGCTTCGCCTGCAAAAAGAGCGCATGGACGGCGGATTCATCCCGTCTGAGCGCGAATATTTCTATCGTTACGGATTGGACGCCGAGAAACTGGCGCATGCCAAACCGGACGCCATCGTCATGCACCCCGGGCCGATGAACCGCGGCGTCGAAATCGACGGCACCATCGCCGACGACATCAATCGCTCGGTCATTCAGGAACAGGTCGAAATGGGGGTCGCCGTGCGCATGGCGGCGATGGATTTGCTGGCCCGCAACCTTCGGGCATCGCGCGAGGCCGACAAGGGGGTCATGGTTTGAACCAACCCGAGGACATTCCGAACGGCGGCGGACGCTATGTCTGGGTCCTGTCCTATGACGGGCCGGTGGAGGATTTGAACACCGATCTGATCTCGTCCGCGAGTTTTGCCGAGGCGCTTGGCCTCTGGACCCCACCCGCGACAGAGGCGGTGGAATGGTTCGATCTGGCCGCGATGAAGGACTATGGTTTTGCCCGCTATCTCGGCGAAGCCAGCGGGTTCGACATTGGCGAGGACGCCGCCAGGCTCGACGCGCTCACAGGTGTCGTTGTGATGCTCTATTCGACGGGCCTCAATGACAAGGACACCCGCCTGTCGCCGGAGCCGCCTTTTGCGTTGATCGGTCGCTATGGCATGCCCATCGACCTGCCGCCTGTTGTTGGAATCGAGACGGAAAGCGCCAAGGGTCGACTGGCGCAGGGCAAACCGCCGAAATCCGCAGCGCGCATATCCGGCATGGTGGCCACCGTCGTGTTGATCTTCCTCGCGCTCTTCGTCGCGGCCTTTGTCTGGATCGGCGGATGACCGAGGGCTGGGGCGATATCCTGTTTCCCAATGAGCGGGTGCTCTGGCAGGGACAGCCGGATTTGCGCATCCAGTGGCGTGGCCCCGCCCTGCCCTTTGCCTTTTTCGGCGTGATCTTTGCCGCCTTCGCGCTGTTCTGGATGGTGATGGCCTATCGTGCGGGCGATTTCTGGCTCTTTGGCCTCATTCATTTCGTCGCGGGTCTTCTGGTCGCACTCGGGCCGATGCTGATCGGGCCCTTCATCGCCCGGCGCACATGGTATTCCCTCACCACCCGCCGTGCCTTCTTTGCCAATGATCTGCCATTCGCCGGCAAAACCCTTTTGGCGCTCGATCTGCGCCCCTCGCTGGGTGTCGAGTTCGACGGCGAGGACCCCGGCACCATCCTGTTTCGCGGGCGCGCCGAACCGATCGTCGGAGACCGGTTCGACAGCACGCCCTCGTTTTCGCTTATTCACGACGCCCGCTCCATCTACGGGCTGATCCGTGACATCCAGAAAGGCTCAGTATGACCATTTTCACCAATGCCCGACTGATCGACCCCGAGGCGATGACCGATGAGATCGGCTGGCTTCGTGTCGAAGGCCCGATGATTGCCGAGCGCGGCACAGGCAAGCCGCCGATGGGCGAGAGCATTGACTGCGGGGGCCTTTGTCTTGCGCCGGGGATCGTCGATCTGGGGGTGAAAGTCTCGGAACCGGGTGAGCGGCACAAGGAAAGCTTTGCCTCCGCAGGGCGTGCGGCGGCGGCGGGCGGGGTCACGACGATGATCACCCGCCCCGATACGATGAACGCCATCGACAGCCCCGAGGTTCTGGAATTCGTCCAGCGCCGCGCAGCCTCTGACGCGGTGGTCAAGGTCAAACACATGTCGGCGCTGACCAAGGGACGTGAAGGGCGTGAGATGGTCGAGATCGGCTTTATGCGCGATGCGGGCGCGGTGGCCTTTACCGATTGCGATCATGTGGTCGCTGACACCAAGGTTTTGCAACGCGCCCTGACCTATGCGAAATCCACCGGTGCACTGGTGATCGGGCATCCGCAAGAGCCGGGCCTGTCGAACGGCGCCGCTGCGACCTCTGGCAAATTCGCAGCTCTGCGCGGTCTTCCAGCCGTGTCGCCCATGGCCGAACGCATGGGGCTCGATCGCGATCTGGCGCTCATTGAGATGACCAATGTCTCCTATCACTTCGACCAGATCACCACCGCCCGCGCTCTTCCGGCGCTGGAGCGGGCGAAACAGAATGGCTTTGACGTCACCGCAGGCGTGTCGATCCATCACCTGACGCTCAATGAGCTGGACGTCGGCAATTATCGCACCTTCTTCAAGGTGAAGCCGCCTCTGCGCTCCGAGGACGACCGTCTGGCGATGGTCGAGGCCGTGGCCTCCGGGCTGATCGACGTCATCTCCTCGATGCACACGCCGCAGGACGAGGAAAGCAAACGCCTGCCGTTTGAAGAAGCCGCCTCCGGGGCTGTGGCGCTCGAAACGCTGCTGCCTGCCGCGATGCGGCTTTATCATGCAGGTCAACTGACCCTGCCGGAGCTGTTCCGTGCCATGGCGCTCAATCCTGCGAAACGATTGGGACTCGCCAGTGGGCGTCTCGTCGAAGGCGCGCCCGCCGATCTTGTGCTGTTCGACCCGGATGCGCCTTTTGTGATGGATCGCTTCACGCTCAAATCGAAATCGAAAAATACCCCCTTTGACGGCGCCAAGATGCAAGGCAAGGTGAAGGGCACCTGGGTCGATGGCATGCGGGTCTTCGAGGGCTGAGCCTTCCGCTGACGCGATTTGAGTATTTGAACCACGGAAAACCTGATGACGCTTCTGATGCTGATCTTTACCGCCATTTTGGCCTATCTCCTCGGCTCGATCCCCTTTGGCATCGTCATGGCGCGGCTCTTTGGCCTTGGCGATCTGCGCAAGATCGGCTCGGGCAACATCGGCGCAACGAATGTTTTGCGCACCGGCAACAAGCTTGCGGCATTTCTCACCCTTCTGGGCGACAGCGGCAAAGGCGCGCTGGCGGTGGTTCTGGCACGAATGCTCGTGGGGGAACCGGCGGCGGGGATCGCCGGGCTCTTCGCCATGCTCGGGCATCTCTACCCGGTGTTCCTGCGTTTCAAAGGCGGTAAGGGCGTTGCGACTTTCCTCGGCACATTGTTGGCGCTGAGTTTCCCTGCCGGGCTTCTGGCCTGTGGCACATGGCTGCTGGTGGCGGTGATCACCCGGTATTCGAGCCTCTCGGCACTGGTCGCGGCGCTGATGGCGCCGATCTACACGGCATTTTTCTATCCTCTGTACGGCGCGCTTCTGGTGCTCGTGCTGACGGCGCTGATTTTCTACAAGCACCGCGAGAACATCGCACGGCTCAAGGCCGGAACGGAAACGAAGATCGGGCAAAAGGGCTGATTTTCCCAAAATCGCACGATCAACGCCGCATTCCCGCCCGAATCCGCACCGAATTTCATCCTGTAACGATGTGTCGGGGGACAGTATGGCCGGTCCGTTAAAAGCCGTAGAAAACGGCTATTTCAGAGCTTTCAACTTCTCGGGGCGCGCCTCGCGTTCGGAATTCTGGTGGTTTGCAGCCTATTACGCGCTCGTCACGCTCCTGCTCGCGCTGGATCTGGCCAAGGGGGGCACACTTCTGATCTGGTTCTGGCTCCTGAACATCATCCCCAACCTGTCGATGACCATCCGGCGATTGCACGACATCGGGCGTTCAGGACTCTGGTTTTTCATCTCCTTCGCCCCCATCGTCGGCCCGATCATTCTGCTGATCTTCTACGTGCTGCCGTCAGAGCCGCATCGCAATAGCTGGGGCGATCGCGAAAATGGTGGCGGCGCGCGGCCCAAAGACCGGTTTTCAGGCAGTTCCGCCCAGTCCGGTTATGCCGCCCTGATGCGCATTCCGGAGGCCGGACAAGCCCATTCGGAGGAATTCGAGGAAGCCCGCCGGCAGGAAATACACGAGTATTACCGGCGTCAGGTGCTTGGCCAGAACGGGTGATGCGGCATAAAGGCCCCGGGAGAGTGAGCGTCTGTTTCCCGGCATAATTTCCCCTTGTTTCACACTCCGGTTGACCGAAGACTGATGAAAACAACAAGGGACAGCTCCATGACATTCATCGACTCCGTCAAAATTTGCTTTCAGAAATACGTCACCTTTTCCGGCCGCGCGCGGCGGGCGGAATATTGGTGGTGGGCACTTTTCGTCTTTCTCGTCAGTATCATCGCGAGCATCATCGACCTGACACTTTTCGGCCAGACTCAGGTCAGCGAGCCGGGGAGCTTCTTGCGCACCTCCGACATCGTGATCTTCTATCCGATCGTTTCGCTCGCCCTGTTCCTGCCCAGCATTTCCGCTCTGGTCCGCCGCCTGCATGACCGTGACAAATCGGGCTGGTGGTACTGGCTCGTGCTCATTCCGCTGGTCGGCCCCATCGTCCTCTTCATCTGGCTGGTCAGCCGCGGCACCACAGGGCCGAACCGGTTCGGCCCCGATCCGATCTCGGGAGAGGGCGGTCCCCTGTCCTATGAAGACAGTGCGATCCCTTCGGTCACTCGCCAGTAAAAGGAAAAGGGGCCTGCCGGCCCCTTTTTCAATAGGAATATTCGCCGAAGACCTTTGACGCGTCGCCATTCCAGTCGCTGTTGAACCGCTCGATCAGTTCCGCCGCCGGGGAATGGCCGGTTTCGATACTGTCTTTGAGCGCATTGAGAAAATGGGTCTCGTCCGGCACCATGCCGCCCGCGCCCGCGCGCCCGCGCGCCTTTAGGCCGCTTTCGGCAATCGCCACGCATTCGCGCGCCAGATCGAGCATCCTGACGCCAGCCACCTCGGCCTGAAGCCCATCGACGGAGGCGGCCACCCGCAGCTCCTCGCGGAATTCGGGAGTCCAGCCCTTGATCAGGTCGGTGGTCGCATCGAGCGCGGCCTGATCGTACATCAGCCCGACCCAGAAGGCCGGAAGCGCGCAGAGACGACGCCACGGGCCGCCATCGGCACCGCGCATTTCCATGTATTTCTTGATCCGGGCTTCCGGGAAGAGCGTCGTGAGATGATCGGCCCAGTCGGACATCGTCGGCTTTTCGCCCGGCATCGCGGGCAGTTCGCCCTTGAGGAAATCGCGGAAGGACTGGCCCAGCGCGTTGATATATTTACCGTCGCGGTAGACGAAATACATCGGCACATCGAGGGCGTATTCGACGTAGCGCTCAAACCCCATGCCGTCCTCGAACACGAAGGGCAGCATGCCGGTGCGCGACGCGTCGAGGTGACGCCAGATGCGCGACCGCCAGGATTTATGACCGTTGAGCTTGCCCTCCTTGAAAGGCGAATTGGCAAACAGAGCGGTCGCCACGGGTTGCAGCGCCAGAGCGGTGCGGAATTTCTGCACCATGTCGGCCTCTGAGGCGAAATCGAGGTTCACCTGCACGGTGCAGGTGCGGCGCATCATGTCTTTGCCGGTCTCCCCCACGGTCGCCATATAGGAATCCATCAGCTTGTAACGCCCCTTGGGCATCAGCGGCATGTCTTCATGGGTCCAGGTCGGCGCCATGCCGAGCCCGATGAACCGCGCGCCGATCTCGTCGGCCACCGTATGCACTTCCTTGAGATGCTCGTTCACCTCGTCGCAGGTCTGGTGGATGTTGTCCAAGGGCGCGCCGGAAAGCTCCAGTTGCCCGCCCGGCTCAAGCGAGATATTCGCGCCGTTGAGTTCAAGCCCGATGAGATATTCACCCTCGAAGATCGGGTTCCAGCCGTAGCGGTCCTGCAAGCCTTCGAGGATCGCCTTGATCGAACGCTCGCCCGCATAGGGCAGAGGCATGAGCTTATCTTCGCAATAGCCGAACTTCTCGTGCTCGGTGCCGATCTTCCACTGATCCTTGGGCTTGCAGCCCTCTTCGAAATACCCAACGAGGTCGTCATAGCTTTCGATCGGGCCGCCGCCGGATTGAGGAATGGACATTTAGGGATACTCCGAAGCGTTTCTTGGTCCGGTAGAGATGTGGCAAGCGCCCACGGAAGTCAATGCGGCCAAGGCATTCCCGGTCGTTGCCTCAGTGCAGAACGGCTGTGCGTTTGCGCCAGATCACCACGGGCCTGTCGGGGTTGGATTTGATCTCGCGCAGCATTTTTTCGGTCTCCAGCCCGTCGAGCCCGACGAAGACATCGAACAGAACCTCCGCGCCATGGGCATTGAGCGGAATAATCAGCGGCGTCTGACCATAGGCATCGAGTTGCCAGTGGGCGTGGCCTTTCGGACCGGGCAGCAGGGTCACGGAAGAGATCGCCTCGATCTCGATCTGACCGCCAGTGAGGGGCGAAAAGAAGCTGACGACACCTTCGTCCACCTCGACCGCGCCAAAGCCGCCGCCGCCTTGCGAGAACCGGGCGCGTTGCACGGCGGCGAAAGCAAAGGTTACGGCAAGGGCCATGCCGGTCAGGGCGATCCAGCGCATCACGCCATAAGAGGACGCCGCCCACCAGGCGAAAAGCGCCACGACCACAAGCCCGACAATCACCTCGCGCCAGCGGACCAGTGCCGCGCGCACTTCCGGCCTCACGACCAGTCCCCAAGCTTTTGCTGCCAGACCGTCAGTGCCGCCACCGCCGCCGTGTCGGCACGCAGGATGCGGGGACCGAGCGAGACAGCATGAGCACAGGGCAGCGCATGAAGGCGTTTGCGCTCCGTCTCCGAGAACCCACCTTCGGGTCCGATCAGAATGGCCCATTTGCCGCCTTTGGCATCGCCCTCTTTCGCGCCAAGTGCCTCTGCCGCGCCCACCAGCGTTTCGTCGCAGAACATGATCTGACGCTCCGGGTCCCAGTCGGCGAGAAGGCGGTCGAGCTTTTGCAGATCGGCCACCTCGGGCACATAGGTCCCGCCGCATTGCTCTGCGGCCTCGACAGCGTGGGCCTGCAACCGGTCCTGCCGGATGCGTTCGGAATTGGTGAACTCGGTCTGTACCGGGCAAATGCGCTTGGCCCCCATCTCGGCGGCTTTCTCGACAATGAAATCGGTGCGAGCCTTTTTGATCGGCGCGAACAGGAGCCAGAGATCTGGCGGCATTTGCAGTTCGCGCGTCTTCTCGACGCAGGTGAGAACCCCGCCGCGCTTGCCCGCCTCGGTGACTTCGGCCACGAATTCGCCATCCCGGGAATTGAACAGCGCGACAAATGCGCCCTCCGCCAGCCGCATCACCCCGAAAAGGTAATGCGCTTGCTCCCGTTCCAGAGGAATGGATTGCCCCACCGACAGTGGGTGATCTACATAGAGCCTGATTTTCGCTTCAACCATGGACCCTACATATGACCGATGACCGCGTGACGCCAGAGATGAACGGGCAAGTTGCCGATGCCGTCAAGGGAAATTGGGTGGACCATCGCGCCCCGGCCTGGACCCGGCCCTATCTTCGGCTGTCGCGGGCGGATCGGCCGGTGGGCACATGGTTGTTGCTGATCCCGTGCTGGTGGGGCGCGCTTCTGGCGTCGGCCGAGGCCGGCACGCTGAGCCTGCGCACGATCTGGATCATGATCGGCTGTGCTCTGGGGGCGTGGCTGATGCGCGGCGCGGGCTGTACATGGAACGACATCACGGATCGGGATTTCGACGACAAGGTGGAACGCACCAAAAGCCGCCCGATCCCCTCGGGGCAGGTCACGGTCAAACAGGCCGCCACATGGATGATCGTTCAGAGCCTCATCGCCTGTGTCATCCTTCTGACCTTCGGCAAGCTCGCCATTCTGCTCGGCATTGTGTCGCTTCTTCCGGTCGCGATCTATCCCTTCGCCAAACGCTTTACCTGGTGGCCGCAGGTGTTTCTCGGCATCGCCTTCAACTGGGGCGCGCTTCTGGCCTATGCCGCTGTGGCGGGCAAGCTGAGCATGGCGCCGGTGTTTCTCTATCTCGCGGGCATTGCCTGGACGATTTTCTACGACACGATCTATGCCCATCAGGACAAGGAAGACGATGCGCTGATCGGGGTGAAATCCACCGCGCGGCGCTTTGGCGAAGAAACACCGCGCTGGCTCAAGCGCTTTCTCGTCATCACTGTCGTGCTGATGGCCGCGGGCATCATCGAAGCGCTCTCGGATCGCTCCGTTCTGGCCCTTGTCGTGGCCCTGGGCGCGCCCTGGGCGATGGGGCTGCACATGACCTGGCAGATGGCACGGCTTGACACGGACAATCCCGATGTCTGCCTGAAACTTTTCAGGGCCAACCGCGACACAGGGCTTCTGGCTGCGCTGTTTCTTGCCATTGCGGTGTTCCTTTGATTGCAGCCATGGGCTGAACCCCCTAAGAAAAAGGCCACATCTCACAACAGGCCACTTCGTTTGATGCGTATATCCAACTTTCTGCCCGTCTTCGCCGCGCTGATCATCGGTGCCATTCTCTGTCTGGCCGGGGCCGCGATCGGTGCCCGGTTCATCGAGAACACATCGACCAAGGCGGTCGGGAACGAATTGACTTTGCAGGGCTACGATTGGGTCAATGTCGAAGGCGACGGGTTGCAGATCGTGCTGACCGGGGTGGCCCCGGACGAACAGACCCAGCTTGCCGCCCAGCGTGCGGCGGGCCATGTGGTCGATCCGGCCCGCGTGATCAACGTGATGAACGTGGTCCAGCAGGAAGCCATCCCCGCGCCGCGCTTTTCCATCGAGATCCTGCGCAACGACAGTGGCATCTCCCTGATCGGTCTCGTGCCCACCTCCTGGGACCGCGCCCGTTTCATCGAGAACCTGAAGAAAGCCAGCGGCACCGGCTCCATCGCCGATCTGATGGAACAGGCGGATTATCCCCAACCCGACGCCTGGGACGAGGCCATGGACTTCGGGCTCGAGGCCATCGCGCTTTTGCCGCGTTCGAAAATCTCGCTGGCCGCCGATGGGATCACCGTCACGGCACTCGCCGAAAGCAAGGCGCAGAAGGCTGCCTTCGAGAAAGAACTCAAAGCCGAGCTGCCGGAGACGATCCGCACCAGGCTCGACATCGCCGCACCGCGACCGGTGATCACGCCCTTTACCGCGCGCTTCCTGATCGACGAGACCGGGCCGCATTTCGACGCCTGCGTCGCCGAGACCGCGCAGGGTCATCTGCGCATTCTGGCCGCGGCAAAATCGCTTGGCATCGACGATCCGCATTGCACGGTGGGGCTCGGCGCCCCGTCGGCGCAATGGGCCGTGGCGGTAGAAACCGGCATGCGGGCACTGTCGAAACTCGGTCAGGGCAGCATCACCTTCACCGATGGCGACGTGAACCTGATCGCCGCCGAGGGCACCTCCCCCGCCTTGTTCGACACGGTGGTGGGCGAGCTTGAGGCCGACCTGCCGCCGACCTTCGTCCTGCACGCCTCCCTGCCGGAGGCGGAACAGGCCGAGGCCGAAGACGAGCGGGCCGAATTCATCGTCACCCGTTCGCCCGAAGGTCAGACCCAGTTGCGTGGACGCATTCCCGACGACCGCAGCAAGCAGGCGACCGAAGCGCTCGCGCGGGCCGAGTTCGGGTCTCATTCGGTCTACTCCGCCATGCGCATCGACGACACCCTGCCCTCCGGCTGGGCGATGCGCGCCATGGCGGTGATCGAAGCGCTTGGCGAGGTGACCCGCGGCTCGGCGATCATGAGCGAGGACATGGTTGAGATCCGGGGCGAGACCGGCAACGAAAACGCCAAAGCGGCCATCGCCGGCATCCTGTCCGACAAGCTGGGCGATGGCGCGAAATTCACCATCGACGTGACCTATGTGAAGAAACTCGATCCGGTGCTCGACCTGCCGACGCCCGAGGAATGCGTCGCCGAGGCCAACGCCATTGTCGCCAGTTCCAAGATCGTGTTCGATCCGGGGTCGGTCGAGTTGAATGTCGAGGCCAATGACACGCTCGACCGCATTGCCGAGGCGCTCAAGGATTGCGAGGAGGTCGAGATGGAAATCGGCGGCCATACCGACAGCCAGGGCGGTGAGACGATGAATCTAAACCTCTCGACACAGCGGGCCAATTCCGTGCTCGACGGGCTTTTGATGCGCCGGGTGGCAGGGGTGAGCTTCACCGCGAAAGGCTATGGCGAAAGCGAACCGATTGCCGACAACGGCACCGAGGAGGGCCGTGAGGAAAATCGTCGGATCGAATTCAAACTTCTGAACGCAGAGGCGCCGCAAACGGTACCATCGGAGGAGACGCAGGGGGAAAATGCGGACACCGATGACACGGCGGACACCGGTACGGATGGGACAGAGAACGGGGATACGGAATGAACGGAACCGAATTGATCATCGCCACGGCGATCGTGCTTTTCATTGCCTTCCTGATGGGATGGTTTGCGCATTGGCTTGTGCATCGGTTCGTGCGGGTGGGTCAGGGCGAGATGAACGATCTCGACACCATGGCGCAGCAGTTGCACGAGGCGGAGGAAGAACGCGATCAGGCGATTGCCTATTATCAGCATCGCGAGGCGGAGATGACGACGCAGACCAACCAGACCGAGGCGGAGCTGCGCGCGGCGATGGACGGTCTGCGGGAAGCGCGTCAGGAGGCAGAGGAACTTCGGGCCTATATCGAGCGGATGAACGCGGGCTGACCCCCCGCGTTTTTGCTGTCGGCAAAGCGTCGGATTTGCGTCGGACTTTTGTCGGGCACGTAACGCAGCCGCCAGAACGGCCTACCAGCGCTTGAGCGCGTCTTCGTCGGCCTCTTTCGCCGCGACCCAATCGGCCCCCTCGCGCGTCACTTCCTTTTTCCAGAACGGCGCGCGGGATTTCAGGTAGTCCATCAGATATTCGGCGGCCTCGAACGCCTCGACCCGATGCCGGGCGGCGGTGGCGACCATCATGATCTGATCCCCGGGGCGGAGCTGGCCGTAACGGTGGATGACGAGGCAATCTGTGAGGGACCAGCGCGTTCCGGCCTCCTCCGCAATCTTGGTGATCGCGGCTTCGCACATGCCGGGATAGTGCTCGATCTCCATATGATCGAGTGTGCCGGTGTCGTCGCGCACCAGCCCGGTGAAGCTGACCGTCGCGCCAGTGTTCGGGGCTTTGCCGAAGCCCTTGAGGACCTGAGCGAGTTCGAAATCTTCGGACTGGACGGAGATGCGCATGGTTTCGCTCCCACTCACCCGCCGGTCATCGGCGGGAAGAAGGCCACCTCGCGCACGCCTTCGAGAGGAGAGTCGAACTCCATCAGTTCCTGATCGAGAGCGACGCGCAAGGATTTGAGATCGGAGAAGGCAAGATCATAGCGCTCTTCGCGGGATTTCAATTCCTCGACCAAATCCATCACCGTCGCGGCGTCGGTCTCGACCGTCTCGCGCGGTTCGCCGATGCGCTCGCGCACCCATGCGAAATAGAGCACCTCAATCTTCATGGTGATCTCGCAGGTAAGGCATGGCCTTGGTCAGGTAATCCCAGCCGGTGATCACGGTCAGAAGGCCCGCGATCCAGAAGATCACGACCCCGAGGGTGAAGAGCGGCGCAATCAGGGTCGCGCCATAGGCGAAGAGCACGGCGATGGCGACCATCTGAAACGTGGTTTTCCACTTGGCGAGCTTGGTGACCTTGAGCGTCCCGGCGGTATCGCCAAGGAATTCGCGCAGGCCGGAGACGAAGGTTTCGCGCAGAAGGATGAAAGCGGCAGGGATCACGATCAGCGGGTTCGCGCCATGAATCATCGTCAGTACCGCGATGGCCGTGACCACCATCGCCTTGTCCGCGATCGGGTCAAGCATGGCACCGAATTTCGACATCTGATCCCATTTGCGCGCCAGATAGCCATCGAGGAAATCGGTGATCGAGGCGGAAGCGAACAGGATCAGCGCGGCCCAGTCGGCGACGGGGCGCGGCAGGATGAGGAAAACGAGCGCCACGCCGGGCGCGCAGAGCAACCGGAAGACGGTGAGGATATTGGGCAGGTTCCATGTCATGGTTTTCTCCTTACTCTCTCACCCGTGCTCATGGAAGAAGTCGTAGACGGTCTGCGCCACTTTCTCGGAAATTCCGTCGACGGCCATCAGATCGTCGAGATGCGCGCCCTCCACCGCCTTGGCGGAGCCGAAATGCTCCAGAAGCGCACGTTTGCGGGTGGCGCCGATGCCGGGAATGTCGTCGAGCTTGGTGAGACCCATGGCCTTGGAGCGTTTCGCGCGGTGGGTGCCGATGACAAAGCGGTGGGCCTCGTCGCGCATGCGCTGGATGAAATAGAGCACCGGATCGTTGCGCCGCAGCGCCATGACACGGTGGCCGATGCGGTGGAATTCTTCCTTGCCCTGATCGCGGTCGATGCCCTTGGCGACGCCGATCATCGGAATGTCTGTGACCCCCTCTTTGACCATGATCTCATGCACGGCAGAGACCTGCCCCGCGCCGCCGTCGATCAACAGAAGATCGGGCCAGAGGCCTTTTGAGCGGTCGGGATCGTCTTTGAACAGACGCTTGAAACGACGGGTCAGAACCTCTTTCATCATGCCGAAATCGTCGCCGGGGGTGATGTCATCGCCGCGAATGTCGTATTTGCGGTAGTGGTTCTTCATGAAACCTTCCGGCCCCGCGACGATCATCGCGCCAACCGCATGCGCGCCCTGAATATGGGAGTTGTCGTAGACCTCGATGCGCGCGGGCACACGCGGCAGGTCGAAGGCCTCTTTGAGACCTTCGAGCAGTTTTTCCTGCGCGGCCCCCTCGGACATTTTGCGGCCCAGACTTTCGCGGGCATTACGGAGCGCAGAGGCGACAAGTTCCTGTTTCTCGCCCCTCTGAGGGACAAGGATTTCGATCTTCTTGCCCGCTTTTTCCGACAGCGCTTCGGCCATCAGATCCCGCTCTTCGATGTCATGCGACAGGATGAGCTGACGGGGCGGATCGCGTTTCTCATAGAACTGGCCAATGAAGCTGGCGAGCACTTCCTCCGCCTCCGCGCCATTGGTTTTCGGGTAGAAATCCTTGTTGCCCCAGTTCTGATGCGCGCGGATGAAGAACACCTGCACACAGGCCTGCCCGCCCTCCATATGAAGCCCAATCACATCGCCCTCGCCCACGGTGCGCGGGTTGATGCCCTGCGCGGTCTGAACCTGTGTCAGGGCGCGGATGCGGTCGCGGAAGGCGGCGGCGCGTTCGAATTCCATTGCGTCGGAGGCCGTTTGCATCTCATGGGCGAGCTTTTCCTGAAGGCCGGAGTGACGGCCCTGAAGGAAGCGTTCGGCCTCGTTCACCAGCTCGGCATAGTCCTCTTTCGAGATCTTGCCGACGCAGGGCGCGGTGCACCGTTTGATCTGATACTGAAGACAGGGGCGCGTACGGGACTCGAAATCCGGGTCGGAACAGGTGCGCAGAAGAAAGACCTTCTGCAACTGGTTCAGCGTGCGGTTCACAGCGGAGGCAGAAGCGAAGGGGCCAAAATAGGCGGCCTTGCGCTTGCGCGCACCGCGGTGCTTGGACAACTGCGGGAAATCGCTGTCCTTCGTCAACATGATGTTCGGGAAGCTCTTGTCGTCGCGCAGCAATACGTTGTAGCGCGGCTTGAGCTGTTTGATCAGGTTCTGTTCGAGCAGAAGCGCCTCGGTCTCTGTCCGGGTCGTGAGGAACATCATCTGCGAGGTCTCGGAGATCATCCGGGCGATGCGGGCGGAATGGCCCGAGGGGCGGGCATAGTTCGACACACGGTTCTTGAGGTTCTTCGCCTTGCCGACGTAGAGCACGTTATGTTCGGGATCGAGCATGCGATACACGCCGGGCGAACCGTCGAGTTTCCTGACGTAATCGGCGATCACCTCATGGCCGCGCGGCACGTCCTTGTGGGACATGTCGGACGTCTGGTCGGTTTTTTCAGCGCCTGTCGCGTCACTCATCTGCCTGCCTCCGATTCCCCCTCTGGCTGCAATCTTATCGCGCCAAGGGCAAGAGCAAACTCATCCACCGTTTCTGTGGATAACCTTGCTTATAAGTTTTCGTGAACACGGATTTCCCCTTGGATTCATGCGCGTTCACCCGTTTGCACAAAAAATGACCTCGTTTTTAGCGCTTTGATTTCAAAGGATATTTTTCGACACATCCCGCAAACCCTTGATATTATTTACATTTTAGTAACGAAAATGAAACAAATCTGCGAGCCGTGCAAAACTTTTGCCTGGAAAGGCTAACGGGACTTACTCCCGCCCCCGGACATCCGCCGTTTCCCAAGCCAGATGCTGACCGCTATCGGGACAAATGAGCTGCCCCGTCACCGCAGGAGCGGCGATCAGATAGGCCAGTGCGGCAGTGACGTCGGACGGGGCGACACCACGCGCCAAAAGGGTTGATTTCTGCTGCTCCGCAAAGTCCTCCGGGCTCTGGCGCGCGCCCTGAAGCGTCGGGCCGGGACCGATGCCGTTGACACGCACGCGGGGCGCGAGAGCCTGAGCCGCGGTTTGTGTGAGCGTCCAGAGCGCGGATTTGGCAAGCGTGTAGGACATGAATTGCGGCGTGAGCTTGCGCACCCGCTGGTCGATCATGTTGACCACAAGCGCCTGCGCGTGCGGGCGACCGTCGGGATCGCACACCGGATCGGGAGCCTGCGTGGCGAACTGTTGGATCAACACGAAGGGCGCCCGCAGGTTGCTCCCGAAATGCCGGTCCCAGCTTTGCCGGGTGGCGGTCTCAACCGTGTCGTCTTCGAAAATCGAGGCGTTGTTGACGAGAAGCGTCAAAGGTCCGCCGAGCGCGTCCACGGCACGCGGCACGAGGGTCTCCACCTGCGCCTCATCGAGCAGATCGGCCTGCAACACGGAGGCCTTGCGCCCCATGGCGCGCAAGGTTTCAACCAGATCGGCGGCCTCGGCACGCGAGCGATGACAATGCACGGCCACGTCAAAGCCCATCTCCCCCAGATACAGGGCCATGGCACGGCCCAGCCGTTTCCCGGCCCCGGTCACAAGCGCCTTACGCGACATCATAGGTCTTCCTCAGCCCAGAACAGCCAATACATAGAGCACATATAGGACGGAAAGGACGCCCCCCCAAACCCGGGTGATGTCGATGCGTTTGAGCACGAACAGGCCGAGCAGGAGGGAAACTCCGAGCATCACCCAGATGTCGAAATCCATAAGGTCCTTGTCGACCGGAAGCTGGCCGACGAGGCTCGATACACCGATGATGCCGAGAAGGTTGAACATGTTGGAGCCGATGACGTTGCCGAAGGCGACATCGGCCTGTTTCCTGAGTGCGGCCATGACGGTGGTGGCGAGTTCCGGCAGGGAGGTGCCAAGTGCCACGAGGGTGAGGCCGATCACCTCGTCGGACACATTGAAAGCGCGGGCAATATTGGTGGAGGCATCGACGAGAATATCCGCCCCCAGAGGCAGACCGATGAGACCGACGAGCAGGAAACCGACGATCTTGATCCAGGGCATGTCGGGATCGGCGCCCTCGACCTCTTCGGCTGCAACTTCACGCTGGGCAACGCGGTGACAGCGGGCCTTGTAGATCGCATGGCCGATCATCGAGAACAGCGCCAAGAGCAAAATCACCCCGGCGATCCAATCGAAACGTCCACGCAGAGCCAGAAGGATGAACAACACGGTCGCACCGATCATCTGGAGGTAAGAGGCGCGGGTGGAATTGTCGATCACATGCAGCGTCGAGATCAGTGCCGGAATCCCCAGCACCAACAACACGTTGGCGGTGTTCGACCCGATGACATTGCCGAGCGCCAGCCCCGGCGCGCCGTCGTAAATCGCCGACACGGACACCAACAACTCCGGCGCGGAGGTGCCGAAGGCCACGACGGTGAGCGAGACGATCAGCGCCGGAATACCCAGTCGCAGGGACAGGTTCACGGCGCCACGCACCAACATGTCGCCCGCAATCAGCAGGATGATCAGACCGGCAACCGCATAAATGAAATCCATCAGGATCTGTCCTTTTCACAGGCGCACGGGCCTTTACCAATTCTGTAACGCCCGCATTTCGGACATTTGATATCGTTCAGCTTTTGCTGACCCGGAAAGCGCAGGCGGCCGAAAAGGGCGAGCACCATCATGAAGATCAGAAAGACGCTGATGATCTTGAAAACCATCTGTTCAGAGTCCGAATCTGGCCCAAAGGGCCTGTTCCTCGACCTGCGCGGTAAGACCGGAGGCGAGTTCGGTGCCGAAGCGGCGGAACAGCGGGCGTTTCGGGCCGAAAACCGCAAGTCTGACCTTGTCGCCATAGATCTTCTTCATGGTCGGCACGAGATGTCCGATGCCATCGGCGAGCCCGAGGTCGACACCCTTCGCCCCGGTCCAGAAGGAGCCGTCGAAGAGTTCCGCCTCTTTCGACAGTCGCTCGGCACGGGATTCGGTAACATGAGCGATGAAGGCCTGATGGATCTCTTCCTGAAGCGACTTGATCCGGGCGACGTCCTCGGGATTTTCGGGACGGAACGGGTCCATCTGGCTCTTGGATTTTCCCGAGGTATAGACCCTCCGTTCGATACCGTATTTGCCAATAAGCTGATCAAAGCCGAAACCGGCGGAGATCACCCCGATGGACCCGACGATGGAGCTTGGATCGACGAAAATCTTGTCGGCGGCACAGGCCAGCCAATAGCCGCCCGAGGCCGCGACATCCTCGACAAACGCATAGACCGGAAGCTCTTTTTCCGCCGCCAGACGCATGATCCGCGCCGCGATCAGCGAGGATTGCACTGGCGAACCGCCCGGCGAATTGATCGACAGCGCGACGGCGGCGGGTTTGCCCTTGCGAAAGGCGCGCTCAATCGCGGGGGCGAGGCTTTGGTCGTTCAAACCGCCCTGACGGGTCATGATCGCGCCGTTCAGGCGGATGACATTGACCTTCGGCGGCGAGGCGAGGAAGGGGATGCTGAGGCTCATGCCTTGGGATGTAAAGTCAGCCCCCCGCACAAACAAGGGCGCGAGGCCTTGCCACGCGCCCTTTTTTTATCGGTCGGTCATTTGAAACCGGATTATTCGCCAGCGCAGGTTTTGAATGCCTCTGCCGCAGCGTCGATTAGATCGCCGTAAAATCCGACACCCGGCGTCAAGTCTACGCCCAGCGGGTCGATCACGGTCGTCTTTGCCTCGGTTCCGTCAAGCACAGTAGCCACGAGACCGGCGTTGAACTGCGGTTCAGAGAAGACGCAGGTGACGCCTTCGGATTTGATCTTGTCCTGAATTTCCTTGACGCGGGCCGGGCTCGGCGCGGTGGCGTCCGAAAGCGAGATGGAGCCGGTCGCCTGAAGACCGAAGCGGTTTTCAAAATACTGGAAGGAGTCGTGGAAGACGATGAAACGCAGATCGGAGAGCGGTGCCAGTTCGGCCTCAACGCGGGCGATCTGTGCGTCCAGCGCGGCCTGACCGGCGGCGGCATTGGCGGCATAGGTGCCGGCGTTTTCCGGGTCGAGTTCCGACAGCTCCTCGGCGATGACACCGAGCCAGAGGCGGGCGTTCATCGGGTCGAGCCAGGCATGGCCGTCGGAGCCGGAAAGATCGGCCTCGTCATGGTCGTGATCATGGACCTCTTCGTGGTCATGTTCATAATCGTCGTGGTCATGCGCGTCATGTGTCTCTTCGGCGTGATCGTCGTGATCATCGTGGCCCGCCTCGTCATGATCGTGATCATGCTCGTCGTCGCCATGGACGTGGCGCTCAAAAGTCGCGCCTTCGCGCAGCGGCAGGATCGTGCTGCCTTCGGCAAGCGTCAGCGGCACGGAATGGGCGTCTTGCCCCACCTCGTCGATCATCTCATCGAGCCACGGTTCGATGCGCGGACCGGTCCAGAACACGATATCGGCGGCTTGCAGCGCCTTGGCCTCCGACGGGCGCAGGGAATAGCCGTGCGGCGAGCTGCCCTGAGGCATCAACTGGGTCGAGGAGCCGAGATCTCCCATGACCTGGGCCACGAGCGAATCGATCGGCGCCATGTCGGTGACGACATTCGGCACCTCGGCAAAGGCGGCCTGTGCGGCGGCGAAGTGTGCCCCGGCAAGGAGCGTGGCGGAGAGAAGGGAGGGACGAAGGGTCATTCTGGCCTCTGGTGCATGTTATGTTATTACGTCTCGGGCTTGATATAACAGAGGTGATAACATATCAAGAGCCTCTGTCGCGAAACCAATCGCGCGACTCGTCATACCGGAGCGATGCCATGGACCCGAACCCGATCGGATTTCAGCACCACGATCACAGCCATTGCGTCGCGGACGCCGTCGCCGCGGCGGACCGGTCCTGTCGCGAGGCGGGGCTGCAACTGACGCCGGTGCGCAAACGGGCGCTGGAAATCCTGCTTGAGGAACACCGCGCGCTCGGGGCTTATGACGTGCTCGCCCGTCTGGCCGAGGACGGGTTCGGCAGCCAGCCGCCGGTGGCTTACCGCGCGCTCGATTTCCTCACGAAACACGGCTTCGTGCACAAGATCGAGAAGCTCAACGCCTTCATCGCCTGTGCCCACCCCGGCGAGTTGCACACGCCTGCCTTCCTGATCTGCACCACCTGTCAGGCAGTGGCGGAGGCCGAGACAGATCCGTCGCACAGCCTGCTGGCAAACATCGCCGAAACCACCGGCTTTCGCATTTCGCGGGCGGTTCTCGAAGCCGAGGGCACCTGCCCCAATTGTCTGGCGAGTGAAAAGCGATGAGCCTCATTGAGATCGACAATGTGACCCTGCATCTCGGCGGGCGTCTGGTACTGGACGACGTGTCGATGACGGTCGAACCGGGCGAGATCGTGACCATCGTGGGACCGAACGGCTCCGGCAAATCGACGCTGATGAAAGTGGTGATCGGTGCCTTGCAGCCGGACAGCGGTGCCGTCATCCGCAAACCCGGGCTGCGCATCGGCTACGTGCCGCAAAAGCTGCATATCGACCCGACCCTGCCGCTCACCGTACGGCGCTTCCTGTCGCTGCCGAAACGGGTGAGCAACGAAGCCGCCCATGCCGCGCTCGACGATGCCGGTGCGGGCCATCTTTGCATGCGGCAGATGACCGACCTGTCGGGCGGGCAGTTCCAGCGCGTGCTGCTGGCCCGTGCGCTTCTGTCCGAGCCGGATCTCCTGATCCTCGACGAGGCGACACAGGGGTTGGACCAGACCGGCTCCGCCGATTTCTACAGCCAGATCGAGCGGCTACGTCAGAACAAGGGCGTTGCGGTGCTGATGGTCAGCCACGAGCTGCATGTGGTGATGTCCACCTCGGATCGGGTGATCTGTCTTAATGGCCATGTCTGTTGCCATGGCGCGCCGGAACATGTCGCCTCCGCGCCGGAATACCGGGCGCTGTTCGGCACCGGCACGCATGGCGCACTGGCGCTCTACCGGCACGACCACAGCCTTGATCATTGCGATCACGACCATGCGCAGGACCATGCGCATGCGCACACGCATGACCACGGTCAGAACCACAGCCAGAACCAACCGCAGGACAAGGTAACTTCCGCATGAGCCTTCTCGATGACTTTCTGGTCCGGGCGATCCTCGCCGGGATCGGACTTGTGCTGGCCGCAGCCCCCCTCGGCTGTTTTGTCGTCTGGCGGCGAATGGCCTATTTCGGCGATGCCACGGCGCATGCCGCTCTGTTGGGGGTGGCGCTGGCGCTGGCGTTCAACGTGTCGATCTTCGCGGGCGTCCTTGTGATTGCTCTGTTGATGGCGTTCACCGTCTCGACCCTCTCGGGGCGCGGCTTTGCCATGGACACAATGCTGGGCGTGATGGCGCATAGCGCACTGGCCTTCGGGCTTGTTGCCGTGTCCTTCGTTCCCAACGTGCGGGTCGATCTCAACGCCTATCTGTTCGGCGACATTCTCGCCGTCGGGCGCAGCGATCTTGCGGTGATCTGGGGCGGTGCGGTGCTGGTCTCCGTTCTGCTGTACTGGCGCTGGTCGGCACTTTTGACCACGACACTCAACCCCGATCTCGCCATGGCCTCGGGACTTTCGCCCCGGCGCGAACAGTTGATCCTGTCGCTGGCGCTGGCGATGGTCGTCGCGGTGGCGATCAAGGTGGTCGGCACGCTGCTGATTGCCGCGATGCTGTTGATTCCAGCGGCGAGTGCGCGGCCGTTTTCCCGCACGCCGGAGCGCATGGCGCTGATCGCCACGCTCATTGGTATGCTGGCGGTGTTGGGCGGCATTCAGGGCGCGTTCACCTTTGACACGCCGACCGGCCCGACCATCGTGACGGTTGCCGCACTGATCTTCGTGCTGGCCAATCTGGTGCGACTGCTGCGCTCTCAGGTCAAATAAGACCTGAGCGCCGCCTCGACACCCTCGCGACAGATCGTCGTCAGCCAGCGCTCGAAGGCCGCCGCGAACCGCACATCTTCGCCCAGATCGCCATAGATATGGCGCATGGACAGCCAGACCTTCGGCTCATCTTTGGCCTGTGCGGCCAGAGCCCTCAGATCGGACCAGAACGGATCGTTGGGCGCAATCTCGAACCCGTCTTCGCGTGTTCCAAGGCAATAACGCGCCCAAAGCGCAGAGGTCAGCGCCAGCCCCTCCGGCGCGATCCCGCGCGCAAGACAGGCACGGATCGACGGCACGATGAACCCCGGCTGACGCGAGGAACCGTCAAAGGCGACGCGCCGTGTGGTATCGACGATCTTCGGATTGGAGAACCGCTTTTTGATCAGCGCGACATAGGTCTGCGGCGTGAACTCGGGCACAGGCGCGACATGGGGCATGATCTCTTCGCGCTCGACTTTTTCGAACAACTGGCCGATCAGAGGATGCTCCATACAGCCGGAAATCGTCACCACGGAGAGCAACTCCCCGACCGGGGCGATCACCTGATGCCCACCGTTGAGGATGCGAATTTTCATCGTCTCGTAAGAGTGCACATCCTTGGAAAACACCGCCCCCGCCTTGTCCCAGTCGGGACGACCTGCGCAAAACGCATCCTCGATCACCCATTGCCGAAAATTCTCATGCGTGACGGGCACAGCATCCTCGATGCCAAAGCTCTTCGCCAGTTCCAGCTCCTGCGGCCCCGTGGCCGGCACGATGCAATCGACCATGGCGTTGGGAAAACTACACTTGGCATTGATCCAATCCGCCAGATCGGGATCGGAGAGCCGCGCAAGCGACACAACGGTCTGGCGCAGCACCGCGCCATTGCCTTGCAAGTTGTCGCAAGACTGCCCCGTGAAAGGCCCCACCCCGCGATCCCGGCGCAGCTTCAACGCCGCGACCATGGCGCCAAAGGCCGTGCGCGGGCGCCAGGGGTTTTCGGCGTCATGGACAATATCCGGATGCGTGGCGTCAAAACCTTTGGTCGCCGGGTCGATATAGTAGCCGCCCTCCGTGACGGTGAGCGCGACGATGCGAATGTCGGGCTGCGCCATGCGTTCGATCAGCGCGCCGTTGCCGTCTTCGACCGGAACATAGTCGATCATCGCGCCCACGACCTCCGCCGAAGACCCCGCGGGGTCCAGCTCGATCAGTGTGGTCAGATAATCCTGCGCCACAAATTTCTGACGCATCTCCTCATCATAGGGCCGCACACCCGCGCCGACGATGGCCCAATCCTGCGCCAATCCCATCTGCATCAACCGGTGCAGATACCAGGATTGATGCGCGCGGTGGAAATTGCCGAGACCGATATGAACGATGCCGGGCGTGAGCACGCTCCGGTCATACTCCGGGCGCTTGATCGTTTCGGGTAAGTCCCTGAGGGTTATGTTGGATAGTTTCATGATATGCCTCACCTCAGCTCATCCATTGCCCACCGTCGACGTTATCGGTCTGGTCTGCGATGTAATCGGCCTCACCGTTATGAGTGCCGTTTCCCCCGCAAGCCGTGTCATGCGATCCGCAGCCCCTCGGCGTCGAAACGATGAAGATTGGCCTCATTCGGCGTCAGCCAAACGGTGTCGCCATAGGACAGAGACACCTCGCCAGAGGCGCGCACTGTCAGAGGCGCCTCAAAACCGTTGACCGTGACGTGAAAGAAGGTGTCGGAGCCCAGATGTTCGGACACGCCAATCTCACCCTTCCACGCGCCGCCTTCGGTCGAAATCACAAGGTGTTCGGGACGGATGCCGATGGTGGTCGCGCCATGTTTGGCCGCCTCTGCCCCGGTGATCAGGTTCATTTTTGGCGAACCGATGAAGCCCGCGACGAAGACATTTCGGGGGCGATTATAGAGTTCAAGCGGAGAGCCGACCTGTTCGATATTGCCGGCACGCAGGACGACGATCTTGTCGGCCATGGTCATGGCTTCGACCTGATCGTGGGTGACGTAGACCATCGTGGTGGCGAGGCGTTTGTGCAGCTCGGAGATTTCCAATCGCATCCCCACCCGCAGCGCGGCGTCGAGGTTGGAAAGCGGTTCATCGAACAGAAACGCCGCCGGTTCACGCACGATGGCGCGGCCGATGGCGACGCGCTGACGCTGACCGCCCGACAGTTGCCCGGGCTTGCGGTCAAGATAATCGGTGAGGTTGAGCGCCTTGGCGGCGGATTCGATCCGGCGCTCCTGTTCGTCTTGCGGCAGACCCGCCATTTTCATCGGAAAGGCGATGTTCTTGCGCACGGACATATGGGGATAGAGCGCGTAAGACTGGAACACCATCGCCAGACCGCGTTTCGCGGGCGGCAGGTTGGTGGCGTCTTCGCGGTCGATACGGATCTGGCCACCTGAGACATCTTCGAGCCCTGCGATCAGGCGCAACAATGTGGATTTGCCGCAGCCCGACGGGCCGACGAAGACCACGAATTCGCCATCTTCGATGGTCAGGTCCAGGGGCGGAATGACTTCGATGTCGCCGAAGGCCTTGCGCACTTTATCAAGTGTGATGCGTCCCATGTCGAAGGTCCTTTTCTTATTTCACAGCATTATTTAACTGCGCCGAAGGTCAGGCCCCGGACGAGTTGTTTCTGGCTGAACCAGCCCATGATCAGGATCGGCGCGATGGCCATGGTGGAGGCGGCGGAAAGCTTGGCGTAGAACAGGCCCTCGGGACTTGAGTAGCTGGCGATGAAAGCCGTGAGGGGGGCTGCTTTCGCGGCGGTCAGGTTGAGGGTCCAGAACGCTTCATTCCACGCGAGAATGATGTTCAACAGCACCGTCGAGGCCATGCCGGGGATCGCCATCGGCGTCAGCACATGGATGATCTCCGAACGAAGACTCGCCCCGTCCATCCGAGCAGCTTCGAGAATTTCACCGGGTATTTCCTTGAAATAGGTGTAGAGCATCCAGACGATGATCGGCAGGTTGATGAGCGTCAGAACGATCACCAGACCGATGCGCGTATCCAAGAGGCCAAGGTCGCGGAACAACAGGTAAATCGGGACCAAAACGCCAACGGGCGGCAGCATCTTGGTCGAGAGCATCCACATCAAAACGTCTTTGGTGCGCTTGGCGGGCACGAAGGCCATCGACCATGCGGCAGGCACCGCGATGATCAGACCCAAAAGCGTCGAGCCGCCGGAGATGATGACCGAGTTCATGAAGTGCCGGAAGTAATTCGAGCGCTCCTGCACCGTGGCGTAATTCTCCACCGTCCAATCGAAGTTGAACCAGACGGGCGGATCGGCGATGGCGGCGGCCTCGGTCTTGAACGAGGTCAGGATGGTCCAGAGGATCGGGAAAAAGATCGCGATGCCGATGGCCCATGCGAAGACAGTTGTGATCAGTTTGCGCCGGGTTGAAACGGAACGTGCCATGGGATCACCTCCTTACGCGTCGAGATTCTTGCCGATCATCCGCATCAGGAAGATCGCAACGATATTGGCGAGGATGATGGCGACGACGCCACCGGCGGAGCCACCGCCCACATCGAATTGCAGCAGAGACTGCATGTAGATGAGGTAGGTGAGGTTCGTGGACGCCGTGCCCGGACCGCCGTTGGTGGTCACAAGGATCTCGGCGAAAACCGACAAGAGGAAAATCGTCTGGATCAGGATCACCACGGTGATCGCGCGGGCCAGATGCGGCAGCATGATGTACCAGAACCGCTTGATCCACGGCGCTCCGTCCATCTCAGCCGCCTCGAGTTGTTCCTGATCGAGAGACTGCAAAGCCGTCAGCAGGATCAGCGTCGCAAAGGGCAGCCATTGCCAGCTTACAATCCCGATGATCGAGGCCAGAGGGGCCGAGGACAGGAAATCAAAGGGCTGCAACCCCAGCGCCTTGGCGGCATGGGCAAAGAGACCGTTCACCGGGTTCATGAACATGTTCTTCCACACCAGCGCCGAGACGGTCGGCATGACAAAGAACGGCGCGATGACCAGAATGCGCACGATACCCTGACCGAAAAACGGCTGATCGAGCAAAAGCGCCAAAAGGATGCCGCCGATCACGGTGACCACCAGGACACCGACCACCAGCGCGATCGTGTTCCAAAGCGCGGCAAAGAAGGCAGGGTCGGTGAGGAAAAAGCGATAATTCGTGAGCCCGGTGAATTCCTCCATCCCCGGCATCAACAGGTTGTAGCGCAGGAACGAGAAATAGAGTGTCATCGACAGCGGGATCAGCATCCAGCCCAAGAGCAAAAGAACAGCGGGCGAGATCATGAGCCGCGCGCTCATGCGGGAATGTTTCGTGGCCATGACAGGTGCCTCGGCGATCAGAGGGAAAAATGCGGGCCGGAACTGGGGACCGGCCCGCGAGGAGGACGGTTTACTTGATGTATCCGGCCTTCATCATCTCACGCTCGGTGAGTTTCTGTGCATTGTCCAAAGCCTGTTCGGCGCTCATCTGACCGGCCAGAGCCGCAGAGAATTGCTGGCCGACAGCGGTGCCAATGCCCTGAAATTCCGGGATCGCGACGAATTGCACGCCCACGTAAGGCACTTCATCCACGGTCGGATGTTTCGGGTCCGCCGAGAGGATGGATTCGAGCGTCATCTTGGCGAACGGCACGGCCTGATACTCCGGGTTCTCGTAAAGCGACTGACGCGTGCCCGGCGGCACATTGGCCCAACCTTCTTTGGACGCGACCAACGCAGTGTAGTCTTTCGACGTCGCCCATTCGACAAAGGCCTTCGCTGCATCGACTTTCTGCGTGCCCGCCGGAATGCCGAGGTTCCACGCCCAAAG
This sequence comes from Celeribacter ethanolicus, assembly GCF_001550095.1. Taxonomy (GTDB): domain Bacteria; phylum Pseudomonadota; class Alphaproteobacteria; order Rhodobacterales; family Rhodobacteraceae; genus Celeribacter; species Celeribacter ethanolicus. The sequence goes on along the minus strand of NZ_LRUC01000006.1, from coordinate 59,874 downwards.
CCAGTTGCCACGCGGGCCAAGACCGTTGTCCGGTGCCTGCGCGAAGCCGACGCTGTCGGCCACCTGGCTGTCGTTCGGGTTGGTCACGAAAGAGGCCGCAACGGTGGCGTCGATCCACATGCCGCATTTGCCGGTCTGGAACAGCGCGAGGTTCTCGTTGAACCCGTTGCCCGACGCGCCCGGAGGACCGTAATTGTTCATCAGCTCAAGATAGTCATTGAGCGTGTTGGCCCAGGCCTCGGTGTTGAACTGCGGCTGCCAGTCCATATCGAACCAGCGCGCACCGTAGGAGTTGGCCATCGCCGAGAGGAACGCCATGTTCTCGCCCCAGCCCGCCTTGCCGCGCAGGCAGATGCCGTAGACTTCGTTGTCCTTGTCGGTCATCGCAGCGGCGGCTTCTTTGATGAAAGCCCAGGTCGGGGCGTCGGGCATCTCAAGACCCGCCTTTTCCATCAGGTCGGTGCGATACATCACCATCGAGCTCTCGCCATAAAACGGCGCAGCGTAAAGCTCGTCATCGACGGTCAGGCCATCGCGGATCGCGGGCAGAAGATCGTCGACGTCATAGCTCTCCGGCAGATCATTGAGCGACACAAGCCAGCCACGCTCACCCCAGATCGGCACCTCATAGGTCCCGATGGTCATCACGTCGAACTGCCCGCCTTTGGTGGCCACATCCTGCGTCACCCGTTGGCGCAGCACGTTTTCCTCCAACGTGACCCACTCCACTTCGATGTCGGGATGTTTGGCGTAAAAATCGTCCATCAGACCCTGCATGCGGATCATGTCGCCGTTGTTGACGGTGGCAACCGTGATGATTTCGGAAGTGGCCCCTGTCGCCAATGCAGCAAGAGCGCACGCCCCCATGAGGGCGCGGAAAGTCGTGTTCATGATATCCTCCCATTAGATTTGAGCATTTGCCCATATCATGAACTAATGCTCATATATGTGCGTGGGTCTGTCAAGGTGCTTTCCACCCACACGATTTTTCCGGAGAATATTACTTGGAAATCAATTCTCTGGCCGTTTCCTCATCGGTGAACAGCCCGGCCAGGAGCCTCCCCTGAAGCGCCGCGCGCAGGGCGGGAACCTTGCTTGCCCCCGCACCGACGCAATAGACCGGCATGCGGCCCTCGGGCACCTGCACCCCGACCATGCGGTGGTTCACGGGGTGGTCGAGATAGCGCCCGTCGCGGTCGAAAATATGTCCGCAGATCTCCCCCACCCCACCGGCGGTGCGCAGATCGGTGAGCTCTCCGGCGGTCAGGAAGCCGTCGACGTAGAGCGGCGCGTCATCCCCGAGCTGGCCGATGCCGACAATGGCGAGATCGGCAGATTTCGCCAGCGCCCGCGAGGCCTTCACATGTGGCAGGGACCGATAGAGCGCCAGCTCCACATCGTCGCGCGCCGAGACCGGAGCGGACATCGGATAATGCCGCGCGCGGGTCTTTTCGGCGAAGCGCATGATCACCTCGTAAAACGAGGCGGAACCGTCCGGGGCGACATTGCCGATCAGGGAGACCAGCTTGTGATGCGCGCCCTCGACCGTGCGCAGATGCTCGACCACGGTCTTGAGCGTCCGCCCGGTGCCAAGCGCAAAGACCTTGGGCCCCTCCGCCTCGAAGATCCGTTCAAGCTCCGGCGCGACGAAAGGCGCAAGGCCCAGAAGCGGGTCGCTCCCCGCGGCAAGCGCCGGAGAGACGCGGGCCTGCTCCAGCCCGAACCGTGCCTTCAGCGCCCGTTCGAGATCGAGACAGGCCGCGATCGGATGTTCGATGCGCACCCGGATCAACCCCTCCGCCGAAGCCCGCGCCACGAGGCGCTGTGCGCGTTGACGCGAGATGCCGAGTTGTTGCGCGATCTGGTCCTGGGTCAGGCCGCCGACAAAGGACAACCATGCCGCCCGAGCCGCCATGTCACGGGGGGACACTTCGCTCTCCTCGGACAGACCTTGTGGCTTAAGCTGCATGCTTGGGATCCTTGTTCAGAAGCTGCGGGGCAGCATGGAAGAATTCCCCGAAACTTGCAAACACGCGATGCGGGGTGGCGTCGGCAGGCAGGGCGAGATCGAGCCCGGCGAGATGGCTCCCGCCGGTGAAGCGCCAGACGGTCATGCCCGCGGCGAGCCCGGCCTGCACCCCGGCGAGCGAATCCTCGATCACGAGGCAACGGCTTGGTTCGACAGAGAATTTCTCCGCCACACGGAGAAAGAGATCGGGCGCCGGTTTGCCATGAACCACCTCGGAAGCGGTGGTCGCACAGCCCTCGAACAGGTCGTTCAGCCCCGCGATTTCAAGGGATTCGCACAGGCGCGGCGGACTCGAGCTGGTGGCCAGCGCATAGGGCACGGCAAGCCGTTCGACAACCTCGCGCACACCCGGGACCGGCACGAGGGCGGCCCGGAATCCGTCGATCAGCCGGGCGCGATACCCGGTTTCGAAGCCGTCGGGGAGGGCAACCTGGAAGGCGTCGCGGATGGTCCTGAGCACGGTCGGATAGCTGCGGCCCAGAAAATGCTCCGCGACATAGGCCGTGTCGATCTCGACACCATATGCGGCCAGTTCCGCGATCAACATGCGGGCGGAAATCACCTCGCTGTCGATCAGGACCCCGTCGCAATCGAAAATCACCAGATCGAACATCGCCGCCTCCCCTTCGGGCCGACTATGCCAGAGCGGTCGGGATCATCCAAGTTCCAGAGTGGCGACGCCGAACAGGGTTTCGGGATGGCCCGGCGCGGGCGGCTCTCCGCGATACATGCGCGCGGTCTCGAAAGTGATCTGCCAATCGCTCTCGACCAGCGTGTTACGAAAGCCGGACTGCATCTCCGGCACATCGAGGATGGCCGTGCCCTGACCGAGCGCGGCACAGGCGGCGGCGATCAGGCGCAGGGCACTGTCCTCATCGGGAGCAACGAGCGGGCCGATCTTGCACCCTTCCCGACACAGACGCGCGGTGGCGAAACCGAGCGGGCCGTCGTGGCCATCGAGCACCATAGTGCGACGGGTTTCGGTATCGCCGAACCAGCCGGAGAGAAACCGCGGGCGCAGAAAACCGTTGGCCAGAAGGTCGAGCCCGCCGAGATCGGCAAGGTCCGTATGGGAGACGGGGCGGATATTGGCATCCTCCTGCGCCGTCACAGCGCCTTCAAACCGCGCCGTCGTGCCGGTTTTGACGAACCCCGAGCGGGCGTAATTGTCCTGTTGCGCGGCGACGCCATCGAGACCGACGGTGCGGTCGCCCGCGTGGTCGAGCGCGTGCTGCCAGAGTTTCAGTCCGATGCCCCGCCCGCGATATTTCGGGCGACAGATGTAGAGCCCAAGGAAAGCAAACCCCGGACAATGATTGACCACAGAGATCGCGGCGACGAGGCCGCTTTTCTTTTCGGCGACGAAAAACCCGTTCTGGTCGGCATTGGCGAAAGGGTCCGCGTCGTCAAGCCCGGGGTTCCAGCCCTCTTCCGCCGCCCAGTCGAGCAGGGTGGCGACTTCGGCAGCGCTGGCGGTGCGCAGGATCAAATCAACGCCTCCTTGAGGGATTTCGGCACCGAGGGCTGATCGCGCAGATCGAGCGAGGTCAGAAGGTCGAGCAGGTGGTGTTTCATCATTTCCTCGGCCGCCGCGCCGTCATGACGGGCGAGCGCCTTGATCAGTGCGTCATGGGCATGGCTTTCACAAAGTGCTGTACGCCGCTGCCAATAGAGCGCGATGATCAGCGAGGAGCGGGAGACGAGCTGGGCAATGAAATCGGCAACTGTGGTCTGATCGGCAATGCGGGCGATCTCGACATGGAATTTGCCGGAAAGATGCAGCGCACGGCCCGTGTCGCCCGCGTGCAGCGCCGCGTGTTCCTCGTCGATGTGCCGTTGCAGAATTTCGACGTCTTCGGGCGTGGCGCGTTCGGCGGCGGAGCGGGCGGTGCGCGGCTCCAGCAAGGCGCGGGCCTCGAACACCTCGCGCGCCTCCTTGACGGAGGGCTGGGCGACAAACGCGCCGCGGTTGCGTTTCAATTCGACGAGATGGTCATGGGCGAGCTGTTGCAGCGCCGCGCGCACCACGGTGCGGCTGACACCGTAGATCTCGCCCACCTCGTCCTCGCTGAGCTTCATGCCCGGGGAGAGCCGGTGTTCGTGGATCGCCATGGCGAGACTTTCCGCAACCCGCGCGCTTCCGCTTTCTTTCTGCTCAACCGGCTCCACCATGACATCGTCCTTCGTCTTCTGATCGGTCTACTTTCCGCCCCGGGCACTGATTCTCAAGTCCGGGGGTGGAAAAATATCGTCCACATTATTGTATACAATAATAGCGCATAATTAATGCACTCTTATGTACGACGCGCCCAATCGACAGGCATTTCGCGTTCCGCAGGGTCAGGAGGACGAAAAAATCTTCGGGCTTGCAGGAAACCGGCTCAGCGTCGGCACATCGAAACGCAGACAAGGCGGACAGACATGCGCTCTGGACAAGATCTCGAACTCGTACATCTGACCAAACGCTATGGCGACACGGTCGCCGTGAGGGATGTGAATTACGTGTTTCACAACGGCACCTATGTGTGCCTGCTGGGGCCGTCCGGCTGTGGCAAGTCGACGACATTGCGGATGATAGCAGGGCATGAAAGCGTCTCCGACGGCTCGATCGTGCTCGACGGGCTGGACATTGCCCATCTGCCCCCCGCGAAACGCGGTACGGCGATGATGTTCCAGTCTTACGCATTGTTCCCGCATCTCTCGGTGCGCGACAACGTGGCGTTTTCGCTTCGGATGAGGGGCGTCGACAAGCCGAGCCGCCATAAGGCCGCCGACGAGATGCTGGAGCTGGTCCATATGACCAGCTTTGCCCAGCGCCTGCCCGCGCAACTCTCCGGCGGCCAGCAACAGCGCGTCGCTTTGGCCCGCGCTCTGGTGACGAAACCGCGGGTTCTGTTGCTCGACGAACCTTTGTCGGCGCTCGATCCCTTTCTGCGGATCAAGGTGCGTGCCGAGTTGAAACGTCTGCAACGCGAATTGGGCATCACCTTCATCCACGTCACCCACGGGCAGGACGAAGCACTGGCGCTCGCCGACGAGATCGTCGTGATGAACAATGCGGTGATCGAACAGGCAGGGGCCGCGCGCGACGTGTGGAACGCGCCGAAAACCGAATTCGTGGCGCGGTTCATGGGCGGGCATAATGTCATTTCGCTGGATGGGGCCAAGGTGGCGCTTCGGGCCGATGAGGTCGTTCTGGGCGATCACGGCCTGTCGGCCACGGTGACCTCCGTCGAATATCAGGGCGCACATGTGGCGATGACCTCGATGACCGAGGCGGGCGAAGAGGTTTTGGCGCTCGTGCCCGAGAGCACCTTCTATGCGAATCCGAAAAATCCGGGCGATGCGGTCAGCCTCGCCTGGGACGAGGGGCGGGCCCACCGCCTCCAGGCTTAACTCTACGATCCATCCAACAAGGGAAGAATCACATGTCTAAAATGCGTTACTCGCGCCGTGCGGTGCTCAAGGGCGGTGCGGCCGCCGTCGCGGCCTCGGCCCTTCCGGCGCCCATGGTCTGGGCTCAGGAGATCAAGGACATCACGCTGCGCCAGTTCGGCACCGGCGTGTCGAACCTCAACGATGTGGCCAATAAGGTGAAGGAAGACCTTGGCTTCACGCTTGAGATGACCGCGCTCGACTCTGACTCGGTGACCCAGCGCGCCGCGACCCAGCCCGACAGCTTCGACATCGCTGACATCGAATATTGGATCTGTAAAAAGGTTTGGCCGACCGGCAACCTTCAGGCGATGGATGTGTCGAAGATCGCGAATTACGACAAGATCGTCGGCATTTTCAAAGACGGCAAACTGACCCCTGAAAGCGTGATCGCACAGGGCACCGCGCCGCATACCGTCGGCTTTGTCGAGGGCGAAGGATCAAAGACCTTTGCCAAAGAACAGACCAACTGGATGACTCTCATCCCGACGATCTACAACGCCGACACGCTGGGCATCCGCCCGGACCTGATCGGGCGTCCGATCGAGAGCTGGACCGAACTCCTGAACCCGGAGTTCAAAGGCAAGGCCTCGATCCTCGACATTTCCTCCATCGGCATCATGGATATGGCGATGGTCTGCGAAGCCATGGGTGAAATCCAGTATGGCGACAAGGGCAACATGACCCGCGAAGAGATCGACAAGACCATGGCGATCTTCACCGAAGCCAAAAAGAACGGACAGTTCCGCGCCTTCTGGAAAACCTTCGATGAGAGCGTCAACCTGATGGCCTCGGGCGAAGTCGTGATCCAGTCGATGTGGTCGCCGGCGATCACCGCTGTGAAATCCCGCGGCATCGAATGCGTCTACCAGCCGCTGAAAGAGGGGTATCGGAGCTGGGGCGGCGGCATCGGCCTGTCGGCGAACCTGTCCGGCATGGCGCTGGATGCGGCCTATGAATACATCAACTGGTATCTCTCCGGCTGGGTCGGTGGCTACCTGATGCGCCAAGGCTATTACTCCGCAGTGCCGGAAACCTCGAAAGAGTTCATGTCCGAGAACGAGTGGGGTTACTGGTTCGAAGGCAAACCCGCGACCGACGTCATCACCTCACCCACTGGCGACGTTCTGGCGCAGGCGGGCGAGACGCGCGATGGCGGGGCCTTCTATGACCGCATGGGGCATGTGGCCTGCTGGAACTCCGTCATGGACGAGAACCAGTATATGGTTCGCAAATGGAACGAGTTCATCGCGTCCTAAGTCAAAGAGGGGGCGCTGCCCCCTCCACCGTGCAGGCGTTGCGCCTGCACGTCTCCTCCCCCGGGATATTTTGAGACGAAAGAAACCAAGCGATGCTCAAAAACCGTCATATCCAGGGCTGGCTTCAAGCCTCGCCCCTGACCCTGATACTGATCGGATTTCTGATCCTGCCGATCATCACCATCGTCGTGGTGAGCTTCTGGCAGGCCACCGAGTTTTCGATCATCCCGGGGTTTTCCTTTGAGAATTACGAATTTCTGTTCGGCTCTCCGGTGACCTACAAAGTCTTCTTCGCGACGTTCAAATACGCCGCGATCACATGGGCGATGACGCTCGCGATCGGGTTTACGGTCGCCTATTATCTCGCCTTTCACATCCAGAACCAGACGACACAGATCGCGCTGTTTCTCCTTTGCACCATCCCGTTCTGGACCTCGAACATCATTCGGATGATTTCGTGGATTCCGTTCCTCGGGCGCAACGGCATCGCCAACTCGATGCTGCAAAGCTGGGGCATCACGGATCAGCCATTGGAGTGGCTCTTGTATTCCGATTTCTCGGTGATCCTGGCCTTTGTGCATCTTTACACGCTCTTCATGGTGGTGCCGATATTCAACACGATGACGCGGATTGATCATTCCCTGATCGAAGCGGCGCGCGACAATGGCGCGAGCGGGTTTCAGACCCTGACCCATGTGATTTTGCCGCTCACGAAGCCCGGCATCATGATCGGGACGATCTTTGTCCTGACGCTTGTGATGGGCGATTTCATCACCGTGCGGTTCATGTCCGGGTCGCAAAAGGCCAACGTCGGACGGCTGATTTCGAACGACATCGCGCTGTTGCAATACCCGTCCGCCGCCGCCACCGCCGTGATCCTTTTGATCACCGTCCTGATCGTGATCGGCATCCTGTTGCGCTTCGTCGATATTCGGAAGGAACTCTGAGCCATGGAAAAGAAATCGAAATCCTTCTACGTGCTGACCGCCTTCTTCGCGCTGTTCATCCTGTTCCTGTACGGCCCCACCCTGACCATCGGCATTCTGTCGTTCCAAGGCCCCGGCGGAGGTCTGACCTTCCCGATGCAGGGCACTTCGCTCAACTGGTTCCGCGAGTTGTTTCAGGAACAGGCCGTAGGTGACATCTGGGGCAGTTTCCGCCGCTCCTTCGCGCTCGGCCTGATGGTCATGGTGACGACCGTCGTGGTCTCCGTCATGGGCGGCTTTGCCTTCCGCAAACGCTTCTATGGTTCCGGCATATTGTTCTATCTGATCATCGCCTCGCTGGTGATCCCCTCGATCCTGATCTCTTTGGGCGTCGGCCTCATCTTCAACCAGTTAGGGTTGAAAATTCACTGGGCCACCTCGGGGTTCGGGTCGCAGCTCACCTGGACCCTGCCCTTTGGCCTGTTGATCATGTTCGCCGTGTTCAACCGCTTTGACAAATCCTTCGAGGAAGCCGCCCGCGACCAAGGTGCCTCCCCTTGGCAAACCGTGCGCTATGTGGTTCTTCCGATCATCGCGCCCTCGCTGATCGGGGTGGGACTGTTTGGCTTTACGCTCTCTTATGATGAGTTCGCGCGCACGCTGTTGACCGCCGGGTCCTACAACACCCTGCCTCTGGAGATTTTCGGGATGACCACCAATGTGACCACGCCGGTGATCTATGCGCTCGGCACGCTCACGACTCTTTTTTCCCTGCTGATCATCGGGGCGTTTCTCTTGACCGTCTGGGTCCTTGGCAAACGCCGGGCGCGGTTCGGGTCGGACGCGGGACAAGGGGTCTGAGGTGAAGCTCCTCTTTCTCAATCCGAATTCGACCGTGGCAATGACCGAGAGCGTCGTGACAACCGCACGGGCGGTCCTCCCGGAGGCGGAGATCCTCGGCTGGACCAATAGCGACGGCCCGCCCGCCATTCAGGGGCCCGAGGACGGCGACGCCGCCCTGCCCGGGCTTCTGGCGCTTTTGCCAAAGGCGCGGGAGGCAGGTGTCGAGGTCATCGTGATCGCCTGTTTCGACGATACCGGACTTGAGGAGCTGCGCGCCAAGGCACATTGCCCGGTGATCGGCATCGGACAAGCGGCCTATCACATGGCGCTCCTGATGGGGCAAAGCTATGGCGTGGTGACCACCATGGCCGGATCGGTGCCGGTGATCGAGGGCAACATCGAGCGGCTTGGGTTTGAGGGCGCCTGTCTCGGGGTCGTGCCGTCAAACATTCCGGTTCTCGACGTGGAAGAAGGCCGCCCGGACGTGCTTGAAAAGCTCTCCGACGAGATCAGGACCATGGGTGCACGCGGCGCGGGCAGTGTCATTCTCGGATGTGCGGGCATGACGACGCATCACGCGGCGCTGAGCCTGTCGACCGGGGTGACGCTGATCGACGGGGTGCGGGCCGCGACGGTGCTGGCCGAGGCTCTGGTGCGGATGGGCCGCAGCTCAGTGTGATGCGCTCCAGGTCGCGTTGGCACGCAGCAGAAGACTGTCCTCTGCGGGTTGCGGCACCTCGACCGGAAGCGCGGCAATGGCCACTGAGGCCTCGTAGCTCAACCCGAGCACGCGCAGCATCGCCGCCACGAAGGCCGCGACATCGACCTCTTCGCCGTCCATCAGACGCCGCAACACGGCGATTGCGCCGCTTTCCATCAGGTCGAAGATCAGCCCCTCCGGGATCGGCCTGAATTCCCCGGCCTCAATGGCGCTCGACACGAAACCCGGCGCGGTTTCCTTCAAAAGGTTCGAAAAGCTGTAACTCTGATGCCCGAGCCGGGCGGAGAATTCGAGGAACAGCTTGTTCTGGCGCGCCACTTCGATGAAGGCGCGCAGGCCAAAGGCGACACGTTCGGCGGGCGGGCGGTCGAAATCGACCGAATCCTTGACCAGCAACACCAGCTCGCGTTTGAGCATCACCCGCGCGGCGTCGAGCACATCCTCGATGGTGTCGAAATAATTGTAGAACGTGCCGCGCGACACCCCGGCCTGACGCACCACATGGTCGATCACCGTGCCGTTCAGCCCACGTTCCGCAAACACCATGATCGCCGCCTCGCACAGCCGCTCGCGGGTCTTTTCGCGGCGCGTCTGACCGATGCGGGTGCGGTGATCGAGAGGGTTGGGACAACCCTTGGTCATGCGCCTGTCTCCTTCTCCGGCCTCACGCTGAAGACGAGGCAATAGAGCGCGGGGGCGAAAAGAAGCGTGATCAGCGTGCCCGCGATGATGCCGCCCATCATGGCATAGGCCATCGGCCCCCAAAACACCTGACGCGAGATCGGGATCAGCGCCAGAGATGCGGCTGCGGCAGTCAGGAGAATCGGACGCGCGCGGCTGTCGGAGGCTTCGAACACCGCCTGCCAACGCGATTTGCCCTCGGCACGCAGGTCCTCGATGGCCTGAACGAGGATGATCGAGTTGCGCATCAGGATACCGATCAGGGCGAGGACGCCCAGAAGCGCGACAAAACCCATCGGCGCATGGGCCGACAGCAGGGAGGCCACCACACCGATCAGGCCCAGAGGCGCGACGGCGAGCACGACGAACATCAGGCGGAAGCTCTGCACCTGCATCATCGTCAGCGTCAGCATGATCAGGATCATGATCGGCATCACCGCCATGATCGGCGCCTGACTTTCCGAACTGCTCTCGACCGTGCCCCCCACCTCGACCGAATAGCCACGCGGCAGGGTCTCGGCAAAGGCCGCCACGCGCGGCGCGAGATCGGTGACGATGGTGGCGGGCAGGGCGTCGGTGGCAATCGCCGCCTTGACGGTGATCACCGGTTCGCGGTCCTCCTGACGGATCAGCGGCTGTTCGGTCACCCAATCCAGCGTCGCAATGGAGGACAGCGGGATGGACACGCCCTGGGTGTTGGCGAATTGCAGACTTTCGAGCGCGGAAAGCGTCTGGCGATCCTCATCGGCACCGCGGATTTCCACGTTGATCAGATCGCGCCCCTGACGGATCTGGGTCACGGTGGTGCCCTCGAACAGCGAGGCCAGAACCCCCGCCACATCGGATTGCGTCAGTCCGAGCTGGCGCATCCGGGCCTGATCGAGATCGACACGCACCACGCGGCTCGGCTCATTCCAGTCGGGCGCGATGGACATCAGCCGCTCGTCACCGGCCATCACCGCGGCGAAATCGCGGGCGTGATCGCGCAGCTCGGCATAATCCGGCCCGGAAATCCGGTATTGCACCGGCTTGCCCACCGGCGGGCCAAGCTCGAAGGTCTTGGGATAGAATTCCGTGCCGGGCTGAGCGTCGGAATAGGCGCGCACCTTGGCGATCAGACGGTCGCGCGCCTCCAGGTCAGACGTCACGATCAGAAGCTGCCCGATGTTGGGACCAGGTGTCAGCGCTTCCAGCGTCAGGATCACACGCGGCGCACCGGTGCCGACATAGCTGGTCCAGTAGCTCACTTCGTCCTGCTGGCCGAGCCAGGTTTCGAACCCGGCGATGGCGCTGTCAGTGGCGTAAATGCTGGCATTCTGGCGCAGGGTCACATCGACCAGAACCTCGGGGCGGTCCGAGCTTGGGAAGAACTGTTGTTCGACCTTGCTCATGCCGACGACAGAGACCGCGAAGGCCAGAAAGGTGATCAGCACGGTGAGGATCCTGAACCGCATCGACAGGCGCAGCAGGTGATGGAAACGACGACGCAGCCAGCCGGGCTCGCCATGTTCGTGTTTCCACTTCTTCGGCAACAGGGTCGCGCCGAGTACCGGGGCAAACAGCACCGCGACGATCCAGCTCAACACCAGAGAAATCGCGATCACATAGAACAGCGTGCGGGTGTATTCCCCGGCGTTCGAGTTGTTAAGCCCGATCGGGATGAAGCCCGCCGTGGTGATCAGCGTGCCGGTCAGCATCGGCCAGGCGATGGTGGTCCAGGCGTAGGACGCCGCCTTGCGCCGCCCCTCGCCGCGTTCCAGCCGGGAGATCATGGTCTCGATGGCGATCATCGCATCGTCGACCAGAAGGCCCAGCGCGATGATCAGCGCGCCGAGGGAAATCCGCTGAAGCGTAATACCCATGACCTCCATGAACACGAAGGTGAGCGCCAGCACGAGCGGGATCGTCAGGCTGACGACAAAGCCCGCGCGCATGCCCAGAGAGACGAAACTCACGGCCAGAACGATCACCACCGCTTCGATCAGCGCCTGCACGAAATGGCCAACCGACTCCTCGACCACCTTCGGCTGATCGGCGACGTGATGCACGTCGATGCCGATCGGCAGGGCGGCGGTCAGTTCGGTCATCAGCGCATCCACGGCGGTGCCGAAATCGAGGATATTGCCACCATCGCGCATGCCGATCTTGAGCCCGATGGCGGGCTGGCCGTTGTAACGGAACAATGCCGAGGGCGGATCCTCGTAGCCTTCGGTCACCTCGCCCACATCGGCGAGGGTGAAGAAGATGTCGCCCGAGCGCAGCGGCGCCTGCGCCAGCGCCTCGGCACTGTCGAACTGGCCGGAGACGCGCAGCAGAATGTTTTCACCGGCAGTCGAAATCATACCGGAAGAGACGATCTCGTTCTGGGCCGAGAGCGAGGCGAGCACGCTTTGCACCTCAAGTCCGAACGCGGCGAGACGACGAGAGGAGAATTCGATGCGGATCACCTGATCGCGGGTACCAAACAGCTCGACCTTGCCCGCGTTGTCGATTTTCTCGACCTCGTCGCGGATGTCCTCGACATAATCCTTCAACTCCTCGGGTGCAAAGCCGTCGGAGGTAAAGGCATAGACCGTGCCGAATACGTCTCCGAAATCGTCATTGAAGGCAAACCCCTGGAATTCCTGCGGGAAATCAACCTGAATGTCCGACATCATCTGCCGCACGCGGATCCAGGACGGGGTGATCTGATCGGAGGGAATGTCATCGCGCAGGTCGACATAGACCATAGCGATGCCGGGATAGGTCACGGAACGCGTGCCATCGAGCGCGGGCAGTTCCTGCAACTTGCGCTCGATGCGGTCGGTCACCTGGGTGACGGTTTCCTCGGCGGTCGCGCCCGGAAGGCTGGCGGTCACCACCATGGTGCGGATGGTGAAGGCCGGATCTTCCTCGCGGCCGAGTTTCATGTAGCTGAGCGTGCCCGCGACCACCGCCACGATCATCATGAACCAGATGAAGGAGCGATGCCCCAGCGCCCAATCGGACAGGTTGAACCCTTTCATTGCAGCCGCTCCCCAACCTTCTGGCCCTCTGCGAGCGCATGTACGCCCCGCACCACGATCTCATCTCCCTCGGTCAGCCCCGAGGCAATCACCACACGCGTCCCGATGCTCCGCCCGACCGTCACCGGCACGAAATGGACAGTCCGCCCGGCATCGTCCCCCGCCTCCTCGACCCGCCAGACGCCCGGAGCCTCGTCGGTCCCCGCGATCGCGGTCTGCGGCAGGGTCATCACGGGGGCCGCGTTGCTGTCGTAGGTCGCGGTGATCAGCGTCCCGATGCGGTAATCCTCCGGCGGGTTGTCGAGCGTCAGACGAAGCCTGCGGGTCTCCAGACTGGTTTCCGCGACCGGTTCGATCACGCTCAAGGTGGCGGCCACCGGATCGACGCCCGCGGAGCGGTGCCGCACGATGAAACCGGCGTGATCCGGGATCACCATGGCAAAGCTTTCGGGCACGTCGATGATCGCTTCGCGGCCCAGAGGATCGGCCATCTCGACGACGCTCACCCCGGAACTCACCAAGGTGCCGGGTTCGACCTCCGTGCTCAGGATGATACCATCGCGCGGCGCGCTCAGATGGCCGTAACGCGCGGCTTCCTCGGTCTGTGCCAGATCGGCACGGGCGCTGTCGGCCTTGGCGGTTGCGGCATCGCGGGCCGCACGGGCCGCTTCGATCTGTGCCGTGGAGGCGACATTCCGGACGAGCAAAGCCTCGATCCGTTCATATTGCGACTGGGCGAATTCCGCCTGCGCCTCGGCGGCGGAGAGCGCGGCCTGAGCCACGGCGACATCCTGCGCCAGCGTGATCTGGTCGAGCGTGGCGATGACCTGCCCTTCGGTCACCCGATCCCCGGCATCGACATCGAGTGTCGCCAGACGACCGCTGGTCTGGAACGCCAGAGCGGTGACATCCTGGCCGCGGATCACGCCGGAGAACTGACGCTCCGCCGCCGGATCGGCGGACAGGAATTCGGTGATCACCGGACGCGGCACCTCCGGCACGGTTACCTCTTCGGCGATGCCCGCGCTGACCGACAGGCAAAGCGCGGTCGTCAGCATGGCTCTTTGCAAAAGGCTCATCATTCTCCGCCCTCCAGCGCTTCGACCTGTCGTCCCGCATACAGAAGATGCGAGCCCGCTCCGACCACGACATCGCCTTCTTCCAACCCTCCGGCGATGGAAATCATGTCATCCTCATAGCTGTCGATGCGCACCTGTTTCGGCGTCACCGTGCCCGTTTTCGGGTCGCGCACCCAGACGGCGGGGCCCTCGACACTGGCGCTCAAAACGGTCCAGGGCAGGAGAATGCGCGGCGTCATGCGCAACGCGACACGCCCGGTGATCGAGGTGCCGATGGGAATATCCGCTACCTTGTCGGCGGGAATATCGGCATGGATTTCCACGGTCCCGGTGGCGTTGAGCACCGGCAGAACCTCTGTCACAGTAGCCTCGAAAGCCGCGACGGGGCCTGCCGGATCGAGTTCGATCACATGACCGCGCAGCGAGGACAGCCCCGCCGTGTCGGGGGCGAGAAACACCGCCTGGCGCTGGTCTTCCGGGGCGAGCTGGACAACGGCAGTCCCGGCGGAGACCACCTCACCAAGATCGGCGTAGCGTTCGATCACCGTCACGTCACGATCGGCCTTCAACTCCGTATCCTCATAGGCCTGCTCTGCGGTTTCCAGCAGCGCTCCGGCCTGATCGCGCTGTGCCTTGGCTTCCAGATAATCCTGTTGCGCGGCGTCGTTTTGCGCCTGCGTGCCGACGCCACGGTCCAGCATGGATTGTGTCCGGTCGCGGGTCTGCACCGCCTGCACGAGCGCGGCCTCCGCTGCGTCCAGATTGGCTTGGGCGGCATCAAGCTGAGCGACGACATTGGTCGGGTCGATGCGGGCGATCACCTCGCCTGCGGAAAAGCGCTGACCGACTTCGGCACTGAGCATGTCGATCTGGCCTCCGCGCCGGAAGGAGGCGGGGAAGCTGTCGGTCGCCTCGACCGAACCGATCACCCGCAATTCCTGCACCACCGGCTCGGTTTTCGCGGTGATCAGCTCGACGGCCAAAGGCGGCTCCGCCCGCCCCGCCAGCGGCAACACCGCCAGAAAAAGCGCCACAAGCATGTTCCGGTCCGCCATCATCGCGTTGCTCCGACTGTCATGAGGTTCTCTCGTGACATATGAGAATTGACACATTTGTCAACTTTGAATTGGTCCCGCCCTCCTCGTGCCACGCGGGAGAACAGCGGACCTCGGCCTTTTGCGGCAAAATTCGCACAGTTTCAGGCGTTGCAAGACGACGATAAAAATATCGCCACGAAAAAGTTGACAGAAAAACTCAGACTTAATATCCAAAGTGAAGAGAACGGGAAAGTCCCGTGAGTCGCGCAGCCCGCGCGGCCCCATGGCAAGCAGAGGCGGAAAACGCCCAGCCAGTCTTGGTGATCCTCAACAACGTGAAGCAATTCACCGCCAACCGAAAGGCAGGCGGATTGAGATGACTGATAAAGACACAAGCCCAAAGGCACCTGAAATGAACGCACATGTCACATCCCTGACCGCAGAGACCGGTCAACTCCCCCCGCTCGACGCCCGCAACCTGATTGCCGAAGGCAGCACCCGTCAGATCAACCTGGACGGCCAGATCTACACTCTGCGCATCACCCGCGCGGGCAAACTGATTCTGACCAAATGACCGGTCGGCGCATCCAACGTCCTGTTTCGACGGGCTTCCGTGAACTCAGAGCCGCCCTGCGGTTCATCGCGACGCTTCACAACTGCGGCTGAAACCGCCCGGAAGTATCACCCGAGACCGGTAAGGTAATAGACCGATCCGTCGCGCTGCTTCATGCTGGTGACAAATCAGACATGAAAGCCAAGACCTTGACCCGGATCGAACAGATTGAAGCGAAAATTATCGACGTGCCCACCATTCGCGGGCACGTTCTGGCGATGACCACAATGCTGGCCCAGTCCTTCGTGCTGGTCCGCATCCGGTTCTCGGATGGTTCCGAGGGCATCGGCGAAGGCACCTCCATCGGCGGCCTGAGCTATGGTGTCGAGAGCCCGGAGAGCATTCGCTCCGCCATTCTCACCTATATCGCGCCCGTTCTGGCCGATCAGCCGGCGGACAATGTGAACGCCGCGATCCAGCGCATGGACATGGCCGTGAAGGGCAACAACATCGCCAAGGCCGCCGTGGAAATGTCGCTTTGGGACGGGTTGGCCCGACGTCAGGGCGTGCCGCTGGCGGATCTCTTCGGCGGTGCGGTGCGGACGTCCATCCCCTGTGCCTGGACTTTGGCCAGCGGCGTCTCGGCGAAAGACATCGACGAAGCCCATGAGATGCTCGACACCAAGCGGCACAACATCTTCAAACTGAAGATCGGCAAACGCCCGGTGCGCGAGGACATCGCCCATGTCGAAGCCATCGCCAAGGCGGTGGGCGACCGTGGCCAGATCCGCGTCGACGTCAATCAGGCCTGGTCGCTGCACGATGCGCGCTGGGGGCTTTCGGGGCTTGAGGACATCGGCTGCACGCTGGCCGAGCAACCTGTTGTCGGCAGCGACCGGGCGGGCATGGCGGAACTCACCGCCGCGCATCGCATCGCGGTGATGGCCGACGAGGGCCTGAGTGGGCCGGCGTCGGCGATGGCCTATGCCTGTGACCGCGCAGCCGATGTGTTTGCCGTCAAGGTGGCGCAATCCGGCGGGCTGAAACGCGCGCGCGAGGTCTGCGCCATGGGCGAAGCAGCGGGGATCGGGCTTTATGGCGGCACCATGCTGGAAAGCGGCGTCGGCACGGCGGCGGCGCTGCATCTCTTTGCCACGGCGGACCGGATGACATTTGGCTGCGAATTGTTCGGGCCGCTGCTCTTTGCCGAGGAAATCCTCGCCACACCGCTCCGCTACAGCGATTTCGAAGTGCATCTGCCGGAAGGTCCGGGCATCGGTGTGACGCTGGACGAGGACAAGATCGCGCGGTTCGATCGCGACGGCATCCAGGGCGGACTTCGGGCGGTCGGGGCATAAGCCCCGCCCCCGCTCCGCTCAGAGCATCTTGCGCGCGACGGTTTGCGCGATCTGGATGAAATTCTTCACATGCACACCTTGTTCGTCGAGACGGTGGCTCACCGAGAGCGCCGTCTTGTCGAGTTCGGGCTCGATGCCGAGGAAGCGAATGCCGTTGCGCTTGCCGGTCGCGACCGAGGCGGGGACGATGCAGACGCCCTCCCCGATGGCCACAAGGCTCAGCGCCGTTTGCAGATCCATGGTGAACACCCGCTTGAACCCGGTGAACCCCTTGCTTTCGAGATTTGATATCACGAAATCGGCATAGCTCGGTCGCGGGAATTCCGGGTAGAGGATGATGTTCTGCCCCTCCGCACTGGCAGGATCGAAACGGTCCCCCGGCCCGGGTTGGAACATGTCGGGTACGGCGGCGAGCAGGGCCTCTTCGGTCAGAAACCGGGTCTGGAACTCCGAATCGGCCAGCGCCGGGCGAGCAAAGGCCACGTCGATCTCACGGCGCACCAGAGCGCGGTGCAGGCGGGCGTTGTTCATCGGGAAAAGACCGAGATTCACCTCCGGGTAATGCGCCCGGTAGGATTTCACGATGGTCGGCAAAAGCCCGTAGGTCGAGGAGCCGACAAAGCCCAGACGCAGCCGCCCCTCGGCGCCCTGCCCGATGCGACGCGCCTCAAGGATGGCATCGTCGATCTGGGCCAGAATGGCGATCACACGCTTGTAGAGCTGCTCGCCGGCCTGTGTGAGCGTGATCGCATTGCGCCCCCGGTTGAACAGCAGAACGCCGATCTCCGTCTCGATCTGTTTGATCTGACGGCTGAGCGGCGGCTGCGCCATGTCGAGCCGTTCGGCGGCACGTCCGAAATGCAACTCCTCGGCGACCGCCACGAAATATTTCATCTGCCGGATATCCACGCCCGTTCCTCCCCTTAGGCCCCGGGTATGAAACCCGGTTTTGCGGATAAGCGAAAGCCCCCGCGCATCGGCGGGGGCTTGTCATTCTGTCACAGTCTCTTTGCGGATTTACGCGGATTATTCCGCAGCCAGAGCCGCTGCTTCCGCCGCTTTCATAACGAAATCGAAACGGACATAGAGATCGGTGTCGTATTCGTCACCGGCCGGACGGAACTCAGCCACGAGGCTTTCCTTGACGGCGAAGACGCTGTCTTTTTCGAGGAAGTCACTGGAGCTGTCGAAAATCTGGCTGACGAGGCTGCGATAACCGTCTTTCGAGATCATGAAGTGCATATGACCCGGACGGTTCGGGTGGTGGCCCATGGCGCGGATCAGTTCGCCTGCGGTTTCATCCGACGGGATCGGATAGGGCACCGGACGCACGGCGCGGAAGGCATAGTGGCCCTCGGCATCGGTCAGGAAACGACCCCGCAGATTGTAATCCGGCTGATCCGGGTCGTGGTTCTCATAGAGGCCGTTCGGCGCATCTTCCCAGACGTCCATCATCACGCCTTCGATGCCCTTGCCATTGGCGTCGCGGATATAGCCTTCGAAATAAACGGTTTCCTCGTCGTCGAAATGTTTCTGAACGGTGGAGGCGCCTTTCGGCAGAACCGGCGGGTTTTCGCGGTAGAACGGGCCGAGCACGGTGGATTCGCTCTCATCCCCTTCGATCGGGTGGGTCAGCATGTCGACCAGCACCTCGACACCAAGGATGTCCCCCAGAAGGATGAATTCCTGACGTTTGTCATCGGTGATCTGACCAGCGCGGGCGAGGAAATCACAGGCATAGAGGAACTCATGGTGCTGGATTTTCGCTTCGCGGCAGAAGTCATGCAGGTGACGGATCAGAGAGGTCATGATCTCGAGGTTGCGGGGGGTGATGTCCCCGTTCTTCCCCAACGATTCCAGAACAATCTCGGTTACATTCTCAATGGTCACATTGCGCATCTTGGTCCTCCTCAAAGCCTGGCGCGGCATTTCATGTTGCGGGTGAAGACACCCGTCTTCAACGCTGGGGTCGATGATTTCAGAGCGAACGCCCCGTTCCAATACGCATCCCGGTATCGGTCAATACCCGAACGTCTCGACAGCACCTCATGCGCGCGCGGCGGCCTCCGGGTATCGGGAGATACCCCTTTCGACATTGCTGAATGCCGCACGCGAAAGCATGGTCTCCCCGAATGACACAGACACGGGATGATGCAGGAATGCTCGACAAATGGACCGCCATGGGAACCGCCCTCGAGGCGCGCGCCCATCTTCTCAGATTGGGACGGCTGTTTTCCGAAACGGTTCTGATTCAACTTGGCGAAGACGAATATTACCTCACCTTCGAGAAAGGCCATCTGGTCGATGTGACCCCCGGGCCGAGCCGCAAGACGCCGTGGCGGTTTGCGCTGCGCACCGATGCGGAGGCGCTCGAGGCGTTCTGGCAACCGATCCCCGAAGCGGGCTTTCACGATGTGTTCGGCCTTGTGAAGATCGGGCGGGCACGGGTCGATGGCGACATCCTCGTCCTCGTCAAAAATCTGCGCTTTTTCAAAGAATTCCTTGCCCTTGGCCGGGACACGACTTCGGGCATGGAGGTGTCGGCATGAGCGCGATTGATCCCATCGTCGGCCGGTATGTGACCGTCACCCTGAGTGGTCGCACCCACCGCATCTATTTCGAAGAGGCCGGTCAGGGCCGTCCGGTTCTCTGCCTGCACACCGCAGGCGCGGACACCCGCCAGTGGCGTCACCTGATGAACGATGCCGAGGTGACTGCGAACAATCGTCTGATCGCCTTCGATCTGCCGTGGCACGGCAAATCCCTGCCGCCGGAAGGGTTCGAGACCGAAGAATACCTGCTGACCACCGAAGCCTATATCGAAACGGTTCTGGCCATCGTCGAGGCACTCGAACTGGAGACGCCGGTTCTGGCGGGCTGTTCCATGGGCGGGCGCATTGCGCTTCAACTTGCCGCACTTCACGGAGACAAATTCTCGGGCTTCATCGCCATCGAGGCCTCCGATTTCCAACCGGCCTGGTACGACATCGACTGGTTCCACCGTCCCGACGCCCATGGCGGCGAGATGGGCGCAGCGCTGGTGTCGGCTAACATCTCGCCCTACGCGCCGAATGCCGAGCGGTGGAACACGCTCTGGATGTTCATGCAGTCCGGGCCGGGGGTGTTCCGGGGCGATCTGTCTTTCTACACGAAAGACGAAAGCCTGATCCCGCGCCTGCCGCAAATCGACACGGGCAAAACCCCGGTGCATATTCTGGTCGGCTCTTACGACCTGACCTGTACGCCTGAGGATGCCCAGCGCACGGCGGATGCCATTCCCGGCGCGACCTGCACGGTGATGGAAGAGCTCGGCCACTTCCCGATGAGCGAACACCCGGACGGCTTCCGTCCGTTCTTCATCGACGCGCTGGCGAAGATGCCTGTGTAATCCCCCCAAATAAATCCACGCACAAAAGCACGCGCGTCCGGCCTTCCGGGCGCGCGTTTCCGTTTTGCACATCTTTCCGGTTTTCCGATCCCCTTCCCGTTCCCGACAAGGGTCGATACACTGTCCGCATGAGTGTTGTGCCCGTGCTTCCCCTGCCCGACGATGTGATCGCCTGCCCGTCCTGCGACGCGCTGATGCATGACCGGGACGTGGCGCTTGGTGAAACGCTGCGCTGCCCGCGCTGTCATGCGGTGATCGAGGCGCCGCGGGCGCTGGCGATGACGCGGATCATCATGCTGGCTCTGGCGGCACTGATCCTGATGATCGCGGCGATCTTCTTTCCCTTTCTGGAGCTGGGCGCCGCCGGTATGGTGCGGCGCAGTTCGCTTCTGGATACGGTGATGGCGTTTTCGACCGGGCTGACCGCGCCTTTGACGCTCGCCATGGCGGCGCTGATCGTGGTTTTGCCGGTGACGCGGTTTCTCGCACTCTTGTATGTGCTCGGGCCGATGGCCTTCGGATGGCGCCCCGCAAGATATGCCGCCCCGGTGTTCCGCCTCGCCGAAGCGCTCAGGCCCTGGGCCATGGCGGAGGTGTTCGTCGTCGGCGTCGCGGTCGCCCTGGTCAAGGTGGCGGGGCTTGCGCATATTTCCATCGGCCCGGCGTTCTGGGCCTTCGTCGCGCTGGTGATCGTGACAGTGCTGAAAGACAATTTCATGAGCAGAGTGACGGTTTGGAAAACGCTGGACGCCCGACGCAAATCGTAACCGCGCGCGAGGCGGGGCTGATCGGCTGTACCCATTGCGGGCGCGTGCACCCGCTTGGCACGCGGGTCTGTACCCGGTGCGGTGCGCATCTGTCGCCACGCAGCGAAGCCTCTCTGCAACGGGTCTGGGCGTGGTGGATCGCCGGGCTCGTTGTTTATATTCCTGCCAATCTCTATCCGATGCTGCGCACCGCCTCACTGGGCAAGACGCTGGAAAACACCATCCTCGGCGGGGTGATCGAACTGATGCGCCATGGCGATGTCGCGGTGGCGCTGATCGTCTTCGTCGCCTCCATCGTCATTCCGGTCGCCAAGTTCATCGCCATCGCCTATCTCGCGCTCAGCGTCAGCCACCGCGTGCGACTTTCGGCACACCGGCGGCATATCCTCTTCGAGGTGGTTGAATTCATTGGCCGCTGGTCCATGATCGACGTATTCGTGGTGGCGATCCTGTCGTCTCTGGTGCGGCTGGATTTTGCTGCCACGATCTCGCCGGGGATCGCGGCAGTAAGCTTTGCGCTGTCGGTGGCCTTCACCATGCTGGCGGCCCTGAGTTTTGATTCAAGGCTGATCTGGGATGCGGGGAAAGAGGCCGAACAAATGGAAAAGGAGCGCTCCCTTGGATGAGCCACAGATCGCAGAGCCTCTGATCGAAGGTCCGAAACAGTCGTTTTGGCGCAATCTGTCCGTTGTCTGGCTGGTGCCTCTCGCGGCGCTGGCCGTCACGCTGTTCATCGCGTGGCAAAGCTGGGCCGCGCGCGGACAGCCGATCGAGATCCTGTTCGAGAATGCCGCAGGCGTGACCGCCGACGAGACCATGATCCGCTACCGCGATGTCGATGTCGGCGTGGTCGAGAGCGTGTCGTTTTCCGCCGATCTCACCTCCGTTCTGGTGCGCGCCCGGATCGACCGGGCCGTAGCCAAGGCGCTGCCTGCGGATGCGGAATTCTGGGTCGTGCGCCCGGAGGTCTCCGCCAGTGGCATTTCCGGCCTCTCGACCGTCCTCTCGGGCGTCTATATCCAGGCGGCCTTCGACCCGAATGCGGCGGAAAGCGGCGTCACGCAGTTCACCGGTCTCGACACGCCGCCGCTGGTGCTTCCGGGTATGAAGGGCACGAAAGTCACCCTGCGCACCGCCGATGGCGGCCAGCTTACCGCCGGGGCGCCGATCTATTATCAGGGCATCGAAGTCGGCAAGATCGAGGCCCCGCGCCTGCTGGAAAGCGGCACGGGCGTGGTCGTCGACGCCTTCATCAACGCGCCGCATGACAAGCGCCTGACCTCGGCGACACGATTCTGGCAGACCTCCGGGTTTTCCGTGAACATCGGACCTGGCGGGCTGAACCTATCGGTCGGGTCGGTTGCCGGTCTTCTGCGGGGCGGGCTGTCTTTTGACACCGTGTTCTCTGGCGGCCAGCCCATCGGCCAAGGGCAGATTTTCGATCTCTACGAGAACGAGGAAGAGGCGCGTTCCAGCGTTTTCAAGGAGGCGATCGAGAACCCGGTCGATCTGACGGTCGAGTTCGAGCAATCCGTCGCCGGGCTGACCGTCGGCTCCCCCGTCGTCTACAAGGGGGTGAAGATCGGTGCGGTGTCGACCCTTGGCGCTTTCATCGAGGACGGACCTGAGGGCCAGATCGTCGTGCTGCGCGCCACGATTTCCATCGACCCGAGCCGTCTCGGCCTCGCCCCCGACACGCCGCCGGCCCAGACCATCGCGTTTTTCGCAGGCGCCGTGAAGGATGGGCTGCGCGCACGGCTGATTTCGCAAAGCATCTTCAGCCGGTCTCTGGCGGTGGAGCTTGCGGAGCTGCCCGATGCCGATCCCGCAACGCTCGGCGTCTTCGCGATCACCGCGCCGCTTTTGCCCTCCGTCGCCTCCGACCTGCCCGATCCCGGCGCGACCGCCGAGGGGCTGATGAAACGGGTCAACGACCTGCCGGTCGAGGAGCTGATGGAACAGGCCATTGCCACGCTCGCGTCGGTCGAGAGCCTTGCGGGTGACGAAAACCTGCGCGCGGCGCCCGACGCCTTTGTCGGGCTGATGGACGATGCCCGCGCCGTGATCGGCGGCCCGGATGCGCAGGCCCTGCCCGGCGAACTGCGTCAGGCGGTGGCGGAACTGCGCGGCATCGCCGAGGATCTGCGCACGGCCGAAGCCGTGGCCAAACTGGTCACCGCACTGGAAGACGCCTCCGAGGCCGCCACCTCCGTGACCGAGGTGGCCGAGGCCTTCGATGAGAAAATCGCCGGTGTCCCCGATCTGATCGACGGGCTCAACCAGTTGACGGAAAAGGCCAATACGCTTGAACTTGAGCAATTCCTGACCATGGCGACGCAGCTTCTGGACGGGGCCGACAAGCTCATAGATCAGGACAGCACGCGCAAACTGCCCGAAAGCCTGACCGGCGCACTCGATGAGGCACGCACGGCCCTGGCCGAGTTGCGCGAAGGCGGTGCGGTGGAAAACACCAACGCCACACTGGCCTCCGCCCGCAGCGCCGCCGAGGCGGTCGAGGCCGCCGTCGCCGATCTGCCCCAGATCGCGGAGCGGATCGACGGGCTGGTGAGCGAGGCCGAAGGAGTTCTGGCAGGCTACGGTCAGAATTCCCGCTTCAACCGCGATACGCTTGATACTCTGCGCGAGCTGCGCTCGGCGGCAGAGGCACTTTCGAGCCTTGCGCGGACGCTTGAGCGCAATCCCAATTCCCTCTTGTTTGGACGGTAAGCCATGACACGTCTTTTGCCCCTTCTGCTTCTGAGCCTCGCCGCCTGTGGCGACACCGATCCGCGTTACCTGATGGCCAGCGCACCCGCGACGGAGGTCTCGCGCGTGTCGCTTCGGGTGGCGACGCTGGAAATCCGTCAGGTCACGCTTCCTGCCTATGCCAATGACGATCTGCTCCTGCGCGAAGGCGCGGACGGGGCGCTGACCCCGATCGAAGGTGCGCTTTGGGCCGACACGCCGGCCCGCGCCATGACCCAGCAGATCGCCGACCGGCTCAGCGCAACCACGACCGCACAGGTCGCCGCCGAGCCCTGGCCACTGGCGCGTCCGGCGCAGGTCGAGGTCGATGTGCGCGTCTCGCAAATGGCCAGCCGTGCCGATGGCAAGCTGCATCTCGCGGGGCAGTTCGCTGTATCCTCCTTCGATCAGGTGGTGCGCGAACGCATCGTGCCCTTTGCCATCGCCGTGCCTCTGGCCTCCGACACGCCTGCGGGGATCGCGGCGGCTTCAGGGCGCGCGGTGGATCAGCTCGCCGGGCAGATTGCCGCCAGCCTCGCGCGATAAGTGCGCAGGCAGGCGCGCAAGCTGCGCAACAAATTCACAGTTGCAAATGTTCAGACTTCCGAACATACGAATGTCATGGGGGACGGTTTCTTGAATATGCGGGTTTTGCGTGGCTTCTGGGCCATGTGTCTCGCTGCGCTTCTGGCGGTTCAGGTTTCCATCGCCTTCGGCCCCGATGCCCGAAGCGGCGTCACCCTGTCCGAAACCGAGGTCTTGCTCCAGCTTTGCGGCACGCCCGGCGGCAACGCGACCCTCGTTTTCGACACCGCCACCGGGACGGTCCGCGAAGTTCCCAGCGGCGACGGATCGCAGGGGGCCGACTGCCCCTATTGTGTGGTCGGCGCGGCTTTTCTGGTTGCCGAAACCCTTTTGCCCGAAGCGGCAGGTCGGCTCCACAAGGCCGAGATTGCGCCCACGGACACGCATCAAATCTACATCGCCCAGCGCGATTTCAGCCGCTCGACGCGGGCACCCCCTCGGATTGTCTGAGCTTTCACATGGCCCGAAACGGCCTTGGGACCGGGATCGGAACATCCCGTCCCGGAACGATCTGACACATTCATAAATCCCAGAGGGACACAGATATGACCACCTTTCACACGGTGCGCCTTGGCGCGACCGCGCTTTTGCTGAGCACCATTTCCACGCTGGCCTATGCCCAGGACGCGGACCTCGTGCTCGATCCGATCTCCGTCGAGGATCAGCAGCCCGTCACCCAGGGCGCGCAAAGCTACGCTTTCGACCCCGCTCTTTTGCCGGTGCCTGCCGGTCTCGATGGCGGGGCGCTTCTGTCCTCCGTGCCGGGCGTTTCCGGCAGCCGTATGGGCGGCCACGGCATCGACATCATCATCCGCGGCATGCAGAAGAACCAGCTCAACGTCATCGACGCGGGCAGCTTCACCTATGGCGGTTGTCCGAACCGCATGGACCCGCCGAGCGCTATGGCATCGTTTTATCGCGCCGACGAGGTCATCGTCGAACGCGGCTATGCCAGCGTGACGAGCGGCCCGGGCGGCTCCGGCGGCACGGTGCGACTCGAACGCAACGCCCCCGAATTCGACGAGGGCAAGCCAGTCTCCGGCGATCTGATCCTAGGCGCGAACAGCAATGGCAACGGGCGCTCGATTGCCGGAACGGTCTCGGCCGATCTGGGCCACGGGTTCTATGCGGAGCTTTCGGGCGAACGCAAAGAGGCCGACAATTACGACGACGGCAATGGCGATGAGGTGCGCAGCGCCTTCACTCAGAAAAGCGCCGGACTGACCCTTGGCTATGCCGTCGATGGCACCGAGCTTGCGCTCGACATCGAAAAGGACGAGGCGCTCGACACGCTGTTCGGCGGTGCGGGCATGGACAGCCCGAGCTCCGAGACCATGACCTACCGGCTGCGCGGCGGCACGGATGTCGACATGGGCGTTTTGACCCGCATCGAAGGCGTGCTCTACAGCAGCAATGTCGATCACGTCATGGACAACTATTCGCTGCGTCCCAACATGATGCCGATGGGCATGCGCGTGCCGACCACCTCGGACACGATGGGCGGCAAGATCGAAGGCCAGTTCGATTTCGGGGCGACCACGGCGAAAATCGGTGTCGATTACCAGTCGAACAACCGTGTCGCCTATGCCTATCGCGGCATGATCCCGGCTATCGAGGCGGAAAACCCGAGCACGGTTGTCGCCCTGATGTGGCCGGATGTGACCATCGCCCAGACCGGGCTTTATGCCGAGACCAAGACCAAGCTTTCCGAGGTCAACACGCTGA
The DNA here is from genome assembly GCF_001550095.1 of Celeribacter ethanolicus. Taxonomy (GTDB): domain Bacteria; phylum Pseudomonadota; class Alphaproteobacteria; order Rhodobacterales; family Rhodobacteraceae; genus Celeribacter; species Celeribacter ethanolicus. The sequence continues at coordinate 33,738 of NZ_LRUC01000006.1, read as the reverse complement.
AATTCGGGCTGCGCTACGATCATGTGCGCTCGACCATCGGTGACGCGGATGGCAATGCCACCTATCCCGGTGCCGCCACCCCGAACGACGTTTACAACACCGTCTACGGCGTGACCTATGACGGCGCGGTGACGGAGGACAATTTCGGCGGGCTGGTGCGGTTCGAACATCGGCTCGATGCGGAGACCATGCTGTTTACCGGACTGTCGCGTTCGGTGCGCACGGCGGATGCCAACGAGCGTGCCATGGCGCGTCAGGTCGGCACCTCGATCTGGGCCGGGAACCCGGAAATCGCACCCGAGAAACACACCCAGTTCGATCTCGGCGTCGAGATCGCCAAGACCGACTGGAGTTTCAACGCCACGGCCTATGTCGACAAGGTGGACGATTACATCCTGCGCCAGACCGTCGGCACGGTGACCTCCTATGACAATGTCTCGGCGCTGATCGCAGGGGTCGAACTGGGCGGGCATGTCACCTCGGGCGCCTGGACCTTCGCGGGCGACATGACCTACACCTATGGCGAGAACGAGAGCGACGACAAACCGCTGGGCCAGATCCCGCCGCTGATGGGATCGCTGAGCGCCACTTACGGTGCCAATCTCTGGCAGGCGGGGGCGCGGGTGAACTGGGCTCTGGGGCAGGACCGGATCGACCCGGTGCTCGATTCCGACGAGACGCCCGGCTATGCCACGCTCGATCTGTTCGGCAGCTATGAGATCGCCGAGAATGTCCGGTTGATGGGCGGCATTGATAACGTCTTCGACAAGGCCTATGCCAATCACCTGAACCGGGAAACCGTATTGGGCGAGTCGACCGGGACGATGAACGAGCCGGGCCGGAACATCTACCTGACGATGCAGGTGCAGTTCTGATCCTGTGGGCGCACCTCTTCGGGGTGCGCCCGTTTTCTCATGCGAAGGGAGGCTTCGATGCCCTCTGACACTCTCGATTTCCTGATCTCCGGCGGCCCCGCAATCTGGGCCATTGCCGTCCTGTCTGTGGCCACTCTGGCGCTGATCCTGTGGAAAGTCTGGGACCTCTTGCGCTCCGGCATCTGGTCGGGCGGGCGCCACACCGAAGAAGCCGTCACGCTTTGGCAGCGGGGCGAGACCGAGACCGCCCGCAGCCGTCTGGCCGGGCGTCGCAGCCTGCGGGCGCGGCTCGCGCATCGCGCCATGGAGGTGCAGGGTGCCGAACATCTGCCGGACGAGCTGGCGCGCGAAGAGGTCGAACGCCTCGCCCGCGGGCTTTTGAAACGGGCCGCGACCGGGCTGCGCGGGCTGGAACTCGCGGCCACGATCGGGCCGCTTCTGGGCCTTCTGGGCACGGTTCTCGGCATGATCGCCGCGTTTCAGGCGCTTCAGGCCGCAGGTGCGCGCGCCGATCCCGCGCAATTGGCGGGCGGCATCTGGGAGGCGCTGCTGACCACGGCGGCGGGCATGGCCGTCGCGATCCCGGCGCAGGTCGCGCTGACATGGTTCGAGACGGTGATCGACGGGCTGCGCCATGACATGGAAGACATCGCCACCCGCATCTTCGTCCCGTTGAGCGACCCGCGACCGGAGCGCTGATCATGTTCACCTTCGAGCACCCGCGCAAACCCCGCCGCCCCGATCTCACGCCGATGATCGACGTGGTGTTCCTTTTGCTGGTGTTCTTCATGCTGGTGTCGCGCTTCGGGGCGCAAAGCGTGCTGCCGCTCTACCCGGCGGGCGGAGACGGTGCCGCAAGCTGGGACGGGCCGCCGCGCGTCGTCGATCTCTATGCCAATGGCGAGATCGGCCTGAACGGCGAGCCGGTCTTTGCCGAGCACCTGTCGGGCTGGCTGCGGCCTCTGATGCCGTCGCCCGATTCCCCCGTGATCCTGCGCACGCATGACGCCGATTTGCAGCAGTTGGCCGACGCGGTGGATCGCCTGTCTGGCGCGGGGATCACCCGGCTGATCGTGATGGAGTAGCGCCATGAAATTCGCCTCTCCGCCCAAAAGTCGCGTTTCGGTCGGGCTTCTGCCGATGATCAACGTCGTGTTTCTCTTGCTGATCTTCTTTCTGATCGCAGGCGAGATGCAACAGCCGGAGCCGATCGACGTAAACCTGCCCGATGTCGCCCATGCGCAGGAGGCCGAGGGCGATCTTTCGCTGTATCTCGGCCCGGACGGTCGTCTGGCTTTTCGCGATCTCGATGTGGCCTTCGAGGACCGGCAAAGTCTTATGGCGGCGCTTTCTGAGAGCCTGACGGACTGTGGCGGCGACACTTGCGCGCCGGTGCTCCTGCTCCATGCCGACCGGGACGCCCCCGCGCGGCTGATCGCGGAGCTTTTGCCGGAGCTTGGCGCCGCAGGGTTTGAGCAGGTCAATCTGGTGGCCATGGGCCGTGGCACAGCGGAGCGCGGACAGCCATGAGCCGGGCGTTGGAAATCCTCGGCTTTCTGACCCTGTCGCTCGCGGCGCATGCCGCGCTGCTCGGTTGGGCACCTGACCCGAGCGGACAACAGTCGCAAGGCGAAGACGGCAGCCAGCTTGTCAGCCTGAGCGCATCTTCGGCGTCGCTCGAAAGCCTTGTCGAAACATGGGACGATTTTGCGCCCCCGGAGGTGCAAGCCACGGCCCCGGCGCAAGAGACGCCCGTACCGACGGAGAGCGCTCCAGACCTTGCGGCGATGATGCCCCTGCCGCTCGAAGCCCCGAAAATGGCGGTGAACCTCAGCCCCCCGACCGTGGCGACAGAGCCGTTCGACGCGCCTGAGGCCCCGGAACAGCCGCCGCGCCCCGAGCCGCCCAAAGCGTCCGCGCCCCCGAAAAGCCGGCAATCGGCCGAGGCCGCCGGTCAGAAGGCTGCGGGGACAGGTGGAATGGGCGCGCAGGGTGTGGCAGGCACAGCACAAACCGCGACGGTCGATCCGGGGCGGGCCCAGCGCGACCTGAGCCAATGGGGCAGCTCTCTGCGCGCCGCCATCGAACGCAAGAAACGCTACCCTTCGGAGGCGCGGGGCACACAGGGCAGCGTCCTGTTGCGAATCTCCGTTGCGCGTAACGGTGCGCTGTCGGGCGTTTCGGTGCTGCGCTCCTCCGGCAATGGTCTGCTCGATCAGGCGGCGCTGCGCGCGGTGCAAAGCGTCGGGCAGTTCAAGCCCGCCCCCGCAAGCTTGACCCGCCCGAGCTACACGTTCGATCTGAAGATCAGCTTTTCGCCGCGCTGAGGAGACCGCACGTCAGAGGGGCGTCCCCCCCTGACCCGAAATCACCCTTGCCCGCGTTCCGGGAATTTCATCGTGTTGTCGATGGCCCGCACCAGATTGGTCGCGTCGGGCCAGAGGCTGGGACCGCTTTGAACCGTAGAGAGACCGATGGTGCCATCCGCCTTGACCCAAACCTGAGCCGGTTCGATGTGAATCGGCGGCGCCCCCTCTTCGGAGCTGTTGCGGGTGATATGGAGCCCCCAGTCCCGTGCGAGGCTTTCCGGATCGAGACCATAGCCAAGCGGCAGGCGGATCAACTGCATCTTTTCCTGAAGCGCAGCCGTATCCGCCTGGGTTTCACAGCCGACGGCAAAGACCCGCACACCCCGGATGGCGAAATCGCCGATCCGGTCATCGAGCTCCTTGAGTTGCAGCCGGGACCATTTGCAATGCGACCCGCGGTGAAACGCCACAAGCGTTCCGCCCGGAGGCGCACCCTCTGCGATGTCGCAAATACCGTGCCGGAATGTATCGAACCGCAGCGCGGGCGCCGGGGTGCCCGGAATCAGACGGCCAGCAGATTGTGTCATTGGCCACCTCCGATGTGCTGTGAAAGACCCTGAGACAAAGGCCGTGAAAGCCCTGCGTCAATTTGGCCGCCCCCGTGAGCGCACAGCCTGCGCCAGGGGCCGCAACAGATCGGACGCCCCTGACGCTTTTCGTTGTAATTCAAAGAAAAATCCATGGTTCTCCTCCTCCTCCAGGCCAGATCGCAAGGGCTTTCCCGTGGTCACATTCCGCCTGAGTGATGTGGTGATATCCCGGGTTCGTTTGTCAATCGAGAAAAAAATATCGTTTTTATTTGACAGCAACGATTAATTCTCACCATGATCCAGACCACGAAGCGTGTGGAGGACGCGCCGAGGAGGAGACATCAATGCCAGACGGAAGCCCGCTTTCGGCCCTGCACAGCATCCGGTTCAAAGGATGCGAGACCGATATCCTGTGCGCCGAGGACCAGAAGGTCCTGATGGCCATGGAACAAAAAATCCATTTCCCCAACCCGCGCCCGGTGCGGGTCGGGTGTCGCAAAGGTGGCTGTGGCGCCTGCCGCGTGAAGGTCACCAAGGGGAGTTACACGGCCGAGAAATCGAGCCGCACCCATGTCACGGAGGAGGAGGCCGCCGAAGGCTATGCGCTGGCCTGCCGGATCTCGCCGCGCAGCGACCTTGAACTCGAACCCGCCTTTCTCGGCCCCCGCCGCCCGGTCGAAAACGGCGACTGATCGTCAAATTTATAGGTGTCAGAGGAGGAAAACCTATGTCTCAAGAAGGACTTTTGCGTCCAGGGATCATCCAGCTCCGAGTGCTGGATATGGACGAAGCCATCACCCATTATCGCGACCGGATCGGTCTCGATTTCGTCTCTCAGGAAGCCGATGGCCGCGTCTACCTGAAGGCCTTTGATGAATTCCATCGCCACTCGGTCGTGCTGCGCGAGGCCGACAGCGCCGGTATCGACTTCTTCGCTTTCAAGGCCGACGGGCAGGAGGCCGTCGACGGGTTCCGCAAGCGGATTGAGGAGTACGGCGTCGACGTGACCGATGTGGCAGAAGGCGAAATGCCGGGCACCGGCAAACGGATCTCCTTCATGATCCCCTCTGGCCATCGCATTGACATCTATGCCGATATGGAGCTGTCCGAGACCGCGCCCGAGACCCACAATCCCTATGTCTGGAAAGACGAGCCGCGCGGCATGCGCGCCCAGCGGCTGGACCATTGCCTGCTTTACGGGCCGAACCTGCCGGAGGTGGAAAAGTTCTTCACCGAGGTGCTCGATTTCCACATTCCGGAGCGCGTCGACCTGCCGGATGGCACGCTGGCGATCTGGATGACCGTGTCGAACAAGGCGCATGACATCGCCTTCGTGAACCACCCGGAGCCGGGCAAGCTGCACCATGTCGCCTTCTTTCTCGAAGACTGGAGCGATATCGGCCACGCCGCCGACGTGATGACGCGCTACGACATTTCCCGCGACATCGGACCGACCCGCCACGGGATCACGCGCGGACAGACGATCTATTTCTTCGATCCGTCGGGCAACCGCAACGAGGTCTTCTGTGGTGGCTATACCGCCTACAAGGATCACCCGACGCGGGTCTGGGACGGCAATCACGTGGGCCGCGGGATTTTCTACTACGAGCGCCAGATGAACGACGCCTTCCTGTCGGTGGTGACCTGACATGGAGGCGACCCGTCCCAGCCGCAGATTGACCGCCATGGCCGCATTCGAGGCGGTGCGCGCGGCCGTGACCCGCGCCGAAGAGTTGGCCGTGGCCGTCAACGCCAGTGTCGTGGATGCAGGCGGGCGAGAGATCGCGTTTCTGCGCGGGGACGGGGCCTTTCTGCCCTCGGGTCAGATTGCCCGGGACAAGGCCTATACGGCGGCGGGGTTCGGCCTGCCGTCCGGTGAGCTTTACCAAGCCCTGTCCGGGGAACCGGCCGTGCTTTCGGGGATCACCGGGCAGCCGAATATCGCGGCCTTTCCGGGCGGGGTGCCGATCCGCGTGGAAGACGAGCTGATCGGCGGCATTGGCGTGTCCGGTGCCTCGGCGGAACAAGATGACATCTGTGCAAGGGCCGGGCTGGCCGCCATCGGGCTTGGGCACAGGGAAGGATGAGACAATGAGAGACGGGCTAATGACCTTCACACAAGAAGCGATGCATTTCATCAACGGGGAATTCACCCCCGGCACGTCGGGGAGAACCTTCGACAATATTTCGCCGGTGACCGGCAAGAAGATCGGCATCGTGCATGAGGGTCTCCAGCCGGAGGTGGACGCCGCTGTGAAAGCCGCGCGCGCCGCACTTCACGGCGAATGGGGCTATCTGCCCATGGCCCATCGCGCCGAGATGCTCCATGCCGTGGCCGACGAGATCAACCGCCGGTTTGACGATTTTCTGGAGGCGGAAATCCTCGACACCGGCAAGCCAAAAGGGCTGGCGTCGCATGTCGACATCCCGCGCGGCGCGGCGAATTTCAAAATCTTCGCGGATCTGGTGAAGAATGTCCCCACTGAAAGCTTCATGCTCGACACGCCCGACGGGTTCGGTGCGGTGAACTATGGCGTGCGCAAACCCAAGGGGGTGATCGCGGTGATCAGCCCATGGAACCTGCCGCTGTTGCTGATGACGTGGAAAGTCGGTCCTGCACTGGCCTCCGGCAACACGGTGATCGTGAAACCCTCGGAGGAAACGCCGCTCACGACCACGCTTTTGGGCGAGGTGATGAACACCGTGGGCATCCCGAAAGGTGTGTTCAACGTGGTGCATGGGTTCGGCCCGGACAGCGCGGGCGCTTATCTCACCGCGCATCCGGATGTCGATGCGATCACCTTCACCGGTGAAACCCGCACCGGCGAGATCATCATGCAGTCCGCCGCCAAGGGCCTGCGTCAGGTGTCGATGGAATGCGGCGGCAAGAACGCCGGGATCGTCTTTGCCGATTGCGATATGGACAAGGCGATCGAGGGTACGCTGCGCTCGGCTTTTGCGAACTGCGGTCAGGTCTGCCTCGGCACGGAGCGGGTCTATGTCGAACGTCCGATTTTTGACGAGTTCGTTTCCCGCCTCAAGCAAGGCGTCGAGATGATGAAGCTCGGGCCATCCGAGGACCCGGAAACCTCCATGGGTCCGCTGATTTCGCAGGAACATAAATCCAAGGTGATGTCCTATTACAAACTCGCCGTGGAAGAAGGCGCGACGGTCGTGATCGGCGGTGGTGAACCCGAGATGCCCGACGAGTTGAAAGGCGGCGCATGGGTCGAACCGACGATCTTTACCGGCCTCTCGGAAGATGCGCGCTGCATCAAGGAAGAGATTTTCGGACCGGTGTGTCACATCGCGCCTTTCGACACCGAAGAAGAGGTGATCAAACTGGCCAACGATACGAAATACGGTCTCGCGACCGCGATCTGGACCGAGAACCTGACCAAGGCGCATCGCGTGGCGCGTCAGATCGACGTGGGTCTGGCTTGGGTCAACTCGTGGTTCCTGCGCGATCTGCGCACAGCATTCGGTGGCTCGAAACATTCAGGCATCGGGCGCGAAGGCGGAGTGCATGGTCTGGAGTTCTATTCTGAACTGACCAACGTCTGCGTGAAACTCTGAAGGACAGGTAAATGACAAGCGAAGCAAATATCCAAAAGGCGGCAGACCAGCTCTGGAAGGCCTGGGAAGATGGCGCGCCCAGCGCGCCGATCAGGGGGCTTCTCGACGAAGGCGATGTGGACGCGGCCTATGCCGTTCAGGAAATCAACACCAAGCGCTGGCTGGGGGGCGAAGAGCGTGTGCTCTCCGGTCGCAAGATCGGTCTGACCTCGGTCGCCGTCCAAAAACAGCTCGGCGTCGATCAGCCGGATTACGGCATGCTCTTTGCCGATATGGAATACATGGACGGCGAAGAAATCCCGATGTCGGCGGTGCAACAGCCGAAGGTCGAAGCGGAGATCGCCTATGTCGTCGCCGCTCCGCTGACCGGCGGGCATATCACCATGGTCGATCTGATGGCTTCCATCGGCTACGTGGTTCCGGCGCTCGAAATCGTCGGATCGCGGGTCAAGGACTGGGACATCCGCATCACCGACACCATTGCCGACAATGCCTCGTCTGGGATCTATGTCCTCGGCCAAACCCCGAAACGCGCCGGCGATTTCGATCCGCGTCTCTGCGGCATGGTGATGACCCGCAACAACGAGCCGGTCTCCGTCGGCGCGGGCGCGGCCTGTATGGGCAGCCCCCTCAATGCCTCCCTATGGCTGGCGCGGACCATGGCCAAGGCCGGTCGCCCGCTTGGACCGGGCGACGTCATTCTCTCCGGGGCGCTTGGCCCCTTTGTCAGCGCCGAACCCGGCGATGTCTTCGAGGCCCGGATCAACGGTCTGGGTTCCGTTCGTGCTGCTTTCGCAAAGGAATAAGACAATGGAAAAGATCAAATGTGCCATCATCGGGTCGGGCAATATCGGCACCGATCTCATGATCAAGATCATGCGCAACTCCAAAGTGCTGGAAATGGCCGCGATGGTCGGGATCGACCCGAATTCTGACGGTCTGGCCCGTGCCGCGCGTCTGAAAGTGGCGACCACCCATGAAGGCATCGACGGCTTGGTGAAACTGCCCTGCTACAAGGACATCCGCATCGTGTTCGACGCCACCTCGGCGGGGGCGCATAAGCATCACAACGAAGTGCTGCAAAAAGACGGCAAACAGGTGATCGACCTGACGCCTGCCGCCATCGGCCCGTTCACCATTCCCCCGGTGAACCTCGACGCCAACCTCGACCAGATGAACGTCAACATGGTTACCTGCGGTGGCCAAGCGACGATCCCGATGGTGGCCGCTGTGAACCGCGTCTCTCCGGTGATCTACGGCGAAATCGTCGCCTCTGTGTCCTCGAAATCCGCAGGCCCCGGCACACGCGCCAATATCGACGAGTTCACCGAAACGACCGCGCATGCGATTGAGGCCGTCGGCGGCGCGAAGCGCGGCAAGGCGATCATCATTCTGAACCCGGCCGAGCCGCCGGTGATCATGCGTGACACCGTCTATTGCCTCTGTGAGGAAGCCGATCAGGAGGCGATCCGCAAATCCATCCTCGACATGGTCGAAGAGGTGAAAACCTATGTGCCGGGCTACCGTCTCAAACAGGAGATTCAGTTTGAGCACTTCGGTGACAACAACCCGCTGACCATCCCGGAAAGCGGCGGCAAATTCACCGGTCTGAAGGTCTCGATTTTCCTCGAAGTCGAAGGCGCAGCCCACTACCTGCCGGCTTATGCGGGCAACCTCGACATCATGACCTCTGCGGCGATGAAGACCGCCGAAGCCCTCGTTCACAAACGCAATTGGGTCAAGGAGGCCGCATAAGATGACCAAGGTTTACATTCAGGACGTGACGCTCCGCGACGGCATGCATGCGATGCGCCACCAATACGATCTGGGCCATGTGCGCGCGATTGCGCAGGCTCTCGACGAGGCCGGTGTGGATGCGATTGAAGTGACCCATGGCGACGGGGTTGCAGGCTCGACCTTTAACTACGGCTTTGGCCGCCATACCGATGTGGAATGGATTTCTGAGGCCGCGAAAGTGGTGAAGAACGCCAAGCTCACCTGCCTTCTGGTGCCAGGCATCGGCACGCTTGAGGATCTGAAAAAGGCGTTTGACGCCGGTGTGACCTCTGTCCGCGTGGCGACCCATTGCACCGAGGCCGATGTCGCCGCCCAGCATATTCGCGCTGCGAAAGAGATGGGTATGGATGTCTCCGGCTTCCTGATGATGGCGCATATGAACCCGCCGGAAAAGCTCGCCGAACAGGCCAAGCTGATGGAAAGCTATGGCGCGGATTGCGTCTATTGCACCGACTCCGGTGGTCGCCTGACGATGAAAGACGTCTCCGCCCGGATGGAGGCCTATAAGGCCGCGCTCAAACCGGAAACCCAGATCGGCGCGCATATGCACGAGAACCTGTCGCTGTCCGTGGCAAACTCCGTCACCGCCGTCGAGCATGGCGCGTATCGTGTCGATGCCTCACTTGCCGGCATGGGGGCGGGCGCGGGCAACACGCCGATCGAAGCTTTCGCCGCCGTCGCCGATCTTTACGGCTGGGAGCATGGATGCGATGTGTTCAAATTGCAGGACGCCGCCGAAGATCTCGTCCGTCCGTTGCAGGACCGTCCGGTGCGCGTGGACCGCGAAACCATGACGCTGGGTTATGCCGGGGTCTATTCGTCCTTCCTGCGTCACGCCGAACGCGCTGCGGATATGTACGGGCTCGACACGCGGGACATTTTGGTGGAACTGGGCAAACGCCATATGGTCGGCGGGCAGGAAGACATGATCGTCGATGTCGCCCTCGATATGGTCAAAGCGAAAGAGGCCGCAGCATGAAGACTCTTGCAGAACTGGCGGAATACGTGGACGAGGCAGCCCGCACGGCCACGGAAATTCCGCAAATTTCCGACACGCATCCGCTGAGCGTCGAGGACGCCTACGCCGTGCAGGCGCTCTCGATGCAGCGCCGCTACGCGCGGGGCGAAAAGCGGATCGGCATTAAAATGGGCCTGACCTCGCGGGCCAAGATGATCCAGGTGGGCGTCTCCGACGTCACCTGGGGCCGTCTGACCGATGCGATGCGCGAAGAGGAGGGCGGCGTGGTCTCCATGTCGCGCTTCGTCCACCCGCGCGTCGAGCCGGAGATCGCATTCCTCATGAAGAAACCGCTCTCGGGCAAGGTTTCTGCCCTTGAGGCCATGTCGGCGGTGGAGGCCGTGGCCCCCGCGCTCGAGATCATCGACAGCCGCTACAAGGCGTTCAAATTCGATGTGGGCGACGTGATCGCGGACAATTCGTCCTCGTCCGGTTTCGTGGTCGGCACATGGCACAGCCCGGAGATCGACATTTCAAACCTTGGCATGGTGCTGTCGATCAATGGACGTCCGCAGGAAATCGGCTCGTCGGCCGCGATCCTCGGCAATCCGGTGCGCTCGCTCGTCTCGGCGGCGCGCATGGTGGCCTCGGCGGGGGAGGAACTCAAACCCGGCGACATCGTTCTGGCGGGCGGCGCGACGGCGGCGATCCCGATGGAAGCGGGACAATCCGTGCTGCTCGAAGTCGAAAACCTCGGCCAGATCGGGTTCAACATCGGAGATTAGACCATGCCGTTCATCGAAGTGACACTGGTCGAAGGCCGCACGCCGGAGATGAAAGCCAAACTGATCGAGAAAGTGACGGAGGCGACGGTCGAGGCCATTGGTGCCCCGATAGAGGCCATTCGCGTCTGTATCCGCGAGGTTCCCAAGGAAAACTGGGGTGTCGCGGGGAAACAGAAATTCGTCACCAGAGACTAGAGAGGTCGCCATGACCGAAACACTCGTGGAACCGGGCCAGGAAGGCCCGGTCACCGTCTCGATCTCGCGCCGTGTAAAACCCGGGTTCGAGGCGCATTATGAAGACTGGCTGCACGGGATTGTCGCTGCCGCCTCTGATTTCCCCGGTCATATGGGGGTCAACATCCTCAAACCCTCGGGCGCGACCGACGGGCGCTATGTGTTGATCTACAGGTTCGCCACATGGGCGCAGTGCCAGGCCTGGGAAGACAGCCAGACCCGCGCCGATTGGGTCGGCAAGCTTGGCGACATTGTCGAGGGCGAAGGCGAACGCAAACGCGTCACCGGGCTTGAGGCCTGGTTCGAACTGCCCGAGGTTCCGGCGGCGAAACATGCGCCGCGCTGGAAAATGTCCCTCGTGTTGATCGTCGTGGTCTTTGCGCTGGTCTACCCGCTGCAACTCATCGTGTTACCGCTGGTTCCCGGCTGGCCGCATTGGCTCAGGACGCTGACCATCGCGGTGATCCAGGTGCTGCTGATGACCTATATCTTCATGCCGCGGGTGACCAAGGCGCTGAAAGGCTGGCTCTTCGCCTGAGGTCCGGAAAACAGACCGTGAAAGACGCCCCTTTCAGGTCAGATCGTGTTGCCGGATGAGATCCGTGTAGGATTTTTCGATATGTGCCTCGACTGCGGCGACGCAGGTCTCGACCTCGCCCGAGATGGCCGCATCGAAAATCGCCTTGTGCTCCGTGCGCACATCGCGCCGCAGCGTGCGATCACCGATCAGCCGGCGGTGATAGCGGTAGGAATGCTGGTGCAGCGTGCTGCGAAACCGTTTCAGCCAGGCATTGTCGCAATTCTGCACGAGGCAGTCGTGGAAATTGGAATTCCACTCGTCCCAGTCATGGGCATATTCGTTTTTGCCCTCGCCGATGAGACGCGCCTCGATCCGCGACAGGCGGTGATAGGCGGCGACCAGATCGGCCTCCCATTCCTCGGTGCGATTGGCGAGAGAAATCCGCAGGGCCTGCGCCTCGATCATCTTGCGCGCATCGGTGATGTCACGAAAATCCTTGAGCGACAAAGGCGCGACGCGAAAACCGCGCTGCTGTTCCGAGGTCACCAGATTGTCGATCAACAGGCGTGAGATTGCCTCCCGCATGGTCGAGGTGGACACCCCGAATTCCTGACGCAGCCTGTCGACATGCAGACGGGCACCGGGGGCAAGCTCGCCCGATATGACCCGTTCACGGATCAATTCGTGCACCGTCTCGATGGCGGTCTTTTTGCTCGGCGCGTCGGTTTTGTCGTCTTTTGGGCGTTTTTGCGGCTGATTCATCTTGGTTTAGCGTTTCTTGCGGCTGCCTTTAGCAATGTCACCGCTATTCTGAAATGTCGAGGATCAGCTTTATTTTCTTCCATCAAAAAAAATTATCGTTTTTATTTTGACTAAACGATTTATGTGCGTAAGCTCCCTGTCACGAGGAGGAGTCGCTTGGGCTGGGAGGCCCTGTCAGCGACCCAAACAGTGGAGGAATAACACCATGAAATACCTGCTTGCGGGCGCGATGAGTGCTGCGCTGATGATCGGCGCGGCCTATGCCGAAGACAAGGTTATCGAAATGAGCTTTTCGCATGACCTGCCGACGCAACACCCGCTCCATTCCCAAGGGTTTCAGGTCTGGGCCGACAGCATTCGCGAGGCCTCGCACGGCACGCTCGACATCAGTTTCTTCCCGGCCGGTCAGCTCGGCAAGGCCGAAGACGAATATGACATCGCCAAATACGGCATCGCGGATTTCGTCTGGGCCAATCCGGGCCACACGCCGGGCCGCTTCCCGATCATGGCACTGGGCGAGCTGCCCTTCTTCATCAGCTCCGGTCTCGGCGGCACGCAGGCAATGAACGAATGGTATGCCGAGTACAAGGACCAGGAGATGGGCGACGTGAAATTCTGTGTCGTGCATCTGCACGATCCGGGCACACTGCATTCCACCTCGGAAATCCGGACCCCCGCCGACATGAAAGGCAAGACCATCCGCCCGGCCAACGGCACCATCGGGCGGCTCGTGCAGAGCATGGGTGGCTCCTCGGTGCAGGTCGGCCCTTCGGAGGCGCGCGAAGTGCTTGAACGTGGCGCAGCCGACGGCATCACCTTCCCGTGGCGCTCGATCTCGATCTTCGGCATGGATGACGTGGTTCATTACCACCTCGACATGCCGCTCTATGTCACGAATTTCATCATCGCGATGAACAAGGACCGCTACGAGTCCCTGTCCGAAAGCCAGCAACAGGTGATCGACGATCACTGCTCCCCGGAATGGGGCGCGAAAATCGCCGCGGGCTGGGTCGAATTCGACAACGAAGGCAAACGCCTGTTCCAGGAAAGCCCGGAGCACCATGTGCTCGAACTGACGGACGAAGAATTGACCCAGTGGAAGGACGCTTCGAGCTTCCTCTTGGAGGATTGGAAGGCGAATGTGACCGCGAAAGGTCTCGATGCCGATGCCATCTACAACGCATTCGTGGAACGGCTCGAAGCTCATGACGCAAAATTCTGACACCTCTGGCGGGGCCTTCGGGCTCCGCCGTTTCGCCACCTGGGTCGAAACCGCCGCCGCCTTCCTGATGGGGCTGGTGACGCTTCTGGCCTTTGTCTCCGCCGTGATGCGCTATGCGTTTTCCGCGCCGATCCCCGACAGCCACGACATCGGGCGTCTCGCCCTTGGTGTGGCGATTTTCTGGGGCGTGGCGACGGTGAATTACACCGGCACCCATATTTCCGTGGACCTGCTCTACGAGATGCTCGGAAAAGGCGTGCGCAGGGTGATGGATTTCTTTTCCACCTCGCTGGTGCTCGTCTCCTTTGCCGTGCTGACCGTGATGATGTCGAAGAACGCCCAGGACGTGTTCGCGACCGGAGAGCATTCCTATGACCTGCGGTTCCAGATCTGGCCAGCCTATTGGCTGATGGTGATCGGAGCGGGTCTGGCGACGCTGACCACGGCTTTGCGGCTCTGGCTCATCCTCAGGGACGAGACCCCGCACGCGCATGAGGACCAGTCGGTCCTCGTGACCGAAGACTAAGAATTAAGAGGATAAAATGGACCGGGAAACGGTTATGATCGTGGGCTTCATCGTCCTGTTTCTGATGATGGCCATCCGCGTGCCGATTGCGATCGCCATGAGCCTTGTCGGCATCGGCGGATTTGCCGCCGTCGTCGGCCCGACGCAGGCGCTGCGCCTCGTCTCGCTCTCACCGCTGTCGACGGCGACCACCTATCATCTGGGGATGATCCCCATGTTCATCCTGATGGGGTCTTTTGCGACCCGGTCCGGGATGAGCCATGAACTGTTCCGCGCGGCCGGTGCCTGGCTGGGGCATCGGCGCGGCGGGCTGGCGCTTGCGACCATCGCGTCCTGTGCGGGCTTTGCCGCCATCTCCGGCTCCTCCATCGCCACGGCAGCAACGCTGACCAAGGTGGCTTTGCCGGAGATGCGCCGGGCGGGTTATTCCGACTCCGTCTCCTCCGGCGTGATCGCTGCAGGTGGCACGGTCGGGATTCTCATCCCGCCCTCCATCGTGCTCGCGGTCTACGGCATCATCACCGAACAGGACATCGGCAAGCTGTTCATCGCCGGTCTCGTGCCGGGGATCCTGGCCGTCGCACTCTACATGCTGACCGTGACCTTCATCTCCTACATCCGGCCCCAAGACATGCCGGTGGGCGAGCGGCATGGCTGGGGCGAGCGCTTCAGATCCCTGCGCGACGTCTGGGCCATTGCGCTTCTGTTCCTTTTGGTCGTGGGTGGCATCTACGCCGGTGTGGTGACGCCCACGGAGGCGGCATCGCTCGGCGCCGTCGGTGCGCTGGCCATCGGGCTTCTGCGCCGTCGCCTGAGCTGGGCGGACATCAAATATTGTCTCGTCGACAGTCTGCGCATTTCGATCTCGATTTTCTTCGTCTTCATCGGTGCGCTGCTGTTCTCCTACTTCCTCGCCATCACCCGTGCGCCGCAGCAGGTGGCCGAATATCTCACCTCCCTGCCGCTGAACCCGATGGGCATCATGGTTCTGATCCTGATCCTGTATCTCGCGCTCGGCTGTGTGCTCGACTCGATGGCGATGGTGGTTCTGACCGTGCCGATCCTGTTTCCGGTCGTGACCAGCCTCGGCTTCGATCCGATCTGGTTTGGCGTCATGGTGGTTATGGCAATTGAGTTGGGCCTGATCACGCCACCGATCGGGATGAACGTCTTCGTCATCAATTCGGTGGAACGCAACATCGGCCTGACGACGATCTACAAGGGCCTCCTGCCCTTCATCGCCATCGACATCGTGCGAATCGGCCTGTTGCTTCTGTTCCCGTCCATCGCGCTTTTCCTTCCGAATATGATGTGAGGTGTCATGACTGAGAATCCCGAAATCGGCCTGACGATCACGGTGGATGGCATTGCCACCAATTACCACGACATGGGCCAAGCGACGCAGGGCACCACGCCGGTGCTCTTCATCCATGGCTCCGGGCCGGGGGTGTCGGCCTGGGCCAACTGGCGGCTCAACATACCGGTTCTGGCGGACCGCGGGTTTCGCTGTCTCGCGCCGGACATGATGGGCTTTGGCTATACGGACGCGCCAGAGGAGCTGAACTTCAGTCTCGACGGCTGGATCGCGCATCTCGAAGGCTTCACCAAGGCCCTCGGGCTGGAGAAATTCTCCATCGTCGGCAACTCCTTTGGCGGTGCGCTGGCGCTGGCCTATGCCATCCGCCATCCGGAGCAGATCGACAAGATCGTGCTCATGGGGGCGGTCGGCGTCGAGTTCCCGATCACCGAGGGGCTCGATCTGGTCTGGGGCTATGAGGCGAGCCTCAAGAATATGCGCAAACTCCTGGGTGTCTTCGCCCATGACACACGTTTCGTGAACGACGATCTCGCCGAGATGCGCCACAGGGCGACCCTGCGCGAAGGTGTGATGGAGAAATTCTCCGCCATGTTTCCGACTCCACGACAAGAGAGTGTCCGCATGATGGCCTCCGCCGAGGACGACATCGCCCGGATCGAGGCGCCTGCGCTCATCGTGCACGGGAGGGAGGACAAGGTCATCCCGGTGGAAAACTCGAAACGATTCTTCGAACTCATGCCCAATTCGGAGCTGCACCTGTTTCGCAATTGCGGCCATTGGACTCAGATCGAGAAAACTGCCCGGTTCAACGATCTTCTGACCGGGTTTCTGCTTTGATCGACCGAACGGCGTGATCCGCGCCCCGTTCGCCCAAAGCCCCTCCCGCCCCGACAAAGGTGAGTTCAGAGGGGGCCCGTCGCGACACGTCATGGGCCCGCACGTTTCAGGGAAAGACAAAAAGAAGCTTCCTGAAATTGACATATGTCATCGGCCCTACGGCCCAGCTTTGGCGTTCCGACGTGCACCGGTGAACCAGACACAGGGCGCCACCTCCGGATGGCGTTTTTCAGGACCGTCGCTGTGGCCTTGAGAGAGGGCCGCCTCAAGGGAAATTCTTGTGCAATACCGGCAAAAGCCCGCCCTGCTCTCCCGCACCCGGCTCTCTTGGCTAGACTTCATGCCAGCTTCACATTTATTATAAATAAAACAGTAAATTGGGTCATTTGATAGGAACGCAGCCATGCCACTCATAACTCCGGTCATTCTATGCGGCGGTTCCGGGACACGGCTTTGGCCCTTGTCGCGCAAGAGCTATCCCAAGCAGTTCGTGCCACTGATTGACGATGAAACCTTGTTTCAGGCCTCGGCGAAACGGCTCAGCGGCAGCCGGGGAGATTTGCAATTCGGCGCGCCGACCATTCTGACCGGATCGGATTTTCGCTTTATCGTCACCGAACAATTGCAGGAAATCGGCATTGATCCCGGAGCGATCCTGATCGAACCCGAAGGGCGCAACACCGCGCCCGCCATTCTGGCTGCGGCGCTGTACCTGCTCGACAGGGACCCGGACGCGATCATGCTGGTGGCGCCTTCGGATCACGTCGTGCCCGATGTGGATGCCTTCCATGCCGCGATTGAAAAAGGCCTGGCTGCGGTCGAGAATGGCAAACTCGTCACCTTCGGGATCAAGCCGACCCATGCCGAAACCGCCTATGGCTATCTGGAGCTGGCGTCTCAGCCCGATGCCTCCGGCGCCGCCGTCGATCTCAAGCAGTTCGTCGAAAAACCCGACGCATCCCATGCCGCCGACATGCTGGCGGCGGGAACCTTTCTCTGGAATGCCGGGATTTTCCTGTTCAAGGCACGCGACATCATTGCGGCCTTTGCTCAATATGCACCGAGTCTGAGCGCCCCGGTGACAAATGCCGTCGAGACGGCCCAGGCCGACCTCGGTTTCCTGCGCCTTGCGCCCGCGCCATGGTCACAGGCCGAGGATATTTCCATAGATTACGCGGTCATGGAAAAAGCCGACAATCTCGCGGTGGTGCCCTTTGACGGCGGCTGGTCCGATCTGGGCGGCTGGGATGCGGTCTGGCGGGAGACCGGGCCAGATGAAAACGGCGTCGTCACCTCAGGGGAAGCCACCGCGATCGAATGCGAAAACAGCCTGATCCGCTCCGACAGCGCGCATCTCGAACTGGTCGGGATCGGTCTGAAAAACATCATGGCCATCGCCATGAACGACGCGGTTCTGGTTGCGGATATGTCGCGCGCCCAGGATGTGAAGAAAGCGGTGGCAGCGCTCAAGACGAAGGGCGCTTCGCAGGCCACGCATTTTCCGAAAGACCACCGCCCCTGGGGCTGGTTCGAGAGCCTCGTGGTCGGCGGACGGTTTCAGGTCAAGCGAATCCACGTGCACCCCGGGGCCGCGCTGAGCCTGCAGAGCCATTTCCATCGCTCCGAACACTGGATCGTGGTCGAGGGCACGGCGCGCGTGACCGTCGATGACGAAGTCCGGCTCGTCACCGAAAACCAATCCGTCTACATTCCCTTGGGAGCGGTCCACCGCATGGAAAACCCCGGCAAGGTCCCGATGGTCCTGATCGAGGTACAGACCGGCTCCTATGTCGGTGAAGACGACATCATCCGCTATGAGGATGTTTATGCCCGCGGTCAGGGCGCAAAGGGATAAGACAAGATGGCTCCGAAATTCGGCACCAGCGGCTTGCGTGGTCTCGTCACCGAGCTGACAGACGAGCTTGTCGCGGATTACGTCCATGCGTTCCTGAGCACAGTGCGGCCCGGCACGCTTTATCTCGGACGCGATCTGCGCCCGTCCTCGCCCCGGATCGCCAAGGTGATCCGTGACACGGCACAGGCGGCGGGGGTCGACGTGGCGGATTGCGGCGCGCTTGGCACCCCCGCCCTCGCACTGGCGTCGATGGGTGCCAAAGCACCGGCGATCATGGTCACCGGAAGCCACATCCCTGCGGACCGCAACGGGCTCAAATTCTATCTCCCCGAGGGGGAGGTGTCGAAGCAGGACGAAGCGGCGATCAACGCGGCCTATGCCGAGAGGTCCCGTTACAAAGGTCACGAGACCGGCGCCTGTCGCGACGCGCCCGAGGCCGAAGCCCGCTATGTCGCGCGCTATATCGACGCCTTCGGCACGGACGCGCTCGGGGGGCTGAGGATCGGCGTCTACCGTCATTCCTCCGTCGCACGCGACACGATGGAAACGATCTTCCGCGGCCTCGGCGCCGAGATCGTCCCCCTCGCACAGTCCGACACATTCATCCCCGTCGATACCGAGGCCGTCGATCCCGAGACTCGCGACAGACTGCGGTCATGGTGCCATGAGCACCGGCTGGATGCCATTGCCTCCACCGATGGCGATGCCGACCGTCCCATGCTGAGCGATGAGACGGGCAAGGTCATTCCCGGGGATATTCTCGGCGTGCTGAGCGCACGCCTGCTGGGCGCGAAATCCGTGGTCACGCCGGTGTCCTCCAATGACATGGTGCGTCGCCTGCCAGAGTTCGATGAGGTGATCCTGACCCGTATCGGCTCGCCCTTCGTCATCGAGGGTATGGCCCGGGCGGCTCATCCGGAGATCGTGGGCTTCGAAGCGAACGGCGGCTTCCTTCTCGGCTTCGAGGCCCGGATTGCCGCCCCGCTCTCTCCCCTGCCGACCCGCGATTGCATGTTGCCGATTCTCGCACCGCTCGCTGCGGCACAAAGGTCCCGAACCTGCCTCACCGAACTGGTGGCCGCCCTCCCGCCCTGCTTTACCGCCGCCGACCGTGTGCAGGACATCGACACCGAAAAGGCCAAAGCCTTTCTCGACGCCCTGATCCGGGACGACACGGCCCGAACGGCCTTCTTTGCCCCCTTTGGCCATATCGCGACCACCGATCTGACCGACGGGCTAAGGGTCGATTTCGACAGCGGGGACGTGCTCCACCTGCGCCCTTCGGGCAACGCCCCGGAGTTCCGCATCTACGCGCAGGCGCAAAACGAAGACAAAGCCCTCGCCCTCGTCAGGCATGCATATCAAAGCGTCGCAAGCGCCGTGAGCTGACCGCAAGGGCGCATTCCGCTCACTTGGAACGGAGCGCATCCGGGGTCTGGCGCAAAAACCATGCGTAGGTTTCCTCGATCCCCTGGGAGAGCGGGATCGACGCGGTCCAGCCGAGCCGCGCCAGTCGGCTGACGTCCATCAGCTTGCGCGGCGTGCCATCGGGTTTGCTGGCATCGAACGCCAATTCCCCCTTGAACCCGGTCACGCGCGCGACGGTTTCGGCCAGTTCCCGAATCGTGACATCCGTCCCGGAGCCGACATTGATATGGCTGAGCATGGGCTCGGTCTCGCGCTGGTAAATCTCCGGGTCGAGATCGAGCACGAAGAGCGAGGCTTCCGCCATGTCATCGACATGGAGGAACTCACGCATGGGTTTGCCGGAGCCCCAGACGGTCACGGTCGGTGTACCGGCCTGAGCGGCTTCGTGAAAGCGTCGGATCAGAGCCGGCAGAACATGGGAGTTGTCCGGGTGGAAATTGTCTCCCGGCCCGTAAAGGTTTGTCGGCATGACGGAACGGTAATCGACACCGTATTGCCGGTTGTAGCTTTCGCAAAGTTTGATGCCCGCGATCTTCGCGATGGCATAGGGTTCGTTGGTGGGTTCGAGCGTCCCGGTCAGCAGCGCATCTTCACGCATCGGTTGTTCTGCCAGCTTGGGATAGATGCAGGAGGAACCGAGTTGGAGCAGCTTCTGAACCCCGGCCTCGTAAGCCGCATGGATCACGTTGCACTCGATCATCAGGTTTTCATAGATGAACTGCGCCGGATAGCTGTTGTTGGCAATGATCCCGCCGACTTTCGCCGCAGCCAGAATGACCTGATCCGGTTTCTCGGTTTGCATGAACGCCCGCACGGCGGCCTGATCGGTCAGATCCAGTTCGGCAGAAGTCCGGGTGATCAGAGCCAGATCCTCGCCTGCCGCCTGTCGCGCGGCCAGCTTGCGCAGGATCGCACCGCCGACCATGCCACGATGCCCCGCAACGTAAATTTTCTTCGCCATCGCCTACCCCGTCCACAAACAGTTTAAATCATCGCGCATCAGATGTACCAGTGCCACCGGATCGCGGCATGACGGCTGCGCGGACATCAATTTCCGGTCCAGATGTGTCATTTTTTCTGCATCTGCACAAGAAACATACAGTAACCGGCAGAAATCCGCGCTTTCACACAGACGGTCACTAGGCTGAGCTTCGGGTTTGTGACAAACATCGGAAGGGAACACCGTGTGAGCCCGCCCGCCGGGGTGAAAGTTAGAGTTTGGGTAGAAGCGTGAAAATACAAATCCTGAGCCTCAATTATGCGCCGGAGGAGATTGGAATCGCGGTCTATTCCACAGGTTTAGCCGAGGCATTCACCGCCCGGGGGCATGAGATGACCGTGGTCTGCGCCCATCCCTATTACCCGCAGTGGCGCATTTGGGACGGCTGGCCGAAACTGGGCTACAGGACTGAACGGCACCCAGACGCTCCCAGGGTCGTGCACTGCCCGCTCTATGTCCCGCACAAGCCTTCGGCCAAGTCCAGACTACTCCATTACGCCAGTTTTGCTGCAACTGCATTGCCGCGTCTGCTTTCAGATGCGGTCAAAGACCGCCCGGACATCGTGTTCGTCGTCGCCCCCTCTCTGGTGTCCGCGATGAGCGGCTGGCTGGTGGCGCGGCTGACCGGGGCCAAGCTCTGGCTGCATATTCAGGATTTCGAGGTCGAAGCCGCTTTCGCAACCGGGGCGATCGCGCCGGAGAGCCGTCTTGGCAAGGCCGCGCTTGCATTCGAGCGCTGGATGCTGCGCCGGTTCGACCGGATCAGCTCGATTTCCAGCCCGATGCTCGACAAGCTGCGGGAAAAGGGCATCCCGGACGCCCGCATCTACGAATTCCGCAACTGGGCCAACCTGCAACGGATCAAGGTGCTCGACGGCCCCTCGCCGATGCGGGCGGAGCTTGGCATCGACACGCCTTATGTCGCCTATTACTCCGGCAATGTCGCCGCCAAACAGGGGCTGGAGATCATCCCCGAGGCGGCGCGCCTTCTTGCTGGGCGCAGCGATCTGACCTTCGTGATCTGTGGCGAAGGCCCCTATCTCGACACGCTCAAGGCCAAGGCCGAGGGCCTGACCAACATTCGGTTTTATCCGCTGCAACCGTTCGAGAAGCTGAGCGACGCGCTTGGCATGGCAGATATGCATCTCCTGCCGCAAATCGCGGGGGTGGCGGAATTGGTGCTGCCTTCGAAACTGACGAACATGCTGGCCTCGGGGCGTCCGGTGGTGGCCACCGCCTATCCGGGCACCGCGCTGGCACAGGAGGTCGAGGGCTCCGGGCTGGTGACCGAACCGGGCAATGCCGAAGCTTTCGCCGCCGCCATCGTGACGCTTCTCGACGATCCGGATCGGCGTGCGGATCTGGGACGACACGCCCGTCAGGCCGCGCTGCAAAACTGGGATATGACGGCGATCCTGGATCGCCTCGAGACGGAAATGGGTGAGCTTGCAGAGCGTCGCAACTCTGTTGAGAAGCACCCATAAAATCACAGAAAGAAATATGGCACGGTTCGCCAAAAACGATAAGGAACGCAGTTTCATGAAAAAAGCGCTGATTACCGGAATTACCGGCCAGGATGGGTCCTATCTCGCGGAATTCCTGCTCGAAAAGGGCTACGAAGTCCATGGCATCAAGCGTCGCGCCTCCTTGTTCAACACCCAGCGCGTGGATCACATCTATGAAGATCCGCACACCGACAAGGCGCGGCTGAAACTGCATTACGGCGATCTGACCGACACGTCCAACCTGACGCGTCTGCTTTCCGATATTCAGCCCGATGAGGTCTATAACCTCGGCGCGCAATCTCACGTTGCCGTGTCTTTCGAAGCGCCGGAATACACGGCCGATGTCGATGCCACCGGTACGTTGCGTTTGCTGGAAGCGATCCGCTTCCTTGGGCTGGAAAAGAAGACCCGGTTCTATCAGGCCTCGACCTCAGAGCTGTTCGGCAAGGTGCAGGAAATCCCGCAGAAGGAAACGACACCGTTCTATCCGCGTTCACCCTATGCCGTGGCAAAAATGTATGCCTACTGGATCGCCGTGAACTACCGGGAGAGCTACGGCATGTATGCCTGCAACGGCATTCTCTTTAACCACGAGAGCCCGCGCCGAGGCGAGACCTTCGTGACCCGCAAGATCACCCGCGGCCTGTCCAACATCGCCATGGGCCTGGAGCCCTGCCTCTACATGGGCAACATCGACGCGCTGCGAGACTGGGGCCATGCCAAGGATTATGTACGGATGCAGTGGATGATGCTGCAACAGGACGAGCCCGAAGATTTCGTGATCGCAACCGGTGTGCAGTATTCGGTGCGTGAGTTCATCACCTGGACAGCGCGCGAGCTTGGCATGGAGCTTGAATTCAAAGGCGAGGGGGTGGAGGAAACTGCCACAGTTGCCGCGATCACCGGCGACAAGGCCCCGGCCTTGAAGGTCGGCGATGTCATCATGCGTATCGACCCCCGCTATTTCCGACCCGCAGAGGTCGAGACGCTTTTGGGCGACCCGACGAAAGCGAAGGAAAAGCTGGGCTGGGTGCCGGAAATCACGGCGCAGGAAATGTGTGCGGAGATGGTCGAGGAAGACCTGAAAGCCGCCAAGCGCGTGGCCCTGCTCAAGCAGCACGGGCTTGAACTGCCCGTGAGCGTGGAAGGCTGACGGGCCGCCGCCCCTTAGACCATGAAATCATACGGGGGGACGCCCATCTGGTTTTGCCGGTGCGTCACCCAAACAACCGCCCTTGTCGCCCCGAAGGCGGTTTCACGAATGCGGTTCCGGGGGCTGCCCCGTCGGTGTGTAGAACAGGCGCTCAATCGTCGCGCGCCCTTCGTCCGCATCGGCGGCATGGTACGCGCGGGCCATGTCGCTAAGGGCCTGCACCCCGTCGGCGGGTCCGGTCGCCAAGGCCGAAATCTGCGCCGCAGCCAAGGTGGTGAAATCCTCATCCGGCGGAATACTCGACAGGCACGCGCGCACCTGTTCGGCAATCGTGCCACGTTGCCGGGCGATCACCGGCACACCCGCAGCGAATGCTTCGTAAATCACCGTCGGCTGGGCTTCGAATTCGTAGCGCGTCGGGAACACGAACAGGTCGATCTCGTCGAAGAAATCGTCCTTCTGCGCCCCGTAAAGCGGACCGCGCCAGAGCAGCTCGCCGCGCTGCTGCGCCTCCTCGATCAGCTTGCGGTCCGAATCGAGCCGGGCCGGCCCCCCCAACAGGCATTCGACGGGGCTGCCCGCCTCGTGCAGACGACGTGCCAGGGCGAGAAAGTCATGCAGCCCCTTCTCCCGCGACAGGTTGCTGAGCAGACCGATGCGCAACGGCCCGTCCTCGCGGGGGCGCTGCGGACGAGGCGGCACGAAAAGCGCGTTGTTGAGAACATCCTGCCGGATCGGCGCCGCGTATCGGGCACGAAAGGCCCGCGCCATCGCCTCGGAGAGGAAGACATGTACGGCCTGTGGCCCGGCAACCCGGACGAGTGTGGCCATGAGCCGGGAGGGCCTGTTGATGTAGAAATAGGAATGGTGGTGCAGGATCACAGACCGACGGAACAGCCGGGCCGTGGCCGCGAGGGCAATGGTGTACAGTTGCCCGAGGCCGCCATTGACACCGATTGCGGCAATCGCCCCCCTGTTGCGCGGACGGGCAATCCTCAGACAGGCCGCAAGGCAACGCCCCGCCTGCGCCAGATGGGTTGCGACGCGCCCGCCCCGGTCGGCAGAAAGATCGACCCGGCCAAGGGAAACCTTGTGCTCGATCTCGTCGGCAAGCGCGGCCATGATCACGGCAAAACCGTGCACGGGCGGCGGGAAAGGTGCAACCACAAGCACCCGGTTTCGAACTTCAGTCTCGGTCAAGTCGACGTCCTTCCGGAGAAATCTCAAGCGGTGCAAGTTCGGCGCGGTTGCCGACCCATCGGGCCGGCGATCCCGCATAGATCCCGGATTCTTCCGTGTCTTTCACCAGAAGACTGCGGACCTTCGCGAAGGTGCCGTTGCGCACATGCACGCCGGGCATGACGAAACAGCCCGCCGCAAGCCAGACCCCGTCCCCGATGGAAACCGGGCTTTCGTAAATCGCAAAGTCGCTGCGCGCCGGATCGTGCCCACCCGTGCAGATGTAGCAATCCTGCGAGACCACACTATGCGAACCGATCTCGATCTCGCCCAGGGAGTAGAGTTCGACCCGGTCACCGATCTGGCTATGATCCCCGATCCTGACCTTCCAGGGGTAGGTGATGCGAACCGAAGGCCGCAGGATCACCCCCTTGCCGATTTGCGCCCCGAACAGCCGCAACAGCATGCGACGCCAGCCATAGGCAACCTGAGGAGATGCGTGGAAGAAAACGGACTGGACGATCCACCAAAGCTGAACGACAATGGCACTGCGCCCCCGAAAGCCGGGTGGCAGGGTGAAGAGGGCAAGGTTCTGATGGCGAGACATTGGCGGTCAGTATCCGATGGTTCACATAAGTGTTTGAATTCAAAAAAGTCTGCATTTGAACTCAACCACAAGGATAGCTATCTTTCGCCGAGAGGCAATCGTTCTGTAACGAAAACAGGCTTGGTATGATAGCAAGAAGTACACTAAACAAGTATTTGAAAAGCTATAAAAATCCCGTAGCTCTGTACTTCCTAATCGCGGGGCTTGTCTCGACCGCGACCCCCATCATGTCGATCGGCCTAGGAAAGAGCGGATTTGCGCTGATACCATATATGAGCGCGCTTTTTGCACTCGCGGTTTTTTCCTATTGCACCCTGTATCTGGCTTCTTGGGTCCTGAAGGGCTACCCTATTATCGTTTACAAGGAAGGCTCCGCACTTTTGCTCACGGCGATAGTGGTGATCGTAAGCGGACTTGTAATGGGAGTGGTCGGCCAAAATGATAAATCATATATCGTTTCCGACCTCATTTATGCGCTAAACTTCGCGGGCCTCATTCTGGTTGCCTGTGCTGTAAATTGGCGCAAGCATGAGGCCGATTTCGACACATGGGCTCCACCTCTGATCGTCATGTTTCTCCTGATCGCCCTGATGGGAAGCAGCGCAAAGAGTCAGTTGTTTCTGCTCTCAATTGTCGGGGCGGTAATTTACGCAGTGGTTTTTCGTAAAGGTGTTATGGCGCTCTTTTTTCTGTCGCCGATACTCCTCAACCTTAGCGCGATGAACCGTGCAGGGATTTTGGCCTTTTTTGTTGCCTTATTGATCGCAGCAATCGTCGCCAGACGGGGATTATTGTTCCTCTCCGTAATCAGTGCGAGCTTCATGGTCTATCTTGTCATCGTGAACGGGGTCGCGCTGAACTATATTCCGCAAGGGACACAACTCTACCGACGAGTTCTTGAGATTAACAATCTCGTCTCAGGAGCCGTAGAGATCAGGGAAATCGTGTCTCTCCAACAGCGCATTTTCGAAATAAATTTGGTCGAAGATTATTTTGCGCAGAGTGGTCTGAGAGGCATGTTCGGCGCGGGCTTTGGCGCAACACTCGATTTTTCCGCTGCGCCCGACGCTTCAACCACATGGGCGGCACTTCTTGGCGGTCAGGATGTGCACAACATCCACAGCCTGCCACATGCGCTCGCATACAGAAACGGCATAGCCGGGCTGGGTGTGTTGATTTTCGTCATCGTTAAATCGTTTCTAAATGTTTATGAGATTTGGAGACTGAAAATTCGCACTGTTTCGACACTCTTCTTTGCGATTTATCCGATAGCCAGTGTTATCTATGCAATGACAGCTTCCAACTATTTTGTGACGGATTTCATTGTTGGTGCCATGGTCATTCTTGGCAGCCACAGCATTCGCTTGGAGGCTCGAAACTCAAAGAGACCGCTCCTCCAAGGCCATGCTTTGGCAACGTCTTGAAGCAAGCATACAATCTCTGGCAAAACCACCGCACTCTCCTTTCATCCTTTCTTGAACGACCTCTCCTAGCCTCTGCCCATTCACGCAGGTCTGCGCCGCTGGACAGGGCAGGCTGCTCATCAGGAAAGGAACACCATGACCAACCCGTTCAAGAACCGCATGCCCAGCCTCAACGGCCCGGCTCATGACCTCGTTCCGGTCACGCCCTCCGACAGCGCAGATCTGCCGGACACGGCGCTGGCGCTCTATGTCGAAACGGCCGGGACCCTTGTTTATACCAGCGTCGCCGGTGAGCAGCGCACCACCAAGGTTGCCGCCTTCTCGATCCTGCCGGTCGGGGTCAACCGGGTCTTTGCCACCGGAACGACCGCCAGCGGCATCCAGGCATTTGTCGTCGGGAAAGTGGCATGATCGGGTTCGCGACAGAGCTGTTCCGGGGCGGAGCGGTCTTTCGCCCCGAAACGCTGGGGCCGCTCAATGTTTGGTCCGTGTTCGGCGGCGGCGCGATCTGGCAAGACAGTGCGGGCACGGTGCCTGCCGTCGCGAACGGGCCGGTGGGGCGTCTTGTCGGTTCACTCGGCACCGGGCGCGACCTCGTTCAGTCGACAGCGGCCACCAAGCCCACGCTGTCCGCAAGCACGCGTGCCCTGTCCTTCGATGGCATCGACGACTATCTCGTGGCCTCCGTTGCGGGGTATCCCGGCCTTCGGGAGGTTCATGTCGCGACGACGCTCCCGCCCGCGTTTGTCGGCGACACCTACCAAGGGGTGTTCGGCGCCCGCAAAGCCGATTTCACGCAACTCTCCTATCTGGTCGTCGCGCAGGTCGCCGGGGTGCATCAGCTCTGGGCTGGCGCGGGCACGACACAGCTCAAGATCAGCAACGGCATCGCCGCGCTGATGGGAACGCGCTGTGTGCTTGGCTATTCGCACGACGGCAGCACCGTCAGGCTCTTCGTCAACGGGGTGCAGATCGGCGCCACGGGCCAGTCCGGCAGTGCGGCGGGCACCCTGTCCAGCATTGTCGGCGGGATCAACGCCGGAGGTGGTCTGGGCACGCCGTACAGTGGTCGCATCGAGGGTGTCGTCGAGTTCGACCGGCTTCTGAGCGACACCGAACGCGGGCAACTCGTGCAATATCTGGCTGCGTGAGGGAGAGGAACAATGACGGCAATTCTTGTGACACAAACAGCCCTCAGCGAGACCGAGGCCGCCGTCGGGCTGCGATTCAACGTCCGCCTGTCTGCCAACGGACAGGAACCGGCGAGCCACCTCGGTTGCAACTGGACGGGATGCCCGACAGAGGTCGTCGAGACCCTGATGGTGCTCGAAGGCGTCGTGATCGCCGAACACTGGCAAGAGCTGCTGACCGCCGAAGCCGTGGCGGTCATCGCGGCGACAGGCCCCTGAGCCCCAGTGTTGCCGGGCTACAGAGACGTAATGCGCTGCGGGGTTATCCGGCCCCGCAGCAAATCGCCGAAGGCCAGCAGATTGCCGCGCAGACGCCCCGCCCTGTCGATCCAGGGCTCCGGTCGCCGGGTTCGCATCAGGTTGGCCGCGAACGGCCGGAGGACAAGCTTCAGCGCGCGACCGGCGGACAGCGTTCCTTTCCTTTGCAGGTAGACCGGGTTCATCACCTGCGAATAACCTTGCCTGACGCCGCTTTTTTCCCGTCCGGATTTCACGGCACAATGTACCCCGAAAAAAGCATCGCAATAGATCACAGGCCCCGGCAGACGAGCTCCGAAATCGCTGTCCTCCAGCCAACCGTAAAGCGGCAGGGATTCGTCGAAACGCACATCGCCGATGTCGGGTCTGCGGAACACCATGTTACAGCCATAGACCCCCACCCCCGGCAGGCGCGTCACCCTGCGCTGCGGATCGCGGACGGCATCTTCGGCGTCCACCATTGCAATGGCGCTTTCAGGATCGACCCCGGGACCGGACGCCCCGTCCGCAAGCAACTCCCCGCACAGGCCGGACGCATCGGGGCAGACCTCGAAACCGCGCAGGATACCTTCCAGTGCCCGCAACGACGGCACGTAATCGTCATCAAAGATCGCGATGAAATCGGCATCCTCACCCAGCCGGTCCAACCCTCGGTTGCGCTGCACGCTCGATCCTCTCGGCCCGATGATGACCTCGACATTGAGGGTGTCCGGCATGACCGGAGGAAGGTCCGCAGGCTTTTCGACAGACAGGATCGTGCGGTGCGGCGGAAGGCTCTGACGAGCCAGCCGGTCCAGCAAAAGCGCCACAGCATCCGGGCGGCCGAGCGAGGCGACGATAACCGCGACTTTGGGGGGAGCAACCATGCTGCATCCTCATTTTTTCGTGTTTCCACTTGTGATTACAGCCTTTTCAAGGCTTAATCCCCCTGTCAATAGGGGTGTCCTTCGATCGTTCAGGCGAGAGCGGGCGCATTGGTTTGGTATCTTCTCGAGCGCGGATCGGACAAGTGGATAGTTTTCTCAAAGTGGCCCGAGACGGGTATTGCTCGGGATGTGGCGCATGTGCCTTTGCGCACCCGTCGGCCTTGCAGATGGCCCAGCAACCCGACGGCACCTTTCAGCCCGAACTCAAGGAAAATGCGGAAGAGGCCGGGCTGCCCCCTCTGGAAATCTGCCCGATGTCCGGCGCCGGTGAAGACGAAACAGCGATGGCCGGGCGGCTTTGGCCAGAGCTTCCGGCAGACCCGCAAATCGGACGTCACCGAACGACCTTGGCCGTGCATGTCGCCGATGAGGCACGCCGTATGAAAAGTGGTTCCGGCGGGTTGGTGACATGGCTCGCGGAGGATCTGCTGAAGCGCGGCGAGATTGATCGGGTCATCCATGTCCGCGCAACCGGAACAGACGACCCACTGTTGTTCGAATACGCGATTTCGCGCAATCCGGACGACGTACGCAATGGCGCGAAATCGCGCTATTATCCGGTCGAGATGTCCCGGATACTGCAAGACCTCGCCGCGAGCGAGGGGCGTGCCGCCTTGGTTGGCGTGCCCTGTTTCATCAAGGCGGCACGGGGCCTGATCTCTTCGGGTTACCTTTCAGGCGATCAGGTGCCCTATATGATCGGACTGGTGTGCGGCCATCTCAAATCCACACATTTTGCCGAATATCTCGCCTGGCAAGGTGGCATCGCCCCCGGCAATCTGGCGTGGTGCGATTTCCGCGAGAAGCTGCTGGATCGTCCGGCCTCGGATTACGGTTTCGCCATGCGCGCCAAGGGCAGCACGCCCGATCAGCCCGCCAAGATCGTGCCGATGGCCGATCTGAAAGGCAAGGATTGGGGAGAGGGGCTGTTCCGTCTCACGGCCTGCGAATTCTGCGACGACGTTCTTGCAGAATGTGCGGATATCGCCATCGGAGATGCATGGTTGCCCGGCTTTGTCGACGATCCGCGTGGCGAGAATGTCGTCGTGGTCCGCGATGCCCGTCTGGCCGAACGGATTGCGCAGGCCGGTGCAAGCGGCGAGCTTGTGCTGTCAGACGTGACCCCGCAGGAGGTTGCCCGAAGCCAGTCCAGCGGCCTGCGGCATCGTCGGGAAGGTCTGGCACATCGCCTGGCACGCAGGATCGACGCCGGTCGCTCCGTCCCACGCAAACGTGTTGCGCCCCAGTTGGCGCAGTCAGCGGAACGCCGGAAGATCTACGATCTGCGTTTGAAAGTGGCGGAAACCTCCAACGACGCGTTTCTTGTGGCGAAACAACAGGGCGCGCTGGCCCAGTTCGACCGCAAAATGGCGCCGCTCTTGCGGCAACTGAAGCGCGCGACCTATGGCAGTCTCCCGACACGCCTCCTGCGTCGACTGAAGCGGGAATTGAGCAGGCGCATGCGGGCACAATGATCGGCAACAAGGTTTCTCGCAGTGCCCTGTTCATGGTGGCGGCCCAGGGGCTGGCGAAAGGTCTCGATTTTA
Source organism: Celeribacter ethanolicus (assembly GCF_001550095.1). Taxonomy (GTDB): domain Bacteria; phylum Pseudomonadota; class Alphaproteobacteria; order Rhodobacterales; family Rhodobacteraceae; genus Celeribacter; species Celeribacter ethanolicus. The sequence goes on along the minus strand of NZ_LRUC01000006.1, from coordinate 3,357 downwards.
TCGCGGTCCTGATCGTGGCGCGTTTTCTCACGCCAGAGGATTTCGGACTCGTCGCTCTGGCCAGCAGCGTGATGCTGATCGCCAATTCTCTGACCGAAGTGCCCGTGGCAGAAGCCCTGATCCGTGGCGAAACGATTTCCGAGGATGACCTCGGCTCTGCCTTCACCCTCACCTTGCTGCGCGGCATCGGCATTGCCGCGATCCTGTGGCTGGTGGCAGAGCCGATCGCATATTGGCTGGACGATCCGCGGCTGGCCGAGGTGATCCGGGTGCTGGCCATCGGGCCGCTGATCCAAGGGCTCGCCAGCCCGGGGATCGCGCACTCACTGAAATCCGTGAATTTCCGCTTGCTGGCCCTGTCGCAACTGGCCGGCAAGGTCGCGGCATTCGCGGCCATCGTGATCGGTGCAATCGTTTTGCAATCCTATTGGGCGCTGGTCGCCGGGCTCGTCGTCAACCCTGTCGTGGCTGGGCTGTCGACCCATGTATTGGCCCCCTGGCGCCCACGCCTCCGCCTGAACCGCATCGGGGTGATCTTTGCGTTTTCCGGCTGGATCACCCTGTCGCGCATGGTTTTCACCCTGAACATGCAGATGGACCGCTTTTTCGTCGGGGCGATCCTCGGCAAGGCGAAGCTGGGACAGTATTCCATGGCCGGGGACTTGTCCTCGATGGTGACCTACACGCTGGCACAGCCGATCATGCAGCCGCTCTTTGCGGGTTTCTCCACCATGCACGACGACCGGGATCACCTGCGTCAGGCCTATCTGCGCGGGCAACAAATCCTGTTCACCGTGATTGCCCCCATCGGCTTCCTGTTCGCGGTCCTGTCCTCGCGTTTCATCCCCCTCGCCCTGGGCGAAGCCTGGCGTCCCATGGTGCCCCTGATCTGGTGGCTGGCGCCGGTTATCTCGTTGCAGATGCTGACGATTCCGACACAATCCCTGGTCATGGCCATGGGGCGTCCACGCCTGCTTCTCGTGCGCGAGACGCTGCAACTGTTGTTACGTTTGCCTGCCACACTGGCCGCCGCGTGGTTTTTCGGACTTGTGGCCGCCGCCGCCGCGCGTGCCATCGCGTCCACCGTGATGATCCTGTGGCTCATGGGGCTTGCATCCAATCTGCTCGCAACCTCGGTCTGGGTTCAGCTCAGGGGCTGTGCGCGCTCATTCGTGGCGCTGGCCGCGCTCGTGGGGGCCAGCCTTGCCGCAGATCTCGCCTTGCCCACGGGAAGCAACGTCGGCATGCAACTCCTCTGGCTCTCCGCCTGCGTGGCGACGGGGCTTTTCACCTATCTCGTCGTCCTGTTCGGTGGCTGGCACCTGACAGGGCGCCCCGAAGGCGCCGAAAGCTGGATCGTCGGGAAACTCGTAAGAAGGCTGAGAGCGTAATGCAAAAACCTCTGAAACCAGAGCAACGGGTTGGCCTTTTGACCCTGCCACTGAATGACAATTACGGTGGCATGTTGCAGATCGTGGCGCTCTACAATGTTCTCCAGCGTGAGGGCTGGGAGCCGGTGTTGTTCCGCTCGGCTCCCCGACGCAGCCTCTTGCAGCGCGCGCTTGCCGCGCTTCTGCGCAGCATTCCGGCACAGAATGTGCGCGGCCTTCGCGAACGAGAGATGAACCGGCGCACTCACGCCCCGTTTCTCAAACGATACCTTCCGGAAACCACCGCCTTGTTGCGCTCAAGCGCGCGCCTGTCGCAGGAAGTCGAGCGGCGGCGCCTGGCTGCGTTCGTCGTCGGCAGCGACCAGGTCTGGCGCCCGGATTACGCGCGGTATGGCGGGAACCCGCTGACCTATTTCCTCGATTTCGTTGGGGACGAAGTTGCCAAGATTTCCTATGCCGCCTCGTTCGGTCGGTCGCAGTGGCGGGATCACGAATTGACGGACCAGGTGTCGGATCTGCTCGCCCGGTTCGAGCAGGTTACGGTTCGTGAGGAGACGGGCAAACGCATTTGCGATGAAACCTTCGGCCGCGAGGATGCCCAGCTTGTCCTGGACCCGACCTTGTTGATGCCAGCGGAGTTTTACCAAGGCATGATGCCCGCGGCCCCGAGCGAGGTCGCGCCGCGCGTGACCAAATACGTGCTCGACACGACCCCCGTCCTTGAAGATCTTGAGACGCAGGCACTGGCTCGATTGGGGCCACAGGCCGTCACACGGGAAATTCTTCTGGGAAAGGCGGGGCATCGCGTAACCGTCGGCGAATGGCTGCGCGCTTTTCACGATGCCGACTTCATCATAACGGATTCCTTTCACGGCATGGCCTTCTCGATCCTCTTCCAGAAACAATTCGCTGTCCTGATCAACAACGGGAGAGGCGCGGATCGCTTCCATTCACTTGCATCCCAATTGGGGCTGGAAGACCGTCTGATCCCGAGCCAGGGACCAGCGCATCTGCCGAAGGAACCAATCGACTATGGCAGTGTCAACACACGTCTCGACACGCGCCGCGCAGCCTCCATGGCGCTTCTGCGACAGGGGCTTGCACACAGCTCGCCACACTGAGGGGGCAATACTTTTCGACTTCCTGCACGTTGCTTCCAACGTAAGCGTTGCATCTGACCCCGGCTGTGACATCTATCTCAGATAATCATTACCCCCTATATTGGCGCGTAGCGACGCAGACTTTCGCGTCAGATGCAGCGAATGTCCGCAGTCCGCCGATTCTGTTGAAAAACTGATGTTTGCGAGCGCAGAATTTGCGGTTCCCGAATGGGCGTGAGCGCCTTTCTTTTCAGGCTTTTCGCGGTTGCTGCGGCGCAGGAAAGATCTTGGCCAGTTTACGGAGGTTTTGGGCGGTTGCGGCGAGGAGGAATTCGTCATTTGCGCCGCAGGGTCCACGTAACCTGAGCCGGTTCAGGCCAAGAATTCGTTTGAGATGCGCGAAGAGCATCTCGACCTTCTTTCGGAGCTTCATCGAGATATCGTATTGGTGGGTTTTGGCGATATCACGGGCAACTTGGCGGGCGTCTTCGTGTTCTTCGCGGGTGATTTTGCGGGCTTCTGCATTCGGGCAGCAAGTTGGTTTCGATGGACAGGTTTGGCAAACCTCCTTCAAAGCTCGATAGCGGGCTGTGCCTTTGCCGGTCGGACCTCGGTTCGGGTCGGAGTAGTTTCGCCGGAACTGCTTCAGTTCGTGACCTTCGGGGCAGATATACTGATCATTCTCCGCGTCCCATTCGAACTCCGCGCGTGACCAAGTGCCGTCGCTGCGCCCCGCCTTGTCGATGACGGGAATATGCGGCGCAATCTCACGCTCAACCAGCCAACCCAGCATTGGGCCTGATCCATAAGCTGTGTCTGCGATCAAACGCTCGGGGTGCAGATCGAACCGGTCTTTGACACGGGTA
>NZ_LRUC01000052.1 GCF_001550095.1 Celeribacter ethanolicus | reverse complement strand
AGATTCGAACTCACGACATTTACCTTGGCAAGGTAACGCTCTACCCCTGAGCTACACCCGCGTCCTTCGGGTGAGGCGTGAAATATGAAATCCCGCCGGGGGCTGCAAGAGGAAAAACGCGCTTTCGGCGGATTTTTTCATCGCGAGCGGAAAAGTCCGCTCCCGGATCGAATGTGTCAGCCTGCGCACGTAGCTGTGATGGCCGGGGCCAACCTGCCGCAGGGACTTATGGTGTTTTTTGAATATATCTTTGATGTGGATTAAGGACAGGGCGCGCGCGCCGGGCTCTGATCCCCATCGGTTTCAAGGCCTATCGGCCAGAATTTCTCAGGTGCTCCATGACGACCGCGATGACGACCCAAACGACCACAAAGACCCATATCATGATCCTCGGCAGCGGCTTCGGTGCGCTGACCGCGGTGCGCGAGATCCGCAAGGCGAAGATGAACGCGCGCATCACCGTGGTGTCGCCGAACAACCACCTGACCTATCTGCCCAGTCTGATCTGGATGCCTTCGGGGCTGCGGACGGCGACCGACATTGACGTCGATCTGACGAAATTTTTCGCCCGCGAAGAAGTCGACTGGCTCAAGGGGCGAGTGGTCAATGTCCGGGAGGCAGGCCGCACGGTCGATGTCGAGACCGAGGTGGAAACCATTGCCGTCACCAATGACGTGCTGATCATCGCCACCGGCGGGCGCTATCTCAAGAAACTTCCGGGGCTGGCGGAACATGCGATCATCCCTTGCGAAGGGGCCATCAAGGGCCAGCTTATCCACGACCGTATCCGCGACATGGAAGGCGGCACCATCGCCATGGGGTTCGGTACCAACCCGAAAGAGCCGCAGGCCGTGCGCGGCGGGCCGATGTTCGAATTCCTCTTCGGCATCGACACCATGCTGCGACAACAGGGGCGGCGGGACAAATTCCGCCTTGTGTTCTTCAACGGCTCGGACCGTCCGGGGCAGCGGCTTGGGCCGAAAGCGGTGGACGGTTTGCTCAAGGAAATGTGGAAGCGCGATATCCTCGTGCATATCGGGGCCAAGCCGCTGCGCATCGAAGCCGACAAGGTGGTCACTGAGCGCGAAGAAATTCCCGCCGATCTGGTGCTCTTCATGTCCGGTCTCACGGGGCCTTTGTGGCTCGACAATTCCGAGCTGCCGCGCTCGTCCGGTGGCTTCATTCAAGCGGATGAGAAATGCCGGGTGGTCGGCTGGCCGCGCACCTATGTGGTGGGCGACACCGGGTCCTATCCCGGGCCGGAGTGGCTCGCCAAACAGGCGCATCAGGCCGATCTTCAGGCCGAGGCGGCGGTGGCCAATATTGCCGACGAACTGGCGGGCCGCGAGCCGTGCCACAATTTCAAGGCCGAACTCGTGTGCATTGTCGACTCGGTCAACAAGGGCATTCTCGTGTTCCGCAATCACAAGATGGCGCTGACCCTGCCGAAATCGCGGCTGTTCCACTGGGCCAAGCGGTTCTTCGAGCGGCACTATCTCAAAGCCTATCGCAACTAAGAAAAAGGGGCCTTCTGGCCCCTTTGTTTTATTGTTTTAGAAAATCGCCATGAAAATATCGGCGAGAGACAAGACCAGCAGCAGGGCGAAGGTCGAGAGGATGCCGTATTTGCGGCCCCATTCTTTGCCGCCGCCCTGCATCCCGTAGGCGTGCAGTGCGCGCGAGACAATGAGGACAATCCCGGCAAGGTGAACCAGAAGGGCGGGGGCGCCCATGGCCTCGAAACCGGCGATCAGAACGAGGGTCAGCGGCGCGTATTCGTTGAAATTGCCATGCGCCCGGATGCGGCGATTGAGCGTGTCGTCGCCACCGTCGCCGAGGCCCTGTCCGATGTTGAGGCGCTGTTTGATCACATGAATGGAGAGGGAGAGATAAAGCAGGCCGGTGAGTCCGGCATAAAAAGCGGTCAGTGTGAGAGTCATCTGTGCGTCTTCGATTTGAGGAGGTGTGTACCAGTATAACGGGTCATATTCCAAAAGCATTGTGTGTTGCCGCACAGTCGATGCGCGGGCGCGGTGGCGTGACCCGTCGTCGCGGGATCAGTCGCCGTCTTGTTCCACTGTGCGGCGCGGATAATGGATCGTGTTGTGAAACTGCGCAACCTCGCCCGTCCGGTTGCGATAGCCATGCGGCTGGTCGGCGGCAAACCGCAGCCCGTCGCCGCTGTGCAAAACGGTCCAGGTTCCGTCAGTGAGCACCTCCATCTCGCCGCGAATGACGAAGACATCCTCGACCACACCGCTGTCATGGGACGGCGTCTCGTGGCTGTGGCCGGGGGGCAGCGTCATGATGAAGGTTTCCGAGCCGAACCTCGGGTCGAAGGCGAACACCGTGTGCATGCCGACCTCAGGATCGGTGCGATCCGCGCGTGCCGGGGCAGGGGTGAAACTTCCTGCCGTCAGCACCATGTCTTCGAGAAACGCCGTCAGCGGCAGGTGAAACCCCTTCGCGATCTTCCAGAGTGTTGCCAGCGTCGGCGAGGATTCGCCGCGCTCGATCTGGCCCAGCATGGCCTTGCTCACCCCGGTCAGCTCTGACGTCTGCGCAAGGCTGAGGCCCGCGTGGGTGCGCGCGGCCTTCAGGTTGATCTGGAGTTTGTCGCCGGTCATCGAAACCTCTTGTTGCCCCTTGTGCGTTATAGCGTCCGTGCGTTATAGCGGTCATGGCCGTTATAACGCACGCAACGCGGCCTGCCAAACGCTTCCTGTCTCCTCTCGGAAAGGCCATCCATGTCCGGACTGAAACTCTCCCATCTCGTCGCGGGTGCGGTCGCCGTGCTCCTGGGCTATACCAGCAGCGCCGCGATCATCTTTCAGGCCATCGACACGCTGGGGGCTTCCCCTGCGGTGGCCAATAGCTGGATGCTGGCGCTGGGCCTCGGCATGGGGCTGTCGACGCTGGTTCTCGCGTTGCGCTACCGGATGCCGATCCTGACGGCCTGGTCGACGCCGGGGGCGGCGCTTCTGGTGGTCAGCCTGGCGGGGGTCTCCGTGCCGGAGGCGGTGGGGGCCTTCGTCTTCTGCGCGGTGCTTCTGACCCTGACCGGGGTGACCGGCTGGTTCGAGAAGATCTCCCATCTCATCCCGGCGGCCATCGGCAGCGCCATGCTGGCGGGCATTCTGTTCCGCTTCGGGCTTGGGATCTTCGCTTCGATGGAGGACAACCTGCCGCTGGTGATCGCCATGTGCGCCACCTATCTCGCCGGGAGGCGCTTTTTCGCCCGCTTCGCCATCCCGGTGGTGCTGCTGGTGGGGGTCATGTTCTGTGCGCTCACCGGAGCGTTCGACACCAGCCAGCATATCGCTTTCGAGATCGCAAAGCCGGTCTTTGTCACGCCGGAATTTTCGCTTTCGGTGCTGATCGGGGTGGGGCTGCCGCTTTATATCGTCACCATGACGTCGCAGAACGTCCCCGGCGTGGTGACGCTCAAGGCCGCGGGGTATGAGCCGCCGGTGTCCGCCTCGATCACCGTGACCGGACTGACCTCTCTGATCCTCGCGCCCTTTGGTGGTTATGCCTTCAACCTCGCGGCGATTACGGCGGCCATCGTTGCCGGCCCCGAGGCGGATGAGGACCCCGTGACTCGCTACAAAGCGGCGGTGGCCACTGGCGTGATCTATTGCATCGTCGGCTTGCTGGGCGCGGCGGTGATCGGGCTTTTCCTGATCGCACCGAAGGCGCTTGTGGTGACGGTCGCGGGGCTGGCGCTTTTGAACACCATCTCGGCGAGCCTGACGGCGGCGCTCAAGGATCCGGATCAGCGCGAGGCGGGACTCGTGACCTTCATGACCACCGTGTCGGGGATTTCCTTCCTCGGCATCGGCGCGCCGCTCTGGGCGCTGGTGTTCGGCGGGCTGACCTCGCTGGTTCTGACGCGCAGGGGCTGAAGAAAAAAGCCCCGCGATGAGGCGGGGCTTTCCAATCTTCGGACCGGCGACTTATTCGAACTCGACGAGCAAATCCTTGGCGTCGATCTGGGCGCCGGGTGTGACGTGGATCGCCTTGATCGTGCCGTCCTGATCGGAGGTGATCGAGGTTTCCATCTTCATCGCCTCGATGGTCAAAAGCACATCGCCCTTCTTCACCGCCTGACCGGAGGCGACCGCCACGGTCGCCACGACACCCGGCATCGGCGCACCAATGTGTTTGCCGTTGCCCGCCTCGGCCTTCGGGTTCGCCTTGACGGAGGCGACGGCAGAGCGGTCCTTGATCCGCACCGTGCGCGGCTGGCCGTTCAGTTCGAAGAACAGTTTGACCTCGCCGGTCTCGGTGATGTCGGAGATCGCCTGACAGCGGATCTCGAGCGTCACGCCCGGGTCGATGGTGGCGGAAATCTCCTCGCCCTCTTCCATGCCGTAGAAGAAGTTCTTGGTCGGCAGGACGCGCACCGGACCGTATTGCTCGTGGCGGGCGACGTAATCGGTGAAGACCTTTGGATACATCAGGTAGCCGTTGAAATCCTCGTCGTCGAACTCCTCGTCGGGGAATTTCGCCTGAAGTTCGGTGCGCAGCGCTTCGAAATCGGCCGGTTTGAGGTGTTTGCCGGGACGTTCGAGGTTGGGTTTCTCCTTGCCGAGCACCTTCTTGACGATGCTGTCCGGGAAGCCGCCCGGCGGCTGGCCGAGATTGCCGCGCATCATGTCGATGACGCTGTCGGGGAAGGCCACATCGCTTTTCGGGTCCTCGACCTGTGCGCGTGTCAGGCCCTGGGACACCATCATCAGCGCCATGTCGCCCACGACCTTGGAACTGGGCGTCACCTTGACGATGTCGCCGAACATCATGTTCACGTCGGCATAACATTGCGCCACCTCATGCCAGCGCTCTTCGAGCCCCAGCGAGCGGGCCTGCGCCTTGAGGTTGGTGAACTGGCCGCCGGGCATTTCATGCAGGTAGACCTCGGAGGCCGGGGCCTGAAGCCCGCTCTCGAACGCCTTGTACTGGCCGCGCACGGCTTCCCAGTAGTTCGACATCTCGCGGATCGCCGCGATGTCGAGCCCGGTGTCGCGCTCGGTGAACCGGGTCGCCTCGACAATGGAGCCCAAACACGCCTGAGATGTGCCACCAGAGAAGGCGTCCATCGCCGCATCCACCGCATCCACGCCCGCGTCGGCGGCGGCGAGGATGGTAGCGGCGGCTGCGCCGGAGGTGTCATGGGTGTGGAAATGGATCGGCAGGCCGACCTCTTCCTTGAGCGCGGTGATGAGCTGGCGCGCCTGCGCCGGTTTCAACAGCCCCGCCATGTCCTTGAGCCCCAGCACATGCGCACCGGCGGCTTTCAGGTCCTGACCCATTTTGACGTAATATTTGAGATCGTATTTCGAGCGCGCCGGATCGAAGAGATCGCCGGTGTAACAGATCGTGCCTTCGCAGACCTTGCCGCTCTCAATGACCGCATCCATCGCGACGCGCATGTTCTCGACCCAGTTGAGGCTGTCGAAGACGCGGAACACATCGACGCCAGTCTCGGCGGCCTGACGCACGAATTCCTGCACCACATTGTCGGGGTAGTTGGTATAGCCCACGCCGTTGGAGGCGCGCAGCAGCATCTGCGTCATGATGTTGGGCATGCGCTCGCGGATGTCGCGCAGACGCTGCCACGGGCATTCCTGCAAGAAGCGGTACGCCACGTCAAAGGTCGCGCCGCCCCAGCACTCGACCGAGAACAGCCCCGAAAGGTTCGACGCATAGGCGGGCGCCGCGTTGATCATGTCGATCGACCGCATCCGGGTGGCGAGCAGGGATTGATGCCCGTCGCGCATGGTGGTGTCGGTGATCAGGAGCTTTTGCTGCGCGAGCATCCAGTCCGCCACCGCCTGCGCACCCTGTTCCTCAAGCAATTGCCGGGTGCCCATCGGCGGGGTGTCCACCTTGAGCTTCGGTGCGACGGGTTTGCGCGCATCTGCGGCGGGTTTGGCACGGCCGAGCGTCTCCGGATGGCCGTTCACCGTGATCTCGCCGAGATAGGTGAGGATTTTCGTCGCCCGGTCGCGGCGCTGTTTGAAGTCGAACAGCTCGGGCGTCGTGTCGATGAATTTCGTGGTGTACTCATTGGACAGGAACACCGGGTGTTTCAGCAGGTTCTCGACGAATGCGATGTTGGTCTGAACGCCCCGGATGCGGAATTCGCGCAACGCCCGGTCCATCCGCGCAATCGCAGCCTCCGGCGTGCGCGCCCAGGCGGTCACCTTGGTCAAGAGGCTGTCATAATAGCGCGTGATCACAGCACCGGAATAGGCTGTGCCGCCATCGAGGCGGATGCCCATGCCGGTGGCGGAGCGATAGGTGGTGATCCGGCCATAGTCGGGGATGAAATTGTTCGTCGGGTCCTCGGTCGTCACCCGGCACTGAAGCGCATGGCCGTCGAGTTTGACGTCATACTGGCTGGCAACGCCGGTGGCCTCCATGAGAGACTTGCCCTCGGCGATCAGGATTTGCGCGCGAACGATGTCGATGCCGGTGACTTCTTCGGTGACGGTGTGTTCCACCTGCACACGGGGGTTCACCTCGATGAAGTAGAACTTGCCGCTCTCCATATCCATCAGGAACTCAACGGTGCCGGCGCATTCGTAATTCACATGTTCGCAGATGCGCTTGCCGAGATGACACAGTTCTTCGCGTTGCGCAGGCGAGAGATACGGGGCAGGGGCGCGCTCGACCACTTTCTGGTTGCGGCGCTGGACCGAACAGTCGCGCTCGTAGAGGTGATAGATATGGCCGTGCTGGTCGCCGAGGATTTGAACTTCGACATGGCGCGCCTTGATGATCATCTTCTCAAGGTAGCCCTCGCCATTGCCAAAAGCGGCTTCGGCCTCGCGGCGACCTTCTTTGACCTTCTCCTCAAGCTCCTCGGCATTCATGATCGGACGCATGCCGCGCCCGCCGCCGCCCCAGGAGGCCTTGAGCATCAGCGGGAAACCGATCTCGGCGGCCTCCTTGCGGATCGCGTCGAAATCGTCGCCAAGCACCTCGGTCGCCGGAATGACCGGCACCCCTGCCGCGATCGCCACCTTGCGCGCCGAGGCCTTGTCGCCCAGTTGCCGCATGGTCTTGGCTTTCGGACCGATGAAGGTGATGCCGGCTTCGGTACAGGCATCGACGAAATCGGGGTTCTCGGAGAGCAAACCATAGCCGGGGTGGATCGCATCCGCGCCAGACAGTTTCGCAACCCGGATGATCTCGGGGATCGAGAGATAGGCCGCCACCGGTCCCATGCCTTCGCCGATCTTGTAAGCCTCGTCCGCCTTGAAACGGTGCAGGGAAAGCTTGTCCTCTTCGGCATAGACCGCAACGGTGCGCTTGCCCAGCTCGTTGGCGGCGCGCATCACGCGGATGGCAATTTCACCTCGGTTGGCAATCAGAACTTTCTGAAATTCGGCCATGGCGGCGGGTCCCCTCATTTGCTTGATCAGTGATCACGTTAGGCATTTCTGCGGCGCAGTAAATCCCCATAGCGTGATGCAAATGACGCAGGCAGAATATTTGCGACACCTTGCGGCGATTTTTGCTGTGCTGGTGGTCCCATATACCTTTCTTTGCAATTTTTGCAGAAAGAAATCGGGGATTAGCAAAGGGGGGTGCGTTCTGAAACGCGTTTTTGCAAATCCCACGTTTCGTGGATTCGGGCGGTCAGTGCGGTGCCCGATCTTACGCTTCGCGGGATCTGAGAGGGATTTCCTTCATCAGCAGTGCCAGCGCGAGGCCGCACAGCGCCAGGCCTGCCGCGATCCAGTACACCGGATGCAGTGCGCCTGAAATCGTGTCGCCGATGAGCTGGCGGGTGGTCGCCGGGAGTTGCGCAAGCACCTGCGGCCCGAGTTCGGTGACGTTCGAGAGTCCTTCGATATGCGCCTCCCCCATCATCCGTGCCATGCGGCTTGCAAACAGGGCACCGAACAGCGCCACGGCGATGGATGCGCCGACCTGACGAAACATCAGCCCCGCAGCGGTGGCAGTGCCGATCTGTTGTCGCGGCACGGCGTTCTGCACGGCGGTGGTGGTCACCGGGAAGATGCAGCCCATGCCCATGCCAAGCCCGGCGAGCGACAGCCAGAGCGACCAGGAGGCCATCTCCGGCGACAGCCGCGTGAGCGACAGAAGCGAGAGGGTCGCGAAGCTCAGTCCGATCACCGGCAGGATGCGGTAGCGCCCGGTGCGGCTCATGTATTGGCCGGAGACGGTGGAGGCGGCGAGGATGCCGAAGGTCATCGGGATGAGTTGCAGGCCGGATTGGGTGGCGCTCGCCCCCTTGGCCATTTGCAGGAAGACCGGGATGAAGGTCAGCGCCCCGAACATCAGCGCGCCGGAGACAAAGGAAATCGCGGAGGCGATGGAAAAGACATTCATCTTGAACAGCCCGATTGGCAGGATCGGCTCGGAGGCCTTGCGCTCGATCGCCACGAAACTCACGGTTGCCGCCCCGAAAAGGCCCATGAGGCCGAGGCCGATGGGGGAGGTCAGGGCGAATTCCTTGCCGCCCAGGGCCGTGAGAAGCACGAGGGAGGAGAGCGACAGGGTCAGCGCCAGCGCGCCGGCATAGTCGATCTTGTGGGCGACGCGCTCGGGATGCGCCTTGAAGCCAAAGATGAACCCCGCCAGTGCCAGCGCGCCGAAAGGCAGGTTGATGAAGAAGATCCAGTGCCAGGACAGCGCATCGACGAACCATCCGCCCAGCAGCGGCCCGGCGACGGAGGACACGCCGAAGACGCCTGCGAAAACGCCCTGCACCTTGCCGCGCTCCTTGGGCGGGATCACGTCGCCGATGATCGACAGCGCCAGAACGAACAGCCCGCCGCCGCCGAGGCCCTGAAGTGCGCGGGCGGCGATGAGAAAGCCCATGGAGTCCGACAGGCCGCATAAGACGGAGCCGGAAAGAAACAGAGAGACCGAGAAGATCACGACGTTCCGCCGCCCGTAGAGGTCGCCGAGCTTGCCATACAAGGGCGCGACCACGGTTGAGGCGAGAATATAGGCTGTGACCACCCACGACAGGTGCTCAAGCCCGCCGAGATCGGCGACGATGGTGGGAAGGGCGGTCGAGACGATGGTCTGGTCGAGTGAGGCCAGCAAGAGAAGCACCGCGACGGAGGCGATGACAAGCGCGACCGAACTGTGCTCCGGCGCGCGCCTCGCTTCTTCGGGCAGGCTTTGCGTATGCGGCATGGAAACTCCTTTGGCCCGTGCGGGCCCGTGCTTGACGTGTCGTTCGGGAGGTAGCGCTCACATCAATATGTGTCAATAGCACATAAATGTGTCTATCATGAATTTGACATTCACACATGGTTGTGCGACGGACATGTCATGAGCATGGATGATACCTCTTCTCTCGACGCCCGACAGGCCTCTCCCGATCCGCGTATTCGCGCGGGCGTGCCCGACTACCTTGAGGGCGAAGGCTTTTCCGACGTGGCCATCGAAGCGCTTCTGTCGCTCGATCTGGCGATGTTCCAGTGGCGGCGCATGGCGGAAAAGGGCGAGTTCAAGGGCCGCGTCCTCGATGGCATGAACGAAAAGCTCGAACCCGCGATTCTGCAGGGGCTTTTGTCCATTGCCCAGATCACCGCCGGTCTTGGGCGCGATGTAGCGGAGGCGCCGACCATCGGCATGGTGGCGGAGGTCATGGCCGTCGATCCGTCACGCGCGTCGCGCATCGTTTCCGAACTCGTTTCGCGCGGCTATGTCACCCGCCAGGCGGTGCAGGAAGATGCGCGCAAATCCGTTCTGGTGATCACCCCGAAGGCACGGACCTTCCTGCGGGCCTTCACCCTGTCGAAGTGGCGGTTGTTCGCAAAAGCCTTTCAGGCCTGGTCGGGGGAGGAGATCGAGAGTTTTTCCACCCTCTTCGGACGCTATGTCTCCGGTCTGCTCTCTGCCGTGTCCGATCCGGCAGGCGATGATGAGAACAATTGAAGAACGCACTTTTCCTCGCCTGCGACCTTCTGTAATCTCACTGCCATGAGCAGTTTCGATGAAGACGACGCCTTCGAGGCGGCGGTGCAGCCCCAACGTCCCTCCCTGTCCCAACTCGCGATGCAAGGCGCGCGCGAGGCCGCCTTTGGTGCGCGAAAGGGGACGGTGTATCTTGATGATTTAAACCCTGCACAACGTGAAGCCGTTGAGGCACTCGAAGGTCCTGTGCTTATCCTTGCCGGGGCGGGTACAGGTAAGACGAAAACGCTCATGGCGCGTGTTGCGCATCTGATTACCACAGACAGCGCGCGTGCAAATGAAATCCTCGCCGTGACTTTCACAAACAAAGCGGCGAAAGAGATGCAGGATCGGCTAAGGAAAACGCCGTTTGACATCGAAGAACCAGTTCGCTGGATGGGAACATTTCACTCGATTAGCGCCAAGCTTTTGCGCCGTCACGCCGAGCTTGTCGGGCTCAAGTCGAACTTCACCATTCTGGACACGGATGACTCGATCCGATTGCTCAAACAGCTGATCTCAGCGGCGGGCATCGACGAGAAGCGCTGGCCTGCGCGCCAGCTCTCCGGCATGATCGACAATTGGAAGAATCGCGCCCTCACACCCTCTGCTGTGTCCGGTGAAGAAGGCAGTGAATTCAACGGCATGGGCGTCAAACTTTACGCACAGTATCAAGAGCGCCTGACCACGCTGAACGCCGTCGATTTCGGCGATCTTCTGTTGCATATGGTGATGATTTTCCAGAAACATCCGGACCTCTTGGAGCAATATCAGCGCTGGTTCAAATACATCCTTGTGGACGAGTATCAGGATACGAACGTCGCGCAATATCTTTGGCTCAGGCTCCTTGCGGGCGGGCATAAGAACATCTGTTGCGTCGGCGATGATGACCAGTCGATCTACGGCTGGCGCGGGGCCGAAGTGGGCAACATTCTGCGGTTCGAAAAGGATTTTCCCGGCGCTAAAGTCGTGCGCCTTGAGCAGAACTACCGCTCCACGCCACACATCCTCGCCGCCGCCTCTTCGGTGATTGCGGGCAACCGGGATCGTCTGGGCAAGGAGCTTTGGACCTCGGAGACCGAGGGCGAATTGGTGCGTCTCATCGGCCATTGGGATGGCGAGGAAGAGGCGCGTTGGGTCGGTGAAGAAATCGAGGCGCTGCATGGTGGCACGCGGAGCCGCCTTCGTAAATATTCCCTCGATGACATGGCCATTCTGGTCCGCGCCTCGCATCAGATGCGCGCTTTCGAGGATCGGTTCCTCTCCATCGGCCTGCCATATCGCGTGATCGGCGGGCCGCGGTTTTACGAGCGGATGGAGATCCGCGATGCCATGGCCTATTTCCGCATCGTCACCCAGGCTGAGGACGATCTGGCCTTCGAGCGCATCATCAACACGCCGAAACGCGGTGTGGGCGACAAGGCGCTGCAAGAGATCCAGATGTGCGCCCGCCGCCATGGCGTGCCGCTTTTGGAAGCGGCGGGGATTGCCGTGGAAGAGGGTCTTTTGAAGGGCAAGGCCAAGTCGGGTGTCGCGCAACTTGTGGCGGACATCGCGCGCTGGTCGTCGCTCAATGGCACGAGAATTCGCTATGTCGTTGACGGAGAAGACATTCAGGAAGAGGACGACATGCTGTTCGAAGATGAGCGCATGTCGGATGATGAAATGGATGTTTTCGAGGATATTGGTTACGAAGGCCATAAAATGAGGCGTGTCAATCGTTTGGACGATGACCCAGACGCGCTGGTGGAAGATGTCGCTTATGACCCCGCCGAGATCGGCCATATCGAATTGGCCGAGAAAATTCTCGATGAGAGCGGCTACACCACCATGTGGCAGAACGACAAAACACCTGAGGCGCCGGGGCGGCTCGAGAACCTCAAGGAACTCGTCAAAGCCTTGGAACAATTCGACAATCTGGCGGGCTTTCTCGAACACGTCGCGCTGATCATGGACAATGACAGCGGTGAAGACGGCGAGAAGGTCACGATCATGACGCTGCACGGCGCCAAGGGGCTTGAGTTCCCGGTCGTCTTCCTGCCCGGCTGGGAAGAGGGGCTGTTCCCGTCGCAGCGTTCGATGGATGAAAACGGCACCAAGGGTCTCGAGGAAGAGCGTCGTCTGGCCTATGTCGGCATCACCCGCGCCGAGGAGCTTTGCACCATTTCCTTCGCCGCCAACCGCCGGGTGTACGGCCAATGGCAATCGCAACTGGCCTCGCGCTTCATCGACGAACTGCCGCCCGAGCATGTCGATATCCTGACGCCGTCGGGCCTCTATGGCGGACAGCGCAGCCCGGCGGTCGCCTCTTACGAGACGGCCTCCTATGACAGCCAGCCATCCACCACGTTCGAACAGCGCGCCGCCAAGGCCGATGTCTATAATTCGCCGGGATGGAAGCGGATGCAAAGCCGTACGCAGCGGGCGGGTACGCCGCGCGCGCCCATGACCATCGACATGAAGGCCAGCGCCTCTTTCACCCTTGGGGATCGGGTGTTCCACAAGAAATTCGGCTATGGCGAGGTAATGGAGATCGAGGGCGAAAACCTCACGGTGGAATTCGATCATTCGGGCACGAAAAAGCTCAAGGCGGGATTCGTGATGCCCGCCGATCAGGCGGACGACGTGCCGTTCTGACGCGTGGGGCCGGGGCATTCTTCCGTGTTGATCGTGGGTTAACCCTTTTCATCTAATCTGGCGCCGGATCATCAGGATGAGGCGTCATGACCATCTTAATCGAGGCCATCGACAGTCAGTTCGCGGCATCGACCGGCTCGAATGTGAATTCGGGACCGGGCACGTCGCAATTCGACTATCCGCCGACTTCGACAAACTCTCTGACCATCGAATCGCAGGAGGGAGACGAAAGTCCCTATGTCTTCTCCCCCGGCGATACCTATACGTTGACCTTTTCCGGGCAGGGGGGCGATACGATCGAAAACGCCACGGTGGTGCGCTCCGATTATATCAACCTCAACGGGGATGAGGGCTATGCCGTGGTGTTCGAGGGGCTCGATAGCAACGGCGAGTTGGTCCAGATCGTCTGGACCCCGGAATTCGATCTCGAAACATGGTATTGGGGCAGTTTCAATGCCGGGCAATCGCCGGGTTTCTACAACACCGACCAATCGGCCACGACCACCTATCAGGCGGTCTGTTTCGAGGCGTCCATGCCGATCGAAACCCCGGAGGGGCCGCGCGCGGCGGGGGAGTTGCGTCCCGGCGACCGGGTCGTGACGCTCGATCATGGCGTTCAGCCGATTGCCTGGATCGCCGCGCGTCGGGTGCGGGGCTGGGGGCGTCATGCCCCGGTGGTCTTCGCCCCGGGCAGTCTCGGCAATGAGGCGCCTCTGGTGTTGAGCCAGCAACATCGCATCCTTCTCGATCTGCCGGAGGAGATGCAGGACGGGCGAGGGGCAGAGGTGCTGGTCCCGGCGGTGTCCTTCCTTGATGGCGATGCGATTCGCCTGTGTCCGCGCGATGCGATTTCCTATGTCCATCTGTTATGCGCCAATCACGAGTTGATTGCCTGCCGGGGGGTGGTCTGCGAAAGCCTGTACCTCGGCCAGATGGCGCGCGATGTGCTTGGTCCGGTGGCCCAGTATCTGCCGGGTGGGGTTGAGCAGGGCTCGGTGGAGAGCCTGCTCGATCTCTTCACGGGGAAAAGGGCACAGCATCCGGCGCGTCCCTTGCTGACGCCCAAGGAGGGCAGTGCGCTGATCCGACGGATTTCCGGTGCGCCGGAACGCAAGCCGGTGATGTTGCTCCGCCCGGGGCGCAAGCACGCCCGGCCATACCCGCTCGACCCGATGAAATACGCGGGCGCCCCCGGGCTGGTTGGCCTGCCGGCCTTCGAGCGGGTGATCGACCGCGCCGCCTGAGCCGGTGATTGCCTTGCGCGTTTCCCCAGCCGGAGGAGGCTGCTCAAAGTTTCTGATGTCTGATCGGTAAAAAGCAAGACACCCGCGCCCAGGGAGGAGGAGGGGCACGGGTGTCTCTTGGTATCGGGCCCCAAGGGAGGAGGAGAGGACCCGTATTCTGAAAAGAAATGCGGCGGTACCAGGGAGGAGGAAGGCACCGCCGCCTTCAGTCACGACCCCTCAGGGAGGAGGAGAGAGGGACCGATTTCTTGGGCTTTCGCCCGGTATAGGTGCGACGATGCAGGGAGGAGGAAGCATCGCCGCTCTGGTCATCAGGGCCAAGGGAGGAGGAGAGGCCCCGAATTCCGGTATCTGATGCGGCAGCCCCAGGGAGGAGGAGAGGAGCTGCCGCAGGTATCAGGGCCCAGGGAGGAGGAGAGGGCCGTGATGTCTATTCTTCAGTTGCCGTAAGCGGCTTCGTAGGCCACGGCCCGGATCGACGCGCGGGACAATCCGAGATCGGCGAGGTCGCGATCCTTCAGGTCCGACAGCTCAAGCACGGTCTCACGGTAGACCCGGTAGCGCGCAACGCGTTCCGCGATGGATTTGAACAGCCCACCGAAGAGGGTGGGGGACGCCGGAGCGGCACTGTCGATGTCGTTTGCGTAAGCCATAAGCTTTCAACCTTAGATGTGCGTGCGGGACCCCCCGCGACCTGCGCTGCCGTGTCTCGTCCTCGCTGGCGTTTTGCCAACGCCTCCTTTCGGGAGGCAAACCGCTTTGGAGCGATCAAGGGTGCAAGCCTCGGCTGCTTTCGTTGATTTCAATATCGGGGAATTGCTGCGAATGCACAATCCGCCCTGTCGGCAATGCCGCTATGCAGAAAATGCATGACCAATACTGACCTATTTTCACCTTTGGGGGCAGGTTTCGGACCGGGAGCGTCAAACCGCTGTGGAAAAGGGTCAGCAAAGGGCCTATTTCGGGGTAAAGGGTCAGACCATGAGACGTGGCGGAAAGGAAGACGTATGTCCGCAGATCAAGACAGGATTATGACGGCGCTCGCGGGGGTGAAGCTGCCGGATGGCACTTCGCTGGTTGAGCGTGACCTCATTCGGGCGCTTTCGGTGAAGGAGGGGGCGGTCAGTTTCGTGATCGAAGCGCCGGATGCGGCGACGGCGCAGGCTCTGGGTGGGGTCGAGGCCGTGGCGCGCGCCAGGCTCGAATCGCTGCCCGGCGTGACGAAGGTGTCCATCGTGACCACGGCACATGGGCCTGCCGCCAAGCCTGGGCCTGCCGCCAAGCCTGCCGCGCCCGCGGGTGAGCCGCCGAGCCTCAAGATCGGACGCCATCCGACCCCGCAGCAGGGCAAGCAAGGCGTGCCGGGAGTCAAACACATCATCGCCATCGCCTCGGGCAAGGGCGGCGTGGGCAAATCCACAGTCTCCGCCAACCTCGCCGTGGCGCTGGCGCGTCAGGGGCGCAAGGTCGGGTTGCTCGACGCCGACATCTACGGCCCGTCGCAGCCGCGCATGATGGGGATCAATAAACGCCCGGCCTCCCCAGACGGTCAAACCATCGAGCCGCTGCACGCTCATGGCGTCACGCTGATGTCGATCGGATTCATGATACCCGACGGGGAAGCGGTGGTCTGGCGCGGGCCGATGCTCATGGGGGCGATGCAGCAGATGCTCGGGCAGGTGGCTTGGGGTGAGCTGGACGTTTTGTTGATCGACATGCCGCCGGGCACCGGCGATGTGCAGTTGACGCTGGGCCAGAAAACCGAACTCACCGGCGCGCTGGTGGTTTCGACGCCGCAGGACGTGGCGCTGATCGACGCGCGGCGCGGGATTTCGATGTTCGAAAAGCTGAAAGTGCCGGTTTTGGGGTTGATTGAGAATATGTCCACCTATGTCTGTCCGAACTGTGGCCATGAAGAGCATATCTTCGGCCATGGCGGGGTGGCGGCGGAGGCGGCGAAGCTCGACGTGCCGCTTCTGGCCGAGTTGCCGCTGGCGCTCGAAGCGCGGCTTGCGGGCGACTCCGGCGTGCCGGTCGCGGCGACCGACAGCCCGCTGGCCGAGCCCTATATGAAGCTTGCCGAGCGTCTGGTTCAGGTCGGGCTGGCCTGACGGCTGCGGCTTTCGCGCCACAGATCGACATCGAACCCGCACGGGAAACCGTGCGGGTTTTCTTCTGTCTTGCGTCATACCTTACAGTTTTTATGTGTTTTTATGGGGCGAAGCGGTCGATTTCGGTTGAGGTTATGAAAATTCAATATCTATCAATATGATAAATTCCCGACAAAAATACTTGTGAATCAATCTCTGGTCCCGTAGCTCCTCAAATATCGCACAACAAGAGGGGATATCTCATGACTATGGCGCGTTTTGTGGCGCTGTGCGGCGTGTCTTACGCCGCGTTTGCATCTGCTGGTTTTGCTCAGGATGCATTTGAACTGGATATGATCACCGTGTCTCTCGTCGATGAGGGGCAGGAAAACGTCGAAGCCACCGGGGGAGCGTTGATTTCCGAAGAGGAACTCGAAGCCCTGCAGCCACAAAACGTTTCTGAACTTTTCGCCCGCGAATCCGCTGTGACGGTCTCGGGCGGCGCGGGCCCGTCGAAGCGGATCCACGTGTTCGGCATGGAACAATCCAATCTGGCCGTGACGGTCGACGGGGTCCCGCAAGGGGGCACAAGCTGGCACCACACCGGCTCCAACGTCGTCGATCCGGCTTTCCTGAAATCCGTCGAGGTCGAGGCGGGCGCCGCCGCCGCCGACGCGGGCGTTGCCGCGGCCGCGGGTGCGGTGCGCTATGAGACCGTTTCGGCCTTCGATCTGCTGGCCGAGGGCGAGGTCGCGGGCGGGCGCGTGAACCTGACCTATGGCGACAACGGGCAGGGGCTTTCCGGCTCGCTGGCGAGCTTCGGCGTCTATGGTGCGGTCGACTGGATGGTGATGATCCACGCGCAGGACGGCGACAATTACAAGGCCGGGAATGGTGAGGAAATGCCGGGCACCGAACCGGCGGCCAAGGGCATTCTGTCGAAATTCGGCTATGAATTCGGCACCTCGCGGCTCGAACTCGCCTATGAGCGCTCCGAGGATGATGCCGATCGCGTGATCAAGATGAACATGGATCTCAACCATGACGACACGGTCTATCCGCTCGACGTGACGCGTGACACGATCAGTCTGAAATACACGTCCACCGCGCCCACGGACCTGTGGGACCCGGAGGTTATGATCTATGCCACGCAGAACGATTACTGGCGTCCGAACTATGTCGTCGGTGGGCGCAATGGCGACATGGTCCTCGATGACGATGCCATCGGCGGGGTGGTGAAGAACACCTTCACCCTCGATGCCGGCACGATCACCGCCGGACTCGATTTCGCGCAGACCGACTACAGCATCGACAATTACGGCGATGTCGCCAACACGCCGCGTCTCCAGAAGCTGACCACCAAGCAGATCGGTGCCTTCGCGCAGGGGCGGTTCGCCTTCGCCAGCGGCATCGACCTTTCGACCGGGCTTCGGGCCGATTATCATCGTCTCGAGGATATGGATGGCCAGACCTTCAACGACACGGGGCTGAGCGCCAATGCGACCGTATCTTATGAGATCGTCCCCGGTCTCGAGGTCTTCGCGGGTGGGTCGCGCACCTGGCTGGGCTATGACATCGGCGAATTCGGATTGATGCATGCCCGGGATTACGACTTCGACGCCGATTACAAGGCTGGCTCTGCGACCAACTTCAAGCTCGGTTTCAATGGAAGTCTTGGCGACTTTTCCGGCGGGATCACCTATTTCGATACGAAGATCAAGGATTTGGCGAATTACGATTCGAGCAATGACGAGGTCAACAACTCGGGTGAGGTGCGTTCCAAGGGGGTGACGCTGAACGGCCAGTACAACTGGGGTTCCGGGCGGCTCGGTGCGAGCTATACCAAGGCGGACGTGACCGAGGACGGCGATTTCGTTATCCCGGATGGCGGTACGGTGATGCCGGTGAGCGATGTGGCGACGCTTTACGTCGATCAGGAACTGCCTGCGGCGAATATGACGCTCGGCGCGACCGTGGAGTGGGCCGGTAAGCTCGATGACGATCTGATGGAAAGCGCGGGTTATGAGGCGCATGCCTCCTACACGGTGGTCAATGCCTATGCCGAGTGGCAGCCGCCGCAGATCGAAGGGGCTAAGGTTCGGCTCGGGGTCGATAACCTCTTCGATGAAACCTATTACGAGCGTTCGAGTTATGTCTATCGCGAGATCAGCGCCACCCGGACGGTCTACCCGGCCTATGCCTCGGGGCGCACGGTGAGTCTGTCCTTGACGCTGGATTTCTGATCCCGGAGCGATGTGACGACGGAAAGGGGCCTTCGGGCCCCTTTTTTGTGTTTCGGGATTTCATGGTACAGGTCAGGGGTGAGTGGTGGGACTTCATGGAACTTCCGGGAAATCATGGTCGCAATCTTCAATGCGAATCACAATCCTGTGGATAACTCGGTGGATTTGTGGAGAACCCTGTGAATTCTGTGGATTTATCGAAACTTCCTTGGGAAAACTCATGGGAAAATGCGACCACTAAATGTGGTTAAATTTAGGCTTTGTTTGCCTATATGTGCTCTCAATTTCGTGAGGGGCGTTTCTATACCTAGATTCGCCCTGTCCTGGAAAGCAAGATTTGGGGGCTGTGGAGAAAATATCCGTTGATTACCATGAATTCCCGTGGCATCTTGGCTTTACGCGATGAGACGGGAATGAGCGGCGCATCCAAGACCGCGAATAAAGACCCATAAGTCAGGTTCATACAGGCACCCAGCCTCATCGGAACAAAGAGATCCGGCGCGCGAGCGAGCAGACATCCCCCCAGGTGGCGCGCGCAGTCCGGACAGCCCGAAATATCGGGACGAGGGCGGCGGATTGAGCGGTGGCAGCAGCTCATTCCGCCGTTTCGCTTAAAAGGCCTCATGACGGGGCAGGGACAGTAAAGGAGCCGCCACTTGGTTGGCATGTTCATCGGCGAACACACCTTTAAGGTGGACGGAAAGGGACGCGTGTCGATCCCCGCCGATTTTCGTCGCGAACTCGAGCTTGGCGATCCTCTGGCTGCGGAAACCGGCCGTCCCCGCATGGTCATCGTCTATGGCCACGACAAACAAAAACAACTGATCGTGCATACTTACGAGGGCTATCGGGCGCTGGCCTCCGACATCGCGCGCCTGCCGCGCGGCTCGGAAAAGCGCAAGATCATGGAGCGCATGATTCTCAACCGTGCCCGCCCGACCGAGGTGGACAACGATGGCCGTCTGGTGTTGCCGCAGCCGCTGCGTGACAAGATCGCGCTCGACGGCGTGGCCTATTTCGCCGGCATGGGCGAAACCTTCGAGATCTGGAAGCCGGAGACCCACGAGGCGGTCGATGCGATGATCTCCGAGAAATGGTTGGAAGAGCAGGGCGAGGATTTCGATCCGCTGAGCCTTCTGGACGATCTGGAGGGCTGAGATGGCCTCGGATGAGAAAAAGCCCCACATTCCGGTCCTGCTGAACCCGTTGCTGCGCGAATGCGCACCCATTTCGGGCCGTTGGCTCGATGGCACCTTCGGCGCAGGCGGCTATACCAAGGGCCTGATCGCAGAGGGCGCCGATCACGTCACCGGCGTCGATCGCGATCCGCTGGCGCATGAGATGGCCGCGACTTGGATCAACGAGCCGCCTTATGCCGGTAAAATCGACCTCGTTCTGGGGACCTTCGGCGAGATGGACCAATATGCTTCGGGTCTCGACGGCGTGGTGCTCGATCTCGGGGTGTCTTCGATGCAGCTCGACCTGCCGGAGCGCGGTTTTTCCTTCATGAAAGACGGGCCTCTGGATATGCGCATGTCGCAGGACGGGCCGACGGCGGCCGATTTCGTCAATACAGCGGACGAGGCGGAGATCGCCGAGGTGCTGTTTCACTACGGCGAGGAAAAACAGTCGCGCAAAATCGCCCGCGCCATCGTAAAGGACCGCGTCGAAAAAGAACCGTTCACTACGACGCTGCAACTCGCGAACCTGATCGAACGGCTGCTGCCGCGCAAGAAACCGGGGCAAAGCCATCCGGCGACCCGGAGTTTTCAGGCCATTCGCATCGCGGTGAACGACGAATTCGGTCAGCTCATCGAGGGGTTGGAAGCCGCCGAGCGCGCGCTTAAACCCGGCGGGCAACTGGCCGTCGTGAGCTTTCATTCGCTCGAGGACCGGGTGGTCAAGCGCTTCTTTCAGGAAAGGGCCTCGACGGGTGGTGGCGGCTCGCGCTATGCTCCTGAACAAGAGGTGAAAACACCCGGTTTCGAGCAGCTCTCCAAAGCCATCGGTCCCGATGCGGACGAGCTAGACATAAACCCGCGTGCGCGCTCGGCGCGGCTGCGGGTCGGTCGGCGTACCACGGCCCCGGCAGTGCCGGTGGACCGTGCGGCAATGGGCCTGCCGAAACCTGTTTTGAGGTCGGTCTCGTGAGGCAAGGGTAAGAGATGCGTGGGGTTTATCTGATATTGGCAGGTCTGGTGGTCATGATGCTCGGCGTCTGGGCCTACCGGGAAAATTACGCGACCCAGCATGTGCTGCGCGAGATCAGCCAGATCCAGCGCGACATCGGACATCAACGCGAAGAGCTGGCCGTGCTCAATGCCGAATGGGCCTATCTCAACCGTCCCGACCGCCTGCGCGATCTCGCCGCGATCAATTACGACCGTCTCGGTCTTCTGCCCTTCCAGCCGGAACAATTCGGGCGGGTCGACCAGATCGCCTTTCCGCAGGAAGACGATCTCATTTTGGATCTGACCGACTCCGTCGATGTGGTCGGCTCTCTGGAGGCCATCGAGCCATGAGTATCCGCACCCCGCTTCGCCCCCTGGCCCGCGTCCTGACCGCCCGCTCCCGGGGCGAAAATCCCGACGCCATCGAGCGCGAGAACCTGCGCCTGCGTCACGAGGAAATGCGCGACCGCTCCCGCCTTCGGGCCGAGGGGCGGCTTCTGGTTCTGGGCCTGTGTTTCGTCTCCGCCTTCGTCGTCGTGGGCGCGCGCATGGGGCAGGTGGCCGCCACCGTCCCCGAGGAACCGCGCGCCGAGGCCTCCGGCACGCCGATCCTCGCGCAGCGCGCCGACATCGTCGACCGCAATGGCCGTATCCTTGCGACCAACCGCGTGACCAATTCGCTCTACGCCCAGCCGCAGGAGATGATCGACCCGGTCCACGCCGCCGAGGAGCTGGTGCGCATCTTCCCCGATCTCGACCGCGAGCGGCTGATCCGCGATTTCACCGGCAAACGCAAATTCCTCTGGATCAAGAAGAAAATCGCCCCCGAGCAACAGCAGGCCGTGCATGACATCGGCGAGCCGGGGCTTCTGTTCGGTCCGCGCGAGGAGCGGCTCTATCCGAATGGCAAGCTGGCCGCCCACGTTCTGGGCGGCACGAAATTCGGCCGCGAGGGCGTGATGAGCGCCGAGATCGTCGGTCAGGCCGGGATCGAGAAACAGATGGACGCCTATCTGCGCGATCCGGCCAATGGCGATGCGCCGCTGCAACTGTCGCTCGATCTGACGGTGCAGTCGACGGTGCGCGAAGTGCTCGATGGCGGTATGCGCATGCTCGGCGCCAAGGGCGCGGCCGCGGTGATGATGGACGTTCACACCGGCGAGATCATTGCCCTGGTGTCCCTGCCGGATTTCGACCCGAACTCGCGTCCCGAGTTTTTCGAGGGCAAGGACCCGAGTGCCAACCCGCGGTTCAACCGTGCGGTGCAGGGGGTCTATGAGCTTGGCTCGACCTTCAAAATCTTTGCCGCCGCCCAGGCCATGGAGCTTGGTCTTGCAACCCCGGACACGCAAATCCCCGCCACCCCGCCGTTTCGCTGGGGAAAGTTCAGGATCGGCGAGTTCGAGGGCCACAATTACGGCCCCTTCCTGTCGCTCAGGGGGATGATCGTCAAATCCTCCAACGTCGCGACCGCCCATGTGGCGCAGCAGATCGGCGTGGAGCGGCAACAGGCTTTCCTAAAGTCCTTGGGCTTTTTCGAACCGACCACGGTAGAACTGGCTGAGGCGCCCACCGGCAAACCGCTTCTGCCGCCCAACTGGTCCGAGCTCTCGACGCTGACCATCGGCTACGGTCACGGTCTGTCCGCCTCGCCGCTGCATCTGGCGACGGCCTACTCCACGCTCTTGAACGGTGGCACGAAAGTTACCCCGACGCTGCTCAAACGCGACGGCTATGTCGCGCCGGGCGAGCGCATCGTGCGCGAAGACGTCTCGGCGGCGGCGCGCGAGATGCTGCGCGCCGTGGTGGCCGATCCGGCGGGCACGGCCTCCTTTGCCGAGGTGCCGGGGTATCGTATTGGCGGCAAGACCGGCACCGCCGACAAGCCGAAACCCACGGGCGGTTATTACGACGACAAGACCATCAACACCTTTGCCTCCGTCTACCCGGCGGACGATCCGAAATATGTGTTGATCGTGACGCTCGACGAGGCGGTGGAGACCTCCGGGCCGAAACCGCGCCGCACCGCCGGTTGGACCGCCGTTCCCGTGGCGGGCGAGGTGATCCGTCGCACCGCACCGCTCATGGGGCTGCGTCCCGAGATTGAAACCCCCTCGCAAGCTGGGCTAACACTGACCGCGACGCATTAAGGGAAGGGCGCGGCCATGATGAAATCTCTTTCGGAACTCGGATTGACCGCCCAAAGCGGCCGTGAGGCGCAGATCACCGGCCTGTCCGTCGACAGCCGCAAGGT
The DNA here is from genome assembly GCF_001550095.1 of Celeribacter ethanolicus. Lineage (GTDB taxonomy): Bacteria > Pseudomonadota > Alphaproteobacteria > Rhodobacterales > Rhodobacteraceae > Celeribacter > Celeribacter ethanolicus. The sequence continues at coordinate 238,312 of NZ_LRUC01000052.1, read as the reverse complement.
TGAGGAGGGGCACCTCTTTGCTGCGCTTCCCGGGGCGCGGGCGCATGGCGCGGAATATCTGCCGATGGCCCTGTCGATGGGCGCGCGTGCGGTTCTGACCGATCCGGAAGGCGCGCGCATCGCCGCCGGAGCGATTGCCGAATACGAGCCGGCGCTGGTCGTGGTTGAAGACCCGCGTCAGGCGCTGGCCTATGCGGCAGCCCTTTATTACGGTGTGCAGCCAGAGGTGATGGTCGCCGTCACCGGCACCAATGGCAAGACCTCGGTCGCCACCTTCACCCGCCAGATCTGGCAACTTCTGGGCGCGCGCGCGATCAATGTCGGCACCACCGGCGTCGAGGGCGACTGGCAGGCGCCGAGCCCGCACACCACGCCGGAGCCGATCACACTGCACCGTATGCTGTCCGAGGCCGCCCACGCCGGTGTCACCCATGGCGCGATGGAGGCAAGCTCGCACGGTCTGGCGCAGCGCCGTCTCGATGGCGTCCGCCTCACCGCCGCCGCCTTTACCAATTTCACCCAGGACCACCTGGATTATCACGCCACGTTCGAGGCCTATTTCTCCGCCAAGGCCGGGCTCTTCACCCGCGTTTTGCCGGAAGACGGCGTGGCGATCGTGAATATCGACGATGCCAGAGGCATGGAGGTCGAGGGGCTTTGCGCCGAGCGCGGCATCGACGTGATGCGCGTCGGGCGCTCGGATGCCGCCGATCTGCGCATCGTCGGCCAGCGGTTTGATGCCACCGGGCAGGACCTGCGCGTCGATTTCGTTGGCAATATCTATCAGATCCGCCTCGATCTCATCGGCGGGTTTCAGGCTGAAAACGTCATGGCCGCTGCCGGGCTCGTCATGGCCTCCGGGGCGGATCCGGAAGAGGTGTTCTCCTGCCTGCCCGAGCTGGTGGGCGTGCGGGGCCGGATGCAACATGCCGCGACGCGCGACAATGGCGCGGCGGTGTTTGTCGATTACGCCCATACGCCCGACGCGGTTTCGACCGCGATCACGGCGCTCCGGCCCCATGTCATGGGCCGCATCATTGCCATTGTCGGCGCGGGCGGGGATCGCGACAAGACGAAACGCCCGCTGATGGGCAAGGCCGCTGCGGAAAACGCCGATCTGGTGATCGTGACCGATGACAACCCGCGCTCCGAAGACCCGGCCTCGATCCGGGCGGAGGTTCTGGCTGGTGCGCCCGAGGCGATGGAGGTCGGGGACCGCGCCGAAGCCATCCTCAGAGGCGTCGATGCGCTGCAACCCGGCGATGCTCTGCTGATCTGCGGCAAGGGGCATGAGAGCGGCCAGACCGTGGGCGATACGGTCTACCCGTTTGACGATGTGGAACAGGCCTCTCTGGCGGTCTCGGCGCTGGACGGGGCGCTGTGATGGCGCTCTGGACCTCGGAAGAAGCGGCCAAGGCCACCGGCGGGCGGGCGACACAAGCGTTTGATATCTCGGGTGTCTCCATCGACACGCGGACGATCCAGCCGGGCGATTTGTTTGTCGCCCTCAAAGATGTGCGAGACGGCCATGAGTTTGTTGCACAAGCTCTGGACAAAGGTGCCGCCGCCGCTCTGGTGTCGCGCATTCCCGAAGGTGTCACGGCAGACGCGCCGCTGTTGATCGTGGACGAGGTGCTGCCCGCTTTGGAGCGCTTGGGTGCTGCTGCGCGCGCGCGCATGACCGGCAAGGTGATCGGGGTCACAGGCTCCGTCGGCAAGACTTCGACCAAGGAAATGCTCCGCGCGATCCTCTCCGGGCAGGGCAAAACCCACGCCGCCGAGGCCAGCTATAACAACCATTGGGGCGTGCCACTGACGCTCGCCCGCATGCCAGCCGACACGGACTTTGCTGTGATCGAGATCGGCATGAACCACCCCGGCGAGATCGCGCCTCTGGCGAAACTTGCCCGTCCCGATGTGGCGATGATCACCACGGTCGCCCCCGCTCATATGGCGGCGTTTGAAAGTCTTGAAGGTATCGCGCGGGAAAAATCCGATATTTTCAAAGGGCTTGTGCCGGGTGGCGTGGCCGTGTTCAACGGCGATCTGGAGGTCTCCGACATCCTTGCCGCCGCTTGGGATGGCGACACGATCCGCTTTGGCGAGGACGAGGCCTGTGCGGCGCAGCTCACCTCTGTTGAGCTGTCCGATGGCGCAACCCAAGGCTCCGCCGTGATCGACACGACACATCTGGAGTTTCGCCTCTCCACTGCCGGGCGGCATTTCGCCGCCAATGCCGTGGGCTGCCTCGCGGTGGCCTATGCGTTGGGGCTCGATCTGGAAAAAGCTGCCGCCGATCTGGTGCTCTGGGCTCCGCCCGAGGGCCGCGGTGCGCGCGAGCAGGTTCAGCTTGCCGTCGGCGCGCCGGTCGATTTGATCGACGATGCGTTCAACGCCAACCCGACCTCCATGGCCGCAGCACTCGAAGTTCTGGCCAAGGCCGAGCCGCATGACACCGGTCGCCGGATCGCCATTCTGGGCGATATGCTGGAACTCGGCGTAAAGGAGCGGGCGATTCACGAAGGCCTCGCGGCGCTGCCGTGGTTCGCCGCTGTCGATGCGGTGCATTGCGTTGGGCCTTTGATGCGGGCGCTTTACGATGCCTTGCCCGCCGAGCGGCGCGGCGTCTGGTTCGAGACCGCGAAAGACGCCGTTCCGGCGCTCCAGACCCTCGTCGGCCCCGGCGATGTCGTGCTTGTGAAAGGCTCGAAAGGCTCCAAGGTCAGCCTTCTGGTTGACGCGCTGCGCGAATTGGGACAAGTGCCGCAGCAAACAGACGAAAGGTGAGTTGAGCGTATGCTGTATTGGATTTCCAGCCTGTCGGACGGGGGCGACCTGTTCAACCTGTTTCGCTATATCACCATGCGCTCGGGCGGGGCGTTCTTTACGGCGCTGATCTTCGCAATGGTCTTCGGGCGTCCTCTGATCGACCTGCTGCGCCGCCGTCAGGGCCGGGGCCAACCGATCCGCGATGACGGTCCCGAAACCCATTTCGCCAAGGCCGGAACGCCCACCATGGGCGGTTTGCTGATCCTGACGGCACTTCTGATCTCGACGCTTTTGTGGGCACGGCTTGACAATCCCTATGTCTGGATCGTGATGTTCGTGACCTTTGGTTACGGCTTGATCGGCTTTGCCGACGACTATGCCAAAGTGTCGAAATCCAACACCAAGGGCGTCTCGGGCAAGGTGCGGCTGGCGCTTGGCTTCCTCATTGCCTTCATCGCCTCGGTCTGGTCGACCATGGTGCATCCCGCCGAGTTGCAGTTCCAGCTGGCGCTGCCGGTGTTCAAGGATCTGCTGATCAATCTGTGGTGGTTCTTCATCCCCTTCGCGATGATCGTCATCGTCGGTGCGGCGAATGCGGTGAACCTCACCGACGGTCTCGACGGGCTTGCCATCATGCCAGTGATGATCGCGGCGGGGACGCTGGGCGCGATTGCCTATGTCGTGGGCCGCGTCGACTTTACCGACTATCTCGGCCTGCATTACGTGCCGGGCACGGGTGAAATCCTCGTGTTCACCGCAGCCTTGATCGGGGGCGGGCTTGGCTTTCTGTGGTTCAACGCGCCGCCTGCCGCTGTGTTCATGGGCGACACCGGGTCGCTGGCTTTGGGCGGTGCGCTTGGCGCGATTGCGGTCGCCACCAAACACGAGATCGTTCTGGCCATCGTTGGCGGGCTGTTTGTTGTGGAGGCCCTGTCGGTGATCATTCAGGTGGCCTATTTCAAACGCACCGGCAAGCGCGTGTTCCTGATGGCGCCGATCCATCACCATTATGAGAAAAAGGGCTGGTCGGAGCCGACCATCGTGATCCGGTTCTGGATCATTTCTCTGGTGCTGGCGCTGATCGGTCTGGCGACTCTGAAACTGCGGTAAGACGAGAGGGGGCCGCGGCCCCCTTTTTTGAGTATTTGGACAGCAAAGGAGTGAGCGCGCGATGATCCCTGTGCTTGGATACGAAGGTAAGAAAGTGGCCGTTCTGGGCCTTGGGCGGTCCGGTCTGGCGACGGCGAAGGCGCTTGAGGCGGGTGGGGCCGAGGCTTTGTGCTGGGACGATTCCGTCGAGGCGCGGGAGCGGGCGGAGGCCGAGGGCTTCGTCATTCATGACCTGCACAAAACGGGTGCGTTTGATGGCGTGTCCTGTCTTGTCGTCTCGCCGGGCATTCCGCATCTCTACCCTGAGCCGAACAAGGTAATCGCGCTCGCCTGGGACGCGGGCGTGCCGGTCGACAATGACATCGGGCTGTTTTTCCGCTCGCTGGGGCAGGGCGACTGGATGGAGCACGACACGCCGCCGCGTGTCATCGCGGTGACCGGATCGAATGGCAAATCCACCACCTCGGCACTCATTCACCACATCTTCGAAGCGAACGGCACGCCGTGCCAGCTTGCGGGCAATATCGGGCGTGGGGTTCTCGACATTGACGAGCCTGCCGATGGCGAGGTGATCGTGTTGGAGTTGTCGAGCTACCAGACCGATCTCGCCCGCGCGTTGACGCCCGATGTGGCCGTGTTCACCAATCTCTCGCCCGATCATCTCGACCGTCACGGCGGCATGGGCGGCTATTTTGCGGCCAAGCGACGGCTGTTCGCGGAGGGCGGGCCGGACCGCGCCGTGATCGGCGTCGATGAAAAGGAAGGCCGCTATCTGGCGAACCAGATGGTGGAGGACCCGGAGGATTTGCGGCTCATTCGGATCTCTTCGGGGCAGAAGCTTGGCGGGCCGGGCTGGAACGTCTTTGCCCGCAAAGGGTTCCTGTCGGAATATCGCAAGGGCAAGCAGACCGCGTCGATTGACCTGCGCGATATGGATGGGCTGCCCGGCGCGCACAACCATCAGAACGCCTGTGCCGCCTATGCCGCCGCGCGGGCGCTGAACCTCGCGCCCAAGGGCATCGAGGCGGCGTTGCGCAGTTTTAAAGGCCTGCCGCATCGCTCGCAGCTTGTGCGTGAGTTGAATGGTGTGCGTTATGTGAACGACTCGAAAGCCACCAATGTCGATGCTGCCGCCAAGGCGCTTCAGGCCTTCCCACGCATCCGCTGGATCGCGGGCGGGCTTGGCAAGGAGGGCGGGATCGAAGCGTTGCAGCCCTTCTTAGGTTCGGTGTCGAAAGCCTATCTCATCGGCTTTTCAGCGCGTGATTTCGCGCTTCAGATCGGTGAGACGCCCTATGAGATTTGCGAAACCATGGAGGTGGCCGTCGCCAAGGCCGCAAGCGAGGCGGAAGAGGGCGAGACCGTTTTGCTCGCCCCCGCCGCCGCCTCGTTCGACCAGTTCCCGAATTTCGAGAAACGCGGCGATGCCTTCGCCGCCGAGGTCGAAAAGCTCTGAGTGACTGGGCTGGCGTTAAATCCAGCCCAGAGCCACCCACCACAGGTAATCGAGCGGGATGAAGATCAGGAAGGTCAGCGCCGCCATCGAAAGGGTCATCTTCATCAGGTGGCGGGTGCTTTCGCCCGCAAGCCCCATGGCGACGATGAGCGGCCCGACCTGATAGGGGAAAATCACCGTCGAAAATCCGATGACCTGGGTCATCAGCACACTCTCAAGCGAAAATCCGGTGGCCTGTGACAGTTCTTCGGCCAGAGGCGTCAGCACGGCGGGCACGCCCGGCATGGTGGTAAACACGGATGTCAGCGCGCCGAGTGTCGAAAGCGAGTAGAAGTTGAGGAAGTCGCGGCCCTCTGCCAAGGGAAGCACCCCCACGACCTGATGGGCGATGATGGCGCCGAGACCTGAGCTGTTGACCACGGCGCCAAGTGCCAGGGCGCCCGAGACGAACATCAGCATGCCGAAATCGACCGCGCCCTTGAACACCGGCGGCGGCACAAGGCCCAGACGCGGCACCAGCAGCACCAGCGTGGCCGCGAGGCCGATCCAGGCGGCGTTGATATGGTGCAACTGGTCGGTGGCCCAGAAGCCGATGGTGGCGAGCAGGATCACCATCAGGATCATTTGCTTGCGCGAGGAGGCGGGTGTGTCCTTGGTGACTTCGATGGGTGTCGGCTCGACCTTGGCCGGGAAGAAATAGAGCGTCAGAAGCACCAGAGCGATGGATTTCAACACGCCCAGAACCGGATAATGCAGCAGCAGATAATCGGCATAGGAGAACTCCATGCCAAAGATCTTGTCCGCCATGCCCGAGAGCACGATGTTCGGAATGTTCGACGGCAGGATCGCAAAGCTCGGCATATTGGTGCCGAAGGCGATGATCACCGCCACACCAATGCGCCCCTTAGAGCCCTTCTCAAGCCCCAGCATATCGGACAGCGCCATGCCGACGGGCACCAGAACGGCGGAACGACCCAGCGACGAGGGCATGACAAAGCCCAAGGCCATGCCGATCACCATCAGCCCGCCGATCAGCATCGGATAGTTTTTCGACAAATGCGGTCGGGCCACTTCGCCGATCTTCGCGCCAAGCCCGGAATGCGTGATCGCCGCCCCGATGACAAACCCCGCGATGATCAGCCACATCGCGGTGGAGGTGAAGCCCGAGAACACCACGTCGGGTGCGGCCAGCCCCGGTAGCAGAAGCGCCGTGAAGAAGAACAACGAGGCCAGATAGCCGGGCACGAGCCCGGTGGCCCAAAGTCCCAGTGTCACGAGGACGATGGCGAAGATCAGTGCCTGGTTGGCGGCGAATATGCCGGGAACCGTGATGGCGATCGCAAGCGCGATCAGGGTGATGGCCGTGATGACGGCTTCTCGGAAATAGGTCATGGGCTGTCCTGCGATGTGAATGCGAAAACAGGCGCTGGCTTTGGGGGCTGCACCTTTTGCGAAAGATGTAGAAAAAATGTCGGAAATACGGTAGAGCGACATTATGCCAAATCATGTCGAATATCTGCCAAATGCCGATGCGCCACCCACGGGGATCGGTTTCGACCTGACCCCGGGCCGCCCGGTGATTGCCCGCCGCGAACAATTCACCGGCGGCTACACGGTCGAACCGCACAGCCATCCGAGGGCGCAACTGGCCATGTGTTACAATGGGGTGATGCGGTTGCAGGCGGGCAAAGATGTCTGGATCATCCCGCACAAACACGCGATCTGGATTCCGTCCGATGTGGAGCATCAACTCAGCACGCAATCTGCCGTCCTGACCCATCATCTCTATGTCGCGCCGGCCTATGTGAGCCGGGCAGGTTTGCCGCAGGAGATGACGGTGTTGCGGACCTCTCCTCTGCTGCGCGGGGTGGTCGAGCGGATGGTGGAGCAGAGAATGGAGGGGGGGCTGACGCAAGCGGAAACCCGTCGGCTGGCCTGGGTGGCTTTGGACGAGATCGGGCGCCTGAAACCGGCCGCGATGCATCTGCCGGGCGGGCGCGACCCGCGCCTGGTGGCCGCCATGTCGATCTTTCTGGAGCATCCGGAAGAGCGCCGCGGCCTTGCCGAGATCGCCCATGAGGTCGGCACCTCGGAGCGCACGCTCGCGCGATTGTTCGTGACGGAAACCGGCAAGAGTTTTCGCGACTGGCGCGCCCGGCGGCGGATTTTATTCGCTTTGGAACGGTTGGAGCAGGGCGAAAGCAGTACGGATCTGGCCGCACGTCTGGGCTATTCCAGTCCCTCAGCCTTTATCGCGGCGTTCAAGCGGGACTTGGGCGCACCGCCTTCCGCGTTCCGGTGAGGGCGCGCGGAAACGCTCACCCTGCCGGAAACGCGTAAAGCCGGTGAGGTTATTGCGAGGCCTCGACCACACCGCCGGTCGAAACGAAACGGCCGGTTTCCGACCAGACATAGGCGGCATAGCAGGACTCGGCGGTCACGTCACAATTTGTGCCATGTTCCGGCAACAGAAGGACCGGCCGGTCCGGGCGGCCCTGCGGGGTGACGATCATCGCGGCATAGGCCAGAAATTCGAACCGGCTATAGCCGCCATCGGGCTGAGAGACGAAGAGGTGGACATAGCTCCCGCCCGTTCCGCCGCTGAATATCGTGGCGGAACTGGAGCAGGAAAACCGCCATTCCTCGACAATCGGATCGGTGATGCCGTCGCCGTTGAAATCGGTGGTGCGGCTGACGGCCTCCGCCGGGGCGTCGAATGCACCGTTCTCAAACCCGGTGCAACGGGTGCGCAGCGTATCGACGAAAGCCGAATAGGTTTCGTCGAATGTTGCCGGGGTTTGGGCTGCAATCGGAGTGGTGGCGAGCCCAGCCAGAAGCATTGCGGGGAAAAGGGGAGTCTTCATGAAATTTTCCTTTCGAAATTGGGTTTCAAGGTGTTTGGCCTGTGACCAGTGGAAACCCGGAGGTTGGGCCGGAACTCATTGTGCACATCTGATTTCAACATGCCCGTCACGCCGGGTCAGGGTCACACTTGAGGCCTTCACGTCCAGTTGCAGATCGGCCTGGGGATCGAGACCGCCGGGTGCCGCAAAACCGCACAGCTCGGAGAGAATCTGGCTTTTCCCGTGGATTTCTCCGCTTGCCTCCCCAAGCGCCTGCCATTTGTTGCGTGTGGCGGTGTACGTGGCCAAGAGGCTCAAGGCCCAAACGACCAGCACAGCAACACTAATGATAGAAAGGCGCATTCTCGTGTTCCTCGATATTGATGAGCCCTGCGAGAGTGGCTCCGACCGGATATAGTGCTTGCCGGTCAGGGCTCAATACTCCAACGCATCCAGCGTCTCTTTCAACAGCCGCGCTGAGGCTCCAAGCGCCTCGTGTTCGCCGTCATCCAGTTCGGGGAACAGGTCGGAGACCACGCCCTGCGCACCGACGATGCGGGGGATCGACAGGGCGACGTCCTGCACGCCTTCGACCTTCGGTGTTACGATGGAGACCGACAGCACGGTTTGCTCGTCGCGGGCGATGGCGCGCACGAGGCGTTCCAGCCCCGCGCCGATGCCATACCATGTCGCGCCCTTGCCGTTGATGATCGTATAGGCGGCATTACGCACCCCATCATCAATGCGCGCCTTGACGCCTTCGGTCAGCGGCACGCGCATCTGGGCGGCGAAATCCTTGACGGAGAGCGTCCCCGCGCGCGCCGAGGACCAGCACAGCACCTCGCTGTCGCCATGTTCGCCCAGCACATAGGCATGGACCGAGCGCGGCGCCACGCCCAGATGTTCGCCGATCAGATGGCGGAACCGGGCGGTGTCCAGAATGGTGCCCGATCCAATCACCCGCGCAGGCGGTAGACCGGAGAGCCGGGTGGCGATCTGGGTCATGATGTCGACGGGGTTGGTGGCGACCAGAAGGATCGCATCGGGCGCGGCGTCCAGCACCTTGCCGATGATCTGGCGGAACACCTCGGCGTTGCGGGTCAACAACTCAAGCCGACTCTCCCCCGGTTTCTGGCCGACGCCAGCGGCGAGGATCACCACGCCTGCGCCTTTCAGCTCCGCGTAATCGCCCGCCGTGACCACGGTGGAGGAGGCAAAGGGCACGGCATGGGCGATGTCCTCGGCCTGCGCGCGGGCGAGGCCTGCGTTGTAATCGACAAAGACGATCTTGCTCGCGGTGCCTTTGAGCGCGATGGCATAGCCTGCGGCCGAGCCGACCATGCCCGCGCCGACGATCCCGATTTTCATATGCGTTCTCCGTGGTTGGAGGAAAGAAGGAGGATGGGTTAGCGCCACCATGCGCAGATTCACGTTAACGATCAATGACGGTGATCAATTCGCGTTTTTGCATAAGAGGCGCAGCAGAGAGACTGTTTTGGGCAAAACCCCGCTTTCCTGCGGCTCCCGATCGGTCTGACCGCAATCTGTAGTGGCGTGCGGGCGCGAATGCCGCTATTCTGATCGGTATAGACCCGGAAAATCGGGCATGAGGCAGATGTAGGCGGTATCATGACAGAGATGGTGTATGGCTCGGCGCCGATGCGCGTGGGAGAGCCGATCCTTCCGCGTTGGTGGCGGACAATCGACAAATGGACGCTGTCCTGCGTCTTCATTCTCTTTGGCATCGGGCTTTTGCTCGGGCTGGCGGCCTCGCCACCCCTGGCCGAGAAAAACCACTTCACCGACCTGTTTCACTACGTCAAACGTCAGGCGTTTTTCGGCGGTGTCGGTCTTGTCGTCATGATCGGCATCACCATGATGGACCCGGCGCGTGTGCGTCGTGTCGCTGTGGTCGGCTTCGGGATCGCCATGCTGTCGCTTTTGCTCCTGCCGTTCTTCGGCACGGATTTCGGCAAAGGCGCGACCCGGTGGTTCTCGCTCGGTTTCGCTTCGGTCCAGCCGTCGGAATTCCTCAAACCCGCCTTCGTCATCACCGCCGCCTGGCTGATGGCCGCCGCCCATGAAATCGGCGGGCCTCCGGGGCGGATGTATTCCTTCCTTCTGGCGTCTTTCATCGTTATCCTGCTGGCGTTGCAGCCGGATTTCGGTCAGGCCTCGCTCATTCTCTTCGCCTGGGGCGTGATGTATTTCGTCTCCGGGGCGCCTCTGACGCTGCTTGTCGGCATTGCCGGGTTGGTCGTCGCGGGCGGGACGTTCGCCTATCACAATTCCGAACACTTCGCGCGTCGTATCGACGGCTTCCTGAACCCGACCATCGACCCCACGACCCAGATCGGCTATGCCACCAACGCTATTCGCGAGGGCGGGATTTTCGGCGTCGGCGTAGGTGAGGGGACGGTGAAGTGGTCCCTGCCGGATGCGCATACCGATTTCATCATCGCCGTTGCCGCCGAGGAATACGGGCTCATCCTTGTGGGCATCATCATCGCACTTTACGCCACGATCACCGTGCGGTCCCTGTGGCGGCTTCTGCGCGAACGCGATCCGTTCATTCGGCTGGCAGGCACCGGGCTGGCCTGTGCTTTCGGCATTCAGGCCTTCATCAACATGGGCGTGGCCGTCCGGCTTCTGCCTGCCAAAGGCATGACTCTCCCGTTCGTGTCATATGGTGGCTCGTCCGTGATCGCCTCGGGCATTGCGCTCGGCGCACTTCTGGCCTTTACCCGCACCCGTCCGCAGGGCGAGATCGGCGACATCCTGATCCGGCGCGGGCGCTGAGCTCCGTACGACCGCAAGACCAAAAAGAGACTGACATGACCCAAGCCCCCCTTCTCGTCATCGCCGCCGGCGGCACCGGCGGGCATATGTTCCCGGCACAATCGCTGGCCGAGGTGATGCTGGCCCGGGGCTGGCGGGTGAAACTGTCGACCGACGACCGTGGCGCGCGTTACACTGGCGCGTTCCCGAAAGCGGTCGCGATCGACACCGTGCCCTCGGCCACCTTCGCGCGCGGCGGCATCCTGGCGAAAGCTCTGGTGCCGTTTCGCATCGCGGGTGGCGTGCTTTCGGCGCTCACCAAATTCGTCTCCGACAAGCCCGCCGTCGTTGTGGGCTTCGGTGGCTACCCGGCGATCCCGGCGGTGGCGGCGGCGACGCTTCTGAAACTGCCGCGGATGATTCACGAACAGAACGGCGTTCTGGGGCGGGTCAATCAGGCCTTTGCCAAACGCGTCAACACGGTCGCCTGCGGCACATGGCCGACCACTCTGCCGCAGGGCGTCGAGGGCTATTATGTCGGCAACCCGGTGCGTGGTGCGGTGCTTGAAAAACACGCTGCGCCCTATATTCCGCCTGGGGATTATCCGATGGAGCTTCTGATCGTCGGCGGCTCGCAGGGCGCGCGCATCCTCTCCGACGTAGTGCCGGATGCGATCTCGCGTCTGCCGGAACACATGCTGTCGCATCTGCGGGTGAGCCAGCAGGCGCGTCCCGAAGATCTCGACCGCGTCACCGAATTCTATCACACTCAGGGCATTCAGGCCGATGTGCGCCCGTTCTTCGACGACATCCCGACCCGGATGAGCGAGGCGCAACTGGTGATCTCCCGCTCCGGCGCCTCGACCGTTGCGGATATTTCCGTGATCGGGCGTCCGTCGATCCTGATCCCCTATGCGGCCGCCGCTGGCGATCATCAAACCGCCAATGCGCGCGGGTTGGTCGAAGCAGATGCCGCCGTGATGATCCCCGAAAGCCAACTGACGCCGGAGAGCCTGGCCGAACAGATTTACAACGTGCTGGCTCACCCGCAGGGCGCAACGATGATGGCCCATGCCGCGCTTTCGGTCTCGAAACCGATGGCGGCAGAGGAACTGGCGGCTCTGGTCGAAGAGCTGGCCTTCAACAAACAATGATGGCCCGAACGGGCGACAGACGAGTGAGACGAAACAGATGAACGCTTCCGTGACCAAGCTTCCCACAGAGATGGGCGCAATCCATTTTGTCGGCATTGGCGGCATCGGCATGTCGGGGATTGCCGAGGTGCTTTTGAACCATGGCTATCAGGTGCAGGGCTCCGATCTGAAAGCGTCGAAAATCACCGACCGGCTCAAGGCGCTGGGTGCGGTGATCTACGAGGGGCAGCGCGCGGAAAATCTGGACAATGCCGAGGTCGTGGTGATCTCAAGCGCGATCAAACCCGGCAACCCGGAGCTTGATACCGCCCGCGCCAAAGGCCTGCCGGTGGTACGCCGCGCCGAGATGCTGGCCGAGCTGATGCGCCTGAAATCCAACGTCGCCATCGCGGGCACCCACGGCAAGACCACGACCACCACGCTCGTCGCTGAATTGCTCGTCGCGGGCGGCATCGACCCGACCGTGATCAACGGCGGCATCATCCACGCTTACGGCTCCAACGCCCGGATGGGGCAGGGCGACTGGATGGTCGTCGAGGCCGATGAGAGCGACGGCACGTTCAACCGTCTGCCCGCCACCATCGCCATCGTGACCAACATCGACCCTGAGCACATGGAACACTGGGGTACGATCGAGAACCTGCGTCAGGGCTTCTACGATTTCGTCTCCGGCATTCCGTTCTACGGCCTCGCGGTCTGCTGCACGGATCACCCGGAGGTTCAGAGCCTCGTCGGCAGGATCACCGACCGCCGCGTCGTCACCTACGGGTTCAATGCTCAGGCCGATGTGCGTGCTGTCAATCTGACCTACAAGAAAGGTGTGGCGCATTTCGACATCGTTCTGGCCGCCGACAATATGGTGATCGAAGGTTGCACCCTGCCCATGCCCGGAGATCACAACGTGTCCAATGCTTTGGCCGCCGTTGCTGTGGCGCGTCATCTCGGGATGAAAGCCGAAGAGATCAAAAAAGCGCTGGCCGCTTTCGGCGGCGTCAACCGGCGCTTCACCCGTGTGGGTGAGGTGAACGGCGTCACCATCATCGACGATTACGGCCACCACCCGGTCGAGATCGCGGCCGTTCTGAAAGCCGCGCGTCAGGCCTCCGAGGGGCGCGTCATCGCCGTGCATCAGCCGCACCGCTACTCGCGTCTGCATAGCCTGTTCGACGATTTCTGCACCTGTTTCAACGAAGCCGATGTCGTCGGCATCGCCGAGGTTTACGCCGCAGGCGAGGAGCCGATCCCCGGCGCGTCCCGCGACGATCTTGTGGCCGGTCTCATCCGTCACGGCCACCGCCACGCCCGTGCGGTGACCTGCGAAGACGATCTCGAACGGCTGGTGCGCGAACAGACCCGTCCCGGCGACATGGTTGTCTGCCTCGGGGCCGGGACCATCTCGGCTTGGGCGCATAACCTGCCCGAGCGCCTGTCGAAAGGCTGAGCATCGCAGGCCGTGTCATGTGAGGTCCGCGTCTGTGGGGGCACACATATTCCGACAGGTCGTGTGATGAGAAAGGTGAGCCTCACATGGAGCGGCTGATCATTGTTCTGATCTTTTGCGGACTGGGTGGTCTCACGGGGCTGTTCATGGCCTTTTCACAGGTGCGGACGAAACGCGGGCTCTTGGCGCTGCTTCTGCCTTGGGGGGTGCTCTTCTGTCTTGGGCTTCTTTGGGTCAGGTTCGGGGTGCTTTCGGTCGATGCGATCTTGGATATGCAGTATTATGCCGCTTACGCCTTGTTTATGTGGCCGCGCGTGCTGATCTATAATGCGGTTTCAGCACTGTTGTTTTTCGCTCTCGGACGCGGCGCTCGAAAGCTTTTGCGCCATCTCAGATACAAGGCCGGTTGAAGTTGATACTCTCGGCTTATGTCGTCCCTGTTGAGGCACTCTCATGTCCCCCAAACCCCAAGCTTCCCAACTCAAACGCCGCATTGGCCCCGGATTGCTCACGGCTTACGGCGTGGGCGTCATGGTCGGGGCGGGGATTTACGTGCTCGTCGGCACGGTCGCGGCCGAGGCCGGGCTTTACGCGCCCCTGGCCTTCCTTTTGGCCGGGCTGATCGCCGCGCCCTCCGCGCTCTCTTATGCCGAATTGTCCACCCGTATCCCCGAGGCGGCGGGCGAGGCGGCCTATGTCGAGGCGGGAACCGGATCGCGTTTTCTCGGCCTGCTCGTCGGGCTCGCCATCGTCGCGGGGGGCACCCTGTCGGCGGCGGCGGTGCTCAGGGGCGGGGCAGGCTATCTCATCGGGGTCGTCGATGTCCCATTCGCCGTTGCCGTGGTGGGGCTCGGCCTCGCGCTGATCGCGGTCGCCCTGGTGGGGGTGTTGGAGAGCCTCGCCGTTGCGGCGCTGTTTACCGTGGTCGAGGTCGGCGGGCTGGCACTGGTGATCTGGTCCGGTTGGCATGCTCCGGTCTCCCCGGATTTCCTCAGCCCCGCAGAGCCGTATTTCCCGGGCATCGGGGTGGCCGCGACGCTGGCCTTTTTTGCCTTCATCGGGTTCGAAGACATCGTCAATATGGCCGAGGAGGTCAAGCGCCCCGAACGCACTCTCCCCATTGCCATCATCGCTTCTCTGGTCATCACGACGCTGCTTTATGCCGGTGTCACCATCACCGCCGTGCGTGCCGTGCCGCTCGAAAATCTCGTCGGCTCCGAGCGCCCGCTCGCATTGGTTTTCGAAGCGGGCGGCGGGCCGGTGGCCGTGCTCTCCGCCATCGCCGTTGCCGCCGCGCTGAACGGTGTGCTGGCGCAGATCGTCATGGCGGCCCGTGTGCTCTTCGGTCTTGGCAAACGCGGCGGTTTTCTGGGCCTGTTCCATCACGCCCATCCGCGTTTTGGCACGCCGGTTCTGGCCACGCTGCTGATCGGGGGGGCGGTTCTGGGGGCGAGCCTCGCCTTGCCGGTCGCCGATCTCGCGGGGGTGACCTCGACGATCCTTCTGGTCGTCTTCGCTCTGGTGAACGGCGCGCTCATCCTGTTGAAGCGCCGCACCCCGCAGGCGCCCTTCCGTATTGCGGACTGGGTGCCCGTGGCGGGCCTGGTCTTCGCCGTTCTGGCGCTTCTGGCCTTCGCCCTCGGAGGCGTGTCGTGACCCTGTTGCAGGAACCATTGGTGGCGCTCGCAATTTGGGCGCTTGCCACCATGGCCCTCGCTCCGTTACCCTTGCGCTATCAGATTCTCCCCGGATTGGCGCTTTTGCTCGTGCTGCCCGTGGTGCTTCTCTGGACCGGTCGGGTGCATGGATACCTGCCGGTGTTGCTCGGTTTCGCTGCTGCCGTGTCTTTGTTTCGAAAGCCGCTCAAGGTGCTGTGGAGGCGACTTGTGCGGCGAACCAGGAAGTAGGCCGCATGACTCTGTCCCTCACCCTTGCCTGTCTCTGGGCGGTGCTCGCCAATGTGATCGCGATGTTTCCCTCGCGACGCAATCACTGGCCTGCGGCCTATGCGCTGATTGCGCTGGGGGTTCCTCTTCTAGGATTTGTCACCTATGAGAACGGTCCATGGATCGGGCTTTTTGTCTTCGCGGCGGGCGTCTCGATCCTGCGCTGGCCTGTGGTGTATCTGGGCCGGTGGATGCGGCGCACATTGGCAAAGGACCCTGCGGAATGATCTATCCCGAAACCCGTGGCAAGCTGACCGAGAACCGGACGCTTTCCGATCTCACGTGGCTGCGTGTGGGCGGGCCGGCGGATGCGTTGTTTCAGCCTGCCGATCTTGCGGATTTGCAGGGATTTCTTGCCGCGCTCGATCCCTCCGTTGCGGTTTTTCCGATGGGCGTGGGGTCGAACCTGATCGTGCGCGATGGCGGCATTCGGGCCGTGGTGATCCGCATGGGGCGGGGCTTTAACGGCATTGGGATCGAGGGCAATCGCGTGACCGCAGGTGTCGCGGCGCTCGACGCTCATGTGGCGCGCAAGGCCGCCGAGGCCGGGCTCGACCTGACTTTCCTGCGCACCATCCCAGGTGCCATCGGTGGCGCTGTGCGGATGAATGCTGGCTGCTACGGCTCCTATGTCGCCGATCATTTCGTCTCGGCCAGGGCCGTGACGCGGGCAGGGGAGTTGGTGACGCTCACCGCCGAAGACCTGAGCTTCCAATATCGCCAGACCGACCTGCCCGAAGGCTGGGTCATCGTCGAAGCCACGTTTGAGGCCGAGAGCGCCGATCCCGAGATGCTCAACTCCCGCATGGACGACCAGCTTGCCAAACGCGACGCCACGCAGCCCGTCAAGGAGCGCAGCGCGGGCTCGACCTTTCGCAACCCGGCGGGATTCAGTTCGACAGGGCGCGCCGATGACGTGCACGATCTCAAGGCCTGGAAGGTGATCGACGAGGCCGGGCTCAGGGGTTTTTCCATCGGCGGGGCACAAATGAGCGAAAAACATTCCAACTTCATGATCAACACCGGTGTGGCCACCGCGCACGATCTCGAGCTTTTGGGAGAAACGGTGCGAAAAAAGGTATTTCAAAACGCGGGTCTCACGTTACAATGGGAAATCAAACGCATCGGTGAATTTTCCGGCGATCCGATCCCGGACGGTCTTGCCGAAGCACAGCAGTCCGGCGCATAAGAGCTGGAACAGCGTCCTGAGCAGGGCGTGAAGACAGATCCCGAAACGGGGCGTTTTTCAAAGGGTCGCGCTAGACGACCCAAAATGGAGCGGGTCGCAAAAGACGATCCCATATTGAGGCGAGTGGACATGTCGAGCAGGCAGTCCCCGAAAGTGGCCGTGATCAAGGGCGGGCCTTCGTCAGAGCGCGAAGTGTCTTTGTCCTCCGGTCTGGAATGCGCCAAGGCGCTTCGGGGTGAAGGATTCGAAGTTGTTGAGATCGACGCGGGCGAGGATCTGTGCGCGCAATTGGCCGCGTGTCAGCCCGATGTCGTGTTCAACGCGCTGCATGGCCGGTTCGGCGAAGACGGTTGTGTGCAGGGGCTTCTGGAATGGCTGCGCCTCCCCTACACCCATTCCGGCGTGCTGGCCTCGGCCCTCGCCATGGACAAGGAAAAGACCAAAGAGGTCTACCGTGCCGCCGGTCTGCCGGTCGTGCCCTCCACGCTGGCCTCGCGTCTCGAGGTCGAAGCCGGTCATGTGATGGACCCGCCCTATGTGGTGAAACCCTATAACGAAGGCTCGTCTGTGGGGGTCTATATCGTGCGCGAAGGCTCCAACGCGCCGCGCCTGTCGGAAGACATGCCTGCCGTCGTGATGGTCGAAGCCTATGCGCCGGGCCGCGAGCTGACCTGCTCCGTGATGGGCGACAAGGCGCTTTCCGTCACCGATATCCTCACCGACGGCTGGTACGATTACGACGCCAAATACAAGGCGGGCGGTTCGCGCCATGTCTGCCCGGCCGAGATCCCCGCCGAGATCACCGCCGCCTGTCAGGACTATGCGCTGCGTGCCCACAAGGCGCTCGGTTGCCGCGGCCTGTCGCGTACCGATTTCCGCTGGGACGAAGCCCGCGGCATCGACGGTCTCGTGCTTTTGGAAACCAACACCCAGCCGGGGATGACGCCGACCTCTCTGTCGCCGGAACAGGCGCAAAAAAGCGGCATCAGCTTCGGTCAGTTCTGTGCCTGGATGGTGGAGGACGCCTCATGCGACCGGTAGATCCGATCGAGTTTGCCAAAGGCCCGACCGCAGGCGGCTCTGCCCGTGTCTCCGAGGCCGTGGCCCGTGCGATCCGGGCCCGCCGGGGGGACACGGAGGCCGCCCCTCAGCGCCCTCGTGACCCGGCGCCGTCGCGCGCCGCTTACCGGATGAACCGGCTCTGGCTCACGCCGTCCTTTCGTTTCTTCCTGCGCCGCATCGCGCCGATGGCGGCCGTGGCGGCCTGCGTCGGGCTGTGGTTCGCGTCCGAGGACAACCGTACCGCTTTCACCGATCAGATCGCGCTGTGGAAAAGCGAGATCCAGAACCGTCCCGAGTTCATGGTGAAACTCATGGCGATTGACGGTGCCTCCGCACCTCTGGCCGAGGACATTCGCGAGATTGCTGCGGTGGATTTCCCGATTTCCTCCTTCGATCTCGATCTGCCGGAAATGCTCGAGCAGATCGAGGATCTCGACGCCGTCGCGTCCGCCGGGCTGCATGTGCGTGCGGGCGGCATTCTTCAGATCGACATCACCGAACGCACCCCCGCCGTGATCTGGCGCTCTTCCGCCGGGCTCGAAATGCTCGATGCCGAAGGCCACCGGGTGGCGGAATTGCCGCATCGGGGCGACCGGCCCGACCTGCCGCTGATCGCGGGCGAGGGCGCGGAGCGCGCGGTGGTCGAGGCGCTGGCACTTCTCAAGTCCGCCGGTCCGCTTCTGCCGCGGATGCGCGGGCTGGTGCGCGTGGGCGAGCGGCGCTGGAACGTCGTTCTGGACCGCGATCAGGTGATCATGCTGCCGGAAGAGAACCCGCTCGGCGCGCTGGCGCAGGTGGTGGCGCTCGATCAGGCGAAAGACCTTTTGGGCCGCGATGTCGCAAGCGTCGACATGCGCCGCCCGACCCGACCGACAGTGCGGCTGACCGAGGCCGCTCAGGACGAACTCAAGCGCCTGCGCGGCGTCGAACTTGGAGTGTCTTACAGATGACCGATTTGTACGAGGCCCAGCGGGCCATGCGGAACATGCGCAAGGCCGCTCTGCAGCGTGGCGTGATCGCCATTCTCGATGTCGGCACCTCCAAGATTGCCTGTCTGGTGTTGCGCTTCGACGGCGAACGCTTCATGGGCGGCGATGGGGTCGGGGCGCTGGCCGGTCAGTCGTCCTTCCGCGTCATCGGGGCCGCCACCACGCGCTCGCGCGGGGTGCGTTTCGGCGAGATCGATTCCATGCCGGAGACCGAACGCGCGATCCGTACCGCGGTTCAGGCCGCCCAGAAAATGGCGCAGACCCGGGTCGACCACGTCATCGCCTGTTTCTCCGGCGGCAGCCCGCGCTCCTACGGCATCGCGGGGCAGGTGGATGTGGAATATGACACCGTGTCCGAACAGGACGTCGCCCGCGTGCTCGCCTCCTCCGACGTGCCGGAGTACGGCACCCATCGCGAAGTGTTGCACGCCCAGCCGGTGAACTTCCAGCTCGACCACCGCTCCGGCCTCAAGGACCCGCGCGGTCAGATCGGCCAGAGCCTTGCCGTCGACATGCATATGCTGACGGTGGACACGGCGACGATCCAGAACCTTCTGTACTGTATCAAGCGTTGCGATCTCGAAGTCGCGGGGCTGGCCTCGGGCGCTTATGTCTCCGGCATTTCCGCCCTCGTCGAGGATGAGCAGGAGCTGGGCGCGGCCTGTGTCGATCTCGGCGGTGGCGCGACCGATGTGTCGATCTTCATGAAGAAACACATGATCTATGCCGATAGCGTGCGCATGGGCGGCGAGCATGTGACCTCCGACATTGCCATGGGGCTGCAAATTCCCTTTGCCACCGCCGAGCGGATCAAGACCTTTTACGGCGGGCTTGTCGCCACCGGCATGGATGACCGCGAGATGATCGAAGTGGGCAGCGATTGCGGCGATTGGGAGAAAGACCGTCGCACCGTGTCGCGCGCCGAACTGATCGGCATCATCCGCCCGCGCGTCGAGGAAATCCTCGAAGGCGTGCGCGAATGTCTCGATGCGGCGGGGTTCGAGCACATGCCCAGCCAGCAGATCGTGCTGACCGGCGGCGGTTCGCAAATCCCCGGCCTGGACACGCTGGCGCCGAAGATCCTCGGTCAGAATGTGCGCATTGGCCGCCCCCTGCGGGTTCAGGGCCTGCCGCAGGCTGCGACCGGCGCGGCCTTTGCCTCTGCCGTCGGGTTGTGCCTCTTCGCGGCCAATCCGCAAGACGAATGGTGGGATTTCGAGATTCCCGCCGAACGCTACCCGGCGCGCTCGCTCAAACGCGCGATGCGCTGGTTCAAGGACAACTGGTAAGAGATTGCGGCCGGGCGGGGGGCTGTGTTAGGGTTTGCCATAACAAAGTCTCCGCCTCGCGACGCGCAGGAGAGTGGTCGAGCAGGGCCCCGGCATGATGGTTGAAAGGCGAAGCCCGTGAGGCTTCGGGCGCGCGTTCGTGATGCGTGCTCTTGGGTTCTGTCGGAATCTATCCCCTAAATCTGCCGTTTTGCGCAAAATCCCGCCTAAATAAGCGGGCCGTATCCCCATATTTTGTGGCAATCTCATGTTTTGGGGATGACGAGACGGGCGAAACCCCATAGGATTTATCGTGAATAGGTGAATTTTGCCCCGATTCAGGGGTGGGGACAGTCGGGGAAGCGTGCAGAAGGTGCGACGACCCTGAGCACAACAGCTAAAAGAACACAGGCGGTACTCATGGCTTTGAATCTGACGATGCCCGAGCGGGACGAGTTGAAACCGAAAATCACGGTGTTTGGTGTCGGTGGTGCTGGCGGCAACGCGGTCAACAACATGATCGAGAAGCAGCTTGAAGGCGTCGATTTCGTCGTGGCGAACACCGACGCGCAGGCGCTGCAACACGCCAAGGCGCAACACCGCATCCAGATGGGTGTGAAAGTGACCGAGGGTCTTGGCGCCGGTGCGCGCCCCTCCGTCGGCGCGGCGGCTGCCGAAGAGAGCATCGAACAGATCGTCGATCACCTGGCAGGGGCCCACATGTGCTTCATCACCGCCGGCATGGGCGGTGGCACTGGCACAGGCGCCGCTCCGATCATCGCGCAGGCTGCCCGTGAACTGGGCGTGCTGACCGTCGGCGTCGTGACCAAGCCGTTCCAGTTCGAAGGCGCGAAACGCATGCGTCAGGCCGACGAGGGCGTCGATCAGCTTCAGAAGATGGTCGACACGCTGATCGTGATTCCGAACCAGAACCTGTTCCGTCTCGCCAACGAGAAAACCACCTTCACCGAGGCCTTCTCCATGGCCGATGACGTGCTTTACCAAGGCGTCAAGGGCATCTCCGACCTGATGGTCCGTCCGGGCCTCATCAACCTCGACTTCGCCGATGTACGTTCCGTGATGGACGAAATGGGCAAGGCGATGATGGGCACGGGCGATGCGACCGGCGAAGATCGCGCCATTCAGGCCGCCGAAAAAGCCATCGCCAACCCGCTCCTCGACGAGATTTCGCTCAAAGGCGCGAAAGGCGTGCTGATCAACATCACCGGTGGCTACGACCTGACCCTGTTCGAACTGGACGAAGCCGCGAACCGCATCCGTGAAGAGGTCGATCCGGACGCCAACATCATCGTCGGCTCCACGCTGGACACCGATATGGACGGCGCGATGCGCGTCTCCGTGGTGGCCACGGGCATTGACGCCCGCACGACGCTCGAAGAAATGCCGGTGCCGCGTCGCCGTCTGGCCGAGCCGCTGCAAACCCCGGATGTGGTCGAAGAGAAGATGGAGCAGGCCGCGCCCGCCGCCGTCGCAGCCGCCGCTGCGGTGGAACATGCGGCCGAACCGGCTCAGCCGACCCTCGACGTGTTCGATCCGCAGGAAAGCCACCGTCGTGAAGAGCGCCGCGAAGAGTTCCGTGCGCTCGACGACGATCTGCCGCCGCCCGCCTATCAGCCGCGTCCGCAGCCGATGCCGCAACCGGCGATGCACGAGCCCGAAGCCGAAAGCTTCGTTGCTCCGCGCGCTCCCGCACCGGGCACGCCTTCGCCGGAGGCTCTGGCCCGTCTGCAGGCCGCCGTGTCGAAACAGCCCCGGGCCGACATGCGTCCGCAGCAGCACCAGCCCGCGCCGCAGCATCAGCAGCCCGCCGCGGAAGCCAAGGGTGGTCGCTTCGGGATCAACTCGCTGATCGGACGCATGACCGGGCACAATGAGCCGGAAGCCCGTTCCGCGGCACCGCAGCCGCAGGCCCGTTTCGGTGCCCAGCCGCAGGTCCGCCCGCAGGTGCATCAGGCCTATGACGAGGATCAGGATCCGAACCCGGAGCAGGAAAAGATCGAAATCCCGGCCTTCCTGCGTCGTCAGGCGAACTGACATAAATCCGTGAGTGGAGCGCTTTGAGGCCCCGGTCTCAAGATCACATTCACGAAGATTGCAGCATTTGAAAGGTCGCCAGAAGGCGGCCTTTTTCTTTTGTTTCAAGGGAGTTGCCGCGTTTCGGCAAAGATGTGCGCGGGTTTTTGCCTCTCTCCGCGTGACCATGTTTCAATCGGTTACAAAGATTGAGTTGAGCTTGGTGAACCGGATTGGTTAGGTGCGGGTTAACAAGACGCGTCGGCGCGGAGAAACCCAAATCTGTCCGCGAACTCCGATGCGCAACAAGATTGAAAGATTGTGAGGCCGGTGGTGCAGAGCACAGTTGCAAAACGAATTCGCTTCGACGGTGTGGGGCTCCACTCCGGCGCCCCCGTGCGCATGGATATCCTGCCAGCGCCCGCCAACAGCGGCATCACCTTCCTGCGGTCCGACATCGAAGCCGATGCGTCGGACACCCGCGATGCGCTGATCCCGGCGCGTTGGGACGCGGTCGTTCCCTCTCAGCTTTGCACGCTGATCCGCAACGACGAGGGGGTCGAGCTTTCGACCATCGAACACATCATGGCCGCGCTTGCGGGCTGTGGCATCGGCAATGCGGTGATCACCGTCGACGGGCCGGAAGTGCCGATTCTCGACGGTTCTGCCGCGCCCTTCGTCGACGCTATTCTCGCCGCCGGTCTGCGCCGTCAGGACGGCCCGACCCGCGCGCTGAAAATCCTCAAGCCCGTCGAGCTTGTCACCGACACGGCGCGCGCCCGTCTCGAGCCGTCCGAGACGATGGAGATCGACTTTCACATCGACTTCGCCGACCCGGCGATCGGCGTTCAGGACAAGCATCTGGTGATGGCCAATGGTGCGTTCGTCCGCGAACTGTCGAACTGTCGCACCTTCTGCCGCAAGGCGGACGTCGATTACATGCGCGAAAACGGTCTGGCCCTTGGTGGCACCTTCGAGAACGCCGTGGTGGTCGATGGCGATGCGGTGCTTTCTCCGGGCGGTCTGCGCCATGATGACGAGCCGGTGCGTCACAAGATGCTCGACGCTCTGGGCGATCTCTACCTTGCGGGCGCGCCGATCCTTGGCCGTTATGTCGGCGAAAAGGCGGGCCATGCGGTGACCAACAAGCTTCTGCGCAAGCTGTTCGACACGCCCGGTGCCTGGGCTTTCGTCACCGTCGATGCGGCCACCGCCGCGCGGCTTCCCGGCGCGGGCGTCAGCCCTGCCGATCTGGCGGTCTGCGCCTGATCTCCCTCCCCATGCCCGGTGCGTCCGGGCGGGGAAACCGGGGCGAGGCAGGGGGAAGGCCAGGGGGCAAACTGGCCGCACAAAGCACACTCTCCATGCCGTGATGACTTTTCCGCCGTTAAGGCGTTTTGCACCGGATTTTTCTGTGCTAGGAGTGTGGACACGACCCGGTCAAACGGGCGGTGAACGGTGAGGGTAGGGCCTTTCATGACGGCATGTAAAACAGGCAAACTGGCTTTAACGCTCGGTGTTTCCATGGCTTTTCTGACGGCCTGCGGGAATTATTCGCCGCGCGAGAACCTCGAGGGCTATCCGGCGGATGACATCTATGAGCGGGCCGAGTTCGAGATCACGCAAAAGGATTTCGGCGATGCGGCCTTCTATTTCGGCGAGGTGGAGCGGCTTTATCCCTATTCCGACTGGGCCAAGCGCGCGTTGATCATGCAGGCCTTCTCCTATCACCGCGACAAGGATTATGAGAACGCCCGTGTTGCGGCACAGCGTTTCCTCGACTTCTACCCGGCGGACGAAGATGCCGCCTATGCCCAGTATCTGCTGGCCCTGTCCTATTACGACCAGATCGACGACGTGGGGCGCGATCAGGGCCTCACCTTCCAGGCGCTGCAGGCGCTGCGTGTGGTCATTGAACGCTATCCCAACAGCGAATATGCCCGCTCCGCGATCCTGAAATTCGATCTCGCCTTCGACCACCTCGCGGCGAAGGAAATGGAGATCGGGCGCTATTATCTGAAAAAGAAACATTACACTGCCGCCGTGAATCGTTTCCGTGTGGTGGTGGAACAGTTCCAGACCACCCAGCATACGCCGGAGGCGTTGCATCGTCTGGTCGAAAGCTACCTGTCGCTGGGTCTCACCGAAGAGGCACAGACCGCAGGCGCGATTCTGGGTCACAACTACCAGTCCTCCGAATGGTATCAGCACAGCTACAAGCTGCTGACCGGGCAGGGGCTGGAACCGAAAGTCTTCGAGAACAACTGGCTTGGCGCGATCTATCGTCAGATGATCCGCGGCGAATGGCTCTGAGGCTCAGACCCCCATGCTGAGAAGTCTCGACATCCGGGACATGCTGATCATCGACCGGCTGGAATTGGAATTTCAGCCGGGTCTCAATGTCTTGACCGGCGAGACCGGCGCGGGCAAATCCATCCTCCTCGACAGTCTCGGCTTTGTCCTCGGCTGGCGCGGGCGCGCCGATCTAGTGCGCACGGGCGCGGCGCAGGGCGAGGTCACGGCGGTGTTCGATCTGCCGAGAGGCCACGATGCCGAAGAGGTTCTGGCCGAGCTGGGCATGGACACCGACGACGGTGAGCTGATCCTGCGCCGGGTCAATACGGCGGACGGGCGCAAGACTGCATGGGTCAATGATCGGCGGGTCTCGGGCGATGTGCTGCGGCGGCTGTCCGACGTTCTCGTGGAATTGCATGGTCAACATGACGACCGCGGGCTTCTGAACCCGCGCGGGCACCGGCTTTTGCTCGATGCCTTCGGCGGCATGGCGCCGCTTCTGGAAACATCGCGCGGCGCTTGGAAAGCCCTAAGTGCCGCACGCAAAGCGCTTGCCGAGGCTGAGACCCGGCAGGCCGCCTTGAAATCCGAGGAAGAGTTCCTTCGTCATGCGGTGGGCGAGCTTGACGGGCTGAACCCGGAGCCGGGCGAGGAGGCCAAACTCGACGCCGAACGCCGGCTGATGCAATCGGCGGAAAAGATCGCTGGCGATGTGGCGAAAGCCCATCAGGCCCTGTCCTACGATGGCGGCGAAGGGATGTTGACGGATGCGCTGAAATGGCTCGAAGGGGCGTCTGATCGCGCCGACGGGCGGCTGGACGCGGCGATCGACGCGCTGGGCCGGGCGCTCAACGAACTGGCGGAGGCGCAAGCGGGCGTCGAGGATTGTATCGAAGCATTGCAATTCAATCCGCATGAGTTGGAGCGGGTCGAAGAGCGGCTTTTCGCCATTCGCGGTCTCGCGCGCAAACACAATGTACTGCCCGACGAGCTTGGCTCCTTTGCCGACGGTCTGCGAGAGAAACTCGCCGCCCTCGATGGCGGGGAAGGCGATCTGGCGAAGCTTGGCAAAACCGTACGTGACGCCGAATCTGCCTATGACGCCGCCGCCATGGCGCTCACCGAGGCCCGCATGAAAGCGGCGCAGGAGCTCGACGCGATGATGGGCCGCGAACTGGCTCCGCTCAAGATGGAGCGGGCGGTGTTTGCGACCGAGATCACCCCCGGCGAACCGGGCCCCGAAGGTCGTGACGCCGTGGCCTTCACCGTGGCGACCAACCCCGGGGCGCCCGCGGGGCCTTTGAACAAGATCGCCTCGGGCGGTGAGCTGTCGCGCTTCCTGTTGGCGCTCAAGGTCTGTCTCACCCGCGATCAGACCGGTGTGACGATGATTTTCGACGAGATCGACCGCGGCGTCGGTGGCGCGACCGCCGATGCCGTAGGCCGCCGCCTCAAGGCGCTCTCGGACGAGGGGCAGGTGCTCGTCGTCACCCACAGCCCGCAGGTCGCGGCCCTTGGCGGTCATCACTGGCGCGTCGCGAAACGGGTCGAGGCGGGGATGACGTTGTCCGAGGTGACGCCGCTCGATGCGGACAACCGGATTGATGAGCTGGCGCGGATGCTCTCGGGCGACACGATCACGGAAGCGGCGCGTGAGGCGGCCCGTGCGCTTTTGGCACGCTGACTTAACCTGAGCGCTTTGGGCGTGTTGAACAGGTCGCCCGTCGCATTTTCACGGAAGTTTAATGATGTCTTGCTAAGCTGCCCGCATATTCCGAGTGGCTTTGTTTCACGAAAACGGCGCGAAAGGGGGGACCTTTTCGCGCCTGCTTTCTCTTGCGGAACGCGGCTCAGGGCACCATCTTGCCCGGATTTAGGATGTTCTTCGGGTCCATCGCCGCCTTGATCTGCCCCATGAGGCCCCAGGCCGCGCCATGTTCCTCTGCCATAAGGCTTTTCTTGCCCATGCCGATGCCATGTTCGCCGGTGATCGTGCCGCCGAGCGCCAGCGCGCGTTCGGCCATGCGATGCGCCAGATCTTTCGCCAGCTTGATCTCTTCGGCGTCGTTCGGGTCGACCAGCAGGATCGCATGGAAATTGCCGTCGCCGACATGGCCGAGAATCGGCCCGTCGATGGGCGAAGCCGCAATATCCGCCGCGGTTTCCTCCACCGCCTGCGCCAGTTTCGAGATCGGCACGGAAATATCCGTCACCACCGCCTTCGCGCCTTTCCGGAGCGCCAGACAGGCCCAATAGGCATGGTGACGCATGGTCCAGAGCGCGTTGCGATCCTCCGCTTTCGAGGCCCATTGGAAATCCGAACCACCGAATTCATGCACGATCTCGCCGAACATCTCGACCTGTTCGGCCACTCCGCTCTCCGAGCCGTGGAACTCGACGAAGAGATGCGGTTTGAGCGGGAAATCGGCACCGGAATATTTGTTCACCGCGTCGACGCTTTCCGCATCGAGAAATTCGATCCGCGCCATCGGCAGCCCGACCTGAATGGTGGCGATTACGGCCTGCACCGCGGGGCTGATTTCGTCAAACGAACAAACGGCGGCGGAGATCGCCTCCGGCTGACCATGAAGCCGCACGGTCATTTCCGTGATCAGGCCCAGCGTGCCTTCGGAGCCAACGAAAAGCGAGGTGAGATCATAACCCGAGGCCGATTTGCGCGCCCGCGAACCGGTGTGAATCACCGTCCCGTCGGCCAGCACCACCTCGAGCCCGATGACATTTTCCTTCATCGTGCCGTATTTCACCGCCGTCGTCCCCGAGGCCCGCGTCATCGCCATGCCGCCAAGGCTTGCATTGGCCCCCGGATCGACCGGAAACATCAGCCCCGTGGTCCGAAGCTCGACATTGAGCGCCTCGCGGGTGATGCCGGGCTGGACGACCGCGTCCATATCCGCGTCGTTGACCCGGATGACCCGGTTCATCCGCGAGAAGTCCACGACGAGACCGCCCTTCACCGCAAGCGTCTGGCCCTCCAGAGACGTGCCCGCGCCAAAGCCTGTCACCGGGACCTCATGGGCGTGACAAATCTTCATCAGTTCGGAGACCTCTTCGGTGGTCTCGGGATAGGCCACGGCCTCCGGTGGGGTCGGCGGAAACCACGTCTCCGACAGCCCGTGCTGGTCCAGTTCGGACTTGGATCGGCTGATCCGACCCTCTAGAACGGTGGAAAGCTCGGCATATACGGTTTCGGAAATCATGGTCGACTCGCTGTCTGTTGGGGTCCGGCGACCATAAAGGAAGCGAGCGGTCGGGAAAAGCGGACCGAAACGACAGGTCCGGGCGGTGGCGGTCGAATGCGTCTGGAAGGGGCGGGGATGTCAGAGGAAAAACCGGCCTATCCGGCCAAGGCGCTGAACGAGATCCGCGACGGGCTGCGCGACACCCTGATGTTGATCCGCCGTCGCGGTCCGAGCCAGATCCAGTTCTGGTTCATCGCGCTGGTCATCGGCATCGCCTCGGGCGGGGCCGCGCTGTTCTTCCGCCTCGGGATCGAGAAACTTCAGGCCTTTCTCTACGGCACGCACGATCTGCGCCATCTGCACACGGTCGCCCGCGACCTGCCGTGGTTCTGGGTGCTCGCCCTGCCGGTGATCGGCGGGCTGGTCGTCGGCATCATCCTCAACTGGTTCACCCCCGACGGCCGTGTGCGTTCCGTCGCCGATGTGATCGAAGGCGCGGCCCTCAACGACGGTCGGGTCGAAAAACGCGCGGGCCTCGCCTCCGCCGCGGCCTCTCTCATCACCCTCTCCACCGGCGGCTCCTCGGGCCGCGAAGGCCCCGTGGTCCACCTTGCAGGCGTCATCGCCACATGGGTCTCGAACCGCCTCCACGCCGACGGCATCACCGGGCGCGATCTCCTGGGCTGCGCCGTCGCCGCCGCCGTCTCCGCCTCCTTTAACGCACCGATTGCGGGCGCGCTTTTCGCCCTCGAAGTGGTGCTGCGCCATTTCGCCGTTCATGCCTTCGCCCCCATCGCCATCGCCTCCGTCGCAGGTACGGTGATCAATCGGATAGAATTCGGTGGCGTCACCGAGTTCACCCTCGCCGATGACGGGGCGCTGTCCTTCTATGTCGAACTGCCCGCCTTTCTCATGCTCGGGCTCCTGTCCGGCCTCGTCGCCGTGCTGCTGATGCGCACGATTTTCATGGCTGACGATTTCGGCTCCTGGGTGCAGGAAAAACTGCACCTGCCGCCCGTGCTGCGGCCTGCGGCAGCGGGGCTTTTGCTCGGCTGTATCGCGATCTTCTTTCCGCATATCATCGGCGTCGGCTATGAAACCACCTCCGCCGCCCTCACCGGGCAACTGATCCTCTGGCAGGCTGTGGTCTATGCCGTACTCAAGGTCATTGCCGTCGCGATCACCATGGCGGGGCGCATGGGCGGGGGCGTATTTTCCCCCGCGCTCATGGTCGGCGCGCTCACCGGCCTGTCCTTCGGGCTGATCGCCACCGGGATCTTCCCCGACGTTTCCGGCACGGTCACGCTCTATGCGCTGGCGGGGATGGGGGCGGTGGCGGCGGCCGTCCTCGGCGCGCCGATCTCAACAACTTTGATCGTCTTCGAACTCACCGGCGACTGGCAAACCGGGCTGGCCGTGATGGTCGCCGTGTCGCTCTCGACCGCGCTGGCCTCGCGCCTCGTCGACCGCTCTTTCTTCCTCACCCAGCTCGAACGTCGCGGCGTCCACCTCGCCGCCGGACCGCAGGCCTATTTGCTCGCCACCGTGCGCGTCCACCAATGCTACCGCAAACCCGACGCGCCGCGCGCCGCCACGGAAGAGGCTTGCAAGGAGCTGATCGGGCAGGGGATTTACATCTCTCCCAACGCCACGCTGGAACGTGCCATGCCCTTGTTCGAGAAGAACAACCTGATCTTCGTTCCCGTCGTGACGCTGCACGAGGACACCGGGCCGGAACTGCATGGTGCGCTGTTCCAGGTCGATGCGCTCCGGGTGTTCTCGCGCAAACTGGCCGAAACGGCGGCGGAAGAGCATTCGTGAGGGATCTGACGAAGCATGGGGGGTGTCTGGCGCACAATCGGACATGGGTCCGAAGCTCTGCGCTCGCCATCAGGTTGACGCTTCGGCCCAGAGCAACCTTCGAGCCCACGATATAGTCAGCTTACTCCAACGGCCATTCGGCAAAACAACGGCAGGTGCCAGCGCGATCAGGACGGCCCCCGTCGTCAAAAGAAATGTTCTGCGTTTCCATTAGAAAATGCCCGGATAGGCCTGCCAAATGTGCTTGGCCCATCCGAGCGGATCTGTCCGACTTACTTCGGAACGAGGACGGTGTCGACAACGTGGATCACGCCGTTCGACTGATCGACATCTGCAATGGTCACGCGAGCGGCGTTGCCGCTTTCGTCGTAGATATATACATTGTTGCCTTTGACCTGTGCCGACAGGGCGTCGCCCGAGACAGCATTGAAGTGATAAAAGCCATCGGCTGAGGCGCGCGCTTGACGTGCGATCTGTGCTGCGGACCAGTCACCGGCCACCACATGCGCCGTCAGCACTTTGACGAGCATGTCCTTGTTTTCCGGTTTCAGGAGCGTCTCCACCGTTCCCGCCGGAAGGGCAGAAAAGGCATCGTTCACGGGGGCAAAGACTGTGAACGGGCCGGGGCCTTGCAGCGTCTCGACCAGACCTGCGGCCTGAACAGCGGCGACCAGGGTGGTGTGATCTGCCGAGTTCACCGCGTTCTCAACGATGTTCTTGGTCTCGAACATGGGCGCGCCACCCACCATCGGGTTTTCAGCATAGGCCGCGGTTGCAATGGTCAAGGCTGCGGCGGCGGTTGCCAGTTTGGACATGGTTTTCATTTTAGTCTCCTCTCTGAATGAGCCGCTTTCTTTCGCAGCTACCGAGGAGACACGGCGTGTGGTGTGGAATAGTTTCAGCCGGACTGAAATAAATTTGCGTCGAAGAATTCGTCGCTCGCCCGGATGGCTCATGTGGGCACGCGAATGGGCGAACCGCCTTCAGGTTCATCGGAGACTTACGCTAAGTGGTCGTTCGTCCTGAGCGCAGAGAACGTCAGGAAGCCCCCTTTACACCTCAAACGCGCCTTGCGTGAGCGTCTGCGATGGTTTCAAATCCTGAAATTGGCGAGACATATCTGTCGATCATTTCGTCCCGCCGCATGTGGTTCATGTGATCTGAAAAGACATCATAGGGTTCAAACAAAGTCCATGTTCACGGAGTGCTCTGGTGTCTTCCCGTACTCGGAGCAGGGTCCGACAAAAGTCCGACAGAAGTCCGACACTTTGCCGACCGCTGGGAACGCCGTCCAAGAGAGAGCTCCCATGGACGGCGTTTGTCTGTCAAAGCTGTTCGACAGCCGCCTTTTGCGGGTAGAAAGCGACGTAGCCTTTGACCTCGGCGGCGCGAGGTTTTGGGTCTTCGTAGGACCATGCCGCATTGGCGATCACGACGGATTTCGTATGAATATCAAAGTGTTTCGCCTCGCCCTTGAACGGGCAGACGGAGACGATCTCGGTCGGTTCGAGAAAGGCCATGGCAAGGTCCTCGCGCGGGAAATAGATCACCGGCGGGAACTCTCCTTCGCTCAGCTCCAGCGCCCGGTCGGTCTCCCCCAACACGGCGCCGCCCGCCCGCACGACCCATTTGCCGCTCGCCGGGCGGATTGTGATGTGATCTCCCATGTTCTCGTCCTTTTGTTCGTCTTCTTATCTGTTTTCGCACAGACCTTATCAGGGTTATTGCATCAGGTATATGTCAGACTGGTGCAACCGCTTGCCGCAGCCAGGCGCGTGCCGGTTCCGACACCCGGTCCTTGAGCTTGTCCCAGACTTCATCGTGGTAATCGTTGAGCCAGTCCCGCTCCCAAGGCGCAAGCTCATCGGCGAGGATCAGGCGGCGGTCGATCGGCACCCATGTCAGCGTCTCGAAGCTCAGCATGTCGCGTTGCGGATCGGCGCTCTCGAGCGGCGGAGCAGGGGTCACCACGATCAGGTTCTCAATGCGGATGCCATAGGCACCCTCGCGATAATAGCCGGGCTCGTTCGACAGGATCATGCCTTCACGAAGCGACAGGGCCGAGAGGCGCGAAATCCGTTGCGGGCCTTCGTGGACCGACAGATAGGCGCCGACGCCGTGGCCCGTACCGTGGTCGTAATCCCGTCCCATGCGCCACAGGGGCGCACGGGCCAGCGCGTCGAGATGGCTGCCCGCCACGCCGCGCGGAAACCGCGCCGTGGAGATCGCGATCATGCCCTGCAACACGGCGGTGAAGGCCGCGCGTTCCTCCGCGCCCGGATCGCCCAGAGCGACGGTGCGGGTGATGTCGGTTGTGCCGTCCTGATATTGCGCGCCGCTGTCGATCAGCAGAAGCTCGCCCTCTTTCAGCGCGCGGTTGGTGTCCTCCGTCACCCGGTAATGCACGATGGCGCCATTTGGGCCGGAGCCGCAGATGGTGTCGAAGGAAATCTCCTTGAGCCGGTTCGTCGCCGCCCGGCAGGCTTCGAGGTGTTTCACAACCTCGATCTCGGTCAGGTCCTGTGGTGCCTGTTCCGACAACCATGCGAGGAATTCGACCATTGCCGCCCCGTCGCGCAAATGCGCCTCGCGCGTGCCCGCGATTTCTTCCGGCGTTTTACAGGCTTTTGGCAGGATGCAGGGGTCTTCGCCCGCGACGATCCGGGCCTGTTTCAGCAGCGTCTTGACCGCCTGCGGCGCCGATCCGGGATCGACCAGAACCTTGCCTGTCACCTCGCCCAGAGCCTCGGAAAACTCGGAGCGCGGGCGCAGGGAAATCCGTGGATCTGGCCCGAGATGAGCATATTTTGAGGCATCGTCAAAGAGTTGCAAGCGACCTGTGGTGGTCAGAATGGCAAAGGTCTGCACCACCGGGTTGTGCGCAATGTCCGATCCGCGAATGTTCAGCAGCCAGGAAATGCTGTCGGGTAGGGTGAGCACCACCGCCTCCGCGCCGGTTGCGGCGACCGCCGCGCCGATTTGAGCAAATTTTTCCTCTGAGGTTTTGCCCGAAAGCTCGAACGGCTGCACGCTGACCGGTTCGGCGGGGCGGTCGGGGCGGTCTTTCCAGATGCGATTGACCAGATTGGGGCTGGCGATCAACTCCTTGCCGGTGCCTTCGAGCGCGCATCGCAGCCCCTCGATTTCGCGTATGGTGTGCAGCCACGGGTCAAAGCCGATCTTCTGCACATCGCTCGCCAGAATCCAGTCCGCTAGTGTCGTCGCGGGCCAGTCGACATAGTCGAAAATCGCCGGATCGCATTGTGCACGGACCTGCACCGTGTAGCGCCCGTCGGTGAACACCGCCGCGCGGCCCGCAAGGATGACGGCGAAGCCCGCCGATCCGGTGAAACCCGTGAGCCAGGCCAGTCGGTCGTCGCAGGGGGCGACATATTCCCCCTGATGGGCATCTGCGCGGGGCACAATGAAGGCGTCGAGGCCGATTTCCTGCATTTCTGCGCGCAGGGCAGTCACGCGGGGAGCGGCCTGTTCCGGTCGCGCGGTCACGTCAAAGCTTTGGAACATTTTGCAATGGTCCTTTCGGTTGTTCACATTTCGGACGGCCCCGCTCAGGAGGCGCGGCGCATGCCCATGACACGGGCGCGGGCGCGCGGATCGCTGTCGAAGAGCGAGGCGAGCTGTTCGGTCATCGCGCCGGCCAGTTGTTCGGCGTCGGTGATGGTCACGGCGCGGTTGTAGTATCGCGTGACGTCATGGCCGATGCCGATGGCCAGAAGCTCGACCTGACGGCGTTTTTCGACCATGGCGATCACGTCGCGCAGGTGTTTTTCCAGATAATTCGCAGGGTTGACCGACAAGGTACTGTCATCGACCGGCGCGCCGTCGGAAATCACCATGAGGATCTTGCGCGCCTCAGGCCGTGCAGAAATCCGCCGGTGCGCCCATTCAAGCGCCTCACCGTCGATGTTTTCCTTGAGCAGTCCCTCTTTCATCATCAGGCCGAGATTGGCCCGCGTTCGACGCATCGGCGCGTCGGCGGATTTGTAGACGATGTGGCGCAGATCGTTCAACCGGCCCGGCTGTTGCGGGCGACCGGCGGCCAGCCATTCCTCGCGCGACAGCCCGCCTTTCCAAGCCCGTGTGGTAAAGCCCAACACCTCGACCTTGACGCTGCAGCGCTCCAGCGTGCGCGCCAAAACATCGGCACAGATTGCGGCGATGGAGATCGGGCGACCGCGCATCGAGCCGGAGTTGTCCAGAAGCAGCGTCACCACCGTGTCGCGGAATTCCGTGTCTTTTTCGACCTTGAAGGACAGGGGCGTCGTCGGGTTCGCCACCACACGCGCCAGACGCCCGGCGTCGAGAATGCCCTCTTCGAGGTCGAATTCCCACGACCGGTTCTGCTGTGCCTGAAGACGACGTTGCAGTTTGTTCGCGAGGCGCGACACGGCACCTTTGAGCGGTTCGAGCTGCTGGTCGAGATAGGCGCGCAGGCGTTCGAGCTCGGCGGGTTCCGCGAGCTCCTCGGCCATGATCTCTTCGTCATGGGCGGAGGTGAACACCTGATAATTCGGATCGGCATCGGAGACGGGGGCGGGTTGCGGCGGCTCGACATCGGCCTCGTCCTGCGGCAGCTCGACCTCTTCCGAGAACTCCTCGTCGGCCATGTCGTCGGAGGAGACGGAAGCCTCCTGCATGTCCTGCTGCTGTTCCTGGCTGTCCTCGGCGCTGGCCTCGTTCTCGTCGTCCTGGTCCTGCTCTTCGCCCTGGCTGTCGGGCTCTTCCTCCTGCTCGTCGGTCTCGGCGCTCTGGTCCTCTTCGGGATCGGTCTGATCCGGGTCGTCACCAAGCTGATCGCCATAGCCCAGTTCCTCGATCACGCGGCGGGCGAGGCGGGCAAAGCCCTGTTGATCTTCCAGAAGGCTGTCGAGGTCCTCGAACGTGTCCTGAGTCTGGCCGTCTATGAAGTCGCGCCAGAGATCGAGGATGTTTTCCGCCGCGTCCGGCATGGTGCGTCCGGTGGCCTTTTCCCGCAGGTAATAGCCCATGGCCTGAGCGAGCGGCGCATCTTCGCGCCGGGAAATGCCGTCATAACCGCGCC
Organism: Celeribacter ethanolicus; assembly: GCF_001550095.1. GTDB lineage: Bacteria > Pseudomonadota > Alphaproteobacteria > Rhodobacterales > Rhodobacteraceae > Celeribacter > Celeribacter ethanolicus. The sequence goes on along the minus strand of NZ_LRUC01000052.1, from coordinate 203,895 downwards.
GCAGCGCCTCGTTTCCGATCTTGGCGTCGATATTGCCCGCGGTGCCGGGCATGTAACGCGCTCCCGCCGCTTCGCAGCGCGCGCTCTCCAGAGCGTTATAAATGTCAAAAGCCATCTGGCCTGGCGGGGCGTAGCGCTGGAAAGTGGCCTCGTTGTGGAACTTGTGGCGTAGCGCCAGCGCATCGGCCGTGCCGCGCGCGATCAGCACCTCTTCTTTCGACATCCGCCGCGACACTTGCGGCAGGCGCATCGTGTCGCCGGAGAGGCCCGAGGGGTCCATCGTGTAGGTGACCGTCAACTCGCTGTCGTCGGCCAGCACTTTGGTCGCTTCCGCGAGCGCTTTCTTGAAGGGATCTGCCGGGTTGTCGCTGGGCTTTTTCATGGCTTCGTTAAATCACGCGGCGCGGGGCCGGGCAAGCGAAAGAGATGCGCAACAGGGTCGGCGCGAGGTCGCACAGGTTTTGTGTGTTTGTGCGCAGAGATTGGCATTGATGCGCGGCCCTGTGCGGATTTACGACTGGCGCAAAGGTGCGCTCCTCCCTCGATTGTTTTTCCAACCGGCGTGCCGTGAAAAGGAATTCAACATGTCCAATCCCAAGATTGCCATCGTCATCGGCTCCACCCGCGATGCTCGTTTCGCGGACAAACCGGCCCAGTGGCTGTTCTCCAAGGCGCAAGAGCTGTCCTCTGAGCTTGATTTCGAGCTCGTCGATCTGAAAGATTTCGATCTGCCGATGTTCAACGAAATGGCTTCCAACCTCTGGATGCCGTCCTCGGATGAGAACGCGATCAAATGGCAGGAAAAAATGGCCGAATTCGACGGCTATATCTTCGTGACGCCGGAATACAACTCCTCGATCCCGGCCTCGCTGAAAAACGCGCTGGATCAGGCCGGTAAGGAATGGGTCCGCAAACCCGCCGCTGTCATGGGCTATGGTGCAGTCGGTGCGGCCCGTGCCGTCGAGCATCTGCGCGCCGTGGTGATCAACCTGCAAATGGTGCCGGTGCGCTCCGCCGTCTACATTTCCGGTTCCGATTTCTTCAAGGTTTCGCCGCTGGGTGCCAATGGCGAGATGAGCGAGATCGAAGCGGGCATTCTGCCCTCCGTCGAAGCCATGCTGGGCGATCTGGCCTGGTGGACCAAAGCCACCAAAGCTGCCCGCGACGCATAATTCTTATAAAATCACGCACATTTATCAGGCAGAAAGGCCCGCGAAAGCGGGCCTTTTTCTTTGCGCAACTCAGGAAGTTTAGCCGCCCAGCAACATGTTCCGACAGTGGCGGATGTTGCTTTCCGCCAGCGTCTCGGCCCGATGCGCTTCTTCCGTGTCGAAGGAAAACCGCGACAAGGCCAGAAGTTCGGTCTGAGAGACGTGGCCCGCGATGCGCAATTCCTCATAGGAGGGCGCGGTCTCCGGTGCAATGACGGCGGCAAGCAGGTCTTGCATCGCGCGTTTGAGCGCCATCAACTCCCGGTCTTCGCGATGCGCGGCCTCCGCCGAGAGCCGCCCGGCGCAATAGGCGAAATCGCGGGCCAAAGGATTGTCTGCCCGAGGATCGACCGGAGGATCGCTTTGAGGCGCGCCCTGCGCCGCAGGTATCCACACAGCATTCCACAGCGCGGGCAACACCAGCGCCCAAAGGGTCTTTCGCATCGAAAACCTGTGGAGAAATTCGGGCATGGTCTGTCTCTGTGTTTGTCCTTGTCATCGAAGTGTTACATTGAGGCTAGGCGCGTTTTGCGAGTCTGGCAAGGAATTTGTATATACGCGAGATATACGATTTGGCGCTAGGTCAGGATCAGAGAGAGACATCGTCCAAGCGCGTTTCCGGCGTACTTCTGTGTAGTTTCGGCGTGCGCCGGGTCCTGTTCGAACGCGACGCGGCGCAACAGATCGGCATGGGCGAATTTTGCCGAAAGTCGAAGGGTCATCAGCGCGCCCCCCCTGATCGGGCGGGCTGACCGTTTCCAACAGCGAAATCATCGCGCCGCGTTGGCGTTCGGTCAGATCGGAGGCGGGATCGGAGAGCAGCCATTGGTGCTCCATCGTGGCCGAAAGACGCCCTACGCAATAGGCGAACTCACGCGCGATAGGATCCATCTCCCGAGCCGGGATGGCCGGGGCGGGCAGGGCCGCAAGCAGGGTTGTGACTGTCGCGGCGAGTATGATCGCAAGTCCACGCATGGCAGAGAGCGTGGCACAAATTGGTTGCCAGCCGTTTAACCACGGCGTGCGTTGCGTTACGCCTTTGGTCACAAAGAAAAAGCGGACCCGAAGGCCCGCTTTGACGCATGGAATGGCGGAGAGATTACCCGGCCAGAGAGACCGCCGACTCGGGCAGTTCTTCATCGAAACAGCGTTGATAGAACTCGGCCACGGTCTGACGTTCCAACTCATCGCATTTGTTGAGGAAGGTCAGGCGGAAAGCATAGCCGATGTTGCGGAAGATCTCCGCGTTCTGCGCCCATGTGATCACCGTCCGCGGGCTCATCACGGTCGAAAGATCGCCGTTCATGAAGGCAGTACGAGTGAGATCGGCCACGGCAACCATCTGGTTGATCTGCTTGCGGCCTTTTTCATTGTTGTAATGCGGCGCTTTCGACAGGACGATGGCGGCTTCGGCGTCGTGGCTCAGGTAGTTGAGCGTGGCGACGAGCGACCAGCGGTCCATCTGCGCTTGGTTGATCTGTTGCGTGCCGTGATAAAGACCCGTCGTGTCGCCGAGGCCGACGGTGTTGGCCGTGGCGAAGAGGCGGAAATACGGGTTCGGCGTGATCACCTCGTTCTGGTCCAGAAGGGTGAGTTTGCCGTCGGTTTCCAGCACGCGCTGGATCACGAACATCACGTCGGCGCGGCCCGCATCGTATTCGTCGAACACGATGGCGCAGGGGTTGCGCAGGGCCCAGGGCAGGATGCCTTCCTGAAACACGGTGATCTGCTTGCCGTCCACGAGCTTGATCGCGTCTTTCCCGATCAGGTCGATCCGGGAAATGTGGCTGTCGAGGTTGACGCGCACGGAGGGCCAGTTCAGCCGGGAGGCGACCTGTTCGATATGGGTGGATTTGCCGGTGCCGTGATAGCCCTGGATCATCACGCGGCGGTTGTGGGAAAAGCCGGCAAGGATCGCCAGCGTGGTGTCCGGATCGAATTTGTAGGTCGGGTCAAGCGCGGGCACGCGGTCGGTCGGCTCGGCGAAGCCTTTCACGGTCATGTCGGTGTCGATGCCGAAAACATCGCGAACGGAAATGGTTTCGGTCGGTTTTGCGGTCGCGTCCATGATCTTGCCCGTTTTCTTGAAAATTTGGAACTCACCTGACTTCTTGCCCTGTCGGGGCGGCGGGTGCAAGGGGCGAGGCGTCGCAGAAATGCTCAAAGGGGGATGCCAGAAAACGGCGGCCTGTGACGAAGATGCATGCGGACGCGGCAAAATTCCCCGCTTCGGGGGCTTTGCCTCGTTGCCCGCGCCGCCTACATTGCGGCAAAGCTTTGACAAAGGGGATTGGCATGAGCGGCCTTCTGGCTCTTCTGGACGATGTCGCAGGGATTGCGAAAGTGGCGGCGGCGCAGGTCGATGACGTGGCCGGGCAGGCGGCCAAGGCCTCGGCCAAGGCAGCCGGCGCGGTGATCGACGACGCGGCGGTGACGCCGAAATACGTCCATGGCTTTGCTCCTGCGCGTGAATTGCCCATCGTGGGCAAGATCGCGCTCGGTTCGGTCCGCAACAAGCTGGTGATCCTGTTGCCGCTGGCGCTTCTGCTGTCGAGCTTTGCGCCCTGGCTGATCACGCCGCTCTTGATGCTTGGCGGCTCCTACCTGTGTTTCGAGGGCGCGGAAAAGGTCTATCACCTGTTCAAGCCGCACACGCCGCATGCCGACGGGCAGGTGATGAATGGCGATCCGAGCCATCTCGAGGAGCAAAAGGTGGCGGGTGCGGTGAAAACCGATTTCATCCTCTCCGCCGAAATCATGACCATCATCCTCGCCGCTCTCGAACCGGGCCAGTCGATCTGGGTCGAGGCAGGTGCGCTGGCGCTGGCCGGGCTCATCATCACGGCGGTGGTGTATGGCGGTGTGGCGCTGATCGTGAAGGCGGACGATTTCGGTCTCTGGCTCAGCCGGGTCGGACGGCTCTCCGTGACGCGTGCGCTGGGGCGCGGCATCGTCAAATTCATGCCGCTGTTCATGAAGCTCCTGATGATCGTCGGCACGGCGGCGATGATCTGGGTCGGAGGCTCCATCGTGATCCATGGGTTGCACGAGCTGGGGATGCATCAGCCCTATGAGGCGATCCATCATGTGTCCGTTCTTGCGGCGGAGGCGGCCGCTGCGGCGCAAGGTTTTGTCCAATGGGGCGTCACCGCGTTTTTCGATGGCATTTTCGGCCTCGTTTATGGCCTGATCCTCACTCCGGTCGTGGCGAAAGGGATCAACCCGCTGATCCGTGCCGTGCGCGGGCAAAAGGCAGGGGACGCCGGGCATTGAGGCGCGGGGGGCTTGGCGGCCCCCGATGTCCGGGGCGCAGGCTCAGCCGGGCGAGGGCCGCGGTGAGCACGCTGCCCATCCCCCAGGCGAGTGCGGCCATCGGGTGAGAGATCAGCTCGATTGGCACGAGAAAGGCCGCTGCGGCGAAGGTCACTGGCAGCGACAGGAAGCTGAGCAAGGGATCGCCGAAGACCAGAATCCTGACCGTCTGAGTAAAGGCCAGCGCCGTTCCCGAGGCCAGAAGCGAGGTGACGGAGGCCGCCCAGAACACATTGATCGGTCCCGAGGCCCAGAACGGGCGCAGGCGCGGGCCGATGAGTGTCGCGGCAACGATTGCGACAGTCATCAACAAAACCGTGGTGTCGCGCCCAAACTCCCGCATGAAATGGTCATAGGCCGAGAGGCGCAGGCTCACCACACTGGTCCAGACGAAGGACAGATGAAAGCCTGTGTCCCAGACGATATGTGATATGTGATGTGATGCGCGTTTCATCGGCCTCCGCCTCTCCCAAAAAGACTGATCTCCGGGATAGACGGTGAAAGTTACCGGGATGTTGAAAACTGCCAGACACATGAAAAACCGCCCCGGAGGGCGGCTTTCGGCGGCTGCCATGTCGGGTTTTACTTGAACCAGCGGCTGTCCTTGAGCTGATCCCAGGCCCAGACCACCTGTTGCAACTGCTCTTCCTGCGAGCGGTCGCCGCCGTTCACGTCCGGATGCAACACCTTGATGAGGGCGCGGTACTGTTTCTTGATCTCCGCCTTGGTCCAGTGGTCCTTGGCCTCGAGAATGTCGATGGCCTGACGCTCGACGGGCGGCAGCTTGCGGGTCGGCGCGCTCGGGTCGGATTTGCCCGGGTTGCGTGTCGCATTCTCTCCCAGGACCTCATGGGCATCGTCGATGCCGAGGCGCTCCCAGGCGCGTTGCTCCACCGATTTGCGCCCGAAGGGCTGGGTCGGGCGATCGCCCGTCTGCGACGACTTGTAGGCCGCATCCATCTCGGCCTCGGTCGCATTGGTGAAGAAATTCCACTGCAAATTATATTCGCGCACGTGTTCCTTGCAGAACCATTTGTACTCGTCCAGATGATCCGGAGAGCGCGGCGCGCGATACTGCCCCGGCTCGTTGCAGCCCTCCCACTCGCAGGTCCGCTTGGAGGTCTCGAACGCGCCAGACATGCCGCGTCGCCCTCCGCGCTTGTTCTTTTTCGCGGAAGATACCGACATATCAAAACCGAAAGGATCTTTTTTATCCATCTGCCTCAACCTTTTCGACTCGGACGCGAGACTTTAGATGAGAAAGGCCAAATGCGAAAGGGGCAGAGCATGAAGATTGCCGATCAAATGCGTGACCGACTTGAAAAGGCTTTTCAACCCAGTGTGTTGGAGGTCGTTGACGACAGCGCGCGCCATGCCGGACATGCCGGTGTCGAGGGCGCCTCGGGCGAGACGCATTTCAACGTGAAAATCCGCGCGGCGGGTTTTACCGGCCAGTCGCGGGTCATGCGGCACCGCATGGTGCACAAGGCGCTGGGCGATCTCGTGCCGCGCATTCATGCGCTGGCGCTCGATCTGGATGTGTGATCAGGATTCGCGATCTTCCGCGATTTCCTCTGCCACTTCGGGGGACAGTTTGCGCGCCTGGGCGCCCGCACCTTTCTCCACCTTGGCGGGGAAGGGGACGGCGGGGGGCGGGGCGTTGCGGTCCGCGACCGGGGAGCGGCGCGCGGGCCTGGTCTCGTCGGTCGTGTCGCTGGTCTCCTCCGTGTCGGGATAGGCGCTGAACACCCGGCTGACGTCTGTGGCGTCGCGTTCGCGGCGGAACACCAGAACCGTGTGGTAGCTCACGGTCTTCGAAGTGATCCCGGCGCGTTCCTCCATCGGCACCAGATCGGCGCGCAGATACTCCCAGCCCTCGGCGCCCTTTTCGTTGAGGAGGCTCTGCATGGCCTGCGCGATGCGTGCTTCCGGGGTTTTCACGCCTTTGGCTTTCTCGCCTTTGCGCGGCGCGGGTACGGTCAGGTATTCGAAACGGGGCATCGCGGGGGTCTCCTTGCCTTTGGCGCAAGGTTTAGCGGCCCCTGCGCCCGGGTCAAGCCGGGCCGGGCCACAGATGGATCACGCGCGCGTCAGATCGGCAGAGCCGTGCCGAAAGCCTGCCGCCCGATCGCTGAGACAGGAGATGTGGCGGGAGACCGTGTCACAGGTGCAACATATGAGCGCCGCACGCGCCGCGCCAAAATCCTCGTGGCTCAGTTTTGGGGTGCGCTGCCTTATTCTGCGACGAACGTGCCGTATTCTGGCTTGTCGGCGGCGAAGACACCGAAATCGCTTTCCCGGCGAAAGATCAGCACGGCCTGTTTGCCCTCCACGCCGTTGAGCGCGAATGCGTCGGAGCGCAGATAGATCCAGCCCTCGGCGGCCATGGCGTTGAGGCGCGTGGTCACCGCCTCCGCAAGCCGGGCCTCCGGCGTCTGCGCGGCGGAGGTGGCTTCGCCGTCATGCGGCGCGGGGATGGCTTTGTATTCGAAATGCGACATGGCGGTCTCCTTCCCCGGAGCACAATAAGCCCATGGGCTTAACAAGGGATTGACGCCTCAGGTTGTGTTCTAGGCGGCTGTGTTGGTCAGCGAAATCGACCGTCCTGCCTGCGCCGGTCGGGGAAGGGCAGAGTGGGCTTGTTTCAGCGCCGAGAGCTTTTGCACGATTCCCGGCGGGAAGGGCACGACACGCGGGCCGGACATGTCGATATGCAAGAGCAGCTCTTCGGCGGTGGCGGCGATCCAGCCGTCCTCGTGATGGATCTCGTGAAATAGCACCATGCGTTTCGCATCGAAATCCAACAACTGCGTCTGTACCCGCACCCGGTCACCCAGTTTCAGCTCGCGCTTGTAACAGATGTGCACCTCGGCGGTGTAGCTCGTGTGGTGTTGCGTCTTGGCGTAGGTCTCGCCCAGCCCGATCAGTGGGTACATCTGATCGCCGCCCAAATCCATGATCACGGCGTAATAGGCCATGTTGATGTGGCCGTTGTAATCCACCCACTCAGGGCGGACGTCGATCAGCGTGGAGATATGCGGGGCGGGGAGTGTCATGCTGTGCTCCTGATATGAAAAAGCCGCCCTACTCTCACACGTGAAGGACGGCTTTTGATGTTTGGCTTTGTTTCAAAGGCCGAGTTTGGATTTGACCAGCTCGTCCACCGCTTTCGGGTTGGCCTTGCCGCCAGTGGCTTTCATCACCTGACCGACGAACCAGCCCGCGAGTTTCGGGTTGGCTTGGGCCTTTTCGACCTGCGCCGGGTTGGCGGCGATGATTTCGTCTACGGCGACCTCAATGGCACCGGTGTCCGTCACCTGTTTCATGCCGCGCGCTTCGACGATCTCAGCGGGGTTGCCGCCCTCGGTGTAGACGATCTCAAACAGGTCTTTCGCGATCTTGCCGGAGATCGTGTCCGCCTTGATCAGCTTGACGATCTCGCCGAGTTGCTCCGGGCTGACCGGGCTTTCCGCAATATCCGTGTCGTCCTTTTTCAGACGACCGAACAGCTCGTTGATCACCCAGTTGGCGGAGAGCTTGCCATCCTCGCCGACCGCCACGACTTTCTCGAAGAAATCCGCGTTCACCGTGTCGGCGGTCAAGACGCCCGCGTCATATTCCGACAGGCCGAAGTCCTTGACGAAACGTGCTTTCTTCTCGTCCGGCAGCTCTGGCAGGGTTTTGGCGATGTCGTCCACCCACGCCTGTTCGATCTCCAGCGGGAGCAAGTCGGGGCAGGGGAAATAGCGGTAGTCATGCGCCTCTTCTTTCGAGCGCATCGAACGGGTTTCGTTCTTGGCCGCGTCATAGAGACGGGTTTCCTGATCGACCGTGCCGCCGTCTTCGAGAATGGCGATCTGGCGACGGGCCTCATAGTCGATGGCGGCCTGAATGAAGCGCGTGGAGTTCATGTTCTTGATCTCGCAACGGGTGCCGAGATGCGAGAAATCCTGCGTCTCCTGGTATTTCTCATACTGACCCGGACGACAGACCGACACGTTCACGTCGGCGCGCAGGTTGCCGTTCTGCATGTTGCCATCGCAGGTGCCCAAGTAGCGCAGGATCTGGCGCAGTTTCAGCACGTAAGCGGCGGCCTCTTCCGGCCCGCGAATATCGGGGCGCGAGACGATCTCCATCAGCGCCACACCGGTGCGGTTCAGGTCGACGAAAGACATCGTCGGGTCCATGTCGTGGATCGACTTGCCGGCGTCCTGTTCGAGGTGAATGCGCTCGATCCGCACCTTGCGGGCGACACCCGGCTCCATATCTACGATCACTTCACCTTCGCCCACGATCGGGTGGTAAAGCTGGGAAATCTGATAGCCCTGCGGCAGGTCGGGGTAGAAGTAGTTCTTGCGGTCAAAGGCGGAGAACAGGTTGATGTCGGCCTTGAGGCCCAGCCCGGTGCGCACCGCCTGTTCGACGCAATATTCGTTGATCACCGGCAACATGCCCGGCATCGCCGCATCCACGAAGGACACATGCGAGTTGGGTTCTGCGCCGAAACCGGTGGACGCGCCGGAAAACAGTTTCGCCTCGGAGGCGACCTGCGCATGGATTTCCATCCCGATCACGAGTTCCCAGTCTTCTTTCGCACCGGAGATGACCTTCGGTTTCGGTGCGGAATATTCGAGATGATCCAGCATGCGCATGTCCTTTAAAGCGAGGGCTTTCAGGCGTTCTAGGCGCTCTCTTGCCGGGGGGCAAGGGGGCGGGTTTGCAAACGGGGCGCTTTGGGGCATATTGCCCGGCAGAGTAAAGTGCGTTTGAGGTTCCGCATGCGGATGCGAAAATGGGCGGCGGCGATGGCGCTGTGTTTCATCGGAGTGGGGTCTCAGCTCTCGGCCGGAGAACTGAGAGAGAACCTGCCAGATCAAATTGCCTTTGCGCTCGCGCCGATGGAAGCAAGCCCCGTTCCCGCCCCGCGCCCCTATGTGGTGCGCATGCCGAAACTGCGCTGGAAGAACCAGAGCCAGGGTCCGGCCTGGACCCGGGCCGCGATGAAGGCGGTGCTGTCGCACGGGCAGGGGCTTGTAGATACGGTTCCGGCGGATATTGCGGCCTGGTGCCCGGGTTATGCCACGCAGGACGACAGCGGTCGGGCGGCGTTCTGGGCCGGACTTCTGTCGACGCTGTCCTATCACGAAAGCACCTGGCGCGAGACGGCGGTGGGCGGCGGCGGGCAGTGGTTCGGTCTGGTGCAGATCTCGCCTGCGACCGCACGACATTATAATTGCAACGCAGGCACTGGTGAGGCGCTCAAGGACGGGGCCAGCAACCTGTCCTGTGCGATCCGCATCATGAGCCGCACGGTGGCACGCGACGGCGTGGTGAGCCGGGGCATGCGCGGCGTGGCGGCCGACTGGGGGCCGTTCCATTCCGAGACCAAGCGCAGCGACATGCAGCGCTGGGTGCGTGCCCAGCCGTTCTGCCGCCCGGTGATGCAAAGCTCGCCCCTGCCATTGCCGCGCCCGTTGACCATCGCAGCCGAAGAGACCGCCGTCAGCCGGCCTTTCTGAGCGCTTCCGCCTCCCAAGCTTTCAGCTCGTAGCGCGACAGATGCGCGTCGTTCTGGCGGAGAGTGAGTTCCGGGAAGAGCGCCACGATTTCCGCTCTTGCCTCCGCTCCGACCGTGTTGAGCGCCTGTTCGCCGGGGTAGAGGCTTTCGGTCGGGCAGGCCTCGGCAAAGACGATCTGGTGGGTGTCGAACAGCATGTGGAAATACTCCACGGTACCGCCCTCGACGATGCGGATCGTGCCATCGTTCACCAGATGTTTCGCCGCCACCAACACGTCGCGCTCGCCGAACAGCACCTCGGCCTGCGGTCCCCGGATGAGCATGCGGTGGTTCTGGCTCACCTTCAGGTCGCGCAGGTTGCCGAGTGCGCCCATGCGGATCAGCACCGGGGCGAGATTGCCTGCCGCAGGCACGCGGCGCGCGCCGATCCAGCGGATGGGCTGGGCGCCGTGATCGAGCGTGTTCACCAGATCGCCCGCCCGCAGCGTCTCGATGAAGCGCGGTCCCTCGGGCGTCTCGATCAGGGTGCCACGGGTGAGGCAGACCGCACCGTTGATGATCTCTTCGGCGATGAGGTTGTTGTCGACGTTGAAATTGCCGTCGCCCTCGTTGTCGATCACCCCGTCGCTGTCGTAATCCATGTCGGTCTCATGGTCGATCTGGATGACGGGGCGCAGCTCGGTCAGGTCCTGCCCGGGCGCGACGAGCACATTGTTGAGGCCGGGTCCCCCGTCCGAGGACACCATCACATTGGCGTTGAAACGCAGATAGGTGTCGCCCAGCCCCGAAAGATCGCTCTGGATATTGGCGGTCTGGCCGGGGTTCATCGGATGATAGGTGTATTTCGCGACCCCGTTGACGTAATCGGCAGCGCTGTCATAGACCACGATCCCGGTGATCTGGCTCGCTCCGGTGACCTCGCCATTCTCGACATTCTGGACGGTGATCACGACCACATCGTCCCCCTCGAAGGGCGAGGTGCCGCCGTGGATCATGATATGCCCGCCATGGCCGCCACCGGAATTGGTGCCGACGGAGACATTGTCCAGAAGCGATGATCCCATCACGAGGATGTCTTCGGTGGCCATTCATTCACCTTCTCATGGCGTTCAGGACGCCTGTTGCAGGGCCTGGGCTTCCCAGGCCTTCAATTCGTACCGGGACAGGGCGCAGCGGCGGGTTTCCAGCTCGGGGAAGAGCGTCAGGATCTCGGCTCTGGCCGCCGCGTCCACCGCCTTGAGCGCCTCTTGGCCGGGGTGCAGGCTTTCGGTCGGGCAGGTCTCGGCAAAGATGATCTCGTGACGGTCGAGAAGCAGGTGAAAATACTCCACCTGGCCGCCCGGCACGGCGCGGATCGTGTCGTCATTCACCAGATGTTTCGCCGCCACCAACACGTCACGTTCGCCGAACAGCATCTCGGCCATCGGGCCACGGATCAGCATGCGGTGGTTCGGGCTCACGGTCAGATCGCGCAGGTTGCCAAGCGTGCCTGCCGTGATCCGGATCGGCGCAAGCGCGCCCTTGGCGGCCACCCGCCGCGATCCGGTCCAGCGGATTTCCTGCGGCCCGTGATCGAGCGTGTGCACCCGGTCGCCGACCTGTAGCGTCTCGATGAAACGCGGTCCCTCGGGCGTGTCGATCAATGTGCCCCGTGCAAGGCAGACAGCGGCGGCGATCGCGTCTTCCGCGAAAATGTTGTTGTCGGTGGTGAATACCCCGTCGCCGCTCTCGTTCCCGGCAATCGTGCCGTCGGCGTTATAATCGACATCCTGCTCATGCGAGAGCCAGATCGGGAATTCCTCCGACAGATCGACCCCGGGTGCGAGAAACAGCCCGTCGAGATCTGGTGCATTCGGATCGGTCGAGGTGAAGTTGTTGGCCTCAATATAGAGGTAGGTGTCGCCCATGTCATGCACGGCCGTGCTGATCTGGCCACTGGTGTTCTGGCCCCACCACCAACCGCCGTGCGTCAGCGTGTAATCGTATTTCGCCTCGCCGTTGAGATAATCCGCCGCACTGTCATAGACCGTGATGCCGGTGATCTGCGTTTGATTGTCGAACGTGCCGTCGGCATTGACGTTGGCCACGGTGAAGACCACCACATCGTCATCCTCGAACACGCTTTCGCCACCGGTCAGATAGGCGCCGTCATTCTCATCGCCGCGGGGGTCCTGAGAATAGCCGATCGGATTGTTCACGATGGAGGAGCCCATCACGATGAGTTCTTCTGTCGGCATTGCTGCTCTGCCCGTATGTTGCGGGGTGTGTGCCCCGGTCTGCCTCGATGCGCCTTGGCGATCTCCCGTCCTGTCGGATGTCCCGTCGAACTTCGGCCGCGTTTTCGGTCGCTTGCGTTTTGCCTCGCGCGGTGCTCTTGTTTGGCCCGATCCCTAGACATGACGCTTTGGTGTCATAATCCTGGCGCAGGGCGTTTCTGTCCAGTGTTTTCTGGGATTTAGGCCGCGGTGTTGCATCGGATGTGTCGTTACGGCACCGATTGGCCTGAAGAGGTTAGCTGAGAAGAGGAGGTTCTCATGCCCGCATTGCGCACCGACATCGACCCCGACGGGTTGCTCGAATTTTCCGTGGTCTTCACCGACCGCTCGCTCAATCACATGTCGAAAGCCTTTCAAAAGGTGATGACCGACATCCACGCCACGCTCTGCGAGGTTTATCATGCCGACACGGCTGTGGTCGTCCCCGGCGGCGGCACTTATGCGATGGAGGCGGTCGCCCGCCAGATTGCGGGCGGCGAGGACGTGATGGTGATCCGCAACGGTTTCTTTTCCTTCCGCTGGTCGCAAATCTTCGACGTGGGGCAAATCCCCGCCTCGCAGACCGTGCTGAAAGCGCGCCGGGTCGGCAATGAACCGACCTCCGGTTTCCTGCCCGCGCCTCTGGAGGAGGCCATTGCGAAAATCCGCGATTTGAAGCCCGCTGCCATCTTCGCGCCGCATGTCGAAACCGCCTCCGGCATGATCCTGCCGGACGCCTATATCCGCGCGCTTTCGGAGGCCGTCCATGACCACGGCGGGCTGATGGTGCTCGATTGTATCGCCTCCGGCTGTGCTTGGGTCGATATGAAGGAGACCGGTGTCGACGTGCTGATCTCCGCCCCGCAAAAGGGCTGGTCGGCGCAGCCGTCTGCGGGGCTCGTCATGCTGAACGACCGCGCCACCGAAGTGGTGAAATCCCGGCAAAGCTCGTCTTTTGCCATCGACCTTGGAAAATGGCTGACCATCATGGAGGCCTATACCGGCGGTGGTCATGCCTATCACGCCACCATGCCGACCGATGCGCTGCGGGCCTTCCGGGACGCGATGCTGGAGACCAAGGATTACGGCTTTGCCAAACTCTCCGAGGCACAATGGGAACTGGGACGCCGGGTGCGTCACCTGTTGGCCGGGCGTGGGTTCAAATCCGTCGCCGCCGAAGGCGTCGAGGCGCCCGGCGTGGTGGTCTGCTACACCGACGATCCCATGATCAGGACCGGCGCGGCCTTTGCTGCCCATGGGGTGCAAATCGCCGCCGGAGTGCCGCTGCAATGCGATGAGGGCGAGGGGTTCTCGACCTTCCGTCTCGGCCTGTTCGGTCTCGACAAGCTCTACGATGTGGACGCAACCGTCGCGCGCCTGGAGGCTGTTCTGGACGACGTTCTCGGCTGAGTTTCCTCCGATGTTTCCTTTGCTGCCCCAAATACTCAAAACGGCGCACGGATGATCGCCCGCGCGCCGTGAGTATTTAGAGGCACAAAGGAAACGGCGATCAGATCGGTCCCAGCCCGGCCTGCATGACCTTCATCCGCACGGGTTTGACGTCATGCACCGCTTTGAGACCCCAGAGTCGCACCATTTGCAGGATGTCGCTTTCGGAGCGGGTTACCCGGTTGAACAGATCGACGACACGGGCGCGTTTGGAGATGTCGTTCAAACGGTTGCGCGCGTAGGTGTCGAGCATGGCGTCTGTGCCGGGGTCTGAGCGATGCGCTTCGGCGAGGGCCAGCAGTTCGGCCAGATCGTTGAGCGAGGTATTCAGCCCCTGCGCGCCGATGGGGGGCAGGGCGTGGGCGGCTTCGGCGATGATCGCAACGCGCTCGGAGGCGAGGCGTTCGGCTACGCGGGTGATGATCGGGAAAATCGCCCGTCCGGACGCCAGTTTCATTTCGCCAAAGAGACCCGCAGAGCGTTCGGTCATCACCGCGTTGAACGCGTCGGGCGGCAGATTGAGAAGCTCGGTCGCATAGGCGCCCTTGTTCATCCAGACGATGGCGGAGGCCGGTTTGTCGTCGATGTCCGGCAGCGGCACCATCGTGAAGGGGCCGCCTTCGCGGTAGATCTCGGTGGAGACATTGTTGTGCGGCAGGTCGTGGGTGGCGGTGAAGGCCAGAGATTTTTGGCCGTAGCGCGTGGTTTTGACGCCGATTCCGGCGGCCTCGCGTACCGGGCTGTCGCGCCCGTCGGCAGCCACCACGAGTTTCGCGCGCACCATCGTGCCGTCGGTCAGGGTCACCATCGCCTCGGAAGAACGTGTCAGCAGGCTCTTGAAGCCGACGCCATAGCGCAGCTCGACATTGGGAATGTCCGGCACGGCACGGGCCAGTTCGCGACGGATCACCCAGTTGAGGAAGTTCCAGCCGAAGGGCTCGTCGCCCGTCTCCCGGCCTTCGAATTGCCGTTCGGTGCGGATTGTCGCGGGGCGACCCACGGTGTCGACGATGCGCAGGGCTTCGAGCGGGGTGGCATGTGGCGCGAGCGCCTCCCAAATGCCGATTTTCTCGAAGAGGTCGCGGGCCGGGCGTAAAAAGGCGGTGGAGCGCAGGTCCGAACTCGCTTCGTCGCCGGTGACAACCGGCGGGGTCGGATCGACCATCAGGGTGCGAAAGCCCGAGGCGCCAAAGGCCGCAGCCGCGATCAGACCGGCGATGCCGCCGCCTGAAACGAGGATGTCAACGGTCTGCGGGGATGTGCTTGGATCGGACATGAGACCTCCTTTGCGCTGCGGTCGCTTTTCAAGCGTATCCAAGAGATAGGCGCAAAGGAGGGGAATGTCCAAGGGGCAGGCTGTCTCAGGCGTTTTCCGGGCGCCGGGACAGCGCCGCTTTATTTTCCGACGGTGAGGACGAGCAGGACGATGTAGATCAGCGGCACGGTGGCCACGGCGGTGACGCCCAGCACCCAGGGGCCGATGGCGAACATGCCGTAGATCACGGCGGCGATCACGACGACGACGAACAGAAGGAAGAGGACGACGCCACGGGTGGTGGCAAGGCCTTCTTCGTGGTGGTCGTGAGTGTCGATAGCGTTGGTCGTGTCGAGGGCGGCGTCGGTCATGTGCGTGCTCCGGCTGTGAGGTCGTGTGTGATCTGTAGAAGTCAGTGCGAAAGGTTTGTGCGTGGGGCTGCGCGGGTTTGTGCGCATTTGTGTACCGGAGACAGATACAGGGCTGTGTGCGCTTCGGTCACGGCGGCGATTTGTCGCAGTTTGCGTTAACCGTCGCCCGCCGGGTTTCAGCCCGTCACGGCCCTCAGGAAGGCCGACAGATCGTCGGTGTGATGATGGATATGCGGGGCGGGCGGATCGAGCGGCAAGGGCGCGACATGCACGGTCTTCATCCCGAGCGCATGCGGCACTTCGAGATTGCGCGGATCGTCCTCGAACATGGCGGCGGCTTGCGGGTCGATCCCATCGCGACCGAGTACGGTATCGAAGGCGGCCGCCTGGGGCTTGGGGTGGAAATCCGCGTGTTCGATGCCGTAGACCGCGTTGAAAATCCCGGTCAGCCCGCGCGCCTCCAGCACGCGCTCCGCATAGGGCGCGGAACCGTTGGTGAAGACGATCTTGCGCCCGGGCAGGGCCGTGATCGCGGCTTTCAGCTCGGCATCGCGCGACAGCCCGGAGAAGTCGATGTCATGCACATAGCTGAGATAAGGCAGCGGGTCGGTGCCGTGTTTCGCCATCATGCCGGAGAGCGTCGTGCCGAATTCGCGCCAGTAGGTGTGCCGCAGCCGGTTCGCCTCCTCTGAAGTGACGTTCAGTTCGCGGGAGACCCAATCGGTCATCTTGACCTCGATCTGCGCGAAAAGTGCCGCCTCGGGCGGGTAAAGCGTGTTGTCGAGGTCGAAGACCCAGGTTCTGACATGGGAAAAATGATCGGCTACCATGCCTCCCTGTTAGGCGCAGCCTGCGGCACATGCAAGCAGATGGCTGGCGGAGGGGATGTTAGCGCTTGATCGCGGGGGGCGGGGCTGGCTATGGTCAGGTCCTGATCCCGATTGAGAAAAGTGACGTCCGATGAAAGACCAGCGTGCCAGCCAGAAAGACGCTTATGAGATGATCCTCGAGGCGATCGACACCGGGATTTACCGCCCGGGCGACCGGCTTGTGGAAAGCGAGCTGGCGGAGCGCTTCGGTGTGTCGCGCACCCCGGTGCGTGAGGCCTTGCAGCGGTTGGAGACCCAGTCGATGCTGAGCCGCGACGGGCGCTCACTCATTGTGGCCTCGCTCGATCACAATCAGATGGCCGATCTCTACGTCGTTCGTACCGAACTCGAAGGGCTGGCCGCGCGTCTCGCTGCCCGGCATGCGACCCCCGAGGAGGTCCGTGTGCTGCGCGATATGGTCGAGGACGACCGGGCCCTGATCGGTCACCCGGACGATATGTCCCGTGCCAACCGCCGCTTTCACAAACAGATCCATCTGGCCTCGCACAACAAGTATCTCGTGCAGCAGCTCGACTTGGTGCACCGCTCCATGGCGCTTCTGGCAAGCACGTCTCTGGCGGCCGAGGGTCGTGGCGAGGAAGCGATCAAGGAGCACGACCTGATCGTGTCCGCGATAGAGGCGGGCGACGGCGAGGCGGCGCACAAGGCATTGTCGGATCACATTTCCAAGGCCTTTATCACCCGTCTGAAAATCGACGCGGACAAGGAACGCTAAAGCGTCACGCCTTTAAGCTTTCGGCACCGGATGAAGGCACTGGATACAGGTAAGGCGCGTGCAGCGCCCGTATCTTGTCCTGAGGTCCTGCAAAAGCGGTGTCCCAATGGCTTGGCGAGCCACTTTAAACCGTCATCCCTCTTAACCGGGGCGCTGGCATCAGGCTCCCCTTTTCGGCGCGCGCAATGAAGATGGGCCTCTCGGCGAAGGCGGCGATATGGGCCCAGTCGGGCGCGCCGGGGGCGTTGACGGCGGCGGGATGTGTGACCTCGGTGCCGTGCGGGGCTGCGGCGGGTTTGGGTTTGGGTTTGGGAGTGGGACGCAGGCGCTCCGGCTCAAAGGCGATGACGGCCGCATTCAGGGCGCGTCTGAGCGCCGGGCTTTCCGGTTTGTGCGTCATGTCGAGCCCGAATGTGAGCCGTCGGCCAGGCACAGGCAGGGCTCCGAAGGCCTGTTGTTCGATCCGGGCGCTGTCCGCGAACCCGGCCCTGAAACCGGCACTGAATTCCGTACTGGGCTCGGCAAAGCCGCGCGGCGCCTCGGCGGCCTCGGCAAGGGCGACGGAGGCGGCCGTGGGATAGAGGATCAGGGGGCGGCTCATGGGAGGATGTGACGTCTTGGCGGCGGCACTGCTTGTGCCGGTCAGCAGCAACGGTGCGGGGCGATCCGGGCTGTGCGATGGCGGAGGATCGGGCATGAGTTCTTCCTCGGGCAGATCTTCATGAAAGCCGAGATCATGCACCCCGTGGGCGGTCTTGTCCCAGTAATAGGGTTTGGTGATCATCTCCCAGAGCCCTTTGAGCGCCGCAAGCGTGGCGAGCGGATAGTAGAGATGTAGAGTCGGCACCCAGGGCCAGAGCCATTTGTGCTTGGGTGTCGAGGTGGCGACCATACCGGTGGCGACGGTGATCGCCTCCGATAGGAGGAAAATCCCGCCCAACCCGACAAGAAGGTCGTGCGGCAGCACCGCACGCATCGGATGCGGCAGGCCCAGAGGGAACATCCAGAAGGACCACAGGAAGGGCGCGAGGACGAACTGGCTCAGCGTACCGAGAAACAGCGCCTGAACTCCGAAGAACCGCCACGGACCGAGATCGGACCAGAGGCGGCGCGGGCTGCGCATATGGACGGCGTAGGTCATGGCATAGCCTTTGAGCCAGCGCGAGCGCTGCTTGATCCAGGGCCAGAAACGGCAGTTCGCCTCCTCCTCGGTCACCGTGTGCAAGAGTTCCGTGCGGTAGCCGTGCCGGGCCAGACGAATGCCGAGATCGGCGTCTTCGGTGACGTTATGGGCGTCCCAACCGCCCAGTTCCTCAATCGCCTCGCGGCGGAAGAACAGCGTGGTGCCGCCCAGGGGGACGGTCAGGCCAAGTTTTTCGTAACCGGGCAGGATCACCCGGAACCAGCTTGCGTATTCCACGGTGAAACAGCGGGACAGCCAGTTGGTGCGGGCGTTGTAGAAATCGAGAATCCCTTGCAGACAGGCGACTTCCGGCCCGGTCTGGGCGAAATGAGCGACGATCTTGTGGATCTGGTCGGGTTCGGGGGCATCCTCGGCGTCATAGATGCCGATGATCGAGCCACGACAGAAGTCTAGGGCGAAATTCAGCGCCCGCGGCTTGGTCTTGACCCCGCCGCGCGGCACGATGATCTGCCGCATCCAGCGCGGCAGGTCGGTATGGGCGATGGCGTCTTGTGTGATCGTGTCATCCTCTTCGACCACCAGGCAGATGTCGAGCAATTCACGCGGATAATTCAGCCGGGATACACGTTTGATCAGTCGTGTGGCGATCTCGCGCTCCTTGAACAGCGGCACCATGATCGACACAATGGGCAGGGCGTTGCGGGCGCGGCGTGTGGCGAAGGTGGATTTGCGGGAGCGCGCGGTCCGGGCCTGTGCGAAAGCGGCGGCAAGGCGCAGGCCGGTGGCGACCAGCAGGGTCAGCACCGCCCAGCCGGTCAGCAGGATCGAGGCCATGAGCGGCGACAGCAGAAACAGCAGCAGGCCGAACATACCGAGCGAGGAGAGTACGCCGGTGAGCTTGCGCACATCCATTTCGCGGCAGCTCTCATGGGCGGCAACGCGGGTTTCCGCCGCGCTTGCCAGACGTCGCTGACGCGAGCGTAACAGTGCCTCGTGCAGCGAGGTTTCCGGGGTAACCGCCATGCGCACCGGTCCGAAGATTGCGGTGAGCCGGGGGCGCATTCCTTCGAATTCTTCCGGGCGGCAGGAGGCGATGATCACCGTTCCCCCGGCCTGGCGCCAGGGCAGGAGGCCCTTGCGCAGGCAGACATCGGCGCCCAGACGGTCGATCAGCCGCACATCGGGGGGGCTACGCATCAGATTGGCGACCTCGGCGTGATACTGATGTCCGAGCGCTTCATACAGCGTGGCTTCGTTCACCATGCCGTGGGCCAGAAGGATGTCGCCGATCCGCGCATCCTCGCGCTGGCGCAGCACGGTGGCGCGCAGCAGGTCCTCGGCGGCGAGTGCCCCCATGTCGACAAGAACCTGCCCGATCGGTTTTCGGTTCGGTCGGGGGGAGGTGGCGGCAGGGGCCGCATCGCAGCGCTGCGATGCGTGCAGGGTCAAGGTCGGAACGAGAGGATGCCTGTCGAAGGACATCGGATGCCGTACCCCGGTTACGACCGTCTGAAAACAGGGCTGTCTGAAATCAGGACCGTCCGAAATCGGGACTGTCCGGAATGCCCCCGATCAGGTTTATCCCCAGCCCCTTGTGGGCAACTTGCGTCACGGAGGGTTAACAAGGGGTTAACCACGTCTTTAAAACGGGTAAATCAACCGTTCGCGTCACAAAAAAGGCGGGGAGCTCCCCGCCTTTTGCATCCTCTTGTGCCCTGTTCTGCGCTCTGTCGCGCTCAGGCCGGAGCGCCTGCGCGCTCGGCCATGGCGGTAGCGAAGCGTTCGAACAGGTAGTAGCTGTCCATCGGGCCCGGGGAGGCCTCCGGGTGGTATTGCACGGAGAACACCGGTTTTCCCTCGACCGCAATGCCGCAGTTCGAGCCGTCGAACAGCGAGACATGGGTTTCCTTGACACCGGCGGGCAGGGTCTGGGTGTCGACGGTAAAGCCGTGGTTCATCGAGGTGATTTCCACCTTGCCGGTGTCGAGATCCTTCACCGGGTGGTTGGCGCCGTGGTGGCCGTGGTTCATCTTGATGGTCTTGGCGCCGAGAGCGAGCGCAAGCATCTGATGCCCAAGGCAAATCCCAAAAACTGGCAAGTCTTTCTCAAGCACGCCCTTGATCATCGGCACGGCATATGTGCCTGTCGCCGCCGGATCGCCCGGACCGTTCGACAGGAATACACCGTCCGGAGTATGCGCCAGAACCTCATCGGCAGTGGCGGTGGCGGGAAGCACGGTCACATCGCAGCCTGCGGAGGCAAGACAACGCAGGATGTTGCGTTTTGCGCCGAAATCGACGGCGACGACTTTGAAGCCTTTACCTTCGCGTTTCGGGAAACCATCCGGCCAGGACCAGCGCATCTCATCCCATTTATAGGACTGCGCACAGGTCACATCCTTGGCGAGGTCGAGGCCGACCAGACCGGAGAAGTCCCGCGCCTGTTTGACCAGCGCTTCGATGTCGAAATTGCCGTCCGGATCATGGGCGATGGCGACATGAGGCGCGCCTTGTTGGCGGATCGCGCGGGTCAGGCGACGAGTGTCGATGCCGCCCATGCCGATGCGACCGTGCCTGGCAAGCCAGGGGCCAAGCTCGTCCTGCGCACGCCAGTTAGAGGGCTCGGTCGGGTCCCATTTCACGATCATGCCGGCGGCCACCGGATCGGCGGTCTCCTCGTCTTCGCTGTTCACGCCGACGTTGCCGATGTGCGGGAAGGTGAAGGTCACGACCTGCCCGGCATAGGAAGGATCGGTCATGATTTCCTGATAACCGGTCATCGCGGTGTTGAAGCACAGTTCGGCGGTGGTGGTGCCCGTCGCGCCGAAACCCTTCCCATAGAAGATGGTTCCGTCGGCCAGGGCCAGACAAGCGGTTGGTTTTCCGGTGGTTTGACCAGATGCCATGACACGACTCTCCTATATGGGCAAAATTGGCCGGAACCTAAGGAAAGGCATCTCCGGCGTCAAGCGCAGCCGGACGGGTTTTTCCGGCATTTCTGCGACGCAGCGTTTTCAGGATGTTATCGCTCTCATCGGTGGTTGAGAATGTGTCGGGCTTTCGCTATGTTGACCACTTGCGATGTCATCAGGGGATGAGGCCCATATGGATATGCGAAGCCGGCTAAGCGCCGCACTGAAAACGGCGATGAAGGAAAAGGACAGCGAGCGCCTCGCGACGCTGCGCCTGATCAACGCCGCCATCAAGGACCGCGAGATCGCCAATCGCGGCGAGGGCGACGATGTGGCTGTCACCGACAGCGATATTCTCGCCATCCTCGGCAAAATGGTGAAACAGCGCCAGGAAAGCGCCAAGGCCTTTGAAGAGGGCGGGCGTCTTGAACTGGCCGAAAAGGAGCGCTCCGAGATCACCGTGATCGAGGAATTCCTGCCGCGTCAGCTCTCCGAGGTTGAGGTCAAGGCCGCAATCGAGGCGGTGATCAATGAGACCGGGGCCGAGAGCATCCGTGACATGGGCAAGGTCATGGGCGCGCTCAAGGCGAAATACACCGGTCAGATGGATTTCGGTGCCGTCGGTGCGCTGATCAAGGCGCAGCTGAGCTGAGCTGTCCTTTCGGATTGAATGAATTGAGAGCCGCCCGGTCGTTTTGATCCGGGTGGCTTTTGAGTATTTGGGCCATCAGAAAAGCCTCAGCGATTGAGCTGTGCCAGCACGCGCGTGAGGTTCCCATGCAGGACCTTGCGCTCTTCGGGGCTGAGAAAGGCGCCGAGTTCGACCTCGCGATGGTCCCCTGCGCCCTTGAGTGTAATGTAATTTTCGACCTTGCCGTCTTCGGTATTGAGCGAGAGGCGGACCCAATAGGGATTGGCCTCCCATGTGAGCGGCGCGCCCTTTTCCGGCCAGTGGGTGAGGGTGACGCGGTCGGGCCAGATCAGCATTTCCTCGTGTAGCCGGTCGCGGTCCGAGCGCCGAAGTGCTGTCCAGAGCGCGGTCAGGGCGATCAGCATGAAACCCAGCAGCACCCAGAAAGCCATGGTGCCGATGAATGGTACGATGGGAATGAGACCGCCGCCGAACATGATCCAGATCGCGGCGGAAAAGCCTTTGCCCTTCAGACTGCGATAGGGCCAGAGTTCGAGCCGCCAGAGCGGCGTGCCGGTCTCGGGGGAGCCGGTCGGAACGGTGTCATGGGGCGGGGTCCAGAGGTAGGGCATATGCGTGATGAGGGTGCGTTTTTATCAGTGTAAAACCTTTGTGCATGTCTTTGAAGCACGCGATGCGATAGCATGGCGCCATGCCGAACGATCTTTCCGACTGGCCTCCCTAAGCTCTGACCTTGATCTGGCCGAACGGCTTTATGGTGTCGAAGGCGAGGGGCGTGTGGCCGACTGGATTGCGGAGCAATGTGCGCGGATCGACGGTTTGGCCTTCGCACGGCTGTTTTCCGATCATATCACCCTGCCGGGGATCGCCCTTTCGACTATGCGCATCGCCTTGTCACGTCGGGCGGGGTCGGTTGATCGGCGGCATCCGGTTTTACGCACAGGATGTGACACGGCCTTTCGTTGAGGTGATTGCACATGATTTCTCGGATCTGAACGAGCTGGCGGAGGTGGTGGCAGGGGAATGGTGCGGCTTTCATCCGGGCGCGATGCGGCTGCGGCAAAGCACCGGCGCGCCTCTGGGGGCGAGGTGGATCGACACCAGCCTCTATGCCGGGCATATGAGCGAGATGGCGCGTGACCCGCAAGTCGATCTCTGCCTTTCGAACTCCCGGAAGACGCGCTTGCGCTGATCCGTGCCCGGTTCGCCCGCATGGCGCAGCATCAGCCCGGATTGTGCCGCAATGTCTCGCCGCGTGAGGAGGACGAACTGGCCCGGCGGCTCGGCACGGATTGCGATCGGCTGATGATCGGAACCATCGACGGGCAGAACATCGCTTCGCGCAAAACTGCCGTGCGGTCGGGGCGCAGGACGGTGCTGGATTACGTATTTCAGGGTTTGCCTTAAAGTGTGACGCATTGAGCGGCGGAGGTATCGTCGAACGCCCGTCCGCGCGGCACCAGATTGCCGATGCGGGTTCCGTCGAATTCGTAATAGGCCTTGACCCGTTGCTCGGGGGCTGCATAGGCGCCTATGGCGGTGTGTTCGAGTACCGCGACGAAGCTTGTGGTTTCGTCTGCGCCGAAGAATCGCGTTACCCGTTCGGCTTCCCGACTGGTCCATTTCGCGCGCACGATGCGCTCGATCTCTTCGGCCAGTGCGTCGATGCGGGCGGGGTCGGGGGGATGATTTTCGAACAGGGGCTCGGGGCAGGCGATCAGCATCGCCACCCGGGTCTCGCGCACCCGGGCGTCAAAGATCTTCGAGAATTGCGGTACGTGCCAGCGGTCGGAAATCTCCGTCGCGCGGGGCATCTCGCCGCTGTCTCTGGGTTTGAAGAAAAAGGTCAACATGGGTGCTCCTGCTCATCCCTGTTGTCAGGCTAACGCGGGATTGGGCACAAACCGTGGCTGTGACAGGGCGGAGCGTGTCTTATGTCTTAACTGGTTAACGTGGGCTTGAGGCCAACATGAAAAAGGCCCCCGGTCGGGGGGCCTTTCGAGTTGGTGTAGTCCGCTCAGTGCGAATGCTGGTGATCCCAGTCTTCGCGCTTGGGGAGCTGTTCGAACGTATGCTCCGGCGGTGGGCAGGGCAGGGTCCATTCCAGCGTATCGGCATATTCGTTCCAATAGTTGTTTTCGGTCACACGACGCCCGGCCAGAAGCGTGTAGGCGACGATGCCGATGAACAACAGGAAGGAGGCGAAGGACAAAAGCGCACCATAGGACGAGATCTTGTTCCAATAGGCAAAGGCCTCCGGATAGTCGATATAGCGGCGCGGCATGCCTTGGCGGCCGAGGAAATGCTGCGGGAAGAAGGTCAGGTTCACGCCGATGAAGAACAGCCAGAAGTGAATCTTGCCCGCAAGCTCCGGGTATTGACGACCGGACATCTTGCCGATGTAGAAATAGATCCCGGCAAAGATACAGAAGGCCGCGCCCATCGACATCGTGTAGTGGAAATGCGCCACCACGTAATAGGTGTCATGATAGGCCCGGTCGACCCCCGCCTGAGACAGCACGACGCCAGTCACGCCGCCGATGGTGAAGAGGATCAGGAAGCCGAAGGCAAATAGCATCGGCGTCTTGAACTCGATGGACCCGCCCCACATGGTCGCGATCCAGGAGAAGATTTTCACCCCCGTCGGCACCGCAATGACCATGGTGGCCATCATGAAATAGGTCTGCTGCGAGAGCGACAGCCCGACCGTATACATGTGGTGCGCCCAGACGACGAAGCCCAGAACCCCGATCGCGATCAGCGCCCAGACCATCGGCAGATAGCCGAAGACCGGTTTTTTCGAGAAGGTCGCGATGATGTGGGAGATCAGGCCGAAACCGGGCAGCACCACGATATAGACCTCCGGATGCCCGAAGAACCAGAGGATATGCTGGTAGAGGATCGGGTCACCGCCGCCTGCGGGCTGGAAGAAGGAGGTGCCGAAATTGCGGTCGGTCAAAAGCATGGTGATCGCGCCCGCCAGAACCGGCAGGCTTAGGAGGATCAGCCAGGAGGTGACGAAAATCGACCAGGCGAAGAGCGGGACCTTGAACATGGTCATCCCCGGGGCGCGCATGTTCAGCATGGTGGTGATCATGTTGATCGCACCGAGGATCGACGAAGCGCCGGAAACGTGTACCGCAAAGATCGCCAGATCGGTGGAATAGCCCGCTTCCGAGGTCGAAAGCGGCGGGTAGAGCACCCAGCCGATGCCGGAACCGGCCTGATTGTTGCCGCCGGGGGCAAACAGGGACGCGATGCCGAGCGCCACGCCGCAGACATAGAGCCAGTAGGACAGGTTGTTGAGGCGCGGGAAGGCCATGTCCGGCGCGCCGATCTGGAGCGGCATGAAGTAATTGCCGAAGCCTCCGAACAGGGCCGGAATGACCACGAAGAACATCATCAGCACACCGTGATAGGTGATCATCACGTTCCACAAATGACCATTCGGTGCGCAGTCTTCCGCCCCGAAACCGGACAATAGCCGTGCGGCGGCCTCACCGGATTCGTTGAGGCACATGAACTGTACCCCCGGCTCCATCAGCTCGAGCCGCATGTAAACGGTGAAACACACCGAAATGAACCCGACCACGGCCGCCGTGATCAGGTAGAGAATCCCGATATCCTTATGATTTGTCGACAAGAACCAGCGGGTGAAGAACCCGCGGCTGTCCTCATGGCCGTGGCCATGAATGGCGGCGTCTGCCATGCTTTCCTCCCTATTCCTCCTCGGGGTTGCCCCCTGGACGTGCGTCCGCGCCGTCCTGTCTGCCCCGTTTTCGGGGTCTGTGCGACAGATTGACACATACAGTCTTAGAGAGGAACAATCCCGAGAGCAAATTTTTTGCGCAATGTGACAGAGAAAATATCTGCTGAGACATATGCGGCTGTAAAATATGCGCATTTCTGGATGCGCGGGGGCGCCCACGTTTCTGTCGGGGGCGCCTGAGGCTTGATCGGGACGGTTCAGATCAGAATATCCGTGACGGTGTCGAGAACCCCGCCGACGACGCCTCCCAGAAGGCCGCCCAACAGATCGCCGCCGAGCAAATCGCTGACCAAGGGAATCTCGATACTCTCGAGCACATCGTTGCCATCTGGCCATTGGAAGCTGTCGTAATCCTGCTGAAGTCCTTCGGCGAATTCCTCGGCTTCCTGCGTGAATGCTTCAATATCCTCCTCGGTCAGGTCGTAGCCGACCAGATCCTTGAGGGTGAGATTGGTGATGTAATCCGCACCGGCGATCAACAGGGTGCTGTTGAGCAGGCTGCCCGCAGTGCCGGTCCCGACCAGCCACCCGTTCGCGCCGCCTGCGGGTGCGCTCACAGCCGGATCGTTCATAGCACTCAGTGTCACGGGCACCTCCTCCTCGTAGAGCAGTGCGAAGGGGTCTTCGAGCGGATTTTCCGTCAAAGGCTCTATCGCCGACTCTATACGTTCTTCGGCGAGGGGCATCGGTTCGTCAAGAGTGTCCGTCGCGGCGGTTTCTGTGGCGGGCGCAACCGGTTCCGTTGCGAGTGTGGCCTGTTGCAGGGCCGTTACGAGGCTTTCAGTCAGTGGGTCTGTCAGGCGGGGAAATGAGCTGGGGAGGCTGAAGAAGCTAAGCATGATGTCTCTTTTCTTGGGGAAGGTCTTGGGAGAAATAGTGGCAAACCTATACAAAAGGACAAGTCGAAAAGGTGTGTTTCGTGGCGGGCCACACAAAGATTTTCGGTCTGACTGTTTTGGGTGACTCTAGAAATCTGATCGTTTTTTTGAATGGTAATGGGTGGATAGGGACGTCGGTCATAAAAAAACGCCGCCCCAAAGGGGACGGCGCCTGATCTGACCTCGAAATGCGGCTTATTCGGAGGCCGGTGCCTCTTCGGCGGGCATTTCTTCCATGGCTTCGTCACTTTCCTCTTCCGTAGCTTCCATCGCTTCCGGAGCGTCGGAGAAGGTGGAGAGATAGGCCACGACGTCGGAGGCGTCTTTCAGCTTGAACGTCATCTTGGAGCGCCCGGAACCACCATGGGTGTCGATGAACTTGGTCGGGTCGACGGCATATTCGGTGATCAGTTCCGGGGTCCAGACCATGCCGGTCGCGCCCACGGCAAGAATGCCGTCGCCATATTTGAAGTCCGGGTAGGAGGCGACGGGGCGTCCGACGACGCCGAAGAGGTTCGGACCGGTCTTGCCGCCCTTGACGATGGTTTCACCCGAATCCGACACGATCGTGTGGCAGGCCTTGCATTTGTTGAAGTCCTTGGCGCCTTTGTCCGGGTCGCCATGGCCATGCCCGTGGCCATCGGCAAACGCGGCGGCGGAGGTTGCCAACAGGGCGGCGGCTGTGAAGGCAAAAAGCTTGGTCATTCGGTTCTCTCTCCCGTGTGATTCATGTGTCCCGGTCTCAGCATAGTGACTTCGGATCGTGATACCAGCCCGCGATGGTCGTACTTTGATCATGCTCAAATGCGGGGTGCGACCTGAAGTTGACCTGTGGTGTGTCCGGCTCTCGGCAGATTATGCGCGCATCCCTCCCGGATCAGTCCTGCGGCATCTTGCCTGTTGTCTGATGCCAGTAAAAGCCCGCCCTTATCAGATCGCCATGGTCCCGTGACGCGAGTGCGGCCTCTGCAAGACGGCTCAAGGCCTGCCGTTCGATGTCCTGATTGCCCAACTGGGCGCCGAGGCGCGCCAGCGTGGCGTAGATGACCCCCGCGCGCGCTCCGTCAAACCGCTTCGCCTCAAGCAGGTCGTGTGCGGTTGCGCACGCAGATAGGCCTGTCCGTCCTCGGGCAAGATATTCTCCGATGCGGCCAGAAGATCGTTCAGAGCGTCGAGAGGAATATCAGCGCTCAGCATGTCATTCCATGCGAATACAGGCTGGTCGATCCCTTCCATGATATGAACCGCTTCGGAAACATCGCCCAGCCGTGCTTGCATGGTGGCGATGTCGCGACGGGCCTCAGACGCGAGCCCCGATTTCCCCCAGCGATACGCGCCGCCGATGGCGCCGACCGCCACGACCTTGTTCGGGTTTCCGGGAATCGCCGCCTCAGCGCGTGCCAGACTGGCGCGGACCTCTGCCTCGGGGGCCTTTGCGCTCAGAAGGGCGCGGGCGGCAGTGAGGTGCGGAAAGACCGGCAGCGCGGAGGGCGCCGTTTGTGCCTGTTCCGCGAGAGCGCGCGCGAGCCGGAGCGACAACGCGTCCAGCCCGAGCGCCGCCGCGCGCTCCACAGTGTTTTCCATGCCTCGAAAATCGGGGAAAATCTTTTGGGCCTGAAACTCGGAAAATGCCTGTTCCAGAACCTTCGTGGCGCGGGTCCCGTCGGTTTCCGCCTCGGCAATGGCCAGCAGGAAGGACGTGCGTTGCCCTCCGGCATCGCGGTACATCCTCAGGGCCTCGGGGGCGCCGATGATCCGGATCAGATCTTCGCTCATGATCAGGAGAGGATTTTCCATGTTTTGGGGCAGGGCCGCGAGCACTGCCATGGCGCGGTCACGTTGGCCGAGTGCGGCGTGCAGTTCTGCGGCATGGATCAGCGCGTTCGCGCGGGGCTTTTCCGGTTGTTGTTGCGCCAGCGTCGCGATGGCGGCGGCGATCTCGAAAACGACAGTTCGCGTGCGGTCGGCGGGGCGCTCTTCGGGGGCCGTATTTGTGTCGTAGGGGTGACGACCGAGCAGATCGAGCGCGCCGATATACAAGACGCCGGTGTCGACGCCGGGCGTGTCCGCCATTGCTGCCTGCAGATTTCCGCCACCGCGCAGAGCGGCGGCCAAAAGATGCGGGGCGAGCCTGCGGTTGACCGAGGCCTCAATCGTCTCCGGCGGGATTTCCTGCGCGCGTTGCTTCCCGCTTTCCACGCGCATTGCCAAAGCGCGTGCCTCCTCGAACCGGCCCATCTGGGCCAGTATATCGACTTCGCGCAGATATCCTGGCAAAGATCGGCGGTGCATAGCCTGAGCGACGCCGAGATCGGTGAGGCACTGGGCGGAGGGCACGCGGCGACAGGCGGCGAATGCGGTTTTATCGGGCCGGGATGGTTCGGTTTGGGGCAGATGGGGCTGGGACAGATGACGGGGCGGGGCGGAGGTCAGCAGGAGCAGGGCGATGACACCCGCCAGAGCGCCTGCCGTCAGATATCTGAAAATCGCCCTGAACAAGGAAGGCCCGTCCTGAAATCTTCTGGAAATATGGACTTTCCTAACACGCCTTTGCGCAGTTCGGCAAACCTGTCGCGGGGCTTCTCACAGAGCGACCGTCGAGATCAGTCGCCGAACACCTCGTCAAAGGCACGCCTGAGTGCAATGTCAACGTCCTCCATCGTCACCGGCAGGCCGAGATCGACCAGCGACGTCACGCCATGGTCGCGGATGCCGCAGGGCACGATGCCGCCGAAATGGCTGAGATCCGGCTCGACATTGATCGACAGGCCATGGAACGACACCCATTTGCGCACCCGCAAACCGATGGCGGCGATCTTGTCTTCAGGTTTGGCGCCGGTGATGGTCAGCGGCTTGTCCTCGCGCACCACCCAGACGCCGACGCGGCCCTCGCGGATCTCGCCCGTCACGTTGAACTCGGCCAGCGCCGCGATCACCCAAGCTTCCATATCGGCGACGAATTTGCGGACATCCTTGCCACGCGTGTTCAGGTCGAGCATGGCATAGGCCACACGCTGCCCCGGCCCGTGATAGGTATACTGCCCGCCGCGTTTGCTCTCATAGACCGGGAAACGGTCGGGATCGACAAGGTCCTCGCGCTTGGCGGAGGTGCCCGCTGTATAAAGCGGGGGGTGCTCCACCAGCCAGATCAGCTCCTCGGCCTCTCCCCTGGCGATGGCCTCGGCGCGGGCCTCCATTTCGGCCACGGCAAAGTCGTAATCGGTCAGCCCCTCGGAAATCCGCCATTCCACCATATCATGCCTCCGCGCGTTCGATCTCTGGCGAGATGTAGCCCTTGCCGCGTGCGGGGGAAAGGGCGTTGGCACTGCGGCATGCGCCCAAAGAAGATGCAAAGCACCTGTCTTTTACCTTTGCAGGAAAAAAATCCTACGAATCTCACGATCGCGTGATAGGCTTTTCCCAGTTTTTTTATATGTAACGGGGGGGAATCCGATGCGATTCAAACATGTCATTTCCGCAGCTCTGGCCGCCGTCCTGGTGATGGGGACCACGTCACGAGTTCAGGCCGATGGCGGCGATTTTATCGCCGGGGCGGTGATCGGCGGGTTGCTTGGCGCTGCCAGCCAGCAACCGAAGCGCAAAACCACCACCACCTCGTCCTACCGGCCGCGCCTGCCCTCGACGCAGGAGGGCAAGGAAATCCAGGCCTCCCTCAATTATTTCGGCTTCAACGCCGGCACGGTGGACGGTCAGCTCGGGCAAAAGACCCGCAATGCCGTGTCGTCCTATCAGGCTTATCTCGGCTATCCGGTGACCGGCCAGCTCTCGCCCTACGAGCAGGAACTGCTGATTTCGTCCTATAACAGGGCGCAGGCCGGGGGGGCACAGACGGCCCAGCTCGTTGCCGCCAACCCGGATGGCACGCGTGGTCTTCTTAAGCAGTATCGCACCGAGATGGCCAGTGGCGGTGCGACCATGGCAGCCGCACCGACGACCACCGTCGTGGTCAACCCGGTGATGCCGCAGACCATGCCCGGCACGACGGCGCAGCAGGGCACGATGCCGAGCTTTGCCGCCGCCGCTCCGGCCGCTCCGGAAAGCGCGATGCCCAATTTTCTCGGCAATGGTGCGACCGTGTCGCTGGCATCGCATTGCAATAAGGTCTCTCTGCTGACCAACACCAACGGCGGGTTCGTGACCGAAGCGTCGATGTCCGATCCCAACCAGGCGCTCAACGAACAGTTCTGCCTTGCGCGCACCTATGCGATTTCGCAGGGCGAAGACATGATCTCGAAGGTTCAGGGCTTCACCCCGCAGCAGATCGCCGCCCAATGCGAGGGGCTGGTGCCCTCGATGACGACACAGATCGCGGCGCTGTCGCTCAAGCCGCGCGATCAGGTTCTGATGGACACGTCCTCCTTCGTGCTGGCGTCCGGCATGTCTCCGGCACAGCTGTCGGGCACGGCAAAAATCTGTCTCTCCGTTGGCTATCGCACCGACAAGATGGATGTGGCGCTGGCTTCCTCGCTGCTTCTGGTGGCGCTGGGCGAGCGTGCCTATGGCGAGCTTCTGGGCCATCACCTGAGCCAGGGCGTCGGTGTCAGCCTGCGTCCCGATCTGGCGAAGGCCTGGTATGAGGACAGCCTGACCGCCGTTGAAAGCGGTGTGCCTGCGGTGTTTGCTCCGGGGCAGCCGGAACGCACCGGGCTTTTGCGCAAGGCGGCCTTCGCGGTGTCTGGCGCTCCGGCTCCCGCCACGCTGACGCCGGTTCCGGCCAGCACCACGTTGCCGAGTTTTTCGGTCACGGAATGAGCCTTTGACGAGGCCGGGCAGGGGGGCAGACCTCCCTGTCACAACAGCTTTCGGGGGAGGCGGAAAAAAATTCGCCTCCCCCTTCATTTTCCTCTTCACTTCCCCGAACCGCTTCGCTACATAGCCCCTCACCAAGCCTAGACAGTGCGGTCGTGGCGGAATTGGTAGACGCGCAGCGTTGAGGTCGCTGTGGGGTAACTCCCGTGGAAGTTCGAGTCTTCTCGACCGCACCACTCTTCTTTTGAAGGGTATAAACACTCCCAAAAGCCTTGAATTGTAAGGCTATTTCCGGGGTTCTAGCACCCAGTTTTCGATCATAGACAACGCGCTCTGCGAACGCCAGTTTTGCGACCAGTCTGCGGGCGTGGATATGACCCGTTTCCCAGAGTTTCCAAGGGTTTGCGAGGAACGTCAGGACTGGTTCTGGCTTGTCTTCGAAGCTGTCTGGCTTCTGCGGCTGGTGATGCAGCGTTTCAGCCACCAAAGCCTTTTGCTGTTCCAGTTCTTCGATCTTGGTTTCATAGCTCTGAATCACGATGTGATTGCTCGCCACCATGATGCGGTCCAGCAGCGTGGCGATCTCTTTATCAATCGTCGCAATCCGCCGTTTGGCGGCATGGATGATATCCTGCGCCTGATCGCCGGTCTCTCGAAGTGCTCTTTCCCGCTCTCAAGGAAAAATCCTAGACTCACACTGAAGTCCCTCCAGAACAATCGCTTAGTCGGTGCCCCACCCCTCGGGGGACGTCGCGCGATAGGGCGGACTGAGCAGGATCGGCCCGGGCAAAGTTCCAAACCCGGTCTCGGAGGGCCTCTGATCCAGTTCGACAACACATCGCGCGCCGACATGAGTGGGAGGGAGCCCGTAAAGCTGTCCCATCTCCTCCATCTCTGCCGAGTCATACGCCCCCGTCAACATGGCCTTCAGCGCAGCGTCGTGCGCCCTGCCCGTCCGATCGGACATGCCGCGTGTTGGGACGGTTGCGTAAATGGCAGATGAGTCGTCGGTGCTGCCTTTGTAGATAAGTGCCTCTTCCGGGTCCGTAGCGGCGCGGTCGCTGACCCAGTCGGCCAATCCGCCAGACAAATCGTAAATCCCCAAGGGGTTGGGCGGGAAACTCGCCACATCGGGGCGGTCCTGACTCATCCGGGGCAGCGTGCTTAGATCGAACACGTTGCGCCCATATTCGAAACTGCCGTTGTCTGTGGGCCAGAAAGGCGTCTGCCCCCGGCTACGCGCCATATATTCCCATTCCGCCTCGGTCGGCAGACGCATTGGCAGGCCCGCCGCGTCTCCGAGCCAGGCACAATACGCCGTCGCCTCCTGATAGCTCAACGCGGCGGGCTTGTTTTCCATTCCTGCGGCGACATCACGCGCCCTGCCCTGCGCCCGGTCAAAAAGCGCAGCCTCCGCTTCCGTGACCTGACGCGGCGCGATGTAAAAGCTGTCGACGGTGACCTGACGCGTTTCCGATGTGCTGTGATCCGCCACATAGGTCTCGATCACAGTGCCATCTTGCCTCTGCAAAGGGGCGCGATAATTGCCCATGGTGAATGTGCCGCCTTCGACGAAAACCATCGTCGCGCGGGTGCTGTCGACCAAATTCGCACGGGCGCGTTTCTGGTCGATCATGTTGAACGTCAGGCCACCGGCGGCGAGCAGCACCGTGGCCCCGACAATGAGCAAAACGAGAGACTTGCGTGTCATGCGACATTCCTTACGTGGACAGGTTCACCGGCAATCAGTGTGTTGGTCGGCAAGGAGTTGATCGCCTGCACCAGCGTTTCGAATTTGCGGGCGGAGCCCCCATCGAGCACGGCACGCAGACGGGCATAGCCCGCGGCAGCCGAGGATTTCTTGCCTATCACGGTGATCCGCTCGACGACCTGCGCCCATTCGCGTTGGCTTTGCATCGTGCCGACAACTGTGAGAATTGCAGCTTCCTGATGTTCTTCGAAGGAGAAGAGATAGCGTTCGGAAAGCTTGTAGAGAATGGCGCCCTTGGCCTCCGGCGCCGCAAAGATCAGAGCGGCCGGGCGGGCCTTGACCTTAAGTGCAAAATCTTCTGCGGCATTGGCGCTTCGGATCGGTTCAAGCGCGGCCTCAAGCGCGATGGCCCCTTCGGTGATCAGGGAAATCGTGACCTGAACGAGCGCCTCCCATGCATCCTCGGCGACAAACCGCAGGAAGGCAAAGTCGTTGTCCTTGAGCTGGCAGTAGATGTATTTGATGAATTCCAGAATTTTCGCGAAATTCACCTCACCCAAGAGCCCGCCTTTAGCACCGACGCCGAGCACGGCACGGGCCTCGCAGCGGAACATGAATTTGCTACTCTCTTTATCATAGGTGATCTTGAGCACCCCTTCGAGACCGGCCCCGGCGTTTGCGGCCACGCTCGCCCCCACGGACACGAAGGCTGCCCATTTGGGGCTTTCGACCACTCCGCCTGCTTCGACAAGGCCCGGATTGTACCATTCGAAAGCGCCTTTGACACTGCCACCCGCCTCAAGCCCGGCAAACAGTCCGGCGGCCACTTCCCCTTTGCTGTCGGCGGCGGAGGGTTTGACGAGGACCTTCCCCGCAGGCTCGGTTTTAAATTCAAGACCTGCGGTGGCATAGACCGAAGCTCCCAACATGGCATTTGCGGACACCGTGGCATTGAACCGGAAATAGCCAAAATCGAGACGCGCCTGCGTGCCCGCCTCAGAGGCATCCTGTTCGGACAGCTCAATCAGAGCGTGCCAGCCATCCCTGTCGACGAAATAGCCGTTGAACGTCGCTTTTGCCTCTCCCAGAATGGCGCGCGCTTCGGCATTGCCTTTCAGAGAGTAAGCGCCTTTTTTCGGATCATAGCCCAGCTGCACGCCAAACCCGGCATAGCCACGCATCAGTTGCGCACCAGCGGAAAGATCGAAATGCGCCCCGCTCGCGGAATAGCTCAGGCTGTCGTTGACCGCATCGACCCATTTGAGCCAATTGGCGTCCCAGACGTCGGTGATCGACCCGGAGGCCTTGCCTTTTGCGATCTGTTGTTTGTAGGCGATCCCGTCCGAAAGATCGGATTTGATCTTGTCGCGCACCGAGGTGAAGGCCTGACGCAGCTTGCCGCGATCAAGCTCCGACGTGCCCGCGGCCCCGGTTTGGGCTTGCAGGAGGGATGTGTCGATTTTGTAGCTGCGCCAATGATTGCGCATCTTGTCGGACCGAATCCGGGTCCATTTTTTGCCCCGGATGGAATAGGCCTGCACCAGATGTTTGTCCGGCAGGCGTTCGGTGGGTCTGACATATCCTTTGAGCATATCGGCGAGATGCTCCTGCGCTTCGATGACGGCTTCGGGATCGCCCTCGACCTTGGCCCGATCCAGGGCGCCAAAGGCGGCATCCATATCGCGGATTTCCTGATTGAGCGCTGTCAGCTCCTCACCTGCGTAAAGGAGAACGTTGCTTTCACCGACAGCCGAGTCGCCGCAAGCCAGCACATAAAAAAGTTCGAATTCACCGCATTCAACACAAATACTCATACATTCTCTCCATCGAGAAGCTCAAGGCAACCATATCTATTCGCATAACGTAACAGCAAGGGGCGCGGAGAAAAAACACCGCTTTCCGCATCGGCCCAAAAGGCAGTGCGGGCCTCTTCAGGGAGGGCGCAAAGAAGCCGGTGCGTCTCCAAAAGACGCGGGGCATGATCGAAACCGGCCTGCATCATTCTGGCAAAGACATAATGGGCAAAGGGGCGCGCATCGGGGGCTGAAATGGCTTCGGCTGCAAGGTTTCGGGCACGGGTGTCATTGACGAAAAGCGCCAATGCGATCCGCGCCGGGCGATCAAGGCGGGGTATGGCCGCCCCCTCGGTTCCTGATCGACCGGCTGTCAGAGCGACGAACTCCCACAGGCCCGGTTCGAGCGCCGGGCGGGGATAGACAAGCTGCATCCCGGCCTGAAAGAATTTCGTCACTGCGGCGGGATCGCTGACACATAGAAGCGCATCAAGCATTCCCGGCTCCTGCAGACGAAAATACTGTGCGATCCCAGCTTCGTCCGACAGTTTGGTGTAATGTTTGAGATGACGTTTCATCGCGTCGGGCGGCAGCGCAGAGGTAAGGAAGATCCCGGCACCGAGCATTTTGCGGGGGTCGTCCCTTTCGGGGTCATGTGCAAAACAAGCGCCTGTAAACGCGGCCTCGCGCGTCAGTTCGACAAGCCATGGCGCGCCATCGGCAAGCTGGGGCGCATCCTTCAGATCGTAGAGACAGCTATGTGCAAGATCACTGCTGTCCAGTCGGGCGGGCAGCCCCTGTGAGCGCGCCGCATCCAGAAGGGCATAGACATGCCAGGTCTGGTCGGGATCAGCGGCCGAAGAGAAAAGCGCATCCAGCACATCTTCTATGGGCTGACGCTCCTCAGGCGCTTGCAGGCCGGTCAGAAGCGGCGGAGCTTCCGCCAGAATCCGGTGCGTCACGGTCTCGTTTTCTTCAGGGTGCAAAAGCGCTTGTGCGATTTGCCAAGGCTCAACCGTTTTTGAAAGGGCCATACCGCGCCTCAATTCGTCGTCTGAACAGGAAGGGTCTCGCCCTATCGGGCGGCACCTCGTTTGGGCGATAAAGTCTTCTGTCGTGCCCGGATTTGCAAACGGAAATCTCGGGGGCATTCGAGCGCCGCCGCTTGAGGTCTTCGGTGTGCCGGAGCTGCGGTTCGACGCTCCGCACCACGTCGAACCGCAAAGATTTCTTTCCGGCCTGTGGAACATTTCCGCGGGGAACAGCAAAGGTTGGGGGAGACAGCGGGAGGGGATCGTGTCCCGCGCCTTTCCATCGGATGTAGCCGGGCTTAGAGCGCGGCAAGCCCCTCGGCCTCGAACCGGTCGAGCTGTGCCAGTTCCGCCTCGCTCAGGAAAATACCGTCCCGCAAGGAGGAGACGCGTGCCTTGAACCGCCGTTGCGACGGAAGCCGCGCGCCCTGTCCGGCAATCGCGGTCAAAAGCCGTTCGCCCTCGGCCAGCGGATCGCGGCCGCTGCGCGCGGAGAAGGTCGCGGGATCGAGTGCCAGGATCAGCGCGCCATGGCGGGGCAACAGATGCGTGCCGCCGGAGAACTCAAGCGCCTCCTTGCTCATGAACTCGCCCAGAAGCGCACCGGCGAGCAATTCGACCATGGTGGAAATCGCCGAGCCCTTGTGCCCACCAAAAGGCAACATCGCCCCGGCAAGTGCGGCATCCGGGTCGGTCGTGGGCTTGCCGTCGCGGTCGATGGCCCAGCCTTCGGGGATTGGCGTGCCTGCGCGGCGGTGCAGCTCGATCTCGCCTCTTGCTGCCACCGAAGTAGCGAAGTCGAAGACATAAGGGTGGGGGCCCGGGCGCGGCCAGCCGAAGGCAAAGGGGTTGGTGCCCAGCAAAGGCTCGGTGCCGCCGGTGGGGGCGACCGAGGCGTAGCTCGGGCACATGGACAATGCGGCGAGGCCTTCTTCGGCCAGCGCCTCGACATCGTGCCACAGCGCCGAGAAATGCAGACAATCGCGGATCACCAGAGCGGCAATTCCGGTCTCTTTCGCCCGTGCCACAAGCGTGTCCTTGGCGGCAAAAAACGCTGGATTGGAAAACCCGGCATGGGCATCCACCTCGATCACGGCCTTGCCGCTGTCATGGAGCTCCGGGATGGCATCGGGTTTGACCATGCCTGCCTTGATCACGCGCAGACAGCCTTCGATCCGGTAAATCCCGTGCGATTTGCAATGGTCCCGCTCGCCCGCGACGATCACGTCGGTGACGGCACTGGCATTTTGCGGGGTGAGGCCGCAGGACTGGAAAATCGACTGGACACGTGTGTGCAGGGTTTCAACGGAAATCGGGGCAGGGGTGCTCATCTCATAGTCCTTTGGTCCGCAGGGCGAGGCCTGCTTATGTGGTGATGTCGGTGGCGGTGCAGGCGCGGACACTCCGTGAGACAATGTGCTGTCCGAAACAGGCGCAATCTTCAGACCCGGACCAGCGGCCTGTCGGGCGGTTTTGCTGCTGTTGTCGGGGTCGGCACGCAGGTGCTGCCGTTCCGCTTTCCGCCCGTCACCGGCGCTTTGATCCGTGGCTGTGTCCATGCGCACCGTATTTTTTACCATGTTTTCTCGTTAAAGCATGTATTTGTGTCCGCAACAATGAGAGCAATCCCTGACCGACAAGGGCGGGCACGATACACTCTTGATGACGTGCGCGCTGGCATGGAGAAGGCGGGCCACTCAAAGCGCCCGCCTTTGTCCTTCAGGGCGATGTCAGGCGATCAGGCCCAGGCGTCATACCAGGCGCGGAACAGCGCGTATTGGCTGTCGACATGGGCTTGCTGCGCGGGCGAGAGCATATCGGTTTCGTTGAAATGCAGCTCATATTCCGCATCGCCCGCGAGAACCATGAGGCGCTTGTAGAACAGGACAAGTTCCGGGCCTTCGTCGAAGGTCGACAGCACCATCAGCGCGTCTTCCAGCTCTTTGGCTTTCTTGCGGGCCTCGATGTCGCCGGTGGCGGCTTTCTTGCTCAGCGCGACGAGGTGCAGCACCTCTTTCGGAAGCGCGTTGCCGATGCCGGTGATCGCGCCCGTCGCGCCGCAGTTGATGAAACCATGGCAGACCTGAGTGTCGACGCCGACCATGAGGGTCAGGTCGTCATTGCCCGAGGTGATGGTTTCGGCCGCGTAGGTCAGATCCTTGGCGCCGCCGAATTCCTTGAAGCCGATGAGGTTCGGGTAGGCGGCGTTCAGCTCGAAGAACAAATCGGCGCGGGTGGCGAAGCCGTAATAGGGGCTGTTGTAGATCACCGCCGGGATGTCTTTGGCGGCGTCGAGAATGGCGGCGAAATGCGCCTTTTGGGCCGGAACGGACGCGCCGCGGGACAGGACGCGCGGGATCACCATCAGACCTTTGGCGCCGACTTTTGCGGCATGGGCGGCGTGGGCGACGGCGGATTTCGTGTTCACGGCGCCGGTGCCGACGATGACGGGCACGCCGGCCTCGACGAGGACTTCGACGCCCTTCATGCGCTGCTCGTCGGTCAAAAGCGGCCAGTCGCCCATGGAGCCACAGTAGACCACGGCGGACATGCCCGCTGCGATCAGCTCCTGACCCTTGCGGGCCAGAGCCGCGTAATCGGGCTCGCGCGCCTCTGTGCAGGGGGTCATCAGCGCGGGAATGCAGCCGGTAAAGATTGAGTCGCTCATCTGCGGTCCTTTCAAAATGTTCCTTGCAGAGATGCGGTCATGGGCCGGACCTCCTGCGGTGTCTTGTGATCCGTGGCTGGACGGTCCGACGTATTTCCCGGGTGCGTCCAATCGTGTCGATTTTTGAAATATCATTTGGATTAATAATTGTCGACAAATAAAATTTAAAAATGAAAACCGAAGTGAAAATGATTAAAAAGCAATCGGTTGTTGGTGATATTTGTGCCGGAAATGAAAAAGAGCGGCCCTGAAAGGCCGCTCTCGTAAAGGGGATGTGCTGCCGTTTAGAGCGACAGGGTCGCGTTCGGGCGCGTATCTGCGGAGATATAAGACTGGATCTGCAACACGATCTGGTCCGCATGGATTCGGGCCAGCTCATCCGCGCGGCTCACGTCCCGGGCGACAATGGCGGCAATCATGTCTTCGTGCTCGGTGACATATTGTTGCGGCAGCTTGTCGTTGAAAGAAGAATAATACAGCCGCAAGATGCGTCGGCCTTCGTCCAGCAGCCGGGTGAACAGTTCGATGTAATAGCGATTGCCACCCGCCCTGGCGATGGCGACATGGAAATCGCGATTGCTGGCAATCATCCCGAGCACATCCTGTTCGGCGACGGTCTGGGCAAAGGCGTCCTGAAACGCCTGAATTTCCGCGATATGCTCCGGGCGATGCTTCTGCGCGGCAAGGCGGGTGGTGACGCGGTACATCAGTGTGAGCGCGTCAAAGAAGTCGGCCAAATTCAGAAAGTCGATGTTGGAGACGATCGTGGCGCGGTTGGTCAGCGTGGTAATAAGCCCCTCGGCTGCCAGCCGCACAAGCGCCTCCCGGATCGGCGTGCGCGACAGCGAAAACCGCTCGGACAACTGAACCTCGTCGATCGGGCTGCCGGGGGTGAGTTTCAGCTCGATGATCTCGTTGCGCAGGGTCTCATAGACATGCGTGACCCCCGATCCACGCTTCAGCGGAGGGTGATCGGCTTTTTTTTCTTTGGTTTTTGTCATGAGTTGGATGTCCTCTGCTCAACGTGAAATATGTTTGCATAAACGGGGAATACGGCGCCATACCCTTTTTAAAATTTTTATTGTCGACAAGGCAAATGCAGGGTGTTAGCGTTCCGGCCATGAGATTAGGTCGTGAGATCTGGCCGTGAGATCAGGGAAGGGCTCTCTTCATGAAGGTTTGTGTTATCGGAGCGGGAATCATCGGCGCAAGCGCCGCGCTCGATCTGGTGCGTGACGGTCATGCCGTGACGCTGCTCGACCGTGACGGCGTGGCCGCCGGGGCCTCGCAGGGCAATGCCGGTGCCTTTGCTTTTGCCGATGTGATTCCGCTGGCGACGCCGGGGATCATGAAGAAGGCGCCGAAATGGCTGCTCGACCCGCTCGGGCCGCTCTCCGTGCCGCCCGCCTATGCTTTGACAATCGCTCCCTGGCTCATCCGGTATTGGCGCGCGAGCTGGCGGGACCGCTATGTCGCAGCACTCAAGGCGCAGTCCGACATGATGCGCCTGTCGCAAGAGGCGCTCGATGCGCTGGTGGTCGATTTCAATCTTTCCGATCTTATCCGTCCCGAGGGACAGATGCAGCTCTACGAAGGCGAGGCCGCGTTTCAGGTCAGCCAAAAGGGCTGGGACGAGCGCCGCAAGGCCGGGGTGAAATTCGAATTCCTGACAGGCCCGGAGGCGATTGCCGAGATTCAGCCCGGCATTGATCCGCGCTTTACCCATGCGGGGTTCACGCCCGAGTGGAAGAACGTCACCGATCCGGCGGTCTGGACCCGGCGCATCGCTGAAGAGGCGCAACGGCTGGGCACCACTTTCGCCCGCCGCGATGTCACCCGGATCGAACCGGCAGAGCAGGGGGCTGTCGTGCATTCTGAGGAAGGCGCGGAGCGGTTCGATAAAATTGTCCTGGCCGCAGGGGCCTATGGCAATCCGCTTCTCAAGACCCTCGGCCTCAAGCTGCCGCTCGAAACTGAGCGCGGCTATAACACCACACTGCCTGCCGGCGCGTTCGATCTGAAAACCCATCTGACCTTCTCCGATCATGGCTTCGTCGTCACGAAAATCGGCGAGGGCGTGCGGGTCGGCGGTGCGGTCGAACTGGGCGGGATGACCCTCGCCCCGCGCATGGCCCGCGCCGAGGCGCTTTTGACCAAGGCCAAGCGCTTCCTGCCGACACTCGACACCGAAGGCGGCACACAATGGATGGGGTTCCGCCCCTCCATGCCGGACTCCCTCCCTGTCATCGGCGCACATCCCGACACCTCTTCCGTGGTGTTCGCCTTTGGCCATGGCCACCTGGGTCTCACGCAATCTGCGGGAACCGCCCGGGTGGTCTCTGATCTGATCGCCGGGCGCACACCGTCCCTCGATCTTACCCCGTTCCGTCCCACCAGATTTGCCGGATATCGCGCATGAGCAATCACACCTTCACCTGTATCGACGGCCACACCTGTGGCAACCCCGTGCGTCTTGTGGCGGGGGGCGGTCCGCGTCTCGAAGGCGCGAACATGATCGAAAAGCGCGCGCATTTCCTGCGCGACTTCGACTGGATCCGCACCGGGCTGATGTTCGAGCCGCGCGGGCATGACATGATGTCCGGCTCCATCCTCTACCCGCCGACGCGCGAGGATTGCGATGTCGCCGTGCTGTTCATCGAGACCTCCGGCTGTCTGCCGATGTGCGGGCACGGCACCATCGGCACGGTCACAATGGCGATCGAGAACGGGTTGGTGACGCCGAAAGAGCCGGGCAAGCTCAGGCTCGATACGCCCGCCGGTCCTGTGGCCATCGACTACCGCCAGGAGGGCCGCTTTGTCGAAGAGGTGCGCCTCACCAATGTGCCCGCCTTTCTTTACGCCGAAGGCATGACCGCCGAGATCGACGCGCTTGGCGACGTCACGGTGGATGTGTCTTATGGCGGCAATTTCTACGCCATCGTCGAGCCGCAGGCCTGTTTCAATGATATGGCCGATTTTACGGCGGGCGAGTTGATCGAAATGAGTCGGGCGCTGCGTCGGGCGCTCAATGAGAAATACGATTTCGTGCACCCCGAAAAGCCCGAGATCAACGGGCTGTCGCATATCATGTGGACCGGCAAACCGACGATCGAGGGCGCGACGGCCCGCAACGCCGTGTTCTATGGCGACAAGGCCATCGACCGCTCGCCCTGTGGCACCGGCACCTCGGCGCGCATGGCGCAATGGGCCGCCAAAGGTCGGCTCAACGTGGGTGATGAATTTATCCACGAAAGCATCATCGGCAGCCTGTTCAAGGGCCGCGTCGAAGCCGCCGTCAAAGTCGGTGCCAAGGACAAAGAGCGCGATGCGATCATCCCCTCTATTGGCGGATGGGCGCGCCAGACCGGCTTCAACACCATCTTCATCGACGACCGCGACCCCTATGCCCACGGGTTTACCGTGGTGTGAGGTGTCGTGCGCGGCGTCGGCTGTTCTGAGATTCTGAAAGGATACGACATGACATTCACCCCGCATGGGAAACATTTGATTGCAGGCGCATGGGTTGCGGGCGCGGAGAGCTTTACCTCCACGCCGACGACCGGCGAGGGCCAGAGTTTTTCCAAAGGCACGCCCGCGCTGGTCGACCAGGCCGTGCAGGCCGCAGAGGACGCGTTCTGGACCTATGGCTACACGACGCGCGAAGAGCGCGCGGCGTTTCTCGAAACCATCGCCGCCGAGATCGAAGCCCGCGCCGATCTGATCACGCCCACTGCCATGGCGGAAAGCGGCCTGCCCGAAGCGCGTCTTGTGGGCGAGCGCGAACGCACCACTGGCCAGCTCAAACTTTTTGCCGATCACATTCGCAAAGGCGACTATCTGGACCGCCGCCATGACGAGGCCCTGCCGAATCGCGCGCCTCTGCCGCGTCCCGATCTGCGTCTGATGCAGCGCCCCATCGGGCCGGTCGCGGTGTTCGGCGCGTCGAATTTTCCGCTCGCTTTCTCGGTCGCGGGCGGCGATACGGCCTCTGCCTTGGCGGCGGGGTGTCCTGTCGTTGTGAAGGGCCACGAAGCCCACCCGGCCACCTCCGAGATCGTCGCCGACGCCTTCAAAGCCGCAATTGAAACATACGGCTTGCCTGCGGGCGTCTTCTCAATGGTGCATGGCGGCGCGCACGAGGTCGGCGCGGCTTTGGTCCAGCATCCTCTGATCAATGCCGTGGGCTTCACCGGCTCTCTCGCTGGTGGCCGCGCGCTGTTCGATCTCTGCGCCAAGCGGGTCAACCCGATCCCGTTCTTTGGCGAGCTGGGCTCGGTCAACCCGATGTTCCTCTTGCCCGAGGCGCTCTCGGCGCGCGGTGAGGAACTTGGCAAAGGCTGGGCCGGGTCGCTGGCGATGGGGGCGGGGCAGTTCTGCACCAATCCGGGGATCGTCGTGGTTATCGAAGGTGCCGAAGAAGAGGCCTTTACCAAAGCGGCGCTCGCGGCGCTCACCGCCACCGGGTCACAGGTCATGCTCACCGAGGGCATCGCCAGCGCCTATGTCAAAGGCGGCGCCAAGATCAAAACCCAGCCCGGCGTGCAGGAGCTTTTGACCCAGATGTGCGACCGCCGCGAGGCGAAGCCCTTCCTGTTCAAAGTGAAGGCCGAAGATTGGCTGGCGAATGAGACCCTGTCGGAAGAGGTCTTTGGTCCGCTCGGTCTGATCGTCACCGTGAAGGATGCGGCGCAAATGATCGAGGTGGCGAAATCCTTTGAGGGCCAGCTGACCGCGACCCTGCATATGGACGAGGCCGATATGGCGCTTGCGGGTCAGCTCATGCCCATTCTCGAACGCAAGGCGGGCCGCGTCATGGCAAATGGGTTCCCGACCGGCGTCGAGGTGTGCGACAGCATGGTGCACGGCGGGCCTTACCCGGCCTCGACCAATTTCGGGGCGACCTCCGTGGGGACGATGGCGATTCGTCGCTTTCTGCGTCCGGTTTG
This sequence comes from Celeribacter ethanolicus, assembly GCF_001550095.1. GTDB lineage: Bacteria > Pseudomonadota > Alphaproteobacteria > Rhodobacterales > Rhodobacteraceae > Celeribacter > Celeribacter ethanolicus. The sequence goes on along the minus strand of NZ_LRUC01000052.1, from coordinate 160,645 downwards.
CTATCAGAACATCCCGTCTGCCGTTCTGCCGCTGGACCTCGTGTAACCATCACAGCCCGCGCCCTGATCTGTTGTTTTGACAGGTCAGGGCGTTTTTCGTTTCTGCTTATATTTTGCGCATATGTTAAAAAATGCGCATAAAACATTTTTAATCTACATTAAAAATACAAATAGTATTTTATGCTGGATTGCGAGCGATGCTGTTGCTAGCGTGGCTGCATAATGAACAAGCAGGGAAGTCACATGAAACTGATACAGCTCTCGGAGCACGCGTTCCGGAACACAGCGGTCTGCACGGCCATGACGCTTGCACTGGCGGGTGGAGCACTGGCCCAGGATGCGCAAAAGGGCGGCACGCTCAGGATCGTCGGCACAGCCGATCTGGATCACTTCGACCCGACGAGTGGGGCGCTGGTGACCACCAACAATTTCCTGCGTGCGACGCAACGCACGTTGATCAGCTATCACGCCTCCACCGACGAAGAAGAGCGCATTCGCCCCGTCGGCGATCTCGCCACCGAAGTGCCTCAGCCGACGAACGGGGGGCTGACCTACACCTTTCATCTGCGCGAAGGAGCGATGTGGAACACGCCGGGCGGCGCGCGTCAGATCACCTCGACCGATTTCGAGCGCGGCGTGAAACGCATGTGCAATCCGGCGCTGGGGTCCGCGATGCTGACCTATTTCGTGTCGCTGATCGACGGGATGGACACGTTCTGCGACGGCTTCGCCGAGGTGGAACCGACGGTCGAGGCGATGAAGGCCTATATCGAGGAGAACGACATCTCGGGCATCACCCAGCCTGACGATCTGACCGTGGACATCACACTGTCCGAGACCGCGGGCGATTTCATCTACATGGTGTCCCTGCCGACCTCCGCGCCCGCACCGATCGAAGTGCTCGACTATATGCCGGATGGGCCGGAGTATCGCGAAAACTTCATCGCATCCGGGCCTTACACGCCGGTGGATTACGTCCCCGACGCCTCCCTGACACTCGCGCGCAACCCGGCCTGGAGTGCCGAGGCGGATCCGCTGCGCGCCGCCAATGTCGACAATATCGAAATCACCTTCGGCATTCAGCCGGATGCGGCCATTCAACAGCTTCAGGCCGGCGACGCGGATATGGTCTATGACATCACCATCCCGCCCGCGATCCTGTCGCTTCTGACCGCGACGGCGGACGACAAGGTGATGACCATGTCGGCCGGGCGCACCGCGTTTCTGTTCATCAACACCGTGTCCGACAACAATGGCGGCGCCTTGAAGGATCTGCGCGTGCGCCAGGCTCTGAACTACGCCATCGACAAGACGGCTCTGGTGCAGCAGATGGGCGGGCCTGCCATGGCACAACCGCAAAGCGGCATCTTCGGCGCTGGTGTTCTGGGCTATCACGACTTCGATCTCTACCCCTCCGAGGGCGATGCCGGGGATCCCGAGAAGGCGCGCGCGCTTCTGGCCGAGGCGGGCTACCCGGATGGCATCACGCTTAAGATGCCATATCGCAATCAGAACAACCAACCGGAGATCGCCCAGACCATTCAGGCCGCTATGGCGGAGGCGGGGATCACGTTGGAGCTCACTCCGGTGACGGCCTCGGATTACTATTCCAAATTCATGACCAATCCGCGCAACACCGAAGAGGGGGCATGGGACATCGCGCCGGTCGGCTGGGCGCCGGATTGGGTCGGCGGCGCTGCGCGGTCGGTCTTCCAGCCGCAGTTCACCTTTGACGGGCGCCACCAGACCTACAACTACACCGACTACAACAATCCGGAGGCCAATGAGGTCGCCAAACAGGCGATCAACGCCACCACGCCCGAAGAGGCCGCGCGGCTCTGGGCCCAGGTCGACGAGCTGGTCATGGCCGATGCGCCGGTGGTGCCCTACTACTCGGAGCAGGTCGTGCTTTATCGTGGGCCCGCGGTCGAGAACTTCCAACCCTACGCGTTGGGCGGGCAGGGTGATTGGACCAATGTCTGGCTGAAACGCTGACACACTGAGCCATCGCTCTGAACACTGGATTGCAGCCGCTTCCCCTTGGCTGCAATCCGAACCGACTTCCAAATGCACAACAGAGTTCCGTCCGGCCATGGGCCGCGGGACCACAAATGGACCTGAAATGCCCCTGATAGAAGCGCGCAACGTCACCATTCGTATCCCAACCGAAGACGGGGGGATCCATGCCGCCAATTCGGTGTCCTTTTCCGTCGAAGAAGGCGAACTTTTCGGCATTGCGGGCGAGTCCGGGTCGGGCAAAAGCGTCCTGATGCAGGCCATCGCGGGGTTGTTGCCGGGCGCCGAGATCGAGGGCGAAGTGCTGTTCAACGGGCGCGACATGCTGACGATGAGCGAGGCGGAGCGGCGTGCCCTGCGCGGGGCGCAGATCGGCATGATTTTCCAGGACCCGCTCTCAAGCCTGCATCCGTTTTACACCATCGGATCGCAGATCGCCGAAATGATCCATGCCCATGAAAAAGTGGACAAAGCCGAAGCGAGACGGCGCGTGGTCGAGATGCTCGAACGGGTCGGCATTGCGGAGGCGGACAAAAGATACGATGCCTATCCTCACGAATTTTCCGGCGGCATGCGGCAACGCGTGATGATCGCCATGGCGCTGATCCTGCGCCCGCCGCTGATCATCGCCGACGAGCCGACCACCGCGCTCGATGTGACGGTTCAGGCTCAGATCGTCGAACTGCTGGACGAGATGCGTCGCAGTTTCGGCACGACGGTGATCATGATCACCCATGATCTGGGGCTTTTGTCGTCGGTCGCCGATCATGTGATGGTGATGTATGCGGGCACCCGGCTTGAGATCGGCGCGACGGAGGCGCTGTTTGCCATGCCGGCGCATCCCTACACGTTGGGCCTGTTGCGTTCTTCGCCCGCCGCCGACAGCAATGGCAGCCCGTTGATCCCGATTGCCGGCAAGCCGCCAAGCCTCTTGGCGCGACCCCGTGGATGTGTTTTTGCGCCGCGCTGTGCGCAGGCCAGCGACCTGTGCCACACGACGCCCCCGCCGCTGCGCCGCTATAGTGACGCGACTGAGGCGCTGTGCCATTTCACGGCCAGCCTTCCTGAGGATGAGCCTGTGACGGAGCAAACGACCCCGCCTGCCGCATCGCGCACATCCGCGCGCTATGTGGTCGAGGCCTCCGGCCTGTCGCTCACTTACCGCTCAAAAAAGGGCTTTGGCCGGGCAGTGGAGAACCATGTTTTGAAAGGCGTGGACCTGACCGTGCGCAAGGGCGAGACGCTGGGACTGGTGGGCGAATCCGGCTGTGGCAAATCCACGCTCGCCCGCGTTTTGGCCGGTCTTGCGGTGCCGACCGATGGCGAGGTCAAAATTCAGGGCGAACCCATCGCCAGCCTCACCGCCGCACGCTGGCGCGAGATGCGGCGGCGGGTTCAGATGGTGTTCCAGGACCCTTTCGGCTCGCTCAATCCGCGCCGTCGTGTCGGTGCGATCATCAGCGATCCGATGCGCATCCACAACATCGGTACGGCGGCCAGCCGCAAGGCGCGGGTGCAGGAACTCATGGAAACCGTCGGGCTGAACCCCGAACATTTCAATCGCTTCCCCTCGGAGTTTTCCGGTGGCCAACGGCAAAGGATAGGCATCGCCCGTGCGCTGGCTTTGGAACCCGCGCTGATCATCCTCGATGAACCGGTCTCGGCGCTTGATGTCTCGATTCAGGCGCAGATTCTGAACCTCTTGCAGGCGCTTCAGCGCGACCTGGGGCTGACCTATCTGTTCATCAGCCATGATCTCTCGGTGGTGCGCCACATCTGTGACCGGATCGCCGTCATGGACAAGGGCCAGATCGTCGAAAGCTCCACCTCCGAGCAGCTCTTCCGCGCACCCGCACATCCCTTCACCCGCGAACTTTTGGGGGCCACACATCATCCCCCGGCTCTGACTGGAGTGGACACACGCCATCTGATTTCGGAAACGCCCTTTATGACACAGGAGGCCCAGGCATGAGCAACGCCCCCTCTTCGACGTCCTCCTCGGATGCACCTGAGATCGTCCAGCGCGGTGCTTTTGCCCTCACCATGCGGCGCTTGTTGCGCGACCCGGCGACGCTGATCTCCTTCGCCTTTATCGTGCTGCTGAGCCTCTTCGCCATTTTTGCCCCGCTGACCGAGATATGGACCGGCCACAGTGCGATCGAGCAATATCGCGAGACCGGCATGACGCCGATGGGCCTGCCCGTCGGGCCGAACGGGTCTTTTCTTATGGGCACCGATCAGCTTGGTCGCGATGTCTTTGTACGACTGGCTTACGGTGCACGAATTTCCCTTGCCGTGGGTGTTTTGGCCTCGCTCGCTGCGGCGACGATTGGCGTGACCATCGGCATGTGCGCGGGGTTCTTCGGCGGTTGGGTCGATACGGTTCTGGGCCGGATCATGGATCTGGTGATGAGCGTGCCGTTCCTCCTCTGCGCACTGGCGCTGGTGTCGGTCTTCGGCCCGTCTCTGAGCCTGTCAGTCTCGGTCATCGTGTTCTTCAGTTGGACGACCATCGGGCGGGTGATCCGCGCCGAAAGCGCCTCTATTGCCAAGCGTGAATTCATTCAGGCCAGCCGCTCGATGGGGGCGTCGAACCTGTCGATCCTGATCCGCGATGTACTGCCCAATCTGGCGGTGCCGATCATCGTCTACACGACGATGATGATCCCGTCCTCCATCGTGTTCGAAGCGACGCTGTCCTTCCTTGGCCTTGGCATCGTGCCGCCGACGCCGAGCTGGGGCGGGATGTTGGCCGATGCGGGGGCGAATTCGATCTACCTCGTGGCCTGGTGGCTGGTGGTGTTCCCGGGCTTTGCGCTTTTGTTCACGACGCTTGCCTTCAACATTCTGGGTGACGGGTTGCGCGATGCTTTGGACCCGAAAGGGCGCAAGATCGTCCGCCGCCGTAAATCCCGCAAAAACCGCACTACAACTCGCAAGGAGACCGCGCAATGATCGCCTTTCTGACCCGTCGTCTGTCTTTTGGCGTTCTGGTGCTCTTCACGCTCAGCGCCTTCGTCTTCCTGCTGTTCTATGTCGCGCCGGGTGATCCCGCGCGGATGATCGCGGGCGAAAAGGCCACCGCGCAGCAGCTTGCGCAAATCCGCGAAAACCTCGGACTCGACCGCCCCATTCTGGTGCAATACGCGTCGTTTCTGGGCGATGCGCTGCGGGGCGATCTGGGGTTTTCCTATCGCAATCAACAGCCTGTCGTGGATCTGATCGTGCGACGTATTCCTGTGACCGTGTCCCTGGTCTTGGGCGGTGTCGTGGTCTGGCTTGCCATCGGCATTCCCATCGGCATCATGTCGGCGCGGTTTGCCGGCGGGCTGCGCGACCGTTTGGGGCAGGTGTTCATCCTGATCGGGCTGAGTTTCCCGACCTTCGTTTTGGGTATGCTGGCGCTTTACACGCTGTATTTCCTGCCGCGCAAAAATGGCTTCGTGCTGTTCCCGCCCGGCGGCTATGCGCCTTTGCTCGACGATCCGCTGAAATGGGCGTGGCATCTGACCCTGCCGTGGCTGACGCTGGCTCTGGTGACGGCGGCGATCTATGCCCGGTTGACCCGTGGCCAGCTTTTGTCCGTGCTGGGCGAGGATTACATCCGCACCGCCCGCGCCAAGGGGCTGAGCGAGCGTTGTGTGGTCTACAAACACGGCATGCGCGCGACCCTGACCGCTCTGGTCACGCAATTGGGCGCCGATATTGCCGTCATGCTGGGGGGCGTGATCGTCATCGAGCAGGTCTACGGGCTGCAAGGTGTCGGTTCCATGGCTGTCCAGGCGGTGCGCAATCAGGACCGACCGATCATCATCGGCGTCGTCCTTTTGGGCGGGCTGTTCATCGTTATCTCCAACATTCTGGTCGATCTGCTCTATGCGGCACTCGATCCACGCACACGCTGAGGGTTCCATGTCGTCTTTGTCTTATTCCATCCCCGGTCTGGTCCTCACGGATCACAGCCTTGCCGTGCCGCTCGATTGGTCGAAGCCGGAGGGCGAGACCATCACCTTGTTCGCCCGCGAGGTGGTCGATCCGATGCGCAAGCATGACGACCTGCCCTGTCTTCTGTTCCTGCAAGGCGGCCCCGGCGGCAAGTCCAACCGGCCTCAGGACGGCACGCCGCCCTGGCTCGACGTGGCGCTCAAACAGTTTCGGGTGATCCTGATGGATCAGCGTGGCACGGGCCGCTCCTCGCCGGTCGAGGGACGTCATATGGCGGCGTTTGCGACGGCGGAAAAAGGCGCGGATTTCCTCGCCTGTTTTCGTGCCGACAGCATCATTCGCGATGCCGAACACCTGCGCAAAACCCTTTATGGCGGGCGTAAATGGTCCACTTTGGGGCAGAGCTACGGCGGGTTTCTGACGCTCAGCTACCTGTCCTTCGCGCCCGAGGCGCTTGAAGCCTGTTACGTGACCGGCGGCTTGCCCGGTCTCACGGCCAGCGCCGACGATGTCTATGCCCGCACATTCCCGCGCGTGAAGGCCAAGACGGAGACCTTCTACGCCCGCTATCCGCAGGATGTCGAAACCGTTGCCCGCATTGCCGATCTTCTGACGCAAGAGGATGTCCGGCTGCCCGATGGCGACAGGCTGAGCGTGGAGCGGTTCCAGACGCTTGGTATGGATTTCGGCATGGCGCCCTGTTTCGAAAACCTGCATTGGCTGCTGGACGAGGCGTTCACTGCGGACGGTGTCCTCAGCGACACGTTTCTGTTCGAGGTCATGACCCGCACGGGCTTTGCCACCAATCCGCTTTTCGCCGCCTTGCAGGAGACGATCTATGCCCAAAGCGGCAATGTCTCCGACTGGGCGGCGCAGAGGGCGCGGGAGGTGCATCCGGAGTTCGCCACCGACCAGACCCCGCTGATGTTCACCGGCGAAATGATGTTCCCCTGGATGTTTGAGGACATCCGTTGCCTGCGCCCGTTCGCTGCGGCCACGGATGCGCTGGCCCGGCGCCGGTTCGATGCGCCGTTCTACGATCTGGCGCGGCTGCGGGACAATCAGGTGCCGGTGGCGGCGGTCGTCTACTACGACGATATGTATGTCGATGCCGGGCTGTCGCTGGACACGGCGGGTCGGGTTGGCAATCTGCGCGCCTGGGTCACGAATGAATACGAACATGACGGGTTGCGCCGCGATCCGCGCGTGCTTCAACGCCTGTTCGACATGGTGCAAAGGGGCCAGCAATGACACCCGCCGACAAACTCGCCACTCTGCGCGGCTGGATGGCCGATCATGGCCTTTCCGCCTATCTCGTTACCTCCGCCGATGCGCATCAAAGCGAGGATTGCCCGGAGCGCGACCGTTGTCTGGCGTGGCTCAGCGGGTTTTCCGGCTCTCTGGGGCGGGCCTTGATCACAGCGGATCGGGCGATCCTCTTCGTCGATGGCCGCTATCAGGTGCAGGCCACGCGGCAGGTCGATCCCACGCTTTGGCAGATCGCGCATTTGCACGATGCGCCCCCCGAGGCCGCTTTGCGAAGCTTCTCAGAGCCGCTGCGGGTCGGTTACGATCCGATGCTCTGGACCGTGTCGCAGATTGAGGAGATGACGGCGGCGATTGCGCCTGTCGGGCATGATCTCGTTGCGTTGAGCGTCGCCCCCTTCGCCTCGATCTGGTCGGACCGCCCCGCCGCGCCGATGGGGGCGCTGCGGCGGATGCCGGATGAGGTCGCCGGGGAAAGCGGCGCTGAAAAACGCGCGCGTGTGCGGGAGCATTTGCGCGAACAGGGCCTTGCGGCCTGGGTCGTGACGCGTCCCGATGACATCGCCTGGCTGACCAACACACGGGGGCGCGATGTTCCGATGCATCCGGTGCCGCTGTCCGTCGCGATCCTGCCGGTCGATGGTCCGATGATCTGGGCCATTTTCAAAGACAAACTGACAGCCGGTCAGATCGCCCCCGACCCGGATGTCGAGATCACGCCACCCGAGCGGTTTCTTGACCGTCTCGCGCAGATCGCCGAAGGCAATGCGATCGGGCTCGATCCCAATTTCGCGCCGCAGGCGGTCGAAGCGGCGATTCTCAAGGCCGGGGGCACGCCGGTGCGGGGCGACGATCCGATCACGGTTCTGAAGGCCGCGAAGAATGCGGTGGAGCTTGCGGGCTATCGCGCGGCGCATGTCAAAGACGGGGTCGCCTGGACCGGGTTCATGGCGTGGTTGGCCGAGACTGTGCCTGCGCGGTTCGCCACGGGAAATCCGGTGACGGAATGCGAAGCGGCGGATGAAATCCTTCGGCTGCGTCAGCAACAGGACGGGTTTCTGGAGGCCAGTTTCAACTCGATCTCCGCCGCCGGGACGAATGCCGCCATGTGCCATTATGCGCCGAAACGGGCGGAGAATGTGCCGATCACCCCCGAGGCGCTCTATTTGCTCGACAGCGGCGGGCAGTACGTCAACGGCACCACGGACGCCACCCGGACCTTGGCCTTCGGTCCCGTGTCCGAGGATGTCCGGCGGATCGCGACGGCGGTGCTCAAAGGCTTCATCGCCCTGTCCTCTGCACGGTTCCCGGAAGGCAGCTTTCCACATCATCTCGATGCTCTGGCGCGCGCGCCTTTGTGGCAGATGGGCTTGGATTACGACCACGGCACCGGCCATGGCGTGGGGCACAATCTTCTGGTGCACGAACATCCGCACCGCTTCGGCAAACGTGCCAATCCCTATCCGCTCTTGCCCGGTCATATCATGACGATCGAGCCGGGGTATTACCTCGAGGGGCAGTTCGGTCTCAGGATCGAAAATCAGGTCGAAGTGATCGCCGACCCGGAGGTGCCGGGGTTCTGTCGCTTTGCGCCATTGACCATGGCGCCGATCCCGCTCGGGCTGTTCGATATGGCGCTCCTGACGGATCGGGAGCGCGGCTGGCTCGATCAGTATCACGCGCAGGTGCGCATGCGCCTCGCCCCCTTGCTGTCAGGGATCGCGCGGGATTGGATGCTGGCTCAGACCGAGCCTTCTGCCAGGGTGGGTCATTCGCGGGGGCTTCCGCGCAATGAATGACCCAATCCGCAAAGCGGATGTCTCGGCGTGCTCTGGCTTTGGTCATGCCCGGGAAGCTCGCGCGCTGCGACGATGCCGCCATTCGGCGCAAGGCCGGGTGTGCGGCTTGTCCGGTTTGGGGGCGATGTCAGCGGGCGGACCGCGCTCGGATGGACGTCCCAAGCGGATCGGGATTGGTGATCCAGATCGCTTCCGGGCCATCAGAGGCGGCATGTTTTCCGGCAGACGCAAGGTTCTGTTGCGCTGCATCCGGGTTAGCGCATCGTGGCTGGCCAGCTTGCCATGCGATGTGGTGAAAGCGGCTTTGCTTTCCGGATCAAGGGGTTGAGGTCGTCTGTTTGCTGTGCCATCTGGAAGACAGGGGGAGCAGTCAGAGAATGGAAGCCCAGATCATGTCAGATGCACATACACCCGACGGCATGGAGCTCACGCTTCGTACCCTTGCCATGCCAGCCGATACCAATGCCGCCGGGGACATCTTCGGGGGCTGGGTGATGAGCCAGATGGACCTTGCCGCCGCGATCCGCGCCAATGAGCGCTGCAACGGGCGCACGGTGACCATTGCCGCGAATGAAATCGTCTTCAAGCAACCGGTGAAAGTGGGCGATACGCTTTGCGTCTACACCGCCGTCGATCAGGTCGGGCGCAGTTCCATGGTGATCCGCATCGAGGTCTGGGCACGCCGGGCCTATACCGCGCAGCGCGAGCATGTCACCCAGGCCCGCTTCACCATGGTGGCGGTCGATGCGGAAGGCAAACCGCGCCCGGTGGACGCCGTCTGAGGCCGCGCCATCAGGCGTTGGTGAGGGCCGGTTTCAGCGTGTCCAGCCCTTCGAGCGCCTCGCGAAACAGCGCCGCTTCGGGTCCCGGGCGCTGGCTCAGCCGTGTGAGTGCGGTGAGGGCCTGTTGCGGGGCCGGCCCCATTCTGGCCAGTTCCTTGAGCGCCTCGCGCGCGGCGGCGCGATCTTCCGCGCTTTGGGCCGGGTCGGCGGTGATCCGGTGACACCACATTGCCGCATGGCCAAGGTTCAACACCGCCAACCCCGCGTCCAGCGCCGCCAGATGCGCGCGGTTGGACCGTTCCGAGAGGCGCACCAGACGCAGGGTGCGGTGATACAGCCGGGCCTGCCAATGCGATCGCGCCCTGAGCGCTTTCGGATCGGCGGCCAGATCGCGCAGATCATGGATCATCGCCCGCATCACCGTGTCGGTGCGACGTTTGAGATTGGCGGGATAGACGGTAAGATAGGCGACCATCGCGGCAATCGGGGCGGCAACCACGGCCAGCCCCGCGGCGAAAGAGCCGCCAAAGCTGCCGGTGAGCGGCCAATGCGGCTGTGACATCAGCATCAGCACCATGTTGTAATCGAAACTCATCGCCACGGTGCGGCGGTGGCCGACAAAGACCGGGCCGATCAGGATGAAGGGCAGGGCGAGGAGGATCATCTGCGCCTCGCTCTGAGCCAGCGGCCAGACCAGCCAGCGCAGAGCCAGCGCACCGATGACCCCGGCGAGCTGGCCGTAGAACACCCATTTCATCATCTGCGCCGGGTTTTCGAAGGTCGAGAACAGCGAGATCATCACCGACAGCCCGAGCAACATGAACGGGCCGACGCTCCAGCCGGTGAACAGCCAGAGGCCGCCGAACAGGGCGATGGCGCCGAGTGCCCTCAAGCCGGCCTCGCGTGCGCCGACCCAGTCGCGATGAAGCACCACGGGCGGGGCGATCTCGCTCAGGCTGCGGCGTTTGTGCGATTGCGCATGCCAGTCGCCAAGCGCGGTTTCGACGGCGGTGAGTGTCTCGGAGAGGCGGGGGGAGAGGTCCTCGGTCGCGGCGGCCTGCGTGAGGGCGGCACGGGCGGCGGAAATGTCCTGATCGGCCAGTGCCTTGGAGGCCCCTGCGAGGCCTGCGCGGAAGGCGGGAGCCTGCGCGGGGCCGTGTTTCCAGAGCAGAAGCGGCGTGGCGGCGATCAGCAATGCGCGGGTGGCGCGAATGGTCTGGCGCGAACGGATGGACCCGGCGGCATGCGGGTCGAGCCCGTCCTCGACGGTGGCCAGCTCGTTCAGAAGAGCGCGTTTGTCGCTCTCGGTCGGTGTGGCGCTGGCGGCCTTGTCGAGCATATCGGACAGCAGTCGGCGCACCCGCTCGCGCAATTCTCCAGTGGCGGCGGCGGGAGCGAACAGAGACCCGACCAGCGTGGCGACGACCACCCCGGTGAGCACGGTGGCAAGCCGGTCGACGCCGAGGTGCAGCACCTGATCCGGGTGGGCGGCATCCAAGAGCGACACCATCGCCGCCGTGTAGCCGGCCAGCACCGTGCCATAGGCCACGAAGCCGCGTTGAAGATTGCCGATCCAGGTACAGGCGCTGACCCAGAGCGCCAACCCCACGACCAGAAGCGCCGGGTGGATCTGCATCGCCAGCACCAGAAGCACGCCGACGATTGTGCCGCTCACGGAGCCCAGAAGGCGGAACAGGCTTTTCTCCCAAAGCTGGCCACGGGTGGGTTGCGAGGCGGCCCAGACCGTCATCGCAGACCATTGCGGGTGTTCGAGCCCGATCAGCCATGCGAGGACGAAGGCGGCACAGGCGGCAAGCGCGGTGCGGAAGGCAAAGCCCATCCGAACAGTGTCGAAACCGCGGGCGGTCAACCAGGCATTCATGAGGATTTCTGCTCCAGAGTGGCCTCGACACGGGCCGAGATTTTCGCGAACCCGGCGAGCAGGGCGGTCACATCCGCCTCGCTCAAGCCGGTGAGGAGTTCGGCCTCGACCGCGCTCAGGTGCCGCTTGATGCGCTGCACTTCCGTGCGGCCCTGCGGCGTCAGGACGATCAGCCGTGCTCGCCGGTCCTGCGGGTTCACCCGCCGCTCGATCAATCCGCGCTCCGCGAGAATGTCCAGAAGCCGCACCAGCGTCGAAGTGTCGAGGGCGACGCGTTCGGCCAGTTCCGTCTGGCTGATACCGTCGCCATCGGCCTCGAGATGCACGAGCGGCGCCCATGTGGCGTCGGTCAGCCCGGCGCGGGCAATCTCGGCATGGATCACCTTGCGCCAGCGGCGGGAGAGCTGGATGAACTGAAAGCCGAACAGGGTTTTGGGGGAGGAGTCATCTTGCGCCATGATTTGCATGTGCATCAAAATGATTTGGTATTCAAATTAAATGCACGCAAGCCGGGATTGCACAGCATGCAAGCCTCGGCCCCGGGTCATGCCTGTCGGATCACGCCACCAGAAGCTCGGCCTCATGCGCCTTGAGACATTTGCGGGCGGTGTCGCCGTGGCGTGTCGGCATGGAGCGCAGCTCGGGGAAGAGACCGAAAAGCTCGTCCCGTGCCGCATCCGCCACGCCGGTCAGCGAGTGATCGGAGACGTGGAAGCTTTCGGTCGCCGCGCCCTCGGCAAAGATCACTTCGTGGCGGTCGAACATCAGGTGGTAATAGCTCACAAGCCCCCCCGGACGCGCGCGGATGGTGGTGCCGTTGACAAGATGCTTGGCGGCGGAAAACACCTCCGAGGCGCCGAACAGCATTTCGGAACGCCAGCCCTGCAACAACATGCGGTGCTGCGGCGAGACGATGAGATCGGCCTCATTGCCAAGCGCGCCTTTCGTGATCTCGATGGGCGCAAAGCGGCCCATGGCGGGCACGGTGCGCGCGCCGACCCAGCGCAGCGGCTGGATGCCGTTGTCCATGGTGATCACCAGATCGCCGGGTCTGAGATCCTCGACGGGGCGGGCGCCATAGGGCGTGGCGATCCGGGTGCCCCTGGCGAAACAGATGATGGTTTCGATGTTGGAGAAGGTTATGACGGTGCCATCCGTCAGCGTCAGCGTGCCGCTTTCCGGGTCGTTTTCGTCATAGACGATGGAGCCGCGATGGTAGAGGTCTTCGCCCAGAGCCGAGAGGTCGAGCACATCTCCCGTCTCGTCGCCGGTCTCTGAGCCGACGATGGTGATCGCATTGCCGTCGAGTTGGGAGGGGTCGATGACGATGGTGTCGTTGCCCTCGCCACCGGTGACCGTGTCGCTGCCACCCGCGTAGATCGTATCGTCGCCGTCACCGCCGTCGATGATGTCGGCGCCCGCGCCACCATAAAGCGTGTCATTGCCGGTGCCGCCGTCGATGACGTCGTCGCCGTCACCGCCATAGATGGTGTCATCACCTTCTTCGCCATAGAGCCGGTCATCGCCGCCCGCGCCGTCGAGGGTGTCGTTGCCCGCACCGCCGTAGAACACGTTGGTATAGGCGTCCGTTCCGGTGCCCTGACCGTCGAAACCGATCAGCGTGTCGTCGTAATCCGACCCGATGATGCCGTCGACGCCCGAGAGCGTGTCGCCCTCGGCATAGCCGCCCGAGGCCGTGCCATCGGCAAGATTGACGGAGACCGCCGCATCCGAGCCGGAATAGTCGATCATGTCCATCCCGGAGCCGCCGGAGTTGACGTCCGCGCCTTCGCCGCCGATCAGCGTGTCATCGCCTGTGCCGCCCGACAGCATGTCGTCGCCTTCGCCGCCGTCGAGCGTGTCGTTGCCGTCTTCGCCATAAAGCGTGTCATTGCCGGTGCCACCGTTAATCGTGTCATTTCCAGTGCCGCCATAAACCACGTCGTCGCCAAGCCCGGAGGCGACGATGTCGTCGCCGTCACCGGCTTCGACCATATCGTCGTAATCGGTGGTCTGGGCATCGAACTGGACATCGGAAATCCACACGCCCTGGGTGTTCACGCCTTCGTTGTCGTAATCGACGACGATTCTGGACACCGGGCCGGGGATCTCCACGAGAAGCGAGCCGCTGCCATCGGTGCTGGCCGTGGCGGTGATACCGGTCACGGTGTTGCCGTCGACGGTCATGGCGCTGCCACCGGTGAGCGTGACCGTGACTTCGTTGCCGTCGGCGTCATAGGCTGTGATCGTGATCACATCCACGAAACCGCCGGCGGCGTAATCGAGATCGTTGATCCGGAACGAGACGTTATAGACCTCGTCGCTCACCCCGCTGGTGCTGTCGGTGGCGGCGAAATCCATGGTCATGGTCATGGTGTCACTGCCCTGATCGGCGACACCGTCGTTGTTGGCGTCATTGTCGCCAAAGAGGAAGAACGAACTGCCGGAGTCGAAGGTCTCTCCATTCGCCGTGTCGACATAGACGCTGGCGTCGTAGCTCGTGCCCGTCGGGTCATAAGCCGGCCCCCCGGCACCATCGTCAGTGACGGTGAAGGTCATGGTGACGCCGGCATCCGACAGCGTGCCGGAGCCGTTCATGTAATCCTGACCGTTGCCCAGGTTGTCCCAATGCATCGTGCCGGAGGTATAGCTCTCCGTGTCGATCGTATCGCCGTCCGTGTCGCTATAGTTTGTGTCGATCGTATCATTGCCGGAGGTGCCGGAGACGATCCCGTCGGCCAGATCCGCAGTCGACACGTAATCGGCATAGGTGAAGCTCGGTGTCGTGCTGCTTCCGCTCGCGGTCCCCGGATTGCTGCTATAGGCGGTGACCTGATACTGGTGACCGTCGATCAGAGGCTGTTCGGAGAGCGTGTATTTGCCCTGGGCACCACCGCCCTCGACATCGAGCTGGACGATCTGAAAGCTTTCACCCGTGGTCAGGTCGGTGACGGTCCAGACCTGTTCGGCGTCGACATTCACCCCTGTCGAGCTGGTGCTGCCGATGGTGATGTTGCCGGTCGCGGTTTCACGATCGCCCTGAGCGCTGTCGTCGGTCAGGGCGCCATTGCTGTCGCTGATGGTGGCCGTGCCGGTCGGGCCGCCACCGGAATAGGTGAAGGTGGACCCCGTCGTGGTGCCGATGACTCCGGCAGGGTCGAAATCGTAAAGCTCAATATCGTAAACGGCCATGATCCTGCCCTCGTGTGACCAGGTCTGTCGCAGGGAACAGGAGACAGCCCGGGCGTCGGTTTTCTTGGTTAACGATTTGCCCGGGCATTGCGGCGGGATTGCGGCAAGAGCGGGTCGAAGCTGTGAAAACCCCTGCCGGGGCCGGGGCGGCTTTGCTGCGAGACAGGATGGATTTCCTTAAAATGCAACCTGAGACCTTTGCCGCAACGCTCTCCTGGGGGGGCGGGCAGGCAAGGCGGTGCCGGGTTCCCGGGCTTCGGTCGTGTGATACAGGCCCCGCTCAGGGCAGGAGTGCGAGCCAGCACCAGATGGTGAGAATCGACAGCCCGGTGCCGATCAGCACCGAAGAGGCGGCCACACGTTTCGCGACGCCGTACATATTGGCGAAGAGATAGGCGTTCACCCCCGGCGCCATGGCGGCGGTCATTGTGGCGGAGCGCAACGACGGGGTGGGCAGTTCGAAGACGAAATGCCCGAGCCCGTAGGCGATGGCCGGGTGCAGCACCAGAGAGGCGAAGACAGCCCAGACGATGATCCGCATGTCGCCCTCGGGTTTGTAGCGCAACAGCACGCCGCCGAGGCCGAAAAGTGCCGCCGGGATTGCCGCGCGGGTCATCAGTCCGACCGCATCCCAGACGGGGGCGGGCAGGGGGATATGAGCAAGATTGACGATCCAGCCCGCCGTGATGCCAAGGATCAGGGGGTTGCGCAGCACGGAACGCGCGATCTGCCGCATCAGGCCGAAGCCCGACAGGCCCAGCCCCCGCGTTCGCGCGATCTCCATCGCGGCGATACCGATGCCGTAAAGCAGGGGCGAATGGATCGAGATGATCGCGAAATTCCCTGCGAGCGCCGCCTCGCCATAGGCACGTTCGGTGATCGGAATGCCCAACAGAAGTGAATTGGAGAACAGACCGATGAAGCCGATGGCTACGGCATCCGTCAGGTCGCGGTCAAACAGATAGCGCGCGCCCAGAAAACAGAAAAGCCCGCCCGAGAGCGCGCCTGCGTAAAAGGAAATCAGGATCGGCGGGTGAAAATTCTGGCCGAGATCCATCTTGGCAATGCCGGAGAAGAGCAGGAGCGGCACGGCGAAATTCTGGGCGAATTTCATCACGCTGTCGACCAGCTCGTCGCTGACCCAGCCTTGCCGGCGCGCCAGATACCCATAGCCGATGACGAGAAAAACCGGAAGAATGACCTCGATCAGCGCCTGCATCAGAGCGCTCCTGTGATCTCGATCACCATCCCGTCGTAAGCGGGGGTGACGTGATCCGGGGTCTCCTCAGCCACGGTCGCGTAATCAATGTCGATATGCATATTGGTCAACACGCCCTGCCTTGGCGCGGCGCGTTCGATCCACTGAAGCGCCAACTCAAGATGCGCGTGCGACGGGTGCGGCTTGTAGCGCAAAGCGTCGATCACAAACGTGTCGAGCCCTGCCATGAGCGCCCAGGTCGGTTCGTAAATCTCCAACACGTCGGGGATATAGGCGAGATCGCCGACGCGGAACCCTTTGGCGTCGATCTGGCCGTGATTGACCTGCAAGGGCGTCAGCGTCACCGGCCCGCCGGGGCCGTCGATGGTGACCGGTCCGCGAATGGCATGCAAATCCAGAATGGGCGGGTAGTTCGACCCTTCAGGCTGGACAAAGGCATAACCGAACCGGGCGATCAGATCGTTTTCCGTCTCGCTGTCGGCATAGACCTTCACCCGCTCGCGCATGTTGAACACGATCTGGCGCAGGTCATCGAGCCCGTGCATGTGATCGGCGTGGGAGTGGGTGAACACCACCCCGTCGAGCCGCGACACGCCGGCGTTCAATAGCTGTTGGCGCATGTCCGGCCCGGTGTCGATCAACACGCTGGTGGTGCCGTTCGGGCCGTCGCGTTCGATCAGTGCGGAGCAGCGCAGGCGGCGGTTCTTCGGGTTCTGCGGGTCGCAATCGCCCCAGATATTGCCGATCCGCGGCACACCGCCCGAGGAACCACAGCCCAGAATGGTGAAACGTGCGCTCATAATTTGGCTTTCGTGAAGAGGCGTTCGAAATTCGCCTCGGTCAGCGCCGCGAATTCGGCATAGCCCATCTCAAAGGTCTCGGCAGCGCGCGCCGCTGTGTGCGCCGTATAGGCCGGTTCATTGCGTCGACCGCGATGCGGCGGGGGCGCAAGATAGGGGCTGTCGGTCTCGACAAGAATACGGTCGCGCGGCACGGCGCGGAAGATGTCGCGCAGCTCTTTTGAGCGCGGAAAGGCCGTAATGCCCGACATCGAAATGTAAAACCCCCAGTCCATTGCCGCCAGCGCAAACTCTTTCGAGGCGGTGAAGCAATGCAATACGCAAGGATAGGCGCCTTTGCGATATTCTTCGCCGAGAATCTCCATCGCATCTGCATCGGCGTCGCGGGCGTGGATGATCAGCGGCAACTGCGTTTCGCGCGCCGCTTCGATGTGGATGCGCAGGCTTGTCTTCTGAACCTCCGCGCTCTCGGCGGTGTAATGATAATCGAGCCCGGTTTCGCCGATGCCGACGAATTTCGGATGTTCGGCCAGCGCGAGCAACTCGTCCACCGTTGCCATCGGTTCCTCTGCCGCCGACATCGGATGCGTGCCCGCCGCCCAGAACACAGGACCGAAGCGCTCGGAAATCGCGCGCACCTGATCCACCTGCCGCAGCCGCGTGCAGATCGTCACCATGCGATGCACACCTGCGTCGACCGCGCGGCTGACCACCTCGGGGAGTTCGTCGGCGAAATCGGGGAAATCCAGATGGCAGTGACTGTCGGTAATGTGGGGAAGGCTCATCGGGTGGTGCTCTGTTCTGCTCTGGCCCTGCCCAAGATCGCCCTGCTATTCGCGCGCGATGCGGCTGGCCGTGTCGTTGATCTTGAATACCATATCGAGGATCAGCGCCGCAGGGTCAAGGTTGACCGCCTTGGCGTGCTGGGCGCGGGCCGACAATTCCTGTTGCAGAACCGCCCAGTCGCGCGCGGCATAGGTGTCGGGCGACAGCCGCAGCATCAACGCCGCCTCGCCGGGCGCGGCCTCGACGATCGGCGGATGCCCCGCGCCGGTGCGCGCCAGACGGGTGAGGAAACGGTCGATCAGCCCGAGAGTCAACTCATAGCGGTCGCTGTTCGCTGCACCGACACAGGCCTCGGCAAGCTTGAGCGCCTGCGAGCGGTCGAGCCGGGGCAGGGTGGCGAACAGCGCCACGATGTCATGATAGGCCTCAAGCCCGCCCAGATTGGTCAAACGCAATGCCTCCCCCACGGATCCGGCGGACAATTCCGCCAAAGCATCCGAGCGGTCTGCCGCATTCGAGCCCGCCGCGTCAAGGGCGCGACCGAGATCTTCGGGCGAAAGCGGGCCAAGGCGCAACTCGCGGCAGCGCGACCGGATGGTGGGCAAAAGCCGGGAGGGCTGGTGCGAGACCAGCAGCAGAAAGGCGTGTTTCGGCGGTTCTTCGAGGGTTTTCAAAAGCGCGTTGGCGGCCGAGACGTTCATCTCATCGGCGCTGTCGACGATGACGACGCGGCGCCCGCCATCGGTGGCGGACATGTGGAAGAAGGAGTTGAGCTTGCGCACCTCCTCGACGGAAATCACCGTGCCGAAGCGGGATTTCTTGTCGTCCCATTCGCGGCGAATGAGGCACAGACGGGGCTCGGCCAGTTGCGCGGAGCGGCGATAGACCGGGTGCTCATGACCTAGCTCCAGCGTGTCGTGGGCGGGGGGGGCCTCGCCGAACAACTCGCTGCCCTCTTCGATCGGCTGAGCGAGCAGAAACCGCGCGATGCGCCAGGCGAGCGTGGCCTTTCCGACGCCGCGCGGGCCGGTGATCAGCCAGGCGTGGTGCATCCGGTTCGAGTTGAACGCGTCGAGAAAGCTTTCCTCGGCGTGGTTCTGGCCGAACAGCGTGGCGGTCTGGCGCGGATGTGGCGCACCCGGGGCGCAATCCGCCTCCGGGCCCATGTCGATTTCGCCGAGTGCGGAGGGAGATCTCGGGCTCATGCCTTGAGCCTTGCGGTGACAAGTGTCGCGACCTCCGCGGCCACAGGCCCGATGTCGCGCGCTGCGTCGATCACGGTGAAACGCGCGTATTGATCGGCCAGAGCGAGGAAGGCGGCGCGGCATTTCTCCTGAAATTCCAGCCCGAAATCCTCGAAGCGCTCTTCTGAGGTCTGCCGCCCCTTGGCGCGGGACAGGCCGATCTGCGGGTCCATGTCGAACAGGAGCGTCAGATCGGGTTCGACCCCGATCATCTCGTCATGCAGCCGGTTGACCTTGTCCTGCAAATCGCCACGGGTGACGCCCTGGAACACGCGGGTACTGTCCGCAAACCGGTCGCAGATCACCACCTTGCCAGCGGCCAGCGCGGGGCGGATGGTTTTCTCAAGATGATCGCGACGCGCGGCGGTGAACAGCAGGATTTCGGTTTCCGCCGACCAGCGGTCGGGATCGCCTTCGAGTACGAGGGAGCGGATCTCCTCGGCGCCGGGCGATCCGCCCGGTTCGCGGGTGTGGATCACGTCCACGCCGTCCCTGCGCAGGGTTTCGGCCAGAAGCCGGGCTTGCGTCGATTTTCCCGACCCGTCGATGCCCTCGAAGCTGATGAACATGGCACTCCCGTCAGGCTTTTCAGCGGTTGGTCATTCGGACACGGCCAGACCCGTTTGTCCCTCCAGCTTGTCCTTAAGCACCAGAAACGCTGTGCGCAACCTCGGAGCGATGCCGCCACGGGCAATCGAGCGGTCCGCGACCAGCGGAATACGTGCTTCGGGAAGGTCCTCGCGCGGGATCACAAGTTCGGCCAGCGTGTCGCCCTGGGTGATCGGCGCTTCGAACGGACCGGTGTAGACCACCTCGCCTTTCAGCTCTTCGAGCTGGGCGCCGGGCAGCAGGATCGAGACCTCTTCGGGCGCGACGAGACCGACCTCGGTCTGATCGCCCATCCAGACTTTGGCGCGGGCGAATTCATGGCCTTTTTCCGCTACGGTTTTCTCGGCGAACTGGCGAAAGGCCCAGTTGACGATGCGCTCGCCTTCCTGGGCGCGGTCGGCATCGGTCGCCAGCCCGGAGATCACGAAAACGACGCGGCGCGTGCCCTGGGTGGCGGAGCCGACCATACCATAGCCCGCCTCCTCTGTGTGCCCGGTCTTGAGCCCGTCGGCTCCGATCCCGAGTTTCAGAAGCGGGTTGCGGTTGTGGCGGTTCTGCGGCGCGCGGTTGTCATAGGGGAACTCCTGCTCGCCGAAATAGCCGTAATATTCCGGGAATTCGGAGATCAGGCGCACGGCGAGGATGCCGAGGTCCTCGACCGACATGCGCTGGCCGGGGTTGGGCCAGCCGGAGGCATTGGCGAAGGTCGAGTTCTCCATGCCGAGCGCCTTGGCGCGTTCGTTCATCAGCCGCGCGAAATTGTCCTCGGTGCCCGCAAGCCCTTCGGCCACGGTGACACAGGCGTCATTGCCGGACAGCACGACGATGCCCTGAATGAGTTCCTCGACGGTCGGTCGGTCGGTCTCGTTGAGGAACATGGTCGAACCGCCCATGTTCTTGGCCCGGGTCGAGACGGAAAACCGGGTGTCGAGCGTCACACGCCCGTCGCGCAGGGCTTCGAACAGCATGTTGATCGTCATCAGCTTCGACATGGACGCGGGCGGCAGCGGCGTTTGTGCATCCTTTTCCATCAGCACCGTCTGCGTGGTCAGGTCATAGACCCAGACGGCCCGCGCCGCACTTTCAAAGGCGTTGGCGGGCAGGGCAAGGCCCAGCAAGGTGAACAGGAAGGCGAAGCGGAGGGCAAGAAGGCGCAGCATGGAAACGGGCAGGTCCTTATTCGTGCAGATGGTTCGGGCGATTCATGTGAAAAGGGGGCTGTGCGCCCCCTTTCTTAATGCGTGACGGCATAGGCGTCCGTGAAGCCCGCCTTTTTCACTTTTTCGAGAAGCGCTTTGCGCTCGGCACTCGATCCGGCGGGGCCGACGATGACGCGCCAGAAGGATTTGCCGTTCGAGGTGCCGGGTTTGACCATGGCGACGATGCCCTGCGAGCCGAGCATGTCGACCGTGCGCTTGGCATTGGCCTCGACCGAGAAGATGCCGATCTGGAGGAAGGGTTTGTCGAGCGCGGAAGCGGCTTTCGGCGCGGCGGGAGCGGCCGGTTTCGCCGCCGGGGTTGCCTGCGCGGCGGGGGCGTCCATCGCATCAAGCGCGGCGGCGGCATCGGCAATCGGATCGTCGAGCGGCGCTGCGGCGATGGTTTCGGTCTCCGCAATGGTCGCGACGGTTTCGGGCTCCTGCGCCACTTCCTCGCGGCGCAGCGCCGTGACGTTGAGTTCGACCGGCGATCCGGCCAGCATGCCGAGCGCTTCGGCGGCGTCCGACGACACCTGAATGCCCGGCCCGGGGGCCGTGGCTTCGCGTTTGAACAGCGCGCCGATGACGAATTTTCCATTGGTCTCGTTGCGGATGATCACACGTTCGGGGTCGGTCACGTCGGAATGCGCGACCCAGACCCCGCCGAGCGAGGGACGTCCGTCCCAGAGTCCCTTGTCGGTTACCTGGAACACATCCGGCGCCTCGACGTCACGCTCCACCAGCTTGGTCGACGTCGCCGTGCTGCCGCTTTGCGGTTTCTTGAAGCTGTCGAGAAAGGATTGTCCGTCCTGACATGCGCCGAGCGCGAGCGTGGCGGTCAGGAGAAGCGCGAGACGCTGTCCGGTCCCTGTCTGTCGCATGATCTTGCCCCTTCGTCGTGCCTTTTGGTGCGGCACGGATTTTATATGTGGTTTATTGGTCTGCTCATGGTTGCACCAAGGCGGAAGGGGCACATGGGCGAACCCGTTGGACACACCTTCCCCGGCGTCTTGCGGGCAGTCTAGCGTTTCGGTCGGAAACAGGAAAGCCCCGCGTGTGCCAGACGGCGAAAAACGGCAAATGCCGGGGCGTGGTCTGTCACATCCCGGGTTTCAGAATCGTAACAAGGGCGCTAAGGCTCTGCGGATCGCAACACATGCGCTCACGGAGGAGTGGCAGAGTGGTCGAATGCACCGGTCTTGAAAACCGGCGATGTGCAAGCATCCGTGGGTTCGAATCCCACCTCCTCCGCCACATATTTCCATTAACTCATTGTATTTGAGCAATTTTTCACGACTTCGCGAAATTTGTTCCCCCTTTTGATCCCCTTTTTGGATTCCATGCCTGAGTTTGGGTTTCTCAAAAACAACGCGCCGACCACGGGGTTTCGTGACGGCGCGTTGGGTGTTTTGGTTTTGACCTGAGATATTGAAAGACTGCCGATCTAGGAGAAAGCCGACATTCATCTGCTGATCTACCAACGATCACTATGCGGACGAAACTGCCGTTTGCAGCAATCGCTCGATATGTGCCGCATATGCGGGAGGTTTTGCTCGAAGGGCGGGAAACCGGACATTCGCTGCAGATGCATTCCACGAAATGCCACGGCATTTGGGAGCACGCGCTCGGATATCAAATTACCAATCCACATTTTGGACAGTTATTGTTTTGAATTTCACACGTAAAAAGCGTGCACGGGACCTTTCTTGGTGGCAAAGTGACCCTGAATATTGTTCGTGAGGTGCTGGATTGGTCAAAATCACAGGACGCGCATCTGGTGTTGTTCTATGTCAGCTCCGGGGAACATATCGCAAAGGCAGATCGGTTCTTTCGGAAGCTGGGAGCTGTCGGGTTGGGAGGGAATTATGGGTTTCAGCTTTGAAAGGGGTTTGATTTTATGAGGAAAATAATGAAGCCTTTCCGACAATTGGTTAAATGGTATATTAGGCAATATGACAGGCTACCATTCTTAGCTTCTCCAGTCGGCTTATTCTTAACCCTCTACGTTCAGGCTATGGCATTTCTGCTCTTAGATGAGGTGAGCCAGTACTTGGGGTGGGACATAAGCTTTGTGCTCATCCTCTCATTCCCTGTTTGGGGATTTTCGGCAGCAGCTTTTCTTATAACTTTTTTCCTAGCGAATGAGTGGTTGCTTACGAGTTTGCGCTTGGGGCGAATTACAGGATGCGAACATCGACCAGCGCGCGCGTTCATAATTAAATTTTTCAAATTGGACTTAACCAGAAATGGGGAGTAGCTCAGTCGCCGCACAATGAGCGTGTCGTTTCCACAAAATTGACGCTCATGCGCTGCGCAGCATCCGGTAATATGGGCTCTTAGTTCGCTTTCGCCGCACTCTCCACCAATGTCTGCATGTCAAACAGTGACAACCCGAGTCGCCTTGCCGCCTCGCTTTCTGCTCGCTCCCGGCTCATCCCGGCGTCAAATTGTAGGATTGCGGCGCCTTCTTCCCAGAGGTCGAATTGATCAGAGGGGGCAAGCCTTACCCCCTCTGACAAAACCGACTTAACTGACAAAACCTCCCCCGGAACGCCCGGACCGGCAGCCCGCCCGGACTTGAGTTTTGTCGGTTTTGTCAGTTTTGTCATCGCCCCCGGACCCTGCCGGGCGGCATCGAGCCAGACGCTCATGGCAGTCCTGCCAAGAGCGCCGGATTGACCGCGAAGAGCCGTGTGGGGCGACCTCCGTTGGGATTGGGCGGCGGTGCAATCGGGCGGATCGCGTCCCCGTCCTCCAGCACCGTCAGCGCCGCGTTGAGCTGTGCTACGGAGTTGAGGCCGGACAAATCAAGGCGCAGAGCCTCCCGGCTTGTAAAGCGCGGCCAGCCCCGCGCCCGGATCGCATCGAGCAAACGCCGCGCGCCGCGTTCGGCTTTCGAAGTCGCCGCATCCGCATAGGCCCGCCGTGCCATCGGCAGGGCGTAAAACTCAATGAAATGCGCCGCCCGTCCCAAAGCATTATGGCTGATCTCTTGCGGCTCCGGCTCATCGCTCATAGCCCAATCGAGATAGGACAGGATCAGCGACAGGCGCACCGCGAGACCGGACATCTTGCCAATGAAAGACAAGAGCAGCCCCTCCGCATCGCGCTCCCACGCCCGCACCGAGAGGCGGAAGGCGTCGAGCACATCCCGCGCCGGATCGGAGAAGGGCATGACCCAAGGCCGCTCCCTGTCGTTTTCGTCGCGATACATCGAGAGGCCGTAGAGACGCCGAAGGGCCATGGCGCAGCGTTCCGCCCCGGCCTGTGTGCGTGGTCTGCGCAGCGGCACCGGATCGGGCCAGATCGGGATGAACCGCGCCAGCAACCCGTCATCATCGCTCCGCAGCAGCAGGGACTTGAGCCGGTCCGGCTGAATGCCCCCGGTGACGGCGATGGACAGCCGGTCGATATGCACCGGCTCCCGCCCCATCCGTTCGACCGAATAGGCCCGCCCGCCATAGGCTTCCAACCAGAAAGGCCGGTCAGAGCCACCGCCGGAATAGCGCGTCATACCCTGTAACCACCCTGCCAGCTCATCGCGCGCCAGCAAGGTGCCACGCGGCTGTTTCGAGACGATCACCGCCAACCGTTCCACAGTTCCGTCTGCAATCGAAAAGCGCGGAAGGAATGGTTCAGGTTCGATACGTAGCGTATCGGGGCGCTCCGGTGGCTCGCTCCCGTCTTTCAGCGCGGCCTTTGCCGCCTCTTTCCACGCGCTTTCCGCCAGCTTGGCAATCTCGGCTTTCTCGCGCCACTCCGCCAGATCGCCTTCCATGGCCTGTCGCTTCTCGCGCTCAACTTCCTTGATCAGTCCCAGCACCGCGTCGAGGCCGGGCGATTTGTTCGAAGACGGCGACCCAATCGCCATGGTCCAGAGGATCGGCGGCTCTTGCCAGCCCTCCCATGGTGCAGCCCAACGGGTGTTGCCGATGGCCGAACCGACCGTGGCGAGCAGACCCGCCACGACATAATCCGGCGGGGCAGATTTGGCCTCTGCCGCCCGACTGATCCAATCGGCCCAGAGCGGCCCGAACACATCTGTGAGAGGCAATTCCGGCGCGGGCAAGGTCGTGCCCTGCGTGAGACGTGGTGAGGGTACGGGCCAGTCGCCGAGGAACGGGGTTTCTTGCGGCAGCATGTTCACAGCGCCCCCTCCCGTTCCCGCAGCACGTCATTCCAGTCTTTCCCTTCGGGGGCCGTCATGAGCGAGACCTGCCAGCCCATGTCCGAGGCCCGCCGGGCCAGTTGCTCCGCCGCCGCGCGTCCGGCAGGATCACCATCCCCGGCAATGGTTAGCAGGCCCGGTTGTTGCGGCAGGCGCAGGGAGATCATCCCGGACGCGCTTAAAGCGGCCCAGATCGACGGGCGATCTTTAATTAGGCCCGAGGCGAGGGAAAGAGCGGTTTCGATCCCTTCCGCGACCACCAAACGCCCGTAGCCCCTAATTAGGCGCGCAGCTCCGCCCTTGGTGCGCCCGAGCATGGCCTTGGCGGGCGTGACGGGGGCCTTACCGCTCCCATCGGTACGTAGGTAAGTGCGATGCACCGCAAACCCGGTCCCGCCCGATACGTAGCTCATAAGGGCTGGCAGCCGCTTGGCGCTCGGGTGCCAGCAATTCTCTACGTAGCGTAGCGTATCAGGTAGCGCGCAACTGATCCCGCGCCTACGTAGGTAGGTCTCCGCTACGCTACGGTAGATAGGTTGCGCGACCTCCCAAAGCCGCCGTGCCTGTTCCGAACGCTTACGGTGCTCCGCCTCCGCCTTGGCCCGCCGCGCCGCGTCTCGTTCGGGATCGATGGCCGGATTGCCCTGCAACGTGCTCCGATCCATACCGCCCACCTCAAGCGCCGCGCGAATGTCCGCGTAAGAGCATCCCGCGTGGCATTTGAGCAAAATGCGTCCGTCATTTCCTAATGCGATACTGAGACTTGGCCTGCGATCTTCATGTGAAGGGCAAAGTGCCATACCGTAATGGCCGTGCCAGCGCCCGCCGAGCTGACGGGTCAGGTTCTCCGCGCGGCTCATTCTTTGGTCTCCCGATTCATTCCCTCGGGAAGTGCGTCCAATTCCGGCCAATTCGCGCCCGTAGACCTGTGTTGGAGCGCGCGCAGCGCCTCGCGGGTGACGAAGTACCCGACCGTCTTCCAGCGCGCCCGAGCACAGGGTTTTTCGCGGGTGCATTTTTGAAACAGCCACTGCACCCCATCGCGACAGATCGCGACCCGGTAGCGGCCATGTGTGACAATGACGCAGCGATAGTTCGCGGCGGTTTCGCAATGGCCCTGATTGGCCGAGACATTGCCGGGCGTCGGGCTTGATCCCTCCATCGCTTACACCTCCCGGCTTGCAAGCCAGCGGCGCAAATCCGCCTCGCGCCACCCGACCGCTCGGCGTCCCAGCCGCACCGGCTTCGGGAAAAGCCCCTCGGCCATCATCGCGTAAATCGTCGAGCGGGACAGGCCCACCATATGTTCGACCTCGGGTCGTCTCAGAACACGGCTTTCCATTTTGGACAAACCTCCTCTGTTCCGCGCCAAGAGCTTTGACGCGGTCATGTTTCTGGCGATATGAGGGAGTGGGTCTTGCTGAGTCCCAACTCGTCGGGACCGATGTTAGCGCATCGGTTCCGACACAAGCCGCCTACCACCGGGAAGCGCCTCGCAAGGCCGAAATAAGCGCAAGACGGGGGCAGAATTCAAATGAAATCGACTTATGAACTCAGGCTTAAAGTACGTAAGTCAATATAGACGACATGCGCCCCAGAGGCGAAAATAAATACAATTTATCAATATGATAATCCTGTTTCGAGATTTCAAATTTGCCAATCAAGGGTATATAAGCGCGCCCTTCGTTATTTACCTATTCGGATAGTCATAGTTTCAAAACCCCTGCTTTTGAGAGCCATTGAGATTGCAAACCGTTAATAAGCTTATGAACCGATAAATACCCAGCTTATTTACTCCAAGCTGACGATTTCAGACGGCGTTTTCGGACAAATCAGATCGAAAACGGGTGCCGAAGCCGCCAAAACCTCGAATCAAAAAATACCCATTTTCAGAATGCGCGAACCTTTCGATGAGAGCTGTGGCTCCATTTCACAAAGGAATTCAGCAAATGTCCGATTTCTTCGTCTGCACAGATCAAAACATTTCTGCACTTTTCCACGCGTTTCTTTGACTATCATTGCACCTCAGAATTTGGGCGATATAGTTTCACGGCATTGGAGGAGCCTCATTGCTTAGATCAGTATTCAGAGGCCTTATTGTGGTGCAAACCGCTTTAGTTGCAGCGCCAATTTTCGCCGACCCGCTCTGGGAACCAAATGACTTTGATGGGGTCTATGTGCGGCTAAATGACGACGCAACCAACGGTTGCTGGACCAACATTCGCGAGACGAAAAAGTACGCAGAAGACCAACTGGCACTCGCAGGATTCAACGTAATAGACGAGCCCGAATTTAAAGCAGAACTTCCGCACGCTCCGCACCCTTTACTCCGCGAAAATATCGCAGAATACAACCTACACGTACGAGCCTCCCGCGAAGACAGTGGTGTTTGTATTGGCTACTTGAACTCGACATTTCGCGGCGCGATTGCTCCGGGCTACGACCAGAGCAAGCTCATCGTTGGGCAAATAGGATTTCCATATGTCTGGACGGTGTGGGACTCAAAAAACCTGAACGAATACATGTTCGATCAGGTGAAAGATACGATTGAGGCATGGATCAAGCTTGGGATCGACCTGGACATTTCAAAAACCAATTAGATTCTCGGCAGGAGAAAGTGAACATAAATCGTGCAGAAGCCATCCCGCGCTCCACGAAGCTCGCTCAAATGTCGAGTCCGATCCGACACTAAAAAACCGGCGCGATAGCGGCGCCGGTCACAACACATGGCAAATGCAGTATTCCTTCAGTCAACTCGCTCATTGAGAGACGGCAAAGGCGGCATCATAATGCCCGTTTCCGCAGTATGATGACTAAAGAGTGCCCGAAAGTAGGGGTAGGTCGCAAAGCGAACGACCTTATTGAAAAAGACAGCGACGTGATCACCATCCTTTCCTTCAAGCCCCTCATAAGTAACCAAATAGTTTGTCGATAGTTTGAGCACTTTCTTCCGGCCATACTTAATAGAAGCAGTCCAGCTATACTGCCCTATCGCGACACCTTCCTCTTCGATAAAGTCGAGAGCTTTGCATACACCAGAAAAATCATGAGCCATGTTACCAAGGTCTTCGAGTACACGGAAAATTTCTGGTTTCACGGAATACTCAGACCCGATCAGCCTGATTTCGGACAGTATCGCCGAAACGGAGATGTCAGCATAAACTTCATAGTCGAATTCGAACTTTTCGCTATGTGGTTTAACCTCGCTAGTTTCAGCTTTTGGGATTACACCAGCCATCACGCAGCTACTCTTTCGACCTTCGCATTGTGATTGGTCGGCGCTTGCTCTTTCCATACGGACGAATTTCCACGCGCCACATAAAGCCTGAACTCTTGGACACGTCGAGTGTTCACCGGGCGTCGAATGTCTTGTTTCGAGATCAACTCAAACTCTTCCCCCAGCGCTTCCTGAATGCGAGCAATCGTCTTCAGAGTCAGGTTTGCACCTTTCGTCGAGAAGATCTGTGAAACTCGCGCCGGCGTCATCCCCAAACGCTCAGCCAGTTGTTTGTTCGTAACGCCGTTGCGGTTCATTGCTTTCTGAAGCGCGACCTGAACCGAGAAAACGAGTGCCTCAATCGCGAACGCTTCTTTTTCGCCGTCATTTTGAGGGCCAAACAGCTCTTTATTGATCGCCATCTCTATTCTCCAAAATTGCGTGCTACTCGTTTTAGCACCTCTTGATCTGCCCTATTTTTTTTCTTGATTACGGCTTCTGGGCATTCAAATTGTCTGGGCGGGCCATCATTCCAACACCCGTACACGCGGAGTTGATACGACTTTCCAACATATATCATCACATTCTTGCTCTTTTGTCCTCCGGTCGGAAAACGACCTTCGGCCTTAAACTGTTCTTCATTCAGGTCTTCAGGACCTTGCTCACACAGGTGTTCGAAAATATTCCCAATACGTCCCCGATCTTTTGGCGGCGCCTTCTTGAGGATTTTGATCGCTTTTTTCGAAAGCCATACCTCACAATAGGCTCCTTCAGCGACTTTTTCGTACCCATCTTTCAAAGCAACCTGCCTGAATTTTGTTAAGCTATAACTAAACCGCTCGCGCGCACTGTCAACCAACTAGTGCTGACAGCAAAAGAACACCAAATATGTGTGCAGAAAAGACATAACTTATGCGCAGTATCCTTGCAGCAAGAATCTCATAACACACCAAGATCAACTCTCCTGCCGCTGAATTCATCCGGCGCGCGCTCCTGAAAAGCCCTAGCGTGTGGATCTCTCGAATGAAATCCTTGGAAGCTAGGCTGTGTCGTTGAGGCCAAGCCTCCTGCTCCTCCTACCCACCCACAAACCCCACCCACTTCTCCAAAAGCCCCCGTCTCTGCTCCACCATATCCGTGCGCCGGTACGCCCTTTCCACCTCGCTTCCAACAGTATGCGCCAGCGCCAACTCGGCTTGAATGTGATCAACGCCATTCTCTGCCGCCCAATCGCGGAAGGTGGAGCGCAGGCCATGCGGGACGGCTGGGCGGTTGGAGCGAGGGTCTAGGAAGCGTTTGCTGCCGGTTTCCTGTGCTTTCTCGTCAATCCGTCGCATGACCGCAGACAGGGACATATCCGAGAGTGGACCGTTGCGGGTCGAAAAGAACACATGGTCACAGCCCTTCACCCGGGGCACCGCCTTGAGTAGGCTCACCGCCGTATCGGGAAGCGGCACACGATGTTCGCGCCCGGCTTTCATCCGCTCTGCCGGAATGACCCACAGACGGTTGTCCAAATCCACCTCGTTCCAGACCATCCCGCGCACCTCGCCCGAACGCGCGAGCGTCAGGCACAGGAAGCGCAGCGCCATGACACTCATTCCGTCCCGCGCCAACAGCGCCTGCCAGAATTCGGGCATATCCGCGACACGCACCGCCGCATGGTGGCGCTTGCTGGCGACCTTGCCGGGCTTGGGCAGCAATTCCGAGAGATTGCCTTTCCAGATCGCCGGGTTTGCATCGGTGCGGAACCCCGACACGCTCGCCCATGACAGGACCGCTTCCATGCGTTGCCGCAGCCGGGTCGCGGTTTCGGTTTTCGTCGTCCAGATCGGCTCAAGCACCCGCAGCACGTCATGCACGGTCAGGCTATCGACCGGCAGCGCCCCGATGATCGGCACGGCATACGTGTCCAGCGTAGACCGCCATTGCTTTTGGTGTTTCTCGTTCCGAAGCTCCCGCACCTTCACGTCAATGTAGCGATCCACAGCATCCGCGAAACTCAGCCGGGCGCGTGTCTTGCGGCGTTCCTCAATCGGGTCCAGCCCGTCGATCACCATGCGCTTATTCTCAATCGCCTTGTCACGCGCCATGGCGAGGGTCACAACCGGGAAAGACCCGAGACCGGTCTCCCTGACCTTCCCGCGCACAGTGAGGCGCTGAATCCAGTTTTTCCGACCATCCGGTTTGACCCGCAGACGCAGCCCCATGCCGCCCATATCCGAATAGCTCCCCGGCGCTTGAATATTTCGCACGAAGGTCGCCGTGAGTTTCTTACCCATCCCGTTTCCCATAAAAAACTATACTATGTTCCCTCTTTTGTTCCCCCTTTTAAAACGGGAAATAGCAGGAATCCACAAGAATTAGTCGGAACGCGAAAATCGACTAATACGTTGTTATATTAGGAACAAAATGCAAATTTCAGGAATACCCCAGAATCTACGATGGGCGACACCTCCTCCGCCATCTCATTTTTCACATCATGCAAAAACAATGACTTAAGCGATTTTTGTGCACAAATTTGTGCTACAAATTGTGAAACGTCGTCGACTGTCTCTTACGGCGCCTCAATCGCTCCCATCTATGCGGATTTGAGAGGAGGGGCGGCGTGACCGGCGCCAAGACATTGACCCTGAAATACGATGGGCTCAGACAGAGCAAATCCTAGGGAGCAGAAGGTCACTGAGCCGCGGAAAAGTCTCCTTGAGGTACTTCGGCACGATCAACAAGTGGACTTGGACACGCGCTCTGAATCTTGCCGACGAGCTTCACAGCGTGGCTGAAAGGACCGGTCCACTGTCCATGTTGAAGGAAGTTCGGATTCGTCTGACAGCGCAAAATTATGAATTGCTTGAATATATACTTTAGTTGTAACATTTACTTTAGTTTATATCTTGCTGAGGCGGTGATCTTCGATGGCCTGGTTGAAGAGCGGTCTTTCCTCCCGGGATGATAGGGGGGCTGAGGGCCATGATGTTCTTGTGAAAGCGAAAATCCTTTACGGATGTATGGCGATAGGTCTTGTGATCCCGGTTTTCGCAATTGCCGGGGTGATATCGGCCTATTGGTCTCAAAGAGAAAATTCGATATCGGATGCCCATTTTCTCTATATTATTCGAACATTCTGGATTGGGGCGGCCTTGTTCGGACTCGTTGCGCTGGGGGCTTTCGGGGGCGCGCGATTTTACGTTGTGGCGGGCGCAATGGTCTGGGTGGTAACTCGTATCGTCGTGGGGTTTGTGGCGGCATGTTTGGGGCGATACCCATCGGGTGCTGTCGCATTTGCATGATAAAGATGACGTTTTCGGCTCTTCGTCTGTTTTCTCGAAAGGCACTAAGCTTTATGCGCTTGTGGTCTGGATATGCTCTGGTCGAGCATGATGTTGCAAAGGGATAGATTTATACATACTATCGGTGGTAATAGGTCTGCGTTTGCCGCTTTCGGATTCGTTCGTGGTGTGCAATTGCGCGTAGGCCCGGTCTTGTCTTCGTCGTGAGTGCGACAAGATGCGATCACTTAGCATGGAGAGCCTAGAGAGTGGCGAAGGATAAGACTGCGAGCGACGTTGGGGTGCGCAAGGGGGCAGGTGATATCGCCTCCAGTTTCAGCGCATCCATTCCGAGCGCTTCGAGCGTTTCTTCCTCGAATGGTTCCGGGCAAACCGGCTTTTCTGTCGCGGCCAGTGCGATCGGCATGGGCCTGGCTGCGCAGTCCGGCGGGCTTGGGGCTCAGGCGGCCCCTGTCGCGACCGGGGCTGGCGCGTCCAATGCAGTGATCTTTTCCACCGATCAGGGGGGCGTGTCGCCACTGTTCGCCTCTGACGTCACCGTGGAAGACGGTGTTCGTGTCCTGTCCGATTTGAGCGACGGGGCGCTGGTGGCGGGCTTCGAGAGCGACTTGTTCGATGAAGCGAGTCTGGCGGATGTTCTGGATGCGGCGGCAGATGGTGTTGCGCTGTCCGGAGGCGCGATCAAAACGGCCGCCGACATTCCCGTCGCGACCTCTTTGCCGGAAGATGCCAGCGAAGACGGGGTGGCGTCCACCCTGACCGCGGTCACATCCTTGACGCAGACTGCCACGGAAGAGGGTGTCGATCTGCTGGACAGTCTTACGGCGGATGACGGTGTCGTGGGCGGGTTGCTGGACGGCATTGTCGGCGAAGACGGTTTGCTGGACAGTCTGCTGGGCGATGAGGGGTTCATCGACGATCTGCTCGACGCGCTTCTTGGCGAAGATGGTCTTCTCGGCGGTCTCCTGGGCGAGGATGGGTTGCTTGGCGGTCTTGTCGGCGACGAAGGGCTTTTGTCCGGTCTGCTCGGTCAGGATGGCGTTCTGGATTCACTGGTGGGCGAGGGCGGACTGCTGGAAAGCCTTGCCGGAGAAGATGGGCTGCTCGACGCTCTGGTCGAGGTTCTCGTCGGGGACGATGGTCTGTTGGGCGGGCTCTTCGGCGATGACAGCATTCTGGACGATCTGCTCGGAGACGTTCCTCTTGTGGGCGATCTCCTTGGCGATGATGGTCTTTTGACGGGCCTTCTTGATCCGCTGCTTGGTGAAGACGGTGTCGTCGCCGGGTTGGTGGGGGAGGACGGCCTTGTGGCGGGCGTGCTCGATGAAATCGTCGGTGAAGACGGTCTTCTCGACGAGTTGGTCGATGATGTGCCGCTTCTCGATCCGTTGCTTGGCTCGGACGGCCTTGTCGGGACCTTGCTCGGAGAGGATGGGCTGGTCGGAACGCTTTTGGGTGGAAACAGTCTCTTGGGCGGTCTGCTTGGAGGCAGTGAAGACACCGCCGCCGTTGAGGACGAAGTCCTTGCCAGTGAAACGGCCGAGATCGCGAGCCCGGTCGACGAGGCTGTCGAGGCTGTACCCGAGGCCGTGGAAGCTGTTGTCACGGGGGTCGGGGAGGCGGTGGATGCCGTTGGTGACGGCGTTTCCGATCTGGTGGACGGCGATGACGGCTTTCTGGATGGCTTGCTTGGTGGGGGTGCCGTCGAGGGCGATCCGGGAGCGGAGGACCCGCTTCTGGCCGGGCTTCTGGGGGACGACGATCCCTTCGGCCTTGCGCTCGATGACGCAGCCGTGGGGGCAGGGGGTGTCGTTGACGATCTCTTTGCCGGGCTCGCCGGGATTGAAAGCCTTGCAGGGATGCTTGTCGATGGTGGCATCATTGATCCGACAGACACTCACGGTCCGGCTGTGGAATACGACCCGGAGGTTGACGGCCTGTTGAGCGACATCCTTGGGCTCGGCATGGGGGACATTCTCGGTGCGGATAGTGAATTTGGAGCGCTTCTCGATGGGGATGAGGGGGCTGGTGATGGCGGTTCCGACGGCATTCTGGGGGACGCGGTTGTGGAAGAGGCGCTTGGCGCGCTCTTCGGCGATGGCGACAGTTTGCTCTCGGGGCTTGGCGTCGGTGATGAGGGAGACGTTTGAGGGCTCTGAGTTAAACTTACGTATGGGAATATAGTTCGCATAGCTCTTATCGTGTTGCCTTCGGTGGGGTTTTTATGCCACTCTATACAAGGTGTTTGTATTCCATTCTTTAGAATAGTTTTCCTATCCCAAAAGTGGCGGAAAGCTGTTAATAGATGATTCCAAGATATACCTTTTATTTGTGCCGCATGGATGCGGGGTCGAGGATTGGGTGTGGCGTTGAAATTCTGGGGGACGGAGAAATAGATGCCCGTTGAGGTTGTGTTGCGCAGTTATGGCGATGAAGGGGAAGCCCAGCGACAGGTCGCGTCACACCTTTCTCTTGAGGTGCCGCAGCAACTCTTTCTGTCGGTATCCGCACAAGATATTTCCGGATATGAAAAAATCGGCACGGATCTGACGGTCGAATTCGCTTCGGGAGACTCTCTCTACGTCGACGATTTCTTTGTCATGGGCGAGAACGGAGATTACAGCCGTCTGGTCACTCAGGCCGGAGATGTCCTGGTGACCGGACTGATGGCCCCCGAGCCCGAGTTGCAGGCAGGTGCTGATGTCGCAAGCGAAATGTCGGTGTCTGACGCGCCTCAGGCGCCATCGGAGGCGGGCGAGGGGATCGCGCACGAGGGCACCGATCCGCTTTTGCTGGTGGGGGCCGGATTGGCCGGCCTGGCGACATCGAGCGCCGTGGACTTTTTCGACGACAGCTCCTCGCAGGGCGGCAGCCCGAAGAGCGCGGCTGTCGATGCGCTTGCGGCAAGCGAGCTTGAGGAGCGCCTGATGGCGATTGATGCCGATGAGGACGCTGTCGCGCTTGGCGAGGCGGATGTCGAAACATCACCTGAAATCAATGTTTTGTTTGGCAATCTCACGGATGCCGGTTCCGACCTGCTGTCTGATCTGTTCGCGGAAAATACCTTATGAAACGAGATAGCAGTTCCCGGATGTTCCGTTCCTTTCGCTTGCGCATTGCGCTCGGTGTGCTTGCATCGTCGACTGTTCTGTTGATGTCGAGCGCGGGGTCTTTCGCACAGATGTCGCTTCAGGAAGCCACCCTGATCGCGACCGAACAGGACCCGCAAGTGAATGCGCTGCGTCAGCAGGTCAGCCGCAGGACCATCGAGATTCAGGCTGCGCGAGACGCATATTTCCCTTCGATCAGCCTCTCGGCGGAGAGCAGCACGACCGATGGCGATGGGGCGGGCGTTTCGCTCACTGTCACGCAGGTTCTGTTCGACTGGGGGCTGATCCGCAGTGAGATCAAGGCCGCGTCTCATGTCCGGGTTCAGGCGATTTCCGATCTGAAAATGGCGGTCGAGGATCTGACATTCAACCTGGCGGGCTATTTCCTCGATGTCGAGGTGATGGACCGCAAGATCGCGCGCACCCGCGACTACCTGTCTTTTGCGCGCCGGATCGCCAAACAGGCCGAAGATCGGGCCCGCGCAGGTGTGAGCGATGCGGCGGAGGTTGCGCGCGCGCGTCTGGAGATTGTCCGCGCCGAAGATCAGATGGCACAGCTTGTCGCCAACCGTCAGATGGCGCTGTCGCAGCTCGCCTATCTCATCGGGCGCGATCCCGGCGGGGTCGCCGACATTCCCGCGCTCGGTTTCGCGGAGATTTACAAGGACCCCGCGCGACTGAAGACAGCCGTGCGTATTTCCCCTGATTATATTGCCGCCCGCGCTGCGGCGGATGAGGCCGAAGCCGGTGTCGAGACCGCAAAAGCCGCGCGTTTCCCGACGATCTCGCTTCAGGCGCAGGGGCGTGTCGATCTCGATGGTGGCAACAGCCGCACGGCGGTCGGGATTGCGACCAGCATGAATCTGAGTTCGAGCGGTCTGGGGCGGCGCGAAGTTCAGGCGGCGGAACTGGAGCTGGCCGCGGCCCAGTCGACGATGAGCGGGGTCGAGAAGGATCTGACCAATGCCGCGACCACCGCGCTGGTCAGCCTTGAGATGCTGCGTCGGAGCGAAATGTCCCGCGCAGCGCAACTGACGGAATCCCAGCGGGTCCTCGACACCTATGAACAGCAGTTCATCGGCGGTCAGCGCGAATTGATTGATCTGCTGACCACGGGGCGCGATCTCTACGATGCCGAGATTGAACAGATCGACAGTTATGATGAACGCAAACGCACGGAATACGAGACCGCGCGCGACCTTGGTGTGCTGGGGACATTGATCCTGTCGTCATCGGTCGGACAATGAGGGCTGGGAGAGGATTGGACCTTTGAAACAAGAACAATTCATATCAGACCCACTTGCCCTCGGGTTGATCGAGCTATGCCGGGTTCAGGGCGTTTCCACATCTCTGGCGCAACTCACCGACGGTCTGCCGGCGAAGGCCGGGGAGCGTATGAGCCCCGATCTGGCGCCGAGCGCGCTGCGGCGCGCCAATATGAGCTGCCGGATCAGCCGTGAAAGCCTCAGTGCCTTCCCGACACACAGCCTGCCGGTTCTGCTGTTTCTGAAAGAGGGGCACATTGTCGTCCTTGAGGCCCTGTCCGACACCGAGGCCAAGGTCATCCTGCCGGAAGCCGGCGGTGGGCGCGCGATCTGGGATCGGGCGACGCTCGAAGAGCGTTTTGACGGGCGCATCCTGATCTCGAAGCCGCTCGATATCGTGTCCAATCGACTGGACCAGAAGAAGAAGGACGGGCGTCACTGGATTTTCGGCCCGGTGATGGAAAACTGGTGGGTGTACCGCGATGTGATGCTGGCCTCTCTGGCGGCCAATATTCTGGCGATCGCGACGGCGCTGTTTTCCATGCAGGTCTACGACCGGGTGGTGCCGAACAACGCCTTCGACACGCTGTGGATTCTCGCCAGCGGCGTCGGCATCGCCATTGTGCTCGAAGTGGCGCTTCGGATCGTGCGCGCCTCTCTGGTCGACGTGTCCGGGCGTGATCTCGATCTGCGGCTCTCGGCGCAATTGTTCAACAAGGTCGCCAATATGCGTCTGGCGCATCAGCCCGGCTCGTCTGGCGTCTTTGCCAATCAGGTGCGTGATTTCGCGACGGTGCGGGAGTTTTTCACCTCCTCCACCGTGACCGCGATCTGCGATCTGCCTTTCGTGCTGATCTTTGTCGGCATCATCGCCTTCATCGGCGGGCCGATTGCCCTTGTCGTTCTGGCCGGTGTCATCCTGACCGTTCTGCCGGGGATTTTCCTGCAAAAACGTCTGGCGGCAGCCTCGCGCGAAAATACCCGTGAAGGGGCGGCGCTCAACGGACTGTTGCTGGAAACCATCTCGAACCTCGAAACCGTCAAGGCCGCGCGCGCCGAGGGCCGGTTGCAACGCGCCCATGCGCAGTTGACGGCCACCATGGCGACCACCGCCGTGCGCACCCGCGAGATCACCTCGCTGATGACCAACATGGTCAGCGCGGTGCAAAAAGTCGCCTATGCCGGGGTGATCATCACTGGCGTTTATCTGATCAGTGCCGGGGAACTGACCGTTGGCTCGCTCATCGCCTGTACGCTTCTGTCGAGCCGCACCATGTCGCCGATGGGGCAGGTCTCGGGCCTTCTGGCGCGTTGGCAACATGTGCGGGCCGCGATGGAAGGGCTCGACAAGATCATGTCGCTTCCGGTCGAGCGCCCGTCCGACCGCCATTTCGTGCGTGCGCCGAACCTCTCGGGGGCGTTTGCTCTCGAAGAGGTGACCTATCGTCACGATCCCTCCGCGCCGCCGGTGATCTCCATTCCCGCGCTCGAGATCAAGGCCGGGGAGCATGTCGCGCTTCTGGGCGGCAACGGGGCGGGCAAATCGACCCTGCTGCGTCTTCTGTCCGGTCTGACCGATCCGGCCACCGGCAGCGTTCTTCTGGACAATCTCGCGATGAGCCAGATCGACCCGATCGACCGGCGCCGCCAGATCGGCTATCTGCCGCAGAGCGTGGCCCTGTTCCAAGGGACGCTGCGCGACAACCTCCTGCTCGACCACGGCACCCATAGCGATGACGAGCTGCTTGAGGCGCTGGATGCCGTCGGGCTGGGCGAGTTCGTGCGCCGCCATGTGCGCGGGCTCGATTTGCAACTCACCGGCAACAGCAATGTTTCCGGCGGGCAAAGACAGTCGATCGGTCTGGCGCGCATCCTGTTGCAGGACCCGAAGATCGTTCTGCTGGATGAGCCCACCTCCGCCTTCGATCACGTCACCGAAGCCAAGGTGATTGCGCATCTCAAGGAATGGCTGCAAGGGCGCACGACGATCATTTCGACCCATAAACGGGAATTGCTGAGCCTGACCGAGCGGGCGATCGTCCTCAAGGAGGGCCGTGTGGCACGAGATGGCGATCTCTTGAAAATCCTCAATGCCGCCCGTGCGACTTCCGTACAGAAACATCCGGTTAAAGCTGTGACATGAGCACCAGTCATACAGACCTGATCGAAACCAGCTACATTGACGGCAGCTATCGCCGTCAGACGCTGAAAAAGGCCCGGCTTACGATCAAACTGATCGTTCTGTCCATTGCGATTGCGATCGGCTGGGCCGCTTTGGCGCAGGTCAACGAAATCACTCGCGGCGACGGTCGGGTCATTCCGCTGCGCCGGATGCAGACCATTCAGAGCCTCGAAGGCGGTATCCTCGCCGAGCTTCTGGTGCAGGAAGGGGACATCGTCGATGAAGGGCAGGTTCTGGTGCGGCTTGACCCGACGCGTTCCGAGTCCGCCTTTCTTGCCACCCAATCGGAAATCGTCGCCCTGAGTGCCGAAGTGGCGCGTCTGGAGGCGGAGGTGCTGGAACGTCCGGTGCTCGATTTCGGGGACGACCCGAATGAGGCGGAGGCGACCGAATTGCGCCTGTTCGAGGCGCGGCGCACCAAGCTGGAGGCGTCTCTTTCGGCGCTTGAGGCGGAACGGGCGACGATCCGGCAACAGATCGACATCACCAGCCCGCTCACGGCGCAGGGGGCGGTCAGCCGCATCGACCTTTTGCAGCTCGAACAGAAATTCGCGGAGCTGGACGGCAAGATCAACGAGACCCGCAATGTCTATGTGCAGGACGCTTACAAGGATCTGGCACAGCGGCGCGCCAAGCTGATGTCTCTGGAACAGGATCTGGTTCAGAAACGCGATGAATATCAGCGCACGGAACTGCGTTCTCCGGTGGCCGGGCGGGTGAACAATATCGAGGTCACCACGCTGGGCGGCGTGATCAAACCGGGCGAACCGATCATGGAGATCACGCCCACGGACGATCAGCTTCTGATCGAGACCAAGGTTCTGCCACGGGATGTCGCCTTCGTGGCGCCGGGCAT
This sequence comes from Celeribacter ethanolicus, assembly GCF_001550095.1. Classification (GTDB taxonomy): domain Bacteria; phylum Pseudomonadota; class Alphaproteobacteria; order Rhodobacterales; family Rhodobacteraceae; genus Celeribacter; species Celeribacter ethanolicus. Next base: position 121,818 of record NZ_LRUC01000052.1, on the reverse strand, counting down.
GCCCGCGAGCGTGAAGATCACCGCCTATGATTTTTCCACCTATGGCGATTTGCGTGGCACGGTGACGCAAATTTCCGAGGACACGGTGGAAGAAGACACCGCGCAGGGGCCGCAGGATTTCTACCGGGTCATGGTGCGGACAGAACGCAGTTATCTCGAACGCTACGGCGAGCACTACGCCATCCGCCCCGGCATGCTCGCGCAGGTGGACATTGAAAGCGGCAAGCGCTCGGTTCTGAGCTATTTGACCCGTCCTCTGATCAAGGCGCGTCTGCGATAAGCGCCATTCCTGACATCTGACGAAGAGAGTTCCCAACGTGTTGCAGTTCAAACAAGGCCTTCGCTTTGGCCGTCCCGGTTCTTTCGGTGCGCTTGCCACCTGCTGCGCGGTGCTCAGCGGCACCGTGTTGTCCGGCCTGCCGGCCTGGTCGAACGTGGCTCAGGTCGTCGAGGTGCGGGGGGCGGAATTCATTCCCGCCGACGACATTCAGGCCACCTGTGGCGTTGAGGCCGGGGTGGCCTATTCCGCGCTTGAGTTGCGTGCCATCGAGGGCTGTCTGATGTCGACCGGGGTGTTCGAAACTGTGCGCCTTTATACCGAGGCGCAGACGCTGGTGATCGAGGTGCAGGAACTCAACACTCGTCCGGGCAAGATCGAAGCCATGCTGGCTTACGACTCGCAGGACGGGCTTCTGGGGAGCCTCGCTTTCGAGCAGTACAATTTCCTGCCGAAAACCTTCGCGACGCTGAGCCTCGATTACAATGACGAGGTGGAGCGGATTTCCGGTGCGCTCTATCGTGCGGATGCTTTTGACGCTCACACCGATCTGGGGCTGCGCTTCTCGGCGATGCGGCGCGAGTATGACGATGTCAGCTACACGCAGGAGCAAATCCTGGGCGAGGTCTTTGTCGCCTGGACGCCATCGGATGCGCTTCGGATCGAGACCGGGATCGGCTATCGCGACTATCGGCTTTTCGATGTCGAGGCCGGGGCGAGCGCGCTATTGGTTCAGGAGGAGACGGACAGCATTTCCGAGCCTTTCCTGCATATGTCGCTGTCCTACGGTGAGCCGATCTTCGGCGGGCAGGGGGCCTATCGCCTTCGGCTCGACCAGTACCTCTGGAATTACGGTTCCGATGAGCGCCTGTTCGACACCCGGGTTCAGGCCAATGCCACGCTGCCGCTCGCGGACGGGTTGAGCCTTCTGGTCGGGCTGAACGGCGGCAAGGTTCATGGGCTGGACGACAATGACACGCGGGGGATCGACCGCTATTTCCCCGGCGCGAACACCTTTCGCGGCTTTGCGCCGCGCGGGATCGGGCCGCGCGACAGCGGCGATGCCCTAGGCGGCAATCAGTTCTTTGTCGGGTCTCTGGAGCTGCAACAGGAATTCGGCGATGTCTGGAATGCCCCTCTGCGCGGCGGCGTCTTCCTCGACAGCGGGGCGGCCTGGGGGCTGGACAATACCCTGTCGGGAGGCATCGACGACGGTTGGCATCGGCGCACGAGTGTGGGGCTGACCCTGACGCTCGATGTCGGAAACACGCCCGTGTCGCTTTATCTGGCCAAGCCACTGGAACAGGAAGACGGGGACGAGACCCAAGCCTTCGGGTTCAGCATCAGCACCCGTTTCTAACCTGCCGAACGGGCGCGCCGGTTGTCCATCGCGAGGCGGAAGAGCCGCATGTAGCGCGGGGCGACGGCGGCCAGGCTGTAGGCCTGTCGGGCCAATTGGCGCGCCGCGGTGCCATAGCGGTAGCGGCGTGCCGGGTCGTCCATCAGGGCAAGGATTTCCGCGATCCACGCCGCATCGTCATCGGGCAGAAGCCGTCCGTTGACGTCATCCTGAATGAGCTCGGCGGCATAGCCGCGATCCGGGGCGATCACACAGCCGCCCCGTCCGAGGATTTCCACCAGCCCCCAATTCGCCACACCGTATTTGAGCGGATAGAGAAACAGGTCGATCCCGGAGATTTCGCGGACGAACTCATCGTAAGGCAGCTTGCCGGGGAAGCGGATCTTCTCTGCCGCATGAGGGTAGACGCGCAAAAGGTGATCGCGGAACGAGGCCACGGCCCCGTCGTAGTGACGCGCGACCCATTGCGCTTCAAAGCCGTAGGTTGTGGCCTCGGCGTCTCCCAGAGCGATGAACTCGGCCTCGACGCCGCGCGCGACAAGCTGGTCCACGAGGCGCACATAGGTCTCGAAGCCTTTCGCGCTCGACAGATCGCGCGCGGAAAAGCCGATGGTGAAGGGGCGCGGGGCGTCCGCAGGCTCCGGTGTCGGATCGGAGGCGAAATCGAACCCTTCGAGCTGCACTTCGATATTCGACCTCAGGGCCTGCGGGAACATGGATTTGGCGTGATGGCTCGGGCAGATCACCAGATCGCTGCACAGCGCCTGGTGGAAATGCAGCATTTCCATGTTGCGATCCCCGATCCGCTGCGCCTCGTCTGGCGGGTAGGACGGGTCCCAGCCATGCGCACGATAGCTCGGGAATTCGATATAGCTGACAATCGCTGCGTCGATTTCATCGTAAAGGAAATGCGGCGCGCCCCACAGAGAATGTGTGACCACGACGTCGATCTTCTTATGTGTCTCGAAGGTTTTGAGCGCCTTCAGGAGCCCGCGTGAAATACGCGCGGAACGCTCGACCTTTGCCGAATAGTAATAGCTTTGCGGTCCGACGATTTTGCCGTCGGGGGTAAAGCCCAGAATATGCGGCCCGTGGTGCAGATTCTTGTTTCGATACCCCGGTGTGGTCAGGAAATAGCTGTCTGCCAGGCCATTGCTGCGCAGATAATCGCAGAGCCCGCCGAATTGCCCGGGGTAGACGGAGCCGGCGAAGACGATTGTGGGCTTGGTCATGTCTGTTCTCTTTATGTGGCGGCTTCCAGAAAAGCCTGTTGGCAGAAAATATGCCACCCCAAAAGAGAAAAAAGTATACATACTTAAGATATGAACCTAACCTAAAGACATTATTTAGATGCGTGTGATTCGTCCCTGTCACGAACGAGAGAAATGAGATCCGGTATGTACCAGCCCCAGATTGTCATCCCGTCCGTCACCCAAGGCGCGCTTTTTGCGAAGGCGCCGAAAGAACGTCTCATGCTGGTTTTGGCAGACTGGCCGCATCTGCCCTATGAATTGAGCCATCCCGGCACCGGGTGGAAAGCATGCCTTTTACGGTCGCAAGAAGAGAGCAGAGCCCTGACTATGGTGCGCCAATTTGCAGGATGTCTTGAGGCGCTGGTGATTGATGAAGATTTCTTCGGGTCGCCAGAAGACACTGCGGACGTATGTTACCAAATTCGCCGGATGGTGCCCGGCATTCGTATTTTGGCCATCGCAACGGAAATGTGGGTGGATGGTGCCCGGCTTCAGGATCTCGGAGCCAGTGACGACACCCTCCTCAGCCGTTGCCCGATGGGCATACTCGAGACGTTGCAAGCCGATGATGATTCATCTCACCACTGAACAGGTCAGGCCCCCAGCCCGCAAAAGTTCGCCCCTCCGTGAACTTTAAGCCTGATCGTTTCCCCCTCATCGGCTTGCAACGGCCTGTGCCAGAAACAAAATCGTCCGCTGAGGCTCAACCTCCGCGGACGATCCCTGTTAGATCCTTGTCTGGCTGCGGTGTCAGATCAGGTTCATGTCGCGCGCCACAATCACCGCCTGTGTCCGGTTGTTGGCGCCCAGTTTCGAACAGATGGATTTGACGTGCATCTTCACGGTGGCTTCCGCGATGCCCAGAGTTTCGCCGATGTCACGGTTCTGCTTGCCCTCGGACAGAAGATCGAGCACTGCCATTTCGCGGTCGGACAGGGTGGCATTGCCGGTTTCGCGCGATTTGACTCTTTTCTGGTCGATCAGTTCGACGGGAACATAGCGTCCACCGGCGGCCATGAAGCGGATTTCATTGGCCAGGTCTTTCAGAGAGGCCGTCTTGAGGATCACACCGGCGCCGCCCAGAGACAGGATTTCCGAAACGACATGCGAGGAAGGGTTGCTGGTCAGGAGGCCGACGGGTTTGCCCGCGTTGTGTTCCAGAGCTTTCCCCAAGCCGGACACTCCGTTCATGCCGGGCATGTTGAGATCGACAAGCACGAGATCGAAAGCGCCATTGCGGTCGATTTCCGCCACGGCTGCATCGAGATCCGGCGCTGTGTGAGCTTCCATATCCGGCAGGTTTGAGAGGTATTGCTTGAACATCTCAAGGACCATTGCGTGATCGTCGGCAATCAGAATGCGAAGTTTGGTGGGTTCAGATTGTGTCATATCTCTCTGCGATGGGGTTGGGGCGCTGTTGCTGATATTATTTTTTTCACCAGGGGCGTGCGCAAGATCTCCCGGCAGAGAGAGTGCGCCGTGCTTTGTGTCAATGTTCAAAAATGTATTCACCCCTGTGCTTGTGGTCGTGAGCTTATTTCCTCAATCGCCTGAAAAGTCGAGTCCAAAGCGTTTTCAAAGGAAGCAGCCAGTGCGTTAAGATTAGAACGCCTTTCGTCGACGGCAAGTTCCAGGGCCCGCAAGTTTTTTTCTATGGCGGCCAGTCCGGTCAGACCACAGGCCCCCGTTGCCGCATGAAGGCGCCGACCGGTGTCCGCTGTGATGCCGTCTTCCCGAATGCTTTCGAGAATTGCGCGGGCTTCCTCATGCGCCCTGAGCATAAAGGATTTGGTGCCTTCAACCCCGAGTTGATCCGTCAGGTCGTGAACTGTATCCAGAGCCAGAATGCCACATGTGGAGGGCGGGCTGCTCTCCTGTGTCGGGACGGCAGGGGCGCATGTTCCGGTCTGAGATTTCGTGCTTTCGGTGACGTCCTTGAGGGCTTTCAGAAGTAGCTGTGGACGAATGGGCTTGTCGAGAACACGGACAATTCCGGCCTCCTGACAGGCTTTTCGGATGCGCGCGTCGATATGGGCCGTCAGCCCCACAATCGAGCCGGACCACTTTAGGCGACCGCTCCGGAGTTTTTCCCGGATGCGCCGGGCCAGTTCGACGCCGCTCATGAACGGCAGGGTCATGTCGGTGAGAATGAGATCAATGTCTTTCTGACGCTCCTCCTGGGCCAGCAGGGCCAGCGCCTCCATGCCATTGCCCGCAGCGTAGACGGTCGCGCCGCCCTTGCGCAAAATATGCGTGAGCCAGTCACGGCTTGAGGGGCTGTCCTCGACCAGCAGGACGGAGATGCCCCGCAGAAGTGTCGTGGTCGCGCCGGCCTTCTCGGGTTCGGTTTTGAGCCGCGGTTCGGCCCAGTTGAGATCGAAGCTCGCCGTGATCGTCGTGCCGATGATCTCCGCATGTTCGGCGGAATCTTCCGTTGCGTTCCGGTAGCGGTCCCGCACGGTGATGCGCCCTCCCAGTTGATGCAGGGCATGGGCGAGAACATTCAGGCCAGCAGAGGTGCGTTCCGGGGGCGTGCTGGGCGGTTCGCCGGTTTCCTCTTGGCCTTTCAGATCAATGCTTTTCGGGCCGAGCGCGCGACGCAAGCGGAGCTTTTGGTCATCCGGCAGGCCGCCACCCAAATCCTGGACGTCCAGAACGATGCGCCAGCCCGTCTGGGCATCGGGGGCGGGCGTGGCAAAAAGGGCCTCGCAGCGGACCGTGATCTCGACGCGTGGCCCGCCATGTTTGACGGCATTGTCGAAGATGTTCTGACACAGGGCGCGGACGAAACGCACGGGCCCGTTGACCCAGATATCCTCCGCCGGTTCAAATCGCACCCGGATTTCCGTCTGCTTGGTTTTGGCGATCGGAAAGATCATCGCAAGAATGGCGCGGATCTCTTCCATGAGGCAAAAATCTTCGTCCTGCTGCAACCCGCTCGCGCTTTGTTCGCCCCGGATGACCGCAAGCACATTATTGATGTGATCGAGGGCGCGTTCCGCCGAGGCATGGAGCTGCGCACGGGTGGTGCCGATGTCCTGCCGCGGGCTGTCTCCGGTCGTATCGAGGACCGCATCTGCCGTTGCGAGAAGAGATTGGATGGGCGTGCGCAAGTCATGTGCAACCCGTAGCAGGGTCGCGGCGCGTGCCCGGTTCTCAAGCCAGGTGGATTCCTGCTCCGTTTCCGCCAGACGCAACAGAAAGCCGTTCGCCCCGTTGAGCGGAAGGTGCACGAGTTCCCCGGCGTGAGAGGTGGCGTCGACCTTGAGCGAAAGGGCGACACTGCCCGCCCGCAGGGCCTGCTGACACAGCAGAGGCCAGTCGAGTTTGTGCCGCAGGACATCTTCGCTCAGGCCAAGTTGCCTGGCGGCGGCGTTGGCGAGAAGCAGTTTGGCCGTCTCCGACAGCAAAGCCGCGGGCCGGCGGTCGGTTGCGATCATGCGGGCGATGGTCTGAAGAACGGGACGCGTGGCATTTTGTGCCGCGAGCTGGGCCTCGTTCGTGTCCCGGAGTGCAGCGGCGGGTGTTTCCGGGGGTGTCTGGCCTTTGTCCGGCGGGGGGGAATCGGTCACGATGGGCGCCCTCTTCTTGATGTCTCGATCCGTGTGATCTGCGTTGGGGAGCTTGTTCGGGGGATTGGAGAGAAACGCTTTTGGCAAACATTTCGCCGCAATCGTTTCGCAGGGGTGAACAGTCGCATATCTTCTTTAGTATTGGCGCAGAGCCTAGCCCGAAACAAGCTTGTGCCGTGGTTTTGCTACAACATTTTTCTAAGACTTTCTGTATAATATATCCTTACGTATATTGATCGAACTAAAGTATAGTGTATGACCATAGCCAAAGGGGTGTAATGCTCCCCCGTGATCTTTCGGCCGTTTCCGGCCCGAACCACCAGAGGACGTTAAAATGGCCAAAACCGTTGTTAAGGCAAACGCTGCTGTCGATGTGATGATCGGCGCTGAGAAGGGCGACATCAGCCGCTACATCAAATCCGGGGACGATCTCGTCGTCGAACTGAAAGGCGGAGACCGGATTACGGTCAGCGACTTTTATATGCCTGCGGCCGATGGCAGCGCCCACCGGCTGATGCTGGCGGACGGGTCCTTCAGCGGGATCGAAGGAATTTTCGACGGTGAAGAAGAGGCTGTTGGCCTCGGTGCGGGGATCATTCCGGATGATGTCGGTGCCGTTGCGGCCGCGTTCGGCGCCGCACTTTTGGCGGGGGGCGCGAGTCTCGGAGGCGGAAACGATGATGACGATGACGACAATCCGACCGATGAGCCGGGGCCGACGGATGAACCCGGCCCGACGGATGAGCCGGGCCCGACGGACGAACCGGATCCGACGGATACGGCGGAAGCTGGCGTGCTCGATTCCCTGGTCGGAGACGAGGGCCTTCTTGGTGGCTTGACCGGCAACGAGGGCACCCTCGGGGCGATCACCGGCTCCGAAGGGCTTTTGGGCGATCTGATCGGCAACGACGGTCTTCTGAGCGCCATCACCGGCGCCGGTGGCCTGCTCGGTGCTTTGACGGGCAGTGGCCTTCTGGGCGACGGCTCCTCGGTCAGCGACGACCCGCTGTCCAGCGTGACCTCGGTCCTGACGGACAGCAGCGGCCTGCTGGGAGGTCTGCTCGGCTCCACCGGCCTCACCTCCGCGCTGTTGGGCGACACCGGTCTTGTCGGTGGCCTGCTGACCGAAGACGGTCTTGTCGGTGGTCTGCTTGCAGAAGACGGTCTTGTCGGTGGCCTGCTTGACGAAAATGGTCTCGTTGGCGGTCTCTTGGCTCCGAGCGGCCTCGTGGGCGGGCTGCTGTCCGGGATTACCGGCCCCGGCGGTCTTTTGGACGGTCTGCTCGGCGACAACTCCCTGGTGGGAGGCCTGTTGGGCGACGAGGGCCTTGTCGGCGGTCTGCTTGACGGCGTGATCGGTGAGGACGGCCTCGTCGGTGGTCTTCTTGGTGAAGACGGGCTTCTGGGCGGCGTGACCGGTGATGACGGTCTGCTCGGCGGTCTTCTCGGGGGCGAAGATGGTCTGCTTGGCGGGCTGACCGGCGAAGATGGCCTTGTGGGAGGTCTTCTTGGTGGCGATGACGGCCTGCTGGGTGGCCTTCTGGGCGGCGAAGATGGCTTGCTTGGCGGATTGACCGGTGACGATGGCCTTCTCGGTGGGCTCCTTGGTGGCGATGACGGCCTGCTCGGTGGCCTTCTGGGCGGCGAGGATGGCTTGCTTGGCGGATTGACCGGGGATGATGGCCTTCTTGGCGGGCTCCTTGGTGGCGAAGATGGTCTGCTCGGTGGCCTGACCGGTGACGATGGCCTTCTCGGAGGTCTGCTTGGCGGCGAGGACGGGCTTCTGGGCGGTGTTTCCGGCATCGTGGACGGTGTGCTCGAGACCGCAGGTGCCGAAGATGGCCTGTTGGACCCGGTGATTGCCGATGGCGGTCTTCTCGGGGACGTGACCGGGAATTCCGGCCTGCTGGGCGATGTGACGGGCTCCGAAGGATTGCTGGGCGATGTGGTCGGTGACGAGGGTCTGCTTGGCGATGTTACCGGGGCGGACGGGCTTGTGGGTGATCTTCTTGGCGTCGGCCTTCTCGGCGATGGCACCGAAGGCGATGGTCTTCTGGGCGGTCTGACCGATGGCTTGCTTGGGGACGATGGTCTTGTCGGCGGTCTGCTCGGTGGCGAGGATGGCTTGCTTGGCGGTCTGCTCGGGGATGATGGCCTTTTGTCCGGCCTCGATCTCACAGACGATGGGCTGATCTGATCCGCGACCACGCGGTAAACTCAAAGGCTCCGTCGGTGACGGGGCCTTTTTTTATGGCGGAAACCGCCGGACGAAAATGGAAACAATGCGTTCTCTGTCAAAAAGCGCAATTATTCGTTTGACTAGGCCTTTTGGAGGAAAGATATATACTTTAGATGTAACTAATGCTTTTGTTTGGGCGATGGGAGCCCGGCAAGAATGAGGAGACAGACACATGGCCACCAGCTCCATTCAAGCGGGACAGGAAATCGGTATTCACCTTGATGTGCTGCGCGAAGATGTGCTTCGCTACACCCGCAAAGGGGATGATCTGATCATTGATCTGAAGAGCGGGGGGCAGATTCTGGTCAATGATTTCTATACTCCGGCAGAGAATGACTCCCTGCACAGTCTGGTTTTCGCAGACGGGACGGTGATGGGGGCCGAAGGCGCGATCGCTGCGGCCGGGTTGGGGACGGGCATGTCCGATCAGGCGCTGGCCGCGGCGGCATTTGGCGCACTTGGCCTTGGTCTGCTGGCTTCCGGTGGCGGTGGCGGTGGGGATAACCCGACGGACAGCACCGACCCGACGGACAGCACCGACCCGACGGACAGCACCGACCCGACGGACAGCACCGACCCGACGGACAGCACCGACCCGACGGACAGCACCGACCCGACGGACAGCACCGACCCGACGGACAGCACCGACCCGACGGACAGCACCGACCCGACGGACAGCACCGACCCGACGGACAGCACCGACCCGACGGACAGCACCGACCCGACGGACAGCACCGACCCGACGGACAGCACCGACCCGACGGACAGCACCGATCCGACGGACAGCACCGACCCGACGGACAGCACCGATCCGACGGATGGGGCGCAGCAGGGCTTCCTGGATCCGCTGATCGGGGATGAAGGTCTCCTGGGGGATTTGACGGGCAATAACGGTTTGCTGGGCGATATCACGGGGTCCGAAGGACTGCTTGGCGATCTCGTCGGCGCCGACGGGCTGCTCGGCGACCTCGGGACCGCGCTTTTGGGACAACCGATTCTCGGCGATGGCATCGTGAGCGAAGACACGGGACTTCTGGACGGTCTGGTGTCCGATACCGGTTTGCTCGGTGGGCTGACGGGCAACAGCGGCTTGCTTGGCGATGTCACGGGCTCCGAAGGGCTTCTGGGCGATCTGGTCGGCAATAATGGTTTGCTCGGGGATATCACCGGGGCGGATGGGCTTGTGGGCGATTTGATCGGCACCGGCCTGCTCGGCGCAACCGATGAAACCGGCGGCAGCGAAGGTGGGCTTCTGGGCGGGGTCCTGGGGGATGAGGGTCTGCTCGGCGGCCTGACTGGTGACGATGGTTTGCTGGGCGGTCTGCTTGGCGGGACCGACCTGCTTGGCGGCCTGACCGGTGATGACGGCTTGCTGGGCGGTGTGCTCGGAGGGGCGACGGACGGCCTTCTGGGCGGTCTCACCGGCGAAGACGGCCTCGTGGGTGGCCTTCTCGATACCGTGCTTGGCGACGAAGGGCTGGTGGGCGGTCTGCTTGGCGGGACCGATCTGCTTGGCGGCCTGACCGGTGATGACGGCTTGCTGGGCGGTGTGCTCGGAGGGGCGACGGACGGCCTTCTGGGCGGTCTCACCGGCGAAGACGGCCTCGTGGGTGGTCTGCTCGATACCGTGTTGGGCGACGAGGGTCTGGTCGGCGGGCTTCTCGGGGGAGCGACCGATGGGTTGCTGGGAGGCCTGACGGGGGGCGACGATCTTCTTGGCGGGCTTCTCGACAATTCCGGTGAGGCGTAACCACGTTGCCGGACGACCTTCGCAAACAGTAAAATGAGCTTCGGCTCATTTTCCGAACCTCTGTTCTGGACGGCATTCTCTTGCATGTCCGGTCCAGTGCCTTCTGGGGGAGAGCGTGTCGGGGGACTGTGGTCCGTCGCGACGATGACTCTTCCGCAGACCCGAAACCCGGTTCCGGAGTTTGAAGACGCATTCCGACATGTGCTTCGGGACCTCACGCGTGACCCAACCGTGGATGGACGAGCCTCATGAAACAGGTGCAACCGTCAAAATTCGATGAGAATGCCCATACGAGAGGTCTGAGGGCCTTCCAGTATGAGTTGCTGACGGCAGCGTCGGTGGCCGCAGCGGATGGGTTCGAAGGGGTGGCGCGGGCGTTTCTTTGTCTCGCCGAAAGCGCGTCTGCCAAACCAAACTCCGCTTTCGAAGAGACGGTGGATCGCAGACCGAAGAACGCTCCTTGAGGCGGTGCTGATCCGCAGGTGCGGGGGCGGATGGCATCGCAGAAGCGGCGGCTCTTCTGTCCGGGGCGGGACGCGTTCGGATTGCTCTGACCCGCCCTTTCTCTTTTCGTTTGCCATGATCTGAAGGCTGGCCCGCCAGCCGGAGCGACGATGCCGGTAAAAACTCACCGGCCCCGTTTCATGCGCTGTCGCCGTTCCTGTGCCCGTATGAGCACCGCTCAGGACTTGCGGCGCAGCTCGTGGCGCAGGACGAGGGCGGTGCCAAGCGCCACCACGACGGCCAGCGAGAACCACGTCAGCGCATAGCTCAGATGGGCGTTGCGGAAGCTCACCACGGTCTGTCCGCCGCGGGGCCAGCCGGTGGGATCGTTCAGCTCCTGATCGACGAAATAGGGGGCGGTTTGCGTGAAGCCTTTCGCAGCGGCGATCGAGGCGATGTCGCGGCGATACCAGCGGTTGTTTTCAGGATCGTTGTCCTGCGAGAACAGCCAGCCCTTGTCCTCAGTGATCCGCAAAAGCCCGGTGACGGTGGTTTCGCCGTCGACATGGCTGAACTCGCCGGACAGGGCGCGGTCCTGTGGCACCACACCCCGGTTGACCATGACGATGGCGCCATCCGCCAATTGCAGCGGCGTCAGCACCCACATCCCGGGGCCGAAATCCGAAGGTGTATAGATCAGCACCTCGTCCTCGTTGAGAAAGGTGCCGGTGATGGTCACGCGGGTGTATTCGTCTGTCTCGCGGGTGATCGTAGGCCAAAGGTTCGGGCCGGGGGCAGGGACGGGGGCGGCATGGATACGGGCCTCGACCCGCTCGATCAGGTCGAGCTTCCAGTGAAGGCGGTTGACCTGCCAGATGCCGAGGCTTGAGAACCCGGCGATGCCGAGGGCGGCGAGGATCAGAACGAGGAGGAGACGGAGACGCATGGGAGGTCCTTTTCATATGAAACCGGGGCCACGCGGGCCCCGGCAACGTTTTCATGTCAGAAAAGATCAGCCCTGCTGGGACTGAAGGCTCTTCATCTGTTCGAGCTGCTGCTCCATGTCGTGCATCGGCATCATGTTGGTGTTCATGTTGTGCATGACCCAGAGTGAGCCTGCCAGAACGATGAACAGGATGATCACGGCGAGCACGGTCGCCATGAAGGTGCTGCCCTCTTCCGAGGAGGTGTTCAGATGCAGGAAGAACACCAGATGCACGATGATCTGCACGGCGGCAAAGGCCATGATGATGCCGATCAGCGTGGTGCGGCTCATTTCCACCTCGCCCATGACGAGACCGAAGGGCACGATGGTCAGGATCGCGGCCAGCGCGAAACCGATCATCAGTTGCGACATGGTGCCGTGGCCGGAGCCGTGGTCGTCATGCCCGTGATCGTGCCCGTGTGCGGAATGCGTATCGTGACCCATCAGACCAACCTCACCAGATAGACAAAGGAGAAGACACCGATCCACACGAGATCGAGGAAGTGCCAGAACATCGACAGCGCACCGAGGCGACGCATGTTTGCCGTGCCCAGACCGTGCTTCGCGATCTGCACCATCAGGGTGACGAGCCAGATGATCCCGCCCGTCACGTGCAGCCCGTGGGTGCCGACGAGGGCGAAGAAGGACGACAGGAAGGCCGACCGGCTCGGACCCGCGCCGATGTGGATCAGGTGATTGAACTCATAGAGTTCCATCGCGATGAAGCCAGCCCCGAACAGGCCGGTGATCGCCAGCCACATCAGCGTGCCGCTCTGGTCCTTCTTGTCGGCGCGCAGCATGGCGAGACCGAAGGTGATCGAGGAGATCAGCAGAAGCGCGGTTTCGATGGCCACGAAGCCCGCTTCGAACAGATCCTTCGGGCCGGGTCCGCCAGCAAAGCTGCCGCCGAGAACCGCGTAGGTGGCGAAGAGCGAACCGAAAATGATGCAGTCGCTCATCAGGTAGATCCAGAACCCGATGGGGGTGGGGCTCTGGTGGTGAACGTCGTGGTCGACGACGCTCACACTTGCGGGGGCGGAGTGGCTCATGCCGCTGCTCCTTTTGCTTCCGTCGCGCTCACTTCCTCAGCGGGAATGTAGTAGTCGCGTTTGTAGTTGAAGGTGTGGAAAATCCCGAGGCCGATCATGCCGACAAAGGCGAGGATCGCGAGCCACCAGATGTACCAGACCATGGCAAAGCCGAACACCAGCGCCAGACCGGCGATCAGCACACCGAAGGCGGTGCCTTTCGGCATATGGATCGGTTTGTAACCGGTGGTCGGCCAGGTGAAGCCCTGTTGCTTCATCGTCCAGAATGCCTCGCGCCCGGTGATCTGAAGATCGAACGGGAAGTTATACGGCGCGGGCGGGGACTGGGTCGCCCATTCCAGCGTGCGCGCATCCCACGGATCGGTGCCACAGGCGAGCTGTTTGCGATCGCGGATCGAGACGTAGAAGTTGATGAAGGTCGAGACGATGCCCAGAAGGATCAGCACCGCACCGAAGGCCGCGACGATGAAATAGGGCTGCCAGCCCGCATCCGGGTATGTGGCGGTCCGGCGGGTCACACCCATCAGGCCAAGCGCATAGAGCGGCATGAAGGCGACATAGAAACCGGTGAACCAGAACCAGAAGCTGCGGCGACCCCATGTGTCGTTCATGCGGAAGCCGAAGGCTTTCGGCCACCAGTAGGAGACCGCCGCATAGACCGCAAACACCACGCCGCCGATGATCACGTTATGGAAGTGCGCAATCAGGAAGAGCGTGTTGTGAAGCTGGAAGTCGACCGGCGGCACGGCCAGCAGCACACCCGTCATCCCACCGATGGTGAAGGTGATCAGGAAGCCAATGGTCCAGAGCATCGGAACCTCAAGCCGCACGCGGCCCTTGTACATGGTGAAGAGCCAGTTGAAGATCTTCACACCGGTCGGCACGGCGATGATCATCGTGGTGATGCCGAAGAAGGTGTTGACGTTGGCGCCGGAGCCCATGGTGAAGAAGTGGTGCAGCCACACCACGAAGGACAGCACCATGATGCAGGCCGTGGCCCAGACCATCGTCTTGTAGCCGAAGATCGGCTTGCCGGAGAAGGTCGACACGATTTCCGAGAACACGCCGAAGCAGGGGATGATGAGGATATAGACCTCGGGGTGACCCCAGATCCAGATCAGGTTGATATACATCATCGCGTTGCCACCAAAGTCGTTGGTGAAGAAGCGGAAGTCGAAATAGCGGTCGAGCGTCAGCAGCGACAGGGTGGCGGTCAGCACCGGGAAGGCCACGACGATCAGCACGTTGGTGATCAGCGTCGTCCAGGTGAAGATCGGCATGTCCATGAGCTTCATGCCCGGCGCACGCATCTTGAGCACGGTGGCGATCATGTTGATGCCCGAAAGCGTCGTCCCGACCCCTGCGATCTGTAGCGCCCAGAGGTAGTAATCCATCCCCGGTCCGGTACTGTAACTTGCCCCCGACAGAGGCGGGAAGGCCAGCCAGCCGACCCGGGCGAATTCGCCCACGAAGAGCGAGATGTTCACCAGAAGCGCGCCCGACACCGTCATCCAGAACGAGAAGTTGTTCAGGAACGGAAAGGCCACGTCGCGCGCGCCGATCTGCATCGGCATGACATAGTTCATGATCCCGGTGATGAACACCATGGCCACGAAGAAGATCATGATCACGCCGTGAGCGGTGAACACCTGATCGAAGTGGTGCGGCGGCAGATAACCTTCGGCCCCACCTGCGGCCATCGCCTGTTGTGCCCGCATCATCAGCGCATCGGCAAAGCCGCGGATCAGCATGATGAAGCCCAGCACCATATACATGATGCCGATCTTCTTGTGGTCGACCGTCGTCACCCAGTCCCGCCACAGCGGCACCCAGAGTTTGAAATAGGTCATCAGCGCCAGCACGACGAGCCCGCCAAGGGCCACGCCTGCGAAGGTCGCGATGAGGATCGGTTCGTGATAGGGGATCCAGTCGAGCGTCAGACGCCCGAAGATCGGCGAGAAGGTCTCGGCCGGTTGCACGTATCCGTCAGCCATTGTCTTTTTTCTCCGTGCTCAGATAGCCGCTGATGATTTCCGGGCCGCAGATCGCCGCCGGGTCGTTGAAGAAGGCTTCGTGGAAGGCTTCGAGATCCGGGGTCGGCAGTTCCGGCAGTTCAACCGGGTTGCCGAAGCCGTCGATGGTGCGGGCACGGTCGTAGCTGTAGGCATTCGCCGCCGGGATACCCTCGAGGCCACCGCCGCCAAGCTCGTCCTGCATCATCATGTGACCCATGCAGACCTTGCCCTCTTCGACGCACATCTCAACGACGCGGTCGAACAAACCGGCTTCGACGGAGGCGTAGTAGCTCACCGGTTCGTCTATGGTCGGTTTCTCGAGCGCCAGATAGCTGGTGCGGGTTAGCTCACCGCCTTCGGCTTTGGCTTTCTCGATCCAGGCGTTGAAATCTTCATCCGTCATCGAGAGCGTGTCGAAATGCATCTGAGAGAACCCCGGGCCGGAGTAATGCGCGGACCGGCCAAAGAAGGTGCCGGTGTTGTCCGCGATCAGGTGCAGCTTGGTTTCCATGCCAGTCATCGAATAGACCATGCCGCCCAGAGCCGGAATCGACAGGGTGTTCATCACCGTCGAGGAGGTCAGGCGGAAATTGATCGGACGGCCTTCCGGGATCGCCAGCTCGTTGACCGAGGCCACGCCGTATTCCGGGTAGATGAACAGCCATTTCCAGTCGAGCGACACCGCCTGAACCTCGACCGGTTCGCCCGCATTCAGGTGATCGAGCGAGCGGTAGGGGTCGAGCCGGTGGGTGTAGACATAGGTTAGCCACCCCAGCGCGATGATGATCAGGATCGGAATGCCCCAGACCGCGACTTCGATCTTGGTCGAATGTTCGAAGGTCGGATCGTAATCGGACTGGTCACTGCGGTCGGCGCGGTACTTCAGCGGGAAGTACACGGCCATGATCAGCACCGGGACGATCACGATGAGCATCAGCCCCGTCGCGATCAAAAGCAGGTTGCGTTCCTGTCCCGCCACCCAGCCCTGGGGCGACAGAACGTCGTACTGGCAGCCGGAAAGCGCAAATGCGCCGGCCAGTGCCAACAGTATTTTCGTTGATGTGTGCAATGCGTGCGTGCCTCTTGATGAGCTTTTCCGGACACGGCGGCGGGTCGGAAACCCGGAGCCGGGCACGGTTGCGTCATCCGCTAACGCGGCGCTGCGGCATAGTGCTCTGTGTCATTCTGTCGCATGGTCATGAAACTTGGTTTTTCAAGCCGATCCTCACGTATTTGTGACATCGGTCAAAAGATACATATTTAAAATATGTTTATTTGTGCGCTTCTGTTGCACTTTTGGGTGAAATCGAGTCGCTTGCGCGGATTCGCACGCTTTCGTGATGTGTCACAAGAATTTGCTCTCACATCTTGCCCCGCGCCCCGCGGCTGTCCTATGACACGGCAAAACGCATCCCAAGGATGCAGCGCACATATCAAAGGCATCATGAGATGAGGACGCAGACGATCACCGATCCGACGCTCACGCAGGCTATGAGCGACCCCCGACCGGCCCGGCCGGGCGATTACATCGTTCTTCTGAAACCGCGGGTGATGTCGCTAGTGGTGTTCACGGCGCTTGTGGGCCTTCTGGTCGCGCCCGTGCCGATGGACCCGATCCGCGCCGCGCTCTCGATCCTCTGCATCGCGCTGGGCGGTGGCGCCTCTGGCGCGCTCAATATGTGGTGGGATGCCGACATCGACGCCAAGATGCGCCGCACCGCCAATCGTCCGATCCCGGCGGGGCGGGTGGCCCCGCGCGAGGCGCTCGTGCTCGGGCTGGTGCTCTCCGTGCTTTCTGTCGGCGTGCTGTCGCTGGTGGCCAACCCGGTCGCCGGCGCGCTTCTGGGTTTCACCATCTTCTTCTATGTGGTGATCTACTCGGTTCTTCTGAAACGCGCGACGCCGCAGAACATCGTGATCGGCGGCGCCTCCGGTGCGCTGCCGCCGATGATCGGCTGGGCCTGCGCCACGGGCGGCATCTCCGTCGACAGCCTCCTGATGTTCGCGCTGATCTTCATGTGGACGCCGCCGCATTTCTGGGCCCTGGCGCTGTTCGTGAAATCCGATTACGGCCGCGCGGGCGTGCCGATGCTGACCGAAACCCATGGTCGCCCTTCAACCCGCCGCCATATCCTCGGCTATACGCTGGTGCTGATCCCGACCTCTTTGGCGCTGGGTCTCACCTCCATCGGCGGGCCGGTTTATCTGGCTGTGGCGGGCGTGCTGAACCTGCGCTTTCTGATCCGCGCATGGGCGGTGTTCCGCCGCACGGAAGACGAGGCCGAAGCCGACAACCAGCGCGCCGAGCGGCGGTTGTTCCGCCTCTCGCTCAGCTATCTCTTCCTGCATTTCTGTGCCCTTCTACTCGAAGCCCTGCTGCACGCCCAAGGCCTGTCCGGCTGGTAAGCAGTCTTCCTGCGGCCTCAATCGGTTGACGCACGACAGGGTCACTGAGCGCCTTGCCCTTAAGCTCCGCCTCGCGCAGCACCGTCACACGGTCCCGCAAGTGCATGATTTTCGGCATTTTATGGCTGATCAGTACGATGGTCGCGCCCTCCACGCGCAAACGGTGCAGCACGGTGGAAGAGCACCAGCGTGCGCGCCGCCCCAGAGCGCCTTGAGGGTTCCAACCTTCTGACGCGCGCCGACCGGGAGTGTCGAGACCTTTGCCGTGGGGCCGATACCGGCATCAGAACCGCGGGCAGGACCCCTGTGACGGCCCGTGTCACCGCGTCTGCGCCGATGATGCCGACACCGATCCAGTCCGCTCCCATGCAGCCGGAGGCGAGTTTCCAGCGCCCGGGGAGCTTTCAGCCCCCCCCCGCGACGCGCTCGGCCTGCTGCAACGGGTAGAGGCCCCCCGCGTAGACCTGATCGGGGCCGTCGGCATAGATCATCGCCTGTGCGTCGTCGGGCAGGGCGGCGATATAGGTGTTGGCGGAGCCGAAGACCGCGACCCAGGCCGCCGAGCCGTCCACCTCGCCGGTTTTCTCGACCATTTTGAGGAAATGATGCGGGGCACAGGCGTTTCGCGAGTATCTCGGCGCGCCCGATACGCACCTCCTCAATCGTCTTTCCGGCTGAGGCCGTTCTCTGCTAGGGCTGGTGCGACCGATATGTGCAAGAGGAGCGGGAATGCAGGGTTGGAGCGGTTTCATCGCGGCATTCGTCGTGTTCTTCCTGTCACACGCGTTGCCGGTGCGCCCACCGGTGAAGCCTTGGCTGGCGGCACGGCTGGGCGCGCGCGGCTTCACATGGCTCTATTCGGCCCTCTCCGTGGCGGTGCTCATCTGGCTGATCGTTGCCGCCGGACGGGCCCCTTTCGTGCCGCTCTGGCCCACGCCGGAGGGGCTGCGTCACATCGCTCTGACGGCGATGCTCGGGGTTTGCCTGATCCTCGCTCTTGCCTTGGGGCGGCCCAATCCCTTTTCCTTCGGCGGCCTGCACGATGACCGTTTCGATCCGGCGCATCCGGGGATCCTGCGGTGGATGCGTCATCCGCTGCTTGTCGCACTCGCGCTCTGGGCGGAGGTGCATGTCCTCGTGAACGGCGATCTGGCGCATGTGATCCTGTTCGGTGCGTTTGCGGCGTTTGCAACCCTCGGCGGGCGGATGATCACCCGGCGCAAACGGCGTGAAATGGGCGCGCTCCATGACCGTCTCAGGGCCGAAACCCGGACCGCGCCGTACCGGCTCGCCCCGTCCTCCGGCACCGCGCTGCGTCTCGTCGCGGGGCTGCTCCTTTACGGCGTTCTGATCGCGCTTCACGGTCCGGTGATCGGCATCAACCCGCTGCCGTGAGCCGGCGGCAAACGCCCGGCCTCCACAAAACTGTCACGCTTGCGTTCTAGGAAGGGGGAGAGTGTCGGGGCATCACACTCATGAGAGGAAATTGCGTAAAACTCTGGCATGTTTAGCGCGTTTCACGATAGGGGTGCTGCAGCGCAGCCAAAAACGGGAACTGTGCCTTGCCACGGGAATTAATAGAGTTTTAGCTAACTATAAACGATTGTTCCTCTGTCTGAGTTCGAAACCCTCTTTAACTTGCATAAGGTGACACATGGCGCGAAAAGCCCGCACATCCTCCGAGTTCCGCGATGCCCTTCTCAAGCATCTCACCTACACGATGGGGAAAGACCCGGAGCATGCGCAGTTTTTCGACTGGCGTATGGCGCTCTCGCACGCGATCCGCGACCGGATGGTCGATCATTGGGTGGATTCGACGCGCAAGACCTATGAGCAGGACGGTAAACGGGTTTACTATCTCTCGATGGAATTCCTGATCGGGCGCTTGCTTGAGGACGGCATCGTAAACCTCGAAATGGTCGAAGAGGTCGAGGACGCGCTGGATCATTTCGGCATGGACATGCGCACCATCCTGAACGACGAACCGGACGCGGCGCTGGGCAATGGCGGTCTCGGCCGTCTCGCCGCCTGTTTCCTCGACAGCCTCTCGACCATCGGCTGCCCCGCCATGGGCTATGGCATCCGCTACGAGAACGGGCTGTTCAAGCAGAGCTTCGTCGATGGCCGTCAGGTGGAGAGCCCGGAAACCTGGTTGCAGGAACCGCATCCTTGGGAGTTCGAGCGCCCGGAAGTGCGCTTTACCCTGGGCTTTGGCGGCGATGTGATTTACGAGAACGGCAAGACGCTCTGGCGGCCCGCCGAGCTCATTCAGGCCGAGGCTTTCGATACGCCGATCATCGGCTGGAAGGGCAAATGGGCCAACACGCTCCGGCTTTGGGCCGGGCGCGCGGTTGATCCGTTCGATCTCGGCCTGTTCAACGCGGGCGATTTCGCCGCCGCCGCCGAGCACGAGGCACTGGCACGGACGATCTCCCGCGTGCTTTACCCCGAGGACAGCAACGAGGCGGGCAAGGAGCTGCGTCTCAAGCAGGAGTTCTTCTTCTCCGCCGCCTCGATCCGCGACATCCTGCGCCGCTTCGACAGCCAGCACGACGACATTCGCCTGCTGCCGAAAAAGGTCGCGATCCAGCTCAACGACACTCACCCGGCCATCGCCGGCCCCGAGCTTCTGCGCATTCTGCATGACGAGCGCGGCCTGTCCTTCGAGGACGCGCTTGAGATCGTGCATGGCTGCATGAACTACACCAACCACACGCTTTTGCCGGAGGCTCTGGAGCGCTGGGACGAACGCCTGTTCGGTCGCTTGCTGCCGCGGCACCTGCAAATCATCGACCGCATCGACGACGCGCATTTCAAGGCCCACCCGCAGCGCACGCTCTCGGCGCGCTCGGACGGACAGGTCAAGATGGGCGAGCTGTCCTTCATCGTTGCCAATCGTGTGAACGGCGTCTCCGCGCTGCACACCGATCTGATGAAACAGACCGTGTTCAAGGAGCTGCACGCGCTGCACCCGGACCGCATCGTCAACGAGACCAATGGTGTGACGCCACGCCGCTGGCTGCACAATTGCAACCCGGGCCTGTCGCGGCTGATCACCGACACGATCGGCGATGGCTGGGTCGACGATCTCGAACAGCTCGAAAAGCTGGAATCTTCGATCAGGGACAAGGCCTGGATCGAACGCTTCGAAGGCGTCAAAGCCGCCAACAAGCAGGCGCTGGTCAGCTATGTTGCCCAGACCCATGGCGTCAAACTCAACCCGGCGGCGATGTTCGACATCCAGATCAAGCGGATGCATGAATACAAACGCCAGCACCTCAACATCCTCGAGGCCATCGCCCATTGGCAGGAGATCAAGGACAACCCCAACGGCGACTGGACGCCGCGGGTCAAGATCTTTGCAGGCAAGGCGGCACAGGGCTACCATTTCGCCAAGGACATCATCCGGCTGATCAACGACGTGGCCAAGCTGGTGAACGCCGATCACGCGACGCGCGATTATCTTCAGGTGATCTTCCTGCCGAACTACAACGTGACGCTGGCCGAACGGCTGATCCCGGCCGCCGATCTGTCGGAACAGATTTCGACGGCGGGCAAGGAGGCCTCCGGCACCGGCAACATGAAATTCGCGCTGAACGGCGCGCTCACCGTCGGGACGCTCGACGGCGCCAATGTGGAAATTCGCGAGCGCGTCGGCGACGACAATTTCTTCCTCTTCGGCATGCTCGCCGATGAGGTTATGCAGCGCCGGATGATGCATGACCACGCGCAACAGGCGATCGCCGCCGACCCGCGTCTGGCACGCGCGCTCAACGCGCTGCGCGACGGCACGTTCAGCCCGGAAGATCCGGGGCGCTATACCCATATCGCCGATAATTTGACCTGGTCCGATTATTTTCTGGTCTGTTCCGATTTCACCGACTACTGGCGCGCCCAGCGGGAGGTCGATGCGGCCTACAGAAACCCGGACAAATGGGCCGAAATGGCGGCTTTGAACGTGGCGCGGTCGGGGTGGTTCTCCTCTGACCGCACAATTCGCGGCTACATGTGCGATATTTGGGGAGCTGAGAGCCTTCTTGCCTAAAAATCAAAGAGTTGATCAGGCCTGAGAATCTCCTAAGCTCCCCCTAACCAAAGGAAATCGCATATGTCCCCGCTGATTGAGAACGACTTCGCAGACCCCAAAGTGCTGACCCAGATCTGCGAGGGACGCCATGATGATCCTTTCTCCATTCTCGGCCCGCACAAGATCGGTCGCGTGCGCCATGTCACCGTCTACGATCCCGGTGCGGAGGCGATGGCAGCGCTCTCCGGCGGCAAACGCTATCCGCTCGCGCGGGTCGAGGGGTTCAAGGGGCTGTTCCACGGCAAGGTCACGGGCACGAAACCCTATCTGCTCGAAGGCAAATCCGGCAAGGAAGTCTGGAAGGTCGACGATGCCTACCGCTTCGGGCCGGTTCTGGGCGAGATCGACGAATACCTCTTGGGCGAGGGCACGCACCACCACATCTGGAAGGCGCTCGGCGCTCATGTGATGGAGCACGAGGGCACCATGGGCACGCATTTCGCGGTCTGGGCGCCCAATGCCCGCCGTGTCTCTCTGGTCGGGGACTTCAACGCCTGGGACGGGCGGCGCCATGTCATGCGCCGTCGCGGCGCCACCGGCGTCTGGGAGATTTTCATGCCGCTCCTCGGCGAGGGCACACCCTATAAATTCGAGGTGATGGGCGCTTATGGCGACATCCGGCTCAAGGCCGACCCGGTCGGCTTCGGTTCGCAACACCCGCCGGAAACCGCCTCCGTGGTGCGCGACATTTCCGGCTATGGCTGGTCCGACAAGGCCTGGATCGAAACCCGGCAGAAATTGCAGGGCCGCGATCAGCCGATCTCGATCTACGAAGTCCAGCTAGGCTCCTGGCGGCACAAGGAGGCTGCCGACGGTGGTTCCCGCCCGATTTCCTACAAGGAAGCCGCCGTCGAGCTGGTGGATTACGTCAAGCATATGGGCTTCACCCATATCGAGTTGATGCCGATTTCCGAATATCCGTTCGACGGCTCCTGGGGCTATCAGCCGGTCGGCATGTTCGCGCCGACCATCCGCTTCGGTCCGCCGCACGAATTCCGCGATCTGGTGAACGCCGCGCACAAGGCGGGGCTGGGCGTGTTGCTCGACTGGGTGCCGGGGCATTTTCCGACCGACAGCCATGGGCTCGCGCATTTCGACGGCACGGCACTCTATGAGCACGCCGATCCGCGCGAAGGGTTCCATCAGGACTGGAACACGCTGATCTACAATTACGGTCGCACCGAGGTCGCCAACTTCCTGACCTCCAACGCGCTCTACTGGCTCGAGGAATACCATGTCGACGGGCTGCGTGTCGATGCCGTGGCCTCGATGATCTACCGCGACTATTCGCGCGCCGAGGGGCAGTGGATCCCCAATTCCCAGGGCGGGCGGGAGAATTTCGAAGCGATCTCCATGTTGCAGACCATGAACACGCTCGCCTATGGCGAAGTGCCCGGCGTGATGACCGTGGCGGAGGAAAGCACCGCCTATGCGGGTGTCTCCGCCCCGGTCGACAGCGGCGGTCTGGGCTTTGGCTTCAAGTGGAACATGGGCTGGATGAACGACACGCTGGACTACATGTCCCGCGAGCCGATCCATCGCAAATACCACCACCACCAGATGACCTTTGGCATCCATTATGCCTTCTCGGAGAATTTCATCCTGCCGATCAGCCATGACGAGGTGGTGCACGGCAAACAGTCCATGCTGTCGAAGATGCCCGGCAACGAATGGGAGAAATTCGCCAACCTGCGCGCCTATTACGGCTTCATGTGGGGGCATCCCGGCAAGAAACTTCTGTTCATGGGGCAGGAATTCGCCCAGTGGCAGGAATGGAACCACGAGAAGGAAATCGACTGGGCCTGTCTCGTGTACAATATGCACGAAGGCGTTCAGCACCTGGTGCGCGATCTCAACACGCTCTACCGCGACACCCCCGCGCTCTACGCCAAGGATTGCGAGGACGGCGGCTTCCAGTGGATCGAGGCCAACGATGCCGAGGCCTCCGTCTATGCCTGGGTGCGCCGCGGCCAGCCGGGCGATCCCGAAGTGGTCGTGGTCTGCAACTTCACGCCGGTGGAGCGTATGGAGTACAAGCTTGGCTTCCCGTCGGAAGGCAGGTGGATCGAAGCGTTGAACAGTGACGCGGAATGTTATGGCGGCGGTGGTCGCGGCAACATGGGCTCCGCTCTCGCCAGGGCGGACGCCTGGCAGGGGCAGCCCGCAGCCGCCGTGATCACCCTGCCTCCGCTTTCGACCATGATTTTTGTTAAAGACGACGCGTGAACGCCGAGGCGGTCCGCCCGCGGGCAGGACTGCCCGAAAACGCACCAGAGAGGACAGACATGCCAAATTCGAGAAACAGGCTGGCACCGCGCACCATGGCGTTCGTGTTGGCTGGCGGCCGCGGATCGCGGCTCAAGGAATTGACCAATGATCGGGTGAAGCCTGCCGTCTATTTCGGCGGCAAGAACCGGATCGTCGATTTCGCCCTCTCGAATGCGCTCAATTCCGGCATCCGCAAGATGGCGATCGCGACCCAGTACAAGGCGCATTCGCTCATTCGCCACATCCAGCGCGGCTGGACCTTCTTTAGGGCCGAGCGCAACGAATTCCTCGACATCCTGCCCGCCTCGCAACGCTACGAGGAAAGCACCTGGTATCGCGGCACCGCCGATGCCGTGGCGCAAAACATCGACATCATCGACAGCTACAATGTCGATTACATCCTGATCCTTGCCGGCGATCACATCTACAAGATGGATTACGAGGTGATGATCCGTCAGCACGTCGACACCAATGCCGACGTGACCATCGGCTGTCTGACCGTGGACCGCAAGGAAGCCTCGGCCTTTGGGGTCATGGGCGTCGATGCGACCGACCGGATCACCTCTTTCCTCGAGAAACCCGTCGATCCGCCCGCCATTCCCGGCGAGCCGAGCAAGTCTCTGGCCTCGATGGGCATCTATGTGTTCAACTGGAAATTCCTGCGCGAACGCCTTCTGGAGGACATGGAAGACCCGAACTCGTCGCACGATTTCGGCAACGATCTGATCCCCGAGCTGGTGAAAAAGGGCAAGGCCCAGGCGCACCGCTTCACCGACAGTTGCGTGCGTCCGGAAGGCGCCGAAGCCTATTGGCGCGACGTAGGGACCATCGACGCCTACTGGAAGGCCAATATCGACCTCACCGATTTCACCCCGGAGCTCGATCTCTGGGATCGCGAATGGCCGATCTGGACCTATTCCGAACTGACGCCGCCCGCGAAGTTCATCCACGACCGCCCCGACCGTCGCGGCTCCGCCGTGAGTTCCATGGTCTCCGGCGGCTGCATCATCTCCGGCACGGAGATCCGCGAGAGCCTGCTGTTCACCCATGTGCGCACCAATTCCTATTCCTCGCTCGAACGCGCGGTGGTGCTGCCTTATGCCAATATCGCCCGTCATTGCCAGCTCAAGAACGTGGTGATCGACCGCGGCGTGCAGGTGCCCGAGGGGCTTGTCGTCGGCGAGGACCCGGAAGTCGATGCCAAGTGGTTCCGCGTCTCGCCCGGCGGCGTGACGCTGATCACCCAGGAGATGCTCGACCGCAGAGCGCAAGGTTTGTGAGGAACATCCGATGATCAAGGTTCTGTCGGTCACGTCTGAATGTGTGCCATTGATCAAGACCGGGGGGCTCGCCGATGTGGCGGGCTCCCTGCCGTCTGCACTGGCCTCCCACGGGGTCGAGATGCGCACGCTTCTGCCCGGCTATCGCCAGGTGCTCGCCGCCCAGCCCGAGGCCGAGACCGTGTTCGAGGTCTGGGACCTGTTCGGGGGCTTCGCTCGCATCCGCCGCGGCACGCTGGGCGAGGGCAAACACGCCACGCCGCTTTATATCCTCGATGCGCCGCATCTCTACGATCGCGACGGCAAGCCCTATAACGGCCCCGACGGCCATGACTGGTGGGACAACCCCCAGCGCTTCGCCGCCCTGTCGCTGGCCGCCGCGATGATCGCGGCGCATGGCATCGAACAGTGGTTCCCCGATGCCTTGCATCTCCATGACTGGCAGGCGGGGCTGACCCCGGTCTACCTGCGTGAGCTGGGCGCGGCCGAACGGGTCAAGACCCTGATGACCATTCATAACATCGCCTTTCAGGGCTGCTATGGTGCCGACATGGTCTACACCCTCGGCCTGCCGCCGCAGGGCTTTACCGCAAGCGGGTTCGAATACTGGGGGCAGGTCTCGACGCTCAAGGCGGGCATCATGGCCGCGACCAAGGTTTCGACCGTTTCCCCGACCTATGCGCGCGAGCTGATGGACGGGTCTTTCGGCATGGGGATGGAGGGCGTGCTTGCCGCCCGAGGGGCCGATTTCACCGGGATCCTCAACGGCATCGACCTCGATCTCTGGAAACCGTCGTACAAATCGCCCAAGGGCAAGGAAAAGTTCAAAGCCGCGCTGCGCGAAGAGCTTGGCCTGCCCGAAAGCGACGGGCCTTTGTGTGTGGTGATCTCGCGGCTGACCGGGCAGAAGGGCTTCGATCTCCTGCTCGACGCGCTGCCGACGCTGATCGAGCGGGGCGGGCAACTGGCGCTTCTGGGCTCCGGCGAGGGCTATTTCGAAAGCGCCTTCCGCGATGCCGCGCTGAAATACGCCGGTGTGTCCGTGCGGATCGGCTATGACGAGGCCTTCGCCCGCCGTCTGATCGAGGGTGGCGACGCCATCCTCGTGCCCTCGCGTTTCGAACCCTGCGGTTTGACCCAGCTTTACGGGTTGCGCTTTGGCACGCTGCCGCTGGTGTCGCTGACCGGCGGTCTTGCCGACACGGTCATTCAGGCCAACCCTGCGGCGCTCTCTGCCGGTGTGGCGACCGGGCTGCAATTCACGCCGATCACAACCGAGGCGCTCGAAGTGGCGATCCACCGCATGTGCGATCTCTATGCCAAGCCGAAGGTCTGGCATCAGATGATGAAAAACGCCATGGCGCAGCCGGTGGGGTGGGACACCTCCGCCGAAGCCTATGCCGATCTCTTCCGGGAGATGGTCGGTGAGGGGACAGACCCCGAAGCGGATGAGACGGACGCGTAACCATGAGCTCGATGACGATCCTTGGCGGTCATGCCGCGCCCCTCGGGGCCACCTTCGATGGCGAAGGCGTCAATTTTGCCGTGTTCTCCGAACATGCCCGCCGGATCACGCTCTGTCTCTTTTCGCCCGACGGGCGGACCGAAACCCACCGCATCGACCTGCCGGAGCGCGACGGCGATGTCTGGCACGGCTATGTCCCGGGCCTGCGCCCCGGCCAGATGTACGGGCTGCGCGCCGATGGTCCCTATGCGCCCCACGAAGGCCACCGGTTCAACTACAACAAACTGCTTCTCGACCCCTACGCCAAGCGTCTGACGCGCCATCCTGAATGGCACGACGCGCTGATGGGCTATCGGGTCGGGCATGCCGATGTCGACCTGTCCTTCGACCGCCGCGACAGTGCACGCTACATGCCGCGCTGCGTGGTCGAGGATGTGCTTTTTGCCTGGGGGCGGGACAAGGCGCCGCGACGCCCGACCTCGCAGTCGGTGATCTACGAGGCCCATGTCAAAGGCATGACCCAGCTCCACCCCGATGTGCAGCACAAGGGAAAATTCCTCGGCCTCGCCTCCGATGCGGTGCTCGATCACCTCGTCAAGCTCGGCATTACCGCGATCGAGCTTTTGCCGGTGCAGGCCTTTCTCAACGACCGCTTCCTCATCGAGAAGGGGCTGGTGAATTACTGGGGCTATCAGACCCTCGGGTTTTTCGCCCCCGATCCGCGTTACCTTGCCCACGACCAGATCGCCGAGTTCCAGCATATGGTCGCACGTCTGCATTCGGCGGGGATCGAGGTCATCATGGATGTGGTCTACAACCACTCCTGCGAGGGCAACGAACTTGGCCCGACGCTGTCGTTCCGTGGCCTCGACAATCGCAGCTATTACCGTCTGGCCGACGATCCGCGCTATTACATCAATGACACCGGCACCGGCAACACGCTCAATATCGACCACCCGATGGTGCTGCGCATGGTGCTCGACAGCCTGCGGTACTGGGTCGAGGAGATGCATGTCGACGGCTTCCGCTTCGATCTCTGCACCACGCTTGGCCGCACGCCCACCGGCTTTGATCGCGGCGCGTCCTTCTTCGATGCGATCCGGCAGGACCCGGTTCTGACCCGTGTGAAGCTCATTGCAGAGCCTTGGGACATCGGTCCCGGCGGCTACCGGGTGGGGGGCTTTCCGCCGCCCTTCCTGGAGTGGAACGACAAGTTCCGCGATGGTGTCCGGCGCTTCTGGCGCGGCGATGCGGGCCACGTGGCCGTGCTCGCCGACCGCATCACCGGCTCTGCCTTGCAATTCGACCATTCGGGCCGTCCCGCCACCACCTCGGTCAATTTCGTCACCGCCCATGACGGTTTCACGCTCATGGACGTGGTCAGCTACACCCAGAAGCACAATGAGGCCAATGGCGAGGGCAATCGCGATGGCCACAACGACAACGCCTCCGACAACATGGGCGTCGAAGGGCCGACGGACGATCCGAAAATCCTCGCGGCACGGGCGCAGCGGCGGCGCAACCTGCTGGCCACGGTGTTGTTCTCGCAGGGCACGCCGATGATCCTGGCGGGCGACGAGCTGGGCAACACGCAATGGGGTAACAACAATGCCTATTGTCAGGACAACGAGATCGGCTGGCTCGACTGGTCGGATTACGACGCGGATTTTCTCGATTTCGTGCGCCGTCTGATCGCGTTCCGGCGGGAACACCCGATCCTGCGGCAGAAACGCTTCCTGCATGCCCGCGAACGCATCGTCGACGGTCTCGAAGACCTGTTCTGGTGGCGTGCCGACGGGCGTCCGATGCGCGACGAGGACTGGGGCGCGCCCGAACTCAAGACGCTCTGCGCCGAAATGCGCATCGCCTCGGGCACGCCGATCTATGCGCAGCGCGAGGAGGCGCTGTTCCTGGTGTTCAACCGTGGTCCCGATGTCGAGGTCAAGCTGCCGGAAGCCCCGGACGGGCGGCGCTGGCGGCTCTGGATCGACACCGGACGGCCGGAAATCGACGGCAAGGTGATGACCTTGCCCACTGTGTTCGCGGGATGCGAGACGACGCTGATGCTTGAGCTGGAGGCCTATAATGACTGACCCGAGGCTCGAACTGGCCTATGCCCGTGGCATCTACGCCGAATATTACGACCAGATGGGCGTGCATCATGTGACCTCGGTGGAGACTGCCGTCGCCCTTCTGGCCGCGATGGGCATCGAGGCTGCGACCGAGGTCGAGGCGCGCGTGCATCTCGAAGAGGGCGACGGGGTTCTGCCCTGGGATGTGGTCTGCGAAGCGGGGACCAAGCCCTGTGTCGACATTGGCGATGCGTCCTGGGAACTGATCTTCGAAACCGGCGAAATGCTCGAAGGGCAGGGGGCCGATGCGCTGCCGGAGTTGCCATTGGGCATTCACAAGCTGATCGCCGCATTCCCCGACCGGGCGCAGCGGATCACGCTTCTGGCCGCCCCTGCGACCATTCCGCTGCCGCCGCGCGGCTGGGGCATGACCGTGCCGCTCTATGCGCTCTCCGATAAGGGCATCGGCTCTTACGGCGATCTTATGCCCGTGGTCCAAAGCCTCGGTGCGAAGGGCGCGGGCTTTGTCGGCATGAACCCGGTGCATGCCGGCTTCCCCACCGATCCGGGACTGTTCTCGCCCTATACGCCGTCGCATCGCCGCCGCCTCAACGCGCTCTACCTCGCCACCGACACCGGACGGAGCGGCACGCTGATCGACTATGTCAAAGCCGGTCCGACCCGGCTCAAGAACCTGCGCAAGGTCTTCGACAAAACCACCCCGGCCCCGGCCTTTCTGGCCTATGTCGCCGCAGAAGGTCCGGCGCTCGAAACCTTCGCCCTGCATCAGGCGCTTTCCGAGATCCACGGGCCGTTCTGGTGCCATTGGCCCGCCGAGTATCAGGATCCCGAAAGCGAAGCCTGCGTGGCGGCGCGCGCCGAACTGAAAGAAGAAATCCTGTTCTGGTCTTGGCTGCAATGGCAGGCCGAGGAAGCCCTGAGCGAATTGCAGGACGAGGCGAAAGCCTCCGGCATGGCGCATGGCATCTATCTCGATCTCGCGGTCGGCACCCACCCGCATGGCGCCGAAACCTGGGAGGATCGCGAGGTCTTCGCCTTGGGCGCTTCCCTTGGCGCGCCGCCCGATGCGTTTGCCGCCGAGGGGCAGAACTGGGGCCTCGCGCCGTTCAATCCGATCACGCTTCGGGACCGAGCCTATGCGCCTCTGGCGGACACTTTCGCGCGTCAGCTCCGGGTCTCCGGCATGCTGCGGATCGACCATATTCTCGGGTTCGAACGTACCTTCTGGGTGCCGCAGGACGCGCCCGGTTCCTATGTCGCCATGCCGCGGGACGCCATGCTGGCCGTCGCCCGGATCGAGGCGGCGCGGGCCGGAAACGGCGCGGGCGGGGTCATCGTCGGCGAGGACCTCGGCAATATCCCCGACGGGTTGCGCGAGGCTCTGAGTGCCTCGGGCGTGTTGGGCTGCCGTGTTGCCATGTTCGAACGCTGGACCTGGGACAACCCGGAATTCAAACCGGCGGAGGCCTATGACGAAGCCGCTGTCGCGTCATTCTCGACCCATGACCTGCCGACCTGGCTCGGCTGGCGGCAAGGCGCGGAGATCACCGCGCGGCGCAAAGCGGGCGGGATCGACGCCGCGCAGGAGGCGGAAAGCCTTGCGCATCGCACCCGCGAAGTGGCGGCGATCGACCGGGTTATGCCCGGCACGGATCAGGACGCGCTGCACGACTTTCTCGCACGCACGCCCTCGCGTCTTGTCGCGGTGCAAGCCGAGGTGATTCTTGATATGGTGGAACAGCAGAACCTGCCGGGCACCA
This sequence comes from Celeribacter ethanolicus, assembly GCF_001550095.1. Classification (GTDB taxonomy): domain Bacteria; phylum Pseudomonadota; class Alphaproteobacteria; order Rhodobacterales; family Rhodobacteraceae; genus Celeribacter; species Celeribacter ethanolicus. The sequence goes on along the minus strand of NZ_LRUC01000052.1, from coordinate 91,515 downwards.
CGAGCGAATATCCCAACTGGCGCATTCGCCTGCCGGGAGGGGGAGAGGCGCTGGCCTCCCATGAGAAACTTGAGCGCGTGGCCGAGATCATGCGCCGCAACGACCGTTGAAAGAGGAAGACACCATGACCCGCACTGTGGTTGCCACGACCCCGATCGAAGGCCAGAAGCCCGGGACCTCCGGCCTGCGCAAGAAAACTCCGGTTTTCATGCAACCGCATTATCTGGAGAATTTCGTCCAGTCGATTTTCAACGCCACCGGTGGTGCGGAGGGTAAGACCTATGTGCTGGGTGGTGACGGGCGCTATTTCAACGACCGTGCCGCACAGGTGATCCTGCGCATGGCCGCCGCCAACGGGGCGAAAAAGGTCATCGTCGGCGTGAATGCCCTGCTGTCGACCCCTGCCGCCTCGAACCTCATCCGCAAACGCAAGACTGATGGCGGCATCATCATGTCCGCCTCGCACAATCCCGGCGGTCCGACCGAAGATTTCGGCGTCAAGTTCAACAGCGACAATGGCGGTCCCGCGCCCGAGGGCATCACCGACAAGATTTTCGCCGAGACCCGGAGCCTCAGCGAATATGTCATCTGCGAGAGCCACGATCTCGATCTCTCCGCGCCGGGCATGACGACGCTCTACGGCATGGAGATCGAGGTGGTCGATCCGGTTGTCGATTACCATCTGATGATGGAAGAGATTTTCGATTTCGAAGCGATCCGCACGCTTTTCGCCTCCGGCTTCACCCTGCGCTTCGATGCCATGCATGCCGTCACCGGCCCCTATGCCAAGGCGATCCTCGAAGGCTCGCTTGGCGCGCCCGAAGGCTCCGTGGTCAATGCCGTGCCCTCGCCGGATTTCGGCGGTGGTCATCCGGACCCGAACCCGATCTGGGCCAAGCCGCTGATGGATCTGATGTTCTCCGGCGACGCCCCGGATTTCGGCGCGGCCTCCGACGGCGACGGCGACCGCAATATGATCGTGGGCCGCAACGCCTATGTGACCCCCTCCGACAGCCTCGCCGTGCTGGCCGCCAACGCCACTTTGGTGCCGGGCTACAAGGGCGGGCTTAAGGGCGTGGCGCGCTCCATGCCGACCTCGCGGGCGCTCGACCGGGTGGCGGAGGCACTTGGCATCGGCTGTTATGAGACGCCGACCGGCTGGAAATTCTTCGGCAACCTCCTGGATGCGGGCCGTGCGACGCTGTGCGGTGAGGAAAGTGCCGGTACCGGTTCCGATCACGTGCGCGAGAAAGACGGGCTCTGGGCCGTGCTGTTCTGGCTCAACGTGCTCGCCGTGCGACAGCAGAGCGTGGCGGAGATCATGGCCGATCACTGGGCCAAATACGGTCGCAACTACTATTCGCGTCACGATTTCGAAGCAGTCGACAGCGATGCGGCCCACGGGTTGATGCAGGCCCTGCGCACCCGTCTGCCGAACCTGCCGGGCCGTGAGGTCGAGGGTATGACCATCGAGGCGGCGGATGAGTTCGCCTATGACGATCCGGTCGACGGGTCGCGCTCCGAAGGGCAGGGCATTCGCATCCTGTTCAAATGCGGTGGGCGGATCGTGTTCCGGCTCTCCGGCACCGGCACCGAGGGCGCGACGCTTCGGGTCTATCTCGAAAAGGTCGAAACCAACGCGGCGGCTCTTCAGGACAATCCGCAGAACGCGCTCTCGGGTATTGCCGCCGCCGCCGACAGCCTCGCGGAAATCCGGGCCCGCACAGGGCGGAATGCCCCGGATGTCATCACCTGAGACGGTTTGACCGAGATGAGAAAGGCCGGGGATTGCCCCGGCCTTTTTGCGTTTCACCCCTCGAGAAACGGGATGGGCACACCGAAAGCCCCGGCCAGAAGGATGAAATTGAGGCTCAGGACGGCGATGGCGCCGAGGATCGCCAGCATGCGGATCAGTGGTGAGACGGTGAACACCCCCATGATGTCGCGGCGGGCGACGAACACGATCAGCGCGATCATCGGCACCGGCAGGGCGATGGAGAGGATCACCTGTGACACGACGAGCGCCTGTGTCGCGTTCACGCCCAGGGCGACGACAACAAAGGCCGGAACCATGGTGATCAGGCGGCGCAGCCAGATCGGGATACGGATGTGCAGAAAGCCCTGCATGATCATCTGCCCGGCCATGGTGCCGACGACGGAGGACGACACCCCCGAGGCGATGAGAGAGGTCAGAAAGATCGCCGCCGCCGCGCCGCCCAGCAAGGGCGTGAGCGTGTGATAGGCGGTCTCGATCTCGGAGACTTCGGAATGGCCCTGGTGAAAGGCGCTCGCCGCCATCATCACCATCGCCATGTTGACCATCCCCGCCACCGCCAGCGCCAGAACCACCTCGGTGTTGGAAAAGCGCACCAACTTGCGCCGGTCGCTGTCGTCGCGCGGCGCTGCGCGGGACTGGGTGAGGCCCGAGTGCAGGTAGATCGCATGCGGCATGACCGTCGCGCCGATGATGCCGACGGCAATGGTCAGGGCGGCATGATCGGGCAGGGCGGGGCTGACGAGGCCAAGCCCGGTGGCCTGCCAGTCAATCGGGGCGATCAGAATTTCGGCGAGGTAACACAGGCCGATCACCCCCACCATCGCGCCGATGATCAGCTCCATCGGGCGAAACCCGCGGCCCTCGAACAAGAGGATGCCATAGGTCACGATGGCGGTGATCGCCATGCCGACAATGAGCGGCAGATTGAACAGAAGCGACAGGCCGATGGCCCCGCCCAGGAACTCCGCGAGGTCCGTGGCCATGGCGGCAATCTCGCTGACCACCCACATGATCAGAACCACGGGTTTGGAAAAATTGTCGCGCGACAGTTCGGCGAGGTTCTTGCCGGTGACGATGCCGAGCCGGGCGGAGAGTGCCTGGAACAGCATGGCGATCAGGTTGGCGAGCAGCACGACCCATAGAAGCGTATAGCCATAACCCGCCCCGGCCTGAATGTTCGTGGCGTAATTGCCCGGGTCCATATAGGCCACAGAGGCGATGATCGCGGGGCCTGCGAACAACAGCCGTGCGCGCAACCCGTGACGCTCGCCCCGAAGGACGGCGGCAATGCCTGTGCGGGTGTTTCCGGAAAGATCGTGCATGATGTCGGGTCCTGTTCTGGCGGTCCTGGTCCGGTCGCGCATTGCGACTCGGGGATGTTCTTTTCTCGACTTATAGCCATTGCTATATTTCTTGCAAAACACAATTTTATGTGCAGGTATATTTATGTGTGCGGACTGGTGCTTCGGACCGGGTCTGGCTATATCTTCGGCAAAGAGGAGGCGCCCATGACCGAGATCGACGGACAGGTTCCCGAACGCTTCGCCCGTGCGCGCGAGGCGCAATCGGTGGCGCTTCTGGAAGATTATGTGGAAATGATCGGCGATCTGATCTCCGAGCTGGGCGAAGCGCGGGTTGCCGACATCGCCGAGCGCATGGGGGTCGCGCAACCCACGGCGACCAAGGCGATCTCACGGCTCAAACGCGAAGGCCTGGCCACCGCACGGCCCTATCGCGGCGTGTTCCTGACCGAAGAGGGCGCCGATCTCGCCGACCGGGTGCGGGCGCGTCATCGCACGGTGGTCGAGCTTCTGGTCGCGGTGGGCGTGCCCGAAGAGGTTGCCGAGCTCGATGCCGAGGGGATCGAGCACCATGTCTGCGACGAGACGCTGGCTGCCTTCGAAGCCTTTCTCAAAAGCAGGTGAGCCCCAGAAGACGCAAGCGGGTGGCAAGAAAAAAGGCCGGGCAGAGTGCCCGGCCTTTCGGTTGTGTCTGTCGCGCTTCCGTCAGGCGGCTTTCTTCTTGCTGCCGAAGACCTTGCGCACGATGACGAAGAACAGCGGCACGAAGAGAATGCCCAGCACGGTGCCGGTGATCGTCCCGCCGAGAACGGCGGCGCCCACGGCCCGACGACCGCCCGCACCCGCGCCGGAGGAGAGCACCAGCGGCACAACACCCAGCGAGAAGGCCATGGAGGTCATCACGATCGGGCGGAAACGCTGTTTCGCCGCCGTCAGCACGGCCTCGAACAGATCCTTGCCGGCATCCACCTGCTCGCGGGCGAACTCGACGATCAGAATGGCGTTCTTGCCGGTCAGACCGATCACGGTCAGAAGGCCGACCTGGAAGAACACGCCGTTGTCGAAGCCGAAATGCCAGGCGGTGAACAGCGTGCCGAGAATCCCCACGGGCATGGCGAGCATGACGGAGAAGGGAATTGCCCAGCTTTCGTAAAGTGCTGCGAGACAGAAGAAGATCGCCGCCAGCGACAGCATGTAGAGCATCGGTGCCTGAGACCCGGAGTCCTTTTCCTCAAGCGACAGACCGGTCCAGGCCACCGAATAGCCGCCGGGGATCTGGCTGACGAGATTCTCGATTTCCGCCATCGCCTCGCCGGTCGATACACCCGGAGCCGGAGAACCCTGGATCTGCATCGAGGGTGTGCCGTTGTAGCGGTTCAGACCCTGCGGACCGTTGACCCAGCGTTCGGTGGTGAAGTTCGAGAACGGCACCAGCTCGCCAGAGGAGTTGCGCACCCGCCATTTCTGAAGGTCCTCCGGGGTGGCCCGGCTGTCGGCATCGCCCTGGACATAGACGCGCTTGGTGCGGCCATTGTCGTTGAAGTCGTTGACATAGGATCCGGCCATGGCGATCGACAGCGTGTCGCCGACGTCGCCCGGATCAATGCCCATGGCCCCCGCCGCGCGCCAGTCGATGTCGAGCTTGAACTGCGTCGCATCCTCGAGGCCGGAGGGCCGCACGGAGGCGATCAGCGGGCTTTGCCCGGCCATGCCCAACAACATGTTGCGCGCTTCCAGGAGCTGTTCGTGGGTCTGACCGCCCTGCGCCTGCAGGTAGAAGTCGAACCCCGAGACGTTGCCAAGCTCGATCACCGCGGGCGGCACGATCGGGAAGGCCATGGCTTCCTGAATGCCCATGAAGGCGGGGAAAGCCCGTCCCGCGATGGCCTGCACCGATTGTCCCGGCTCGGTGCGCTCTTCCCAGTCCTTCATGCGGATAAAGGCCAGACCGTTGTTCTGCCCCTGACCGGAGAAGGAGAAGCCCGCGATGCTGAACACCGCTTCGACATTCTCGCTTTCGGCGGTCAGGAAGTAGTCCTTGATCTGGGCGTTGGCCGCGAGCGTGTTCTCGGCAGTGGAGCCCGAGGGGCCCTGCACCAGCGCCATCATGATGCCCTGATCCTCATCCGGAAGGAATCCGGTCGGGGTTTGCATGAACAGCCAGGCGATGCCCGCCCCCATGCCGCCATAGATCACGAGCATGCGCAGCGGACGCCGGATCATGTAGCCCACGGTCGAGCCATAGCCGCCGGAGAGCTTGTCGAAGGCGGTGTTGAACCAGCCGAACGGTCCGCGTTTGGCGTGATGGGCGTCCTTGCCGCGCAGGATTGTGGCGCAAAGCGCCGGTGTCAGCGTCAGAGCCACCACCACGGAGAGGAGCATGGCCGAGACGATGGTGATCGAGAACTGGCGATAGATCACGCCCGTGGAACCCCCGAAGAAGGCCATCGGGATGAACACCGCCGAGAGCACGAGGGCGATGCCCACGAGCGCGCCGGTGATCTGGTCCATCGACTTGCGTGTGGCCTCGCGGGGGCTGAGCCCTTCCTCTTCCATGATCCGTTCGACGTTTTCCACCACCACGATGGCGTCATCGACGAGAAGACCGATGGCGAGCACCATGGCCAGCATGGTGAGCACGTTGATCGTGAAGCCGAAGACCGCAAGGATCGCGAAAGTGCCGAGGATCACGACCGGCACGGCCAGCGTCGGAATGAGCGTGGCGCGGATGTTCTGGAGGAACAGAAGCATCACGAAGAACACCAGGACGATGGCCTCCATCAGGGTCTTCTGCACCTCGTGGATCGAGATTTCGATGAAGGGGGTGGTGTCATAGGGGATGACATAGGTCATGCCCTCGGGGAAGTATTGCGCATACTCGTCGATCATCGCGCGTACCCGTTTCGAGGTGTCGAGCGCGTTGGCGCCCGGCGCGAGCTGGATCGCCATACCCGAGGCGGGCTGGCTGTTATATTGCGAGATCGTGGAGTAGTTTTCCGCCCCGACTTCGACCCGGGCGACATCGTCCAGAAGCACGAGCCCGCCGTCTGATTCCGACCGCAGGATGATGTTGCGGAAATCGTCCGGCGTCTGAAGCAGCGATTGCGCGGAGATCGTGGCGGTAAAGGCCTGTCCCTCCGGCGAGGGCAGCGACCCGAAGGAGCCTGCCGAGATCTGGGCGTTATAGCCCGAGACGGCCCCGACCACATCCGACGGTGTCATGTCGAACGCCGCAAGTTTCGACGGGTCGAGCCAGATCCGCATGGCGTATTTCGCGCCGAACACCTGGGTGCCACCGACCCCTTCGATCCGGCTGAAGGCGTCCACCATATTGGTGTTGAGATAGTCGGCGAGGTCGGCCTGATCCATGCTGCCGTCCTCGGAGATCACCCCCAGAACCATCAGGAAGCCAGCGGAGCTTTTCTGTACCGTCACCCCCTGGCGCTGCACCGCATCGGGCAGCAGCGCCGTGGCCTGGGACAGTTTGTTCTGTACCTGAACCTGGGCGATGTCCGGGTCCGTGCCGGTCGCAAAGGTCAGCGTGATCGTGGCAGATCCCGCCGAGGTCGAGCTTGAGGACATATAGCGCATGCCGTCGAGCCCGGTCATCTGCTGTTCGATGATCTGGGTCACGGTGTTGGCCACTGTCTCGGCGGATGCGCCGGGATATGTCGTGCGGATCGACACCGAGGGCGGTGCGATCTGCGGATATTGCGCCACCGGGAGCGTGAAGACCGACAACAGGCCGACCCCCATGATCAGGATGGAAATCACCCAGGCAAAGACCGGGCGGTCGATGAAAAAACGAGCCATATTCTCAGGTCCTTATGCCGGTCATTCGCTGGGCTGGGCGTCTTGGGCGGCGGGCGCCTCGGCCCCCTGTTCCTGCGGTGCCACTGTCGCACCGGCTGCGGTCTTTTGCAGACCCGCGACGATCACCCGTTCGCCTTCTGCAACCCCGCCGGTCACGATCCAGTTGTTGCCTTGGTCGCTCACCACGTCGAGCACGCGGCTTTCCACCACATTCTCGCCATTCACCACCAAGGCCATCGGACGCCCGCGCCGGTCCCGCGTCACCGCTTCCTGCGGCACGAGCACCGCGCCGGGGACCACGCCCTGCGGCATCTCGACCTGGACATACATGCCCGGCAGAAGGAAATGATCCGGGTTCGGGAAGGACAGCCGCAGTACGATCGTGCCGGTGTCCTCGTTCACATAGGGTTCGGCGGCGGACAATTCGCCTTTGTACTCATAGGAGCTGCCATCGGCGAGCGTCAGCGACACGGTCTGGCCGAGCGTCTCGGAAAATTCCGCACCGTTGCCCATCCGCCGCCAGCGCAGCATTTCGGAGGCCGCCTGCGTCACGTCGACATAGACCGGGTCGAGGGCCCGGATCGTGGTCAGCGCGGTCGATTGCCCGGAGGTCACAAGCGCCCCCTGGCTCACCGCGCTCAGCCCCACGGCGCCGGAAATCGGTGCGCGGATCTGGGTCCGCTCAAGGTCGATCTCCGCCGAAAGGAGATTGGCCTCCGCCACTTTCACCGCCGCGAGGGCACTGTCGCGCGCGGCAATGGCGCTGTCGAGGTTCTGCTGCGCCACGACGTTGCGGCTTTTCAGTTCCTGCTGGCGTTCGTATTCGATTTCCGCCGATTTCAGCGCCGCTTTCGCCTGTGCAAGGCTCGCCTCCGCCACGGCCTTCACCGCTTCATAGGTCGCCGCGTCGATCTGATAGAGCGGATCGCCCTCGCTGACCGTGCTGCCCTCGTCAAACAGGCGTTTCTGGATGATGCCGCCGACCTGCGGACGGACTTCGGCCTCGGCGGAGGCGGCGACCCGGCCGGGCAGCGGGCTGCTGAGCGTCACGTCTCCCGCATTCAGCGTGACCACGGTCACGGGCGTGGGCGGCGGGGCGTTCTGGGCCAGAACGGGCTGGCCCGCCATCAGGGCAAGGGCGAGCAGGGCGGCGCTCCGGCGGGGCAGGACAGGGCGTGGGCAGGGCATGAAAATCTCCGGCAAAACAAACCCCGGACCGTTTCGGTCGGGGGCGAGGGGTTTTGAGGGGGCGCGAATGCGCGGCGGTCAGGGCATGTTCCGGGTGTTTGTCATCTGTGCATTGGAACATGACTTGAATTTTGATTAAAGAAACCCGATAGTTTTGTAAAGCGCGCCGGATGTGCGCATCTGAGAAGGGAGTTGTGGGCTGTCGCAGGTGTCTAAATATGAGGCAGAGCCGGAGGAGGCCGCCGCGCAGGAGACCGGAGTCCGCAAGCGCGGGCGGCCGGTGCAGATGGATTTCGAGGCGCGTGAGACGGTGATCCTCGACGCCACCCACGCGCTGATGATGGAGCGTGGCTTCGATCACGTGACCATGTCGGCCATCGCCCGGCGCGCAGGCATGTCGAAACGCACGCTCTATGCGCATTTCGACAGTCAGGAAGTTTTGCTGGGCCGCGTCATCGCCCGCATCAGCGCCTCGATTTTCCAGCCCCTGCCCGAAGAGGATCAGGACAGGCCGTTTTCCGAGCGGCTCGATCTGCTTTTGACCTTCAACAAACCGCCCGGATCGGACCGGCACAAATTGGAATTCCTGCGCACCATGGTGGCGCGGGCGCAGACCTATCCGGCGCTGGCGCGTGGGTTGGTGCATGAGGGGCGCGGGCGGTTGACCGGCTATGTGCGCGACGAAATCATGCGCGAAATCACGGCGGGGCGCCTGTCGCTTGCCCCGGATCAGGCGGCGCTGTCGGCCGATCTCATTGTCAGCATGGCTTTCGGCGATCCTCTTGTGCGCCTGCTCGATCCCGAGTTCGCCGAACCGACGCCCGAGCTTTTGGCGGAGCGGCGCGCTCTGGCGGTCCGGCTTTTCCTGACGGGCTGTGCCGTAAAAATGGGCGATGACGCCTGAATTTGCAGGCCCGCCCCGGCTGCGGTTGCGCGTGCTCTCGAACCCTCCGGCTTTCGTCGCTAGGATTTTGGGACGAGACAGCAACGGGACGAACGCATGCCGATCTATCGCACCACCCTTGGCGGCGAGGTGTTTCGCTTTTCCAACCTCGCGGAGGTGATGGCCAAGGCCACGCCCGCGCGCTCGGGCGATGCTCTGGCCGGGCTGATCGCGACAAGCGATGTCGAACGCGTCGCGGCGCAGATGGTTCTGGCCGATCTGCCTCTGAAAACCTTCCTCGAAGAGTTGCTGGTTCCTTATGAAGAAGACGAGGTCACGCGTCTGATCGTCGACACACATGACGCGGCGGCTTTTGCGCCCGTCTCGCATATGTCCGTCGGTCAGTTTCGCGACTGGCTTCTGTCCGACGCCGCCACACCCGCCGCTTTGACGGCGCTTGCTCCCGGTCTCATGCCGGAAATGGCCGCCGCCGTGTCGAAGATCATGCGCAACCGCGACCTGATCGCCGTCGCCCGCAAGATCACCGTGGTCACGGCCTTCCGCTCCACTCTGGGCCTTGAGGGCCGCATCGGGTCGCGGCTTCAGCCCAACCACCCGCAGGACGATCTGAAAGGCATCGTTGCCTCCACCCTCGACGGCCTGTCCTATGCGGTGGGCGATGCGGTGATCGGGATCAACCCGGCAACCGACAACATCCCGACCGCCATGACGTTGATCTCCATGCTCGACGATCTGCGTGGCCGTTACGACATTCCGACGCAAAGCTGCGTGCTGACCCATGTCACCAATTCGATCGAGATTATCAATCGCGGCGCGCCCCTCGATCTGGTGTTCCAATCCGTCGCGGGCACCGAGGCGGCGAATGAGGGGTTTGGCGTGACGCTCTCGATGCTCAAGGAGGCCCATGAGGCGGCGCTTTCGCTGAACCGCGGCACGATGGGGCAGAACGTCATGTATTTCGAAACCGGGCAGGGGTCTGCACTCTCCGCCGACGCCCATCACGGCATCGACCAGCAAACCGTCGAGGCCCGCGCCTATGCCGTCTGCCGCGCCTTCGATCCGCTGATCGTCAACACGGTGGTGGGCTTTATCGGGCCGGAATATCTTTACGACGGCAAAGAGATCATCCGCGCCGGTCTTGAGGATGTGTTCTGCGGCAAACTCCTTGGCCTGCCGATGGGCTGTGACGTGTGTTACACCAACCATGCCGAGGCCGATCAGAACGACATGGACGTTTTGATGACGCTTCTCGCCAATGCCCGCGCACAATTCCTGATCGGGGTGCCGGGGGCGGATGACATCATGCTCAACTATCAAAGCCTCTCGTTCCACGACATCGCGTACCTGCGCAATTCGCTGGGCCTCAAAGCCGCGCCGGAGTTCGAGGCTTGGCTCACCGCCATGGGGCTTGTGTCCGAAACCGGCCATCTGCTGCAAAGCGATCTTGGCGCGGCACGGCTTTTGGAGGCGGCGCAATGACGGATGTGATGAAAGATCCATGGGCCAAACTGCGCGCCGCCACCCCCGCCCGCATCGGTCTTGGCCGCAACGGGGCGGGGCTTCCGACCGGCGCCAATCTTGAGTTCCAGTTCGCCCATGCCCGCGCCCGCGACGCGGTGCATTCCGGCCTCGACGTGGACGCTTTGGAGGCCGAGCTGTCGCCTTTCGAGGTCATCCGCGTCACCTCCGCCGCTCCCGACCGCGCCAGCTACCTGCGCCGTCCGGACCTTGGCCGCAAACTCTGGGCGGGTGAGGCGGACAAGCTCAACGCCCGCACGCCCTGCGACGTCGCCTTCGTTATCGCCGACGGCCTGTCCTCCGCCGCCGTCCAATCCCATGCTGCCGCCGTGGTTCACGCGGCAAGCGCCAAACTCGAAGGCCTCACCCTCGGTCCCGTCGTCGTCGCCACCCAAGCCCGCGTCGCCATCGGCGACGAGATCGGCGCAGCGCTCGGTGCGAGGCTCGTGGTCCTCTTGGTCGGCGAGCGTCCCGGCCTGACGGTGGCCGACAGCCTCGGCGCGTACCTGACCTATGGCCCGCGACCGGGCCTCAAGGACAGCGCCCGCAACTGTCTCTCGAACATCCACGGCAAGGGTGGCATGTCCTATGATCAGGCCGCGACGAAAATCGCATGGCTCACCCGCGAGGCCCTCAAGCGTGGTCTGACCGGCACCGGCCTCAAAGAAGAAAGCGGGGTGCTAGATCAAGAAAACGCCCCGCACATCGGCGAGGCGTAATCTTTAGATTTCAATACGGTGAGGGGTGATCTTACATCGCCGCTGCAACCGTGGTCAGGGCGTTGTCGACAGCGGTCAGGATCTCGTCGATGTCGTCCGCTTTCGAGATCAGCGCCGGGGAGAAGCACAGCGTGTTGTTGAACCCCGGCAGCGAGCGCATGGTCGCGCCGATGATCACGCCCTGCTTGTCGCACTCGGCCACGACGGCCTGAACCAGCTTCTCGGAGAGCGGTTCCTTCGTCTCGCGATCCGCCACAAGCTCCGCGCCGCAGAACAGGCCAAGACCACGCGTGTTGCCAATGAGCTCATGCTTGTCCTCAAGCGCGGCCAACCCGTCCAGAAGACGCTTGCCCATCACCTTGGTGTTGTCCAGAAGGCCCTCTTCCTCGATGATCGCCACGTTCTCCAGCGCCGCCGCCGGGCCGCCGGTGCAGCCGCCAAAGGTGGAAATGTCGCGGAAGTGGTTGAGCGGGTCCTCGGGCTTGTCCTTGAACATGTCGAACACCCGGTCGGACGCCAGCATCACCGCAATCGCCGCATAGCCGGAGGCCACGCCTTTTGCGGTGGTCACGAAATCCGGCTCGATGCCGTAGTTCTGATAGCCGAACCACTCGCCCGTGCGCCCCATGCCACACACGACTTCGTCGATGTGCAAGAGGATGTCGTATTTGCGGCAAATCTCCTGAATTTTCTCCCAGTAGCCTTTCGGCGGGGTGATTACACCACCGCCCGCCGTCACCGGTTCAAGGCAGAGCGCACCCACGGTATCGGGGCCTTCGCGCAGGATCACCTCTTCGATGGCCTCTGCAGCGCGTTCGCCGTAATTCTCGACATCCCACTGTTTGCGGTACTCAAGGCAATGCGGCACCTCGACGAAATCCGGCACGAAGGGGCCGTAATGCGCGGCGCGCTGTTGCTGGCCGCAGGCCGAGAGCGTGGCGATCGTCGTGCCATGGTAATCGCGGTCGCGATAGAGGATTTTCGACTTCTTGCCGCCATAGCGCTGCGCCGAAATCTGACGCACCATTTTGAAAGCCTTTTCATTGGCTTCCGAGCCGGAGTTGCAGTAATACATCCGCGACAGACCCGGCGTTTTCGCGGTCAGAACCTCGGCGAATTTCGCCGCCGGAATGGACCCCGCGGAGCCCGCGAAATAGTTCATCTTGATCAGCTGATCGCGCACCGCATTGGCGATGCGCTCGCGGCCATAGCCGACGTTCACCGTCCAGACGCCGCCCGAGACCGCATCGAGAAACTCGCGGCCGTTCTGGTCCCAAACCCGCATGCCTTTGCCTTCAACGATGATCCGGGGATCGCGCGTTTCCAAAAGCTGGTGCTGGAACATGTGGTGCCAGACATGGGCGCGGTCGGCCTCGATGATGGCGGAAAGATCATTGTCGTGCATGGCGGGAGACTCCGTAATTCTGGACCTGAGTAAATCACCGCTTGCAGGCGGGGCCTATAGGGCCAGAGCTTTAGATTTATCGGGCCAGTCATTTTTTATATCAAATGGTCAAAATGTGGGCGCAGATTTTCTGGACTCATTGTTTTGAAATGCTGGTATCTTTGCCGGGCTGGATTTTCGCGCAATGCAAGAGGCATGAGTCAGATCGCATGCCAATTTCCCGACCCGCAGGCCGTCATCGCGGCTTATCACACTCTCAACCTCGTGGGCGGTGCCCGTGTGCCGACCGCCGCCGGTCTCGACGTGCTGAACCCGGCCACCGGGGCGCTTTTGGGCACCGCCGCCGCTTCCGGCCCGGTCGAAACCGACGCGGCCGTGCAGGCGGCGAAAGCGGCGGGGGCGGCCTGGGCCGCGATCCCGGCCCGCGAGCGCGGCAAACGCGTCGCCGCCGCAGGGCGCGCGCTTTTGGAAAATTTCGAACTGGTGGCTCAGGTCTTGGCCCGCGAGACCGGCAAAGCGATCCGCACCGAGTGCAGGGGCGAGGTGAAGACCGCCGCCGACATCCTTGAATTCTATGGCGGATTGGGCTCGGAACTCAAAGGCGAAACCATCCCCTATAGCCCGCGCATGTTGACCATGACCACCCGCGAACCTCTGGGGGTGGTCGCCGCCATCGTGCCGTGGAACGTGCCGCTGGTCCTTATGATGCTCAAAATCGCCCCCGCTTTGGTCGCGGGCAACACGGTCGTCGTCAAGGCCTCCGAGGACGCGCCCTTCGCCACCTATCTCGCCGCCGAGATCGTCATGGAGCACCTGCCCGCAGGCGTCTTGAACGTGATCAACGGCGACGGCCCGAATTGCGGCGCAGCGCTCACCGCGCACCCGGATGTGGCGAAAATCACCTTCACCGGCTCCGAGGAAGTCGGCGAAATCGTCTACAAAGCCGGGGCCGAACGCATCGTGCCGGTCTCTCTTGAACTCGGCGGCAAAAGCCCGATGATCGTCTGCGCCGACGCCAAACTCGAAAAGGCCGTCCCCGGTGCGATCGCCGGCATGCGCTTCACCCGTCAGGGCCAAAGCTGCACCGCGTCTTCGCGCATCTATGTCCACGAAAGCCTTTATGACGCCTTCCTCGACGCCATCGTCGCCGATCTGAACGCGCTCAAAATCGGCGATCCCTTGGACGAGACGACCGACATCGGCACGATCATCAACGCAAAACAGGCCAAGGTGGTCTCCGATTACGTCGCCAAGGCCGAAGCGACAGCGGGGGCCAAAGTTGTCCGTTGCGGCCAGATGCCCGCAGATGCCGCGCTCTCGCCCGATCTCTTCGCCATGCCCACGCTTTTGCTCGACCTGCCCGAAGATCACCCCTGCCTGCGCGACGAAATCTTTGGCCCGGTCGCCGCGATCCAGAAATGGTCCGACTACGAGGACGTGATCGCCAAGGCCAACGACAGCCGCTATGGCCTCGCCGCCTCGGTCTGGACCGAAGACCTCTCCACCGCGCTCGACGCCACCTCGCGCCTCAACGCGGGCTATGTGCAGGTGAACCAAAACCTCACGATCCAGCCCAACGTCTCCTACGGCGGGTTCGGGCGCTCAGGGCTTGGCAAAGAGGCGTCTCTTGAGGCCATGCTCGCGCATTTCACCCGTTCGAAGACGATTGTGATCGCGATGGACTGAGAGGGGCACATTGGGCGACATGAGCAGACAGCGGCGGAAGTCGGCTTTGAGTCCAAAATTCCCTATGCTGCGAGCTTTTTGAACATCCGCTGTGAAAGACTATTCTAAAATGTTCGATGAACATGAAAGCGGCTTGCCAAGCGGATGCAAAAAACAATCGTGCCGACCGATTTAACGCTGCCGGTCAGAAAACTCGTCTTGTTACCGCTCGCTTGAGATGGAAGCCAACGCTTGTTTTTTCGACATTAAGTGGCATTCTTCTGGGGGAGACAGGAGCGTGAACACACGGCTCGTCGGGAGAATGCAAGATGGTTAGAAAAGTACACCCACCGCTCGAGATGCCGCACGGTGATTGGGGAGCGGGCTCAAGTGGCGGAACACCGGTCGAGTACTACATGCTGTTGTCGTTCAGCATCTTTGCGAACTCAGAAAGCGCTACCGGAGCGGCCATATTGAGGTCGCTTTCAGCGCTAGAGCAAAGACATTCGGATCGTGTGCTCGTTCACTATCCAATGCCAACAAAAGAAGACGATTATCGCAGGAACTTACTTGCGAAGATCCAGAGCGATTTTTCAGAAAGACTTCAGAAATCACTGGCGTTTGTTTTGATTTGCGGCAAGCCTTTTGAGCGTTTTCACGGCGATGTGCATAGCTTCGCAATAGTCAACTTTGATGACTACTTTGGCGAAGAGGGCAACCTTAACGAGATCCAACTGTCCAAAGATCTAGCTGAGCTTTCTGAGCTTATTCGAACGAAGGCTAGTGTCGTCAGTTACGTGCAAGAGGCGTCGGCCAAGAAGTCCAGTTGGGTGGACGCACTCGAACTAAAGCCAGGCGTCTGGGGCATAAGATTCGATCTACGGAAGTACGCGAAATTGAAAAAAAAGACGTAGGCCAGAAGCCTGCGACGGACGTTGTCTATGTATTCGATTTTCCTACAGCAGCCATTCGCGCTGCTGTAGCAAACGTACGCTTCGTCCCGCAGAGCAGTCCTTCCTCCTTCCCTTAGATCACAACTCCGCGTTTCAGGGGGAACCGTCGATACCACGGCCTGCCGGGGCCGGCATCATGCCCGACAAAAGTCCGACATATGTCCGACGCTTTGCCGACAGGGAAAATTCAGCTTTCGGGGCAGTTCCGTACTGTCTCGATCGCCGCTTTCAACTCCGCAATCCCCGGCGCAATCTTCGCCAAATCAATCGCCCCGAAGCCAAGCCGCAGCCGGTTGCGCGGGGCATCCGCGCGCAGGTAATGCGGCGTGCCGTCCTCGACCAGCACCCCGCGCGCTTCGGCCTCCGCCTTGACCGCACCCGCGTCCGTGCCCTCCGGCAGGGCCAGCCAGACGCCCGAGCCGCCGGTGGTCATCGTCAGATCGCAATCGGGCAGTTGCCGGTCGATTTCTCGCAGCATTTCCCGCCATTTATCGGCCATGCCGCGCCGATGTCGCCGGATATGGGCGTCATAATGGCCCTCTGAGAGAAACAGAGCCATAGCCCGTTGTGCCAGTGCCGAAGGGTGACGATACATCAAACGGCGGAGCACCCGTATCTCGCGGATCACCTCCGGATCGGCGGCGATAAAGCCCAGACGAATGCCGGGAAACAGCGGTTTGGTGAGCGATCCGACATGGATCACACGACCCGTGCCATCGAGCGCCTTGAGCGTTGGATGCTGCGCGCCGACGAAGTTCAGTTCATGTTCGTAATCGTCTTCGAGAATGAGGAAATCATGGGTCGAGGCGGCCTCCAAAAGCGCCAGCCGTCGCTCCATCGGCATAGTGATGTTGGTCGGGCTCTGATGGCCGGGGGTGACGTAGACAAGGTCTGCTCCCGCGAGATTGTCACCGGGTTTCAAGCCCTTGCGGTCCACGGGCGAGGGGATGACGGTGGCCCCTTGGGCCGCGAAGATATTGCGGGCATCGACATAGCCGGGGTCCTCGACATGGATCACGCGCCCGGGTGCCAGAAACAGGTTGGCGACCATCCAGATCGCATTCTGCGCGCCCACGGTGATCAGCAATTCGTCGGGACCGGCGCGAAAGCCGCGCTGCGGCAGGACGCGACGGGAGATTTGTTCGAGCAAAAGCGGATCGTCGCTGTCGAACAGATCGTCGGCCCATGTGCCGACATGGCGCGTGGTGCCCGCCCGGCGCAGACAATCGCGCCAGCGGGCGACGGAAATCTCGTCGCGCCCGACCTGACCGTAGATGAACGGGTAGGGAAAGCGCCGCCAGTCGGCGCGTTTGGCGATGTTGAGCTGTTCCGTGAAACGCCGGGGCAGGAACCGGTCGAAATCGGCGCGTGTCCCTGTGCCGATCTGGCGCCTTGGCGGGGCGACATTGAGTTTCTCGCGCACGAAATTCTCGTCGATGAAATAGCCACGCCGGGGTTTGGCCGTGATGAACCCGTCCTGATGCAGCCGCTCATAGACGATGGAGATCGTGTTGCGCGAGACCTTCAGCGTTTTGGCGAATGCGCGGGACGACGGCAGCGGATCGACCGGCGAAAGCGCGCCATCGAGGATCGCCTGAATGAGACGTTCCTGAATCTGGTGCTGGAGCGAGGCGCTCTGATCGAAGGGCTGTTCGAAATAACGGTCGAGCATGGGGCCTCTCATGGGGTCCGGGTGCGGTGGGTCGGGTGCGGTTCCGATCCTGCCTTGAGGCGGGCAAAGGGTGGGCGCAAGCGCCACTCTATTGTGCAGCACGAAAGGCGACAGGAGGAAAGCACTTCTGGCACTATAATTTGCCACTTCTGGCTCTAAATTGAGCAAAAGACCGGCCCCTAGGCTTTTGCATGTGCGGTGCCGGACCCGGTCCGACCGCCCGCAACAACCAGAGAACAAGACACCGACAGCAACGAATACGTTCACGGGGAGTGACATGACGAAGATCAAAACCACCGGTGGCCTCAAGCGCCGCTCGTTCCTGAAAGGCTCCGCAACCCTCATGGGCGGCCTCGCGGCGCCCGCCCTCGTGAGCCGCGCGGCGCTGGCCTCTTCCGGCGAAATCAACGTGATGATGTGGTCCGACTATTTGCCGGAAAGCTTCGTGACGGCGTTTGAGGGCTCGACCGGCATCAAGCTGAATTTCACCGGCATCGGCTCCAACGAGGAGATCATCAACAAACTCAAAGCCACCGGCGGCGAAGGGTTCGACATCGTCTCTCCGACCGTGAACCGCAACCTTTTGTGGGCGGAACTGGGCCTTTTGCAGCCCTTCGATATGACGAAAATCGCCATTGAAAAGGTCAACCCGGCGATGGCTCTGGGCGAAAAACACTGGAATTTCGGCGGTGAAGGCACGTTTTGGGTGCCGCATATCTGGGGCACGGAAGGGGTCGCGTGGCGCACCGATATGTTCACGCCGGCGGGCGAATTCCCATCCTACTACGACATCTGGGACGATACCAACGCGGGCAAAACCATGGGGCGCGGTCACTCGATGCTTTTGGGGCTGGGGCTTGGCATGGAACGCCTTGGCATGATGGAACCCGGCTCGATGTGGGCGGCTTATGAAACGCCCGAAAAAATGACCGAAGTCTGGACCATGCTGGTCGAGCACGCGATTGAAAAGAAAGGCAATATCAAGCTGATCTGGAACGACGCCGACACCCAAAAGAACGGTCTTTTGAACGAGGGCGTCATCGTCGGTCAGACATGGGACGGCCCGCCGATCGCGCTGAAAAACGAAGGCGAGCCGGTGATGTACCGTGCGCCGGTCGAGGGAGCGATGGCTTGGGTCGATGGCATGGCGATGCCGACGGGGGCGACCAACATCGAACAGGCCTATGCCTTTATCGAGGCCTGCTACAACCCGGAATGGGCCGGTGAGGCGATCAAGACCCACGGCTATAACTCGCCGGTTCTGGGCGCGGACGCCTTCGGTGGTGAGATTTATGCCAAGAACTTTGCCGACGCCTATCCGGGCGAGGCCTTGGCGAACCTCAACGCCTGGCCCGCGGAGGCGCCGTGGTATTCGGAAATGCGCACCGAATTCACCAATAAATTCCTCTCCGCCTAATTTCGATCAGGCCCCGCCGTCGCACGCGCGGGGCCTTTTCACGTTCAATTCATAAGAGAGGCAACATGCCCGACCAGACCCCGGACCGCTCCGTTCTCCTCGATCACGTTTCCATCCGCTTTGGCAATTTCACCGCCGTCGATAACGCCAATCTGAAAATCAATTCCGGCGAATTTTTCTCCTTTCTCGGGCCGTCTGGCTGCGGCAAGACCACGATGCTGCGCTGTATCTCCGGCTTTTCCGAGCCGACCGAGGGCAAGGTGTTAATTGGCGGCAAGGATATGGCCGGTGTCGGCCCGAACAAACGCCCGACCGCGTTGATTTTCCAACATTTGGCGTTGTTTCCGCTGATGACGGTGGCGGAGAATATCGCCTTTCCTCTGGAGGTGCGGGGGGTGTCCAAGAAAGAGCGGCGTAAAAAGGCGGACGAGCTTTTGGAGATGATCGCCCTGCCGGGGATCGGTGACAAGAAACCGGGAGAACTGTCGGGTGGTCAGAAACAGCGCGTGGCGATTGCCCGCGCGCTGGCCGTTGAGCCGGATATTCTGTTGCTCGACGAACCTCTCTCCGCGCTCGATCTCAAGCTGCGCCAACACATGCGGACGGAGCTGCGCGCGATCCAGAAACAGGTTGGCGTGACCTTTATCTACATCACCCACGATCAGGGCGAGGCGTTGACCATGTCCGACCGCGTGGCCGTGATGAGCCGTGGCGTGATCGAACAAGTGGGCGAACCGGATCGCATCTACAATCGTCCACGTTCCGCTTTCGTGGCGTCTTTCGTCGGTGAAAACAATGCATTGCAAGGCGTCATTAAGGGGCAGTCGGGCGACTTGGCAGCCCTTGAGACCCCGATGGGCACCTTTGAAGCGCGTGTCGGTGGCGGGCGTAAATACAAAGCGGGTGACGCGGCGCTCTTGTTTGTGCGGCCCGAACAGCTCATCCCCGGTGCGACAGAGAACGCCTTTCACGCCACGCTCACGCGGCAGGAATTCGAGGGAGCCGCCAACCATGTCTTCGCCAAGGCCGGAGACAGTGAATTGCGCATCTCCATGGTCAATGCGGGGCTGGCGGGCAGCCTGCCGGGGCAGGGCGAAAGCCTCTCTCTGGGCTTTGCTCCGATGAATGGCACCATCCTTCCGGTCGGACATATGGCGAGTGACTCATGAAACAGTTGAAACTCGCCTACACCAGCTTGCTCGCCAAACACGGCATGGGCGCGGCGCTCTTCGTCGCCATTTCCGTGACGCTCTGGGTCGTCGTGTTCATCACCCTGCCGCAGCTTTCGATGCTGGATTATTCCTTCCGCTTCAACCTGCCCGCCGATCAGATCGGCACCGAGGCGGATCACTACACGCTGGAGCAATATCACAGCTTTTTCTTCAACTCGGACGGATCCTTCAACGCGCTCGACATCACGATCCTGATCCGGACCCTGATTGCGGCGCTGATCGTGACGATGATCGATGTGCTGATCTGCTATCCCATCGCCTATATCCTCGCCCATGGCGCCAAAGGTGTCGCCGCGCGGCTCATGGTGATCGGGCTGATCATCCCCTATTGGATCAACGAGATTCTGCGCGCCTTTGCCTTTCGCGTGCTGTTCGGGTCGACGGGTGTCGTGAACACCTGGGGCATGCAAATGGGGCTTTGGGACGCGCCGGTGGATTTTATCCGCGCCGATGTGGCGCTCTATTGTGGCCTTGCCTACGCCTATATCCTGTTGATGGTCTTCCCGATGTACAACGCCATCGAGGCGCTGGATCACACCCAAGTCGAAGCCGCCCGTGACATGGGCGCGCCTCTCTGGCGGGTGCATTGGCGGGTGGTTTTGCCGATGGCGAAACCCGGCATTGTCTCAGGGGCGACCATGGTCTTTATGTTGACCGCAGGTGCGCTGGCCGCGCCGCAGATTTTGGGCGGGCCTTCGTCTCTGTGGTTCACGCAGCTCATCTATCAGTGGTTCAACGAGTCCTCGAACTGGCCCAGAGGCTCGGCCTATGCCGTGGTGCTTTTGGTGACCTGTATCAGCTTTGTTTTGCTGATGATGCGGGTGTTCAAGGTCTCTGTCGGGGAGATTGGCAAATGAACAGGCACACGCTTTTCGGCGGCGCCTATGCGCTTGCCTTCTTCGCTTTCCTCTTCGGCCCGCTGGTTATCATGGCGACCACCGCTTTCAACTCCTCGCGCTTTCCGCGTGTGGCGCCATGGGAATGTTTCACCACAGGCTGGTTCGGCGAGTTGTTCGGCAATGCCCGCCTGATGGAAGGTTTGATGAACTCCGTGATCATCGGGGTGGGTGTCGTGGCCTTGGCCGTGCCCATCGGGCTGGCGGGGGCTTTGGCTTTGTCCGAACTGCCGGCAAAGCTACGCTCGATGCTCTACACGGTCTTGATCTTGCCGATCCTGATCCCCGGCGTTGTGCTTGGGATTTCGACCATCGTGCTCTGGGGACAGATCACGCGCGGCACGGGCGCGGGGTTCTTGTATAACGGCTATTTCCTGACCATCGTGGGCCAGATCACCTTTGTCTCCGCCTATGCCATGTTGGTCTTTATCGCGCGACTGCAACGGTTTGACGCGACCCAGACCGAAGCGGCGCTGGATTTGGGCGCCACGCCCGGTCAGGCGTTTCGCAAAATTCTCTTGCCCTTCATGGCGCCGGCCATCGGCTCGGCGGCGTTCATCACGCTCTTGGCCTCCTTCGAGAACTACAACACCACGGTGTTTACGGTTCTCTCGGAGAGCACCTTCACCACGGCGCTCGCGTCGAAAGTGCGCCACGGCACCGATCCGTCCTTGTCGGCGCTGGCGGTGATCATCATCACGCTGACGCTGGTCGGCGCGCTCACAAACGAGGCCTATCAGCGTCGCAAAGAGGCCGAAGCCGGAGGCCGCGCCTCGCGCTCGCCGCTTTATGCCAATCCGGTGACCCGCGCGCTGACCCATCCCGGTATCGTGTTTGCGATCCTCGTGACGGTGATCGGCGGGATAACTTACGCGGGCTCGCAATATGACAGCTCGGTCTGTGAGGCCGCCGTGTTGCAGGAGAAACTGGATCGTCAGGAAGAGCTGCGCGCCGAACAACGGGAGAGGATCGAAGCGCAGGAAGCGGAGCAGGGCGTGACCGTGCCGAAACCCGACAGCGCCTTTGGTGGGGCCTTCGGGGGTGTTGGGACACCTGCCGCACCCGCGGCTCCGAAGCCCGAAAGTCCGTCGGCTTTTGGTGGGGCGTTTGGCGGGATCACGGCGCCTGAGGTGGATGAATAGGAAAGGGGGCCAAATGGCCCCCTTCTTTTCACGCGGAACAAGACCGAAGGCCGCCGCGTGATCACCTGACCGTCCGGAGGGCAGGTGATCACAGGGCTCCTCACTCCGGGATCGTCCGCGCATAGCCCTCCGTCGACAAATCGCGCAACTCCTTGAGCATCTCAACAAAGCCCGCCACCTGATGCGCACAGGTCGCGGCCCCTTTTTCAGCCGTCGCCAGATGCGCCTCGCCCACCGTGCCTTTCGGGTTCAAATCCTTCGAGACCCACGCGAGGTTCACCGGACCAATCGGAGAAATCGGCGCGGTCTCCGCCGTCGAACGGAAATCCTCGGCCATCTCCATATCCACCAAAGCGGGCTTGAAATGCAGCATCAGGGAAGTCTCAAGATCGCCGCCATGGATGCCAAAATTGCTCTCTTGCGTGCTATACATGCCCTCGGGTTTGCCAAAATTGCCCCATTGGCATTTCACGACCATCATGCCCGCCTGCACGCGCAATTCACGCCCCAGAATGGAGATCAGGTCCAGGTTCCCGCCATGGGAATTGACGATCACCATTTTCTTGAGACCGGCGCGCGCCACGGAAAGCCCGATCTCGGTCCAGGCATCAAGCGCAGTCTTGGCAGTGTATGTCAGTGTGCCCTTGGCGTGGATATGTTCGTTCGATTTGCCGACCGCCTGCACCGGCAGGATGAGGATGTCGAGGTCCTCGGGGCAGGTGGCGCGCAGTTCCGCCAGCATGCCCTCGTTGATGTAGGTGTCGACGCCCACGGGCAGATGCGGCCCATGCTGTTCCACGGCGGCTGTGGGCAGGATGACGATGGTTTTCTCGGGGTCAAAGGTGGCGAATTCCGTGGTGCGGAACTCGGCCCAGTCAAAGCGTCTCATGTGATGTCCTTAGGTGTGTATGTCGCGTCGAGCCGCGCGCGCAGATAATCGGCGCCGGTGACGGCGGGGTATTTGGCCTCGCCCGTGCCCGGCAGGGCGGCAATCACGCTGTCGGGGTTCGGGTCGAGGAAAAAGGCGATGGAGCGGCGGGCGGTTTTCGGCGGCAACACCCGGTGCGGGGTCGAGACGTAAATGTCATTCGACCAACGCATCAGGCAATCGCCGATGTTGACCACATAGGCGCCCGGCACATGCGGCACGTCGATCCAGTCGCCGCCGCGCGGTTTGACTTGCAGGCCGCCGACACCGTCGGTCATGAGCATCGTGACAGAGCCGTAATCCGTATGCGCGCCTGCACCGATGCCGTCTCCGTCGGGCGCTGCCGGGTAGGAGAGGACACGGAGCGTCGCCATAGGTTCGGTGAAATGCGGCGGGAAGTAGCCTTCGGGCAGGTTCAAATCCATCTCGAAGGCCCGGTGCAACGCGACCGAGAGGTGCAGCACGGCGTCATAATAGTCGAGCATGGTATCGCGAAAGCCCGGCACGTCAGGCCAGACATTCACGCCGCGAAACGGTTCGCCAGCCAGCACACGCGGATCGTCAGAGGGCAGGTCGAAACCGACGTTGAAGGCCTCTTTGCGGTCCATCTGACCGGATTTTTCGTCCAAGGCCTCCGAGCCCTGACAGGCCCAGCCGCGGTTGTGCGGGTTGCCCCTGATGTCGATTTTCGCTTTTTCCGCCATGGGCAGCGCGAAGAAGGCGTCCCCCTTGGCGAAGACATCTTTGACCAAATCCTCGGGAATGCCGTGGTTTGAGACAAGGAAAAACCCCGTGTCGCGGCAGGCCTTCCCGAGGTCTTGCACAAAGCCATCGACGTCTGAACCGGTGGCAAAGCGGCTCCAATCGAGAACAGGTATCTCCATTTATCCCTCCTTCGGCGCAGGCGCCGCGATCAGTTTGTCGAGCCGTTTTTGCACCCGTGTCAGGTGTTTCGCACGGCTTTCCGGTGTCGAACTGTCCATCAGGAAATGCGCTGCAAAGGCGGTCTTGCACCGCTTGGCCAAGATCACCCGCAGCCCGCGCATCAAGGTGCGTTTGCCGGGGGCGCCGACAAAGAAGGTCAGCCAACGCGAGGCACCGCAGGTGGTGAAAACGCCCAGTTTGGTGATGTGGGTCAGGCCGGGTTTGATGTCATCGCCTTCCTTTTGCGGCATGATGAAGGCCACGCCCGAGACCATGGTGCGGTCGAGCCAGCCCTTGAGCATCGCGGGCAGGCCGTACCACCAGGTCGGATAGACGAAGATCAGGCTGTCGCACCACTCAAGGTCCGTGCAGTCTCGTTCCACGAGGGTACGGTTCTCCGGTACATTTTCGTAGATTTCATGCTCATGGGCGGACATGACCGGATCGAAACCCTCGGCATAGAGATCGCGCAGGCGATACTCGACGCCTGCGGCCTCAAGGCGCGCGACCACGAGGTCGCGAATGCCTCGGTTAAACGAGGTCTCGCGCGGGTGACAATAGACGACGAGAGCGCGTTGCATCACATCGCCTCCATCTCGCGCCGCACCCGTTCCAGATGCGCTTTGAGCTTGGGTTCCTCGTTGCGGTTCATGTCATAGCAAGCGATGTATTTCTTCTTCGGCATGCCACAGGCATACCACACCGGCCGTGTGACGCATTTGCGGGGCGGGTCGCCGTTCATCATCGCGCGCAACCGCGTGCCGCCATAGGTGGTGCAGGCGTAGAGCTTTTTGATGTTGGTGAGACCCGGACGGACCTTGCCATCCTTGAGCTTAAACGACACGCCCGGAAGGAAAATCCGGTCGAGAAAGCCTTTGAGGATCGCCGGATAGCCGAAATTCCACACCGGGAAGACCATGACCAGCGCGTCGGTGGCCTGTAGCCGTTCGACGTAGGCGCGCACCGGTTCGATATTGGCGGGCTCGTCGTGATAGCCGCGACGGTCCTCCGTCGTAAGCACCGGTTGAAACCCCTCGACGTTGAGATCGCAATCGTCGACCTCCCAGCCGGATTTTTTGAGCGTCTCCACGACCACCTCATGCACCGCCGCGTTGAAGCTTTCCGGGCAGGGGTGGGCGTAGAGGACGAGAACGCGTCCTTTGGAACTCATTCCGTCACCTCAGGTTTCGGCGTGATCTTGGCGTAGGAATACATATCGGCGTAGTCGAAATCCGGCTCGTCCCAGGCGATCATCTTGCCGGGGTTCAAAAGACCCTTCGGGTCCGCCTCGCGTTTGAAGTCGAGCTGGCGTTTGTCCGTGGACTGACGGCCGCCTTCCTCCAAAGTGTAGCGATGCGGGTTGAAGATCATGCAGTCCATCGCCTCATGTTTGGCAACCAAGTCATCGAGCTGCGCCTTGTCTTTCGGGAAGACAATCGGAAGCCCCGCAAAAGACAGCCCTGCGCCCTCGCGCATGACTTCAAGGTGCATGTAGAGATCGTCCTTGAAGGTCTCATAGGCCTTCATGATCTTTTCGATGTCATCGCCGTAGCGGACCTGAAGATAGGTCAGGTCTTTCTCGAACTTCAGCGCGCGCAGCGTGGTGTGGTTCCAGCCATATTCATAGACCGGACCGGGGTGGCGATCCCATTGCACATCATCGGAGCGGTAGATCACCTCCGCCCCCTCATAGCGGTCCAGAAGCGTCTGGAAGCCCGCCATGGAGTGCGGCGCGACCATCAGGCCGCAGAGGTGGTCACTCTCGGTGACATGGGCCTTCACACGCTGGAAATATTTATGCGCGATGGGGGCAGCGTAGACCGAGGCGAGCTTGATCAGAATGCCGGGTTCTGCGGTCAAGGCGCCCGCGAATTCGGTCGCCATGCGGAAGGTGTCAAACCGCACGAACATTTCGACCCACTCATAGGCGGGGGCGAGCGGCATTTCGATCTCGGTGATGATACCGTTGGTGCCATAGGCGTGGGACACGCGGTGCAGCTCTTCGCCGGTGAACTCCAGCGCGCGGGGCTCGGCTTCCATGGTGATCACCCGCAGGCGGTCGATGTTGCCGAGATCACGCAGAGCGCCCCAATTGGCCGATCCGACCCCGCCGGAGCCGCCCGCGATGAAGCCGCCCAAAGAGGCCTGCGAATAGGTCGAGGGGAACATGCGCAGCTCCTGACCCGATTTTTCTTTCAACTCGGCGTCCATCTCCTTGATGATGATGCCGGGTTCGGCGACGACATAGCCCGCGCCGATCTCCTTGATCTTGTTCATCTTTGTCAGATGCATGACACAGCCGCCCGCGAGCGGCATGGCCTGCCCGTAGTTGCCGGTGCCGCCGCCGCGACAGGTGACGGGGACGTCATGGGTGTAGCAGGTCTTGAGCACCTCGATCACCTCGGCCTCGGAGGTCGGGTTGACCACGAAATCGGCCTGCAAATGGTCCATCTCGGCCTTCAAAACTGGCGAGTACCAAAAGAAGTCGCGCGATTTGTTGCGGACGGTGGCGGGGTTTTCTTCGATGTCCAGATGGGACAGGGCGGCCATGGCCGCAGCGGAATTGGTGTTCATGATATTAGCTCACGATGTCATCGAGTTCAGAGTAAGACGGCAGGGTGCGGTCGATGGGATCACCGTCGCGCAAAACCACCCTGTCGGATTGCGGCCGGGCGAAAAGCTCGGTCCAGCCGCGTGCGTTGCAAATGACCAGATCGGCAGGCGCGCCCTCCGTCAGGCTCGGGGCGTCAAAACCACAGGCCTGCGCCGGATTGGTCAAAAAGGCGTTCACCCAAGGCACATCCGTGTGGTCGAGATGGCAAATCCGCGTCGCCTCGCGCATCACCTCGATCATGTCGAGATCGCCATAGGCGTAGAACGGATCGCGGGTGTTGTCCGAGGCGAAGGAGACATTGACCCCCGCCGCGTTCAACTCATGCGCCATGGTGACACCGCGCCAACGTGGCGTGCGGCCCTTGTAGCGGTCTTGCAGATACATGTTGCACATCGGCAGGGAAACGACGTTGAGACCGGCCTTGGCGACGAGCGCGATGATCTCGTCCGCCACTTCGTCCGGCATCACCGAAATGGAACAGCAATGGCCCACCGTGACGCGATTTTTAAAGCCAAGCTCGATCACCGTCTCCGCAATGGTGCGCAGGGTGTCAGAGGTCGGATCGTCGGTCTCGTCGACATGGAAATCGACGTCGAGATCATACATCACCGCGAAGTGGAAGAAATCCAACAGACGCTCTTTCAGATCCGGCACCGGATAGGTGACAGAGCCCAAGATTTGCCCGGCGTCGGCAACGATTTTCGCAATGGCCGGGAAGTCGCCCTGATCCTTGAAAATCTTATCGACCGCGACGAGGCAGGACGCCTGTAGCTCGATCTTTCCGGCCCATTTGTCCTGCATCCGTTTGACCACGCCAAAGGACGAAGACGCCAGCGCGTCCAGGCTGTCGATATGGGTGCGGATTGCCTTGGTGCCATGGGCATAGGCGCAGCGCAGCGCGAAATCCATCCGCGCTTCGACATCCGCCGCCGTCCAATTTGCATGATCGGCGTGAACGGTTTCCAAGGCCCCCATAAAGCTGCCATCGGGGTTCGAGGCGCGGGGCCAGATGTGGCCCTTGTCGAGATGCGTGTGCATGTCGACGAAGGCCGGAAAGACCATCGCGCCTTTCATGTCGATCTGTGGCGTGTCGATTGTAGTTTCGGCCGGTTGCCCAGCGTCCGTTTTTACAATCTTGCCGTCTTGAAGGGTGAGGTCTGTGAGAATGAGGTCCCCGGATTGGCCTATGAGGCTGGCCGGGACCGTGACATTTCGAAGTGTCTTCGCGCCGCTGGGCAGAACGCAAAAGCTCATATAAGTCCTTATGACTCCCGTTTGATTGCACTTTCGTGCCATTTGTGCAGCAATGCATGAGAGAGCAAAGAGGCTGCGGTGAAGATCACGACACCTGTCGCCGCGATCAGAAGAAGCGCCGCGAACATGCGCGGAATGTTGAGCCGGTAACCGGCCTCAAGAATGCGAAACGCCAGCCCCGATCCGATGCCGCCGGTGCCCGCGACATATTCGGCCACAACGGCGCCGATCAGGGACAGGCCACCCGCGATGCGAAGCCCGCCCAAGAAATAGGGCAGAGCGGTCGGCAGTTGCAAATAGCGCAGCCGTTGCCAGCGCGTGGCGCCGTAGATTTTATAGAGATCGCGCAGGTTATGATCGGTCGAATTGAGGCCCAGCGTGGTGTTGGAAAGGATCGGGAAGAAGGCCACGATCCAGGCACAGAGCAAAAGCGCCGCCAGCCGGTTGTCGACATAGATGA
Organism: Celeribacter ethanolicus; assembly: GCF_001550095.1. Taxonomy (GTDB): domain Bacteria; phylum Pseudomonadota; class Alphaproteobacteria; order Rhodobacterales; family Rhodobacteraceae; genus Celeribacter; species Celeribacter ethanolicus. The sequence continues at coordinate 63,733 of NZ_LRUC01000052.1, read as the reverse complement.
AGATCAGGGGCGCGATGGACACCACCGGCGTCACCTGAAGGATCACCGCGAAGGGGTAAAACGACATCTCGAAATAGCGCGACTGGGTGAAGAGGATCGCCAGACCCACGCCGCCAATCACCGCCACGGCGAGGGCCGCCAGCGTGATCTTGAGCGTTACCAAAAGCGCCGAGGACAGCATGCCCCAGTCCTGAACTAAGGTCTTGAGCACAAGCCCCGGTCCCGGCAGGATATAGTGCGGGATTTCGTTCCACACCACCAGACGATCCCAGAGGAAAATCGCCAGTGCGATCACCACCACGGGCAGAACCCATTTGGCGATCTTCTCGCGTTTTTGCGCGCGGGCGTAACGAAGTTCTTCCTCGTCCACAACAAGCGCGGTGTTCATATCGGTTGTGCTCATGCCGAGGCCCTCGCGCCATGTTCGTTCATCGCCGCATGAAGCGCATCGGAGGCTTTGCGGCACAGCTCGGCATAATCTGCCGAAGTGCGGAATTCCTCGGTGCGCGGGTAGGGCGCATCGACCGTGACTTCGGAGGACACCCGTCCGGGGCGTGCCGCCATGACGACGATCCGGTCGGAAAGAAAGACGCTCTCAAACACCGAGTGGGTGACGAAAATCACCGTGCATTTGAGCTTTTCGCGCAGCTCAAGCAGGTCGTTGTTCAACTTGTGGCGGGTGATTTCGTCCAAGGCCGCGAAAGGTTCGTCCATCAGGATCAGCCGCGGCTCGGTCACCAGAGAGCGCGCGATGGAAACCCGCATTTTCATGCCGCCCGAGAGCTCGCGCGGATAGGCGCGCTGGAATTTTTCCAGCCCCACCATCTTGAGCGCCCACATGATCTCGTCCTGCACGTCGCGGAGCGATTTGCCCCGAAGCCGGAACGGCAGCCAGACGTTTTCTTCGACGGTCGCCCAGGGCATCAGGGTGGGTTCCTGGAACACCACGCCAAGATCGCCGGTCTTCATGCCGCCGTCCCAGGCGATATGGCCCGAGGTCGGGCGCATCAACCCGGAAATCAGCCGCAGGGCCGTGGATTTGCCGCAGCCCGAGGGGCCCAGGAGCGAGATGAAATCGCCCTGATTGACGGTCAGGTTCATATCCTTGAGCGCCACCACATTGCCGTTGAAAACCTTGTCCACATTGGACATGTCCAAAAGCTTTGCGCGCTGGCCCATGGGGGGGATGGAGGTGGGAGGGGTCATGTGCGTTGTCTCGGAGTAAAGCGCGCGGGGCCGGAAAATGCCGCCCCCGCGTGTCCTTCGGGCGGGCCTTATTTCAGGTCCATGCCAACTTTCTGGTTGGTGAAGTCCAGCGTGTAGGCGGAGGAATAATCCAGGCCGGCCTCGATCACGCCTGCGTCGACCATCTTGCCGTAGAAATCCGCGATCTTCTCGTCGGTCATCGCGCCGATGCCGAGTTCAAGCGCATCGCCGCTGTCGACGATGCCCTCGGATTTCATCTTCTCGATGGCGAAATCAATCTTGTCCTGCGTCATGTCGGGGTTGTCCGCCATGATCATCTCGTTCGCCGCCGAGTTGTCGTTGTAGAGGTAGTTGTACCAGCCGATCGCGGAGCCATCGACAAAACATTTCACCGCCTCGGGGGCTTCGTCGATGGTCTTCTGCATCGTCTCGATGGTGGTTGCATAGGTCGAGTAACCGGCGTCGGCGATCAGGAAGACGTCGGGGGTGAAGCCGCCCTCTTTCTCGATCACATAGGGCTCGGAGGACAGGAAACCCTGCATCGCCATGTTCTCATCGGCCAGGAACGGCGCCGGGTTGAACGTATAGGGCTGGCGCTGCTCGGCGGTGAAACCGTAGGCGGCGATCATCCACTGGTAGTAGGAGGCGAAGCCGTTGTCACCGATCAGCAGTGTCAGGTTCTTCAGGTCCTCGAAGGTCTTCGCCTTGCCCGGATGCGCGATGATCACCTGCGGGTGTTTCTGGAAGGTGGCGGCCACGGCCACGACCGGGATGCCTTCCTTGGCGGCGTTGAACGCCTGAAGAAGATCGCCGCCCATGTGGAACTGGATCTTGCCCGCCATCATCAGGGCACGGTTGTTGACCTGCGGGCCGCCCGGCTGGATCGTGACGTCGAGGCCGCAGGCGGCATAGGTGCCATCGGCCACCGCCTGATAGTACCCGCCGTGCTCGGCCTGGGCGAGCCAGTTGGTGCCGAAGGACACCGGCGTCAGATCGGCAGCCAGTGCGCCAGTGAGGGCCGCGGTGGATGTGGTCGCGGCAAGGGCAAGCCCCGCGAGAACGCGATTCAAGGTCATGTAAACTCTCCGTGGGTGAAATTCCGCAGACCACGTTAGCGAGATCATCAGGGGGGACGCACAGGGGGGAGTTGCGGGAAATTGCATACAATCTTCAGATGCCCAATTAGAGGGCGGAAATCTGGCCGCGTGGTCAAAATTAACGCAGGTGTCGGCAATATCGGATGCGACATTGTACACAATGGACGCGCATCCCGCCGTGAAATGGCATGGAGAAGGCGACAAACGAATCTCGACACGAAGGTCTCCACCATGAACACGCCGCTCACGCCCAGCTCCATCGCCGCTCCGTTCGGGGCCTATAGCCACGGGGTCATGGGGCCTTCCGGCGGGCGGGTCATCGTGACCTCGGGTCAGCTTGGGCTCGCTCCGGACGGAACCTGCGCGGCGGGCGTCAAGGCACAGGCGGAACAGTGTTTCGCCAATATCGACGCCATTCTGGCCGAGGCGGGGGCGGGGCGCGATGCGGTGATCCGGATCAGCGCCTTTGTGACCAGGCGCGAGGATTTCCCGACCTATATGGCGGTGCGCGATGCCTGGCTTGCGGAGGTGGCGGTCAAACCGGCCTCGACCCTGATCATCGTCACCGGATTCACCCGCGCGGAATTCGAGGTCGAGGTCGAAGTGACCGCCGTGACGCAGGGTTGATTGCGCCGGGGATTCCCTTCCCATTTGCCTGTTTTTTCTGCGTTCTTCGGGTCTGGTTCGGGAGAACTGCTTGGGAGAACTCGCCGAACCCGGTTCAGATCTTTACGCCAAGGCGTTTGAGCACCGGCTGCCACTGGGCTTTCATCGGAGCGAATTTCGCCTGGCTTTGATCGAAGATCGACAGGCCCTCGCGGGCGAGGTCGATATAGGCGGCGCGTTCGGAGATCATCGTCACGAGTTCCTGCCCGTTGGCTTCGAGAAACTCCTTCAGGAGCCGTCCGTCCTTGCGCCGCGGGTCGATACGTGAGCCTATGGGCAGGATATCGACCTTTTCCTTGCGGATGCGCTTGAGTTCGCGCAGGGATTTGAGAAACCCCTTCACCGCCAGTTCGTCGAACATCGAGGCCATGACCGGCGTCACCATCACGTCCGCGTCCTGCAAAAGCGCTTTTGCCGCCGCGCTCTCAAGTCCTGCGCCGCTGTCGATCACCAGCCAGTCGGTTTTCTTCGGCGCCGAGGGGCGTGCCGCGCCGGACCAGTCCAGCACCGGGATATGCGCCGCATAGGCCGAGCGTCGTTTGCCCCACATCCGTGCGGATTGCTGCGGATCGGCATCGGCGATCGTGACCCGTTTGCCGGAGGCGCGCAGCGCGGCGGCCAGGGTGATCGCTGTCATCGTCTTGCCGGATCCACCCTTGCTGTTGGCAACGAGAAGCGTTTTCACGGCTTACGACCCTTTCTTGGAATTTTTCTTCAAAAACTTGCGGATATGGTCGCGCAATTCGCGCGAGGCGGAGGTGTCCATTTCCTCGCAAAGCGTCACGAATGCGTCGCGGTCCTCCTTGGGCAGGCGGATGATCAGCGAACTGTCCTTCTTGTTTTTCGGTGCCATGTTCCCCTCTCGACCATCCCGCGTTCCTGCCTATACGATGTATATACAGTCTCAGAGCGGGGTCAAGGGCGCGGAAAGGAATTTTCGGACGGATTGTCCGCCGGGCGGGCAGGGGTCAAGCGCCCAGAACCGCATCGAGATGGCATTCGGCCATGTTCCGGGCCGTGCGGGCAAAGCTCGGATCACGGGTGTGTTGGGCGGCGACGATGGCGCCATCGAGCAACACGGCGAAAGAGCGCGCGGTTTCGGTCACATCGGGGACTTTGAGCTCGATCGCCTGTGCCTTGAGCCAGGTCAGGATGTGCTCCTTGTGCTTTTCGGCGGCCTTGCGCACCGCGTCGTTGCCGGTGTCGAACTCCGCCACAGCGTTGATGAAGGGGCAGCCGTAGAAGCCGGGGTCCGCAAACCACTCTTCGAGCACGTCGAACACGGCGAGCATGCGCGTGCGGGCGGGGCCCTGTGTTTCGGCCAGCCGCCCGAAGAACCAGCCGCGCCATGTGGTGCCCTCGGCTTCCAGGACGGCGGCGATCAACTCTTCTTTCGATTTGAAGTGGTGATAGAGCGTGGCCTTCGCGGTGCCGGCACGGGACAGGATCGTGTCGATGCCAGTGGCCGCGAACCCATGGTTGCAGAACAAATGCGAAGCGGCGGTCATGATCCTGTCGCGCGCGGTCTTCGGCTCCGTTGCGGCAAAGCTCCAGCCGGAGGTTTGCTGGTGGCAAAACTCTTGAGGGCTGTCATCCATCTGGCAATCTCCTGCACTCTGAAACGCGAGACATCCGGCGGGGCGGAGAATCGCTCTGCCGTGAAATGTGTCACCTGCCTCTCATATATACCGCAAAAAAAAAGACAGGTCTGTCTTGTTCTGTTGGCGAATTTCTCGGCTGCGATATTCTTGCATATGTGAAGGCAGAGAGCGGAGAGATGGCGGGAAATCACCCGGATTTCGCCTGGATACGGGCAGTCTACCTCAATTTTTGCCGAATAAATGAACAGGAAAATAAGAGTCATCTTTTCTCGCATTCGGGCGTTGACGACCGGGTCTTCTTTCCGTCTCGATAATACAGAACGGTTTGTATGGTTCGTGCAAACAACCCGGAGTGAGAAGAGATGGCCGTGACCAGAATGAAAGATCAGACCCCTTCCCAGCCGTCCGAAGGACAGGTGCAGGAGCCGGCGCATCCGCGTGTGCTGATCGGTGCGCATGTGGCCGTCAAAGGGCTGAGCCACAGTTATCGCAAGGCCGATGGTCATGTGCTTGAGGACATGGATTTCGAAATTCATCAGGGCGAGGTCGTGGCCCTTCTGGGGCGGTCCGGCTGTGGCAAGTCCACACTGCTGCACATGCTCGCGGGGCTCACGCATCCCTCCGAGGGGCAGGTGGTGATCAATGGCAATGTGGTCGAACATCCCTCGCCCAAATGGGTGATGATGTTTCAGGCGCCGTCGCTTTACCCGTGGATGACCGTGGCGCAGAACGCAGGCCTTGGCCTGAAATTCACTCGCCGGGGCTATGAGATCGCCAAACGCGTGCCGGAAGTGCTCGATCTGGTCGATCTGGGGGCCTTCGCCAACCGCAATGCGCAGGAGCTTTCCGGCGGCCAGCAACAGCGTGTGGCTTTGGCCCGCTCTCTGGCGCCGCGCCCGGAGATGCTTTTGCTCGACGAACCCTTCTCCGCGCTCGATGCCTTCACCCGCCGCTCGCTTCAGCAGGATGTGCGCAAGATCGCCAAGGACCTCGGCCTGACGCTTGTGATCGTGACCCATGACGTGGGCGAGGCGGTGCGCATGGCGGATCGGGTGCTGGTGCTCAAGGCCAATCCGGGACGGATCGCCGAGGACACGCAGATCGCGCTCACCGAGGAAGAGCGCGGTGGCGGGACCGATGCCTTTGCTCGCGAACACGCCCGCCTCATGGGGATTTATGCCGAGGTCGCCGAGATGGGAAATGCGCCCACCGAGAACGATTTCACCCGCCTTTCCGAATAATCCGAACAAGACCAACCGAACATCAACAGGGACCTGACATGACTGACGACCACAAGACAGCTTGCGGCCACGGCCATCACGATCTCCACGGCGCTTGCTGTGGCGGCAACACCGATTTCGACCCGGGCCGTCGTTCGACGCTCGATCTTCTGGCAAAAGGCGGTCTGGCGGCTCTTTTGGGCGGCATACCGGCGATGTTGCCGCGCATGGCGCAGGCGCAGGACGACGATGTATTGCGCATCGGCTATCTGCCGATCACCGACGCCACGCCGCTTCTGGTCGCCCATGCCAAGGGCTATTTCGAGGAAGAGGGTATCAAGGCCGAGCAACCGACCCTGATGCGCGGCTGGTCGCCACTGATCGAGGGCTTTGCCTCCGGCAAGTTCAACCTCGTACACTTCCTGAAACCGATCCCGGTCTGGATGCGCTACAACAACAATTTCCCGGTCAAGATCATGTCCTGGGCGCATACCAACGGCTCCGCTCTGGTGGTCGGTCGTCACACGGACATCGCAGATTTCGCGGGTCTGGGCGGCAAACAGGTCGCGGTGCCGTTCTGGTACTCGATGCACAATATCGTGCTGCAATACGCGCTGCGCGCCAACGGGATCAAAGCCGTGATCAAGCCGCAGGGGGAGCCGATCGCCGCTGACGAATGCAACCTTCAGGTGCTGCCGCCGCCCGAAATGCCCCCCGCGCTCGCGGCCAAGAAAATCGACGCTTATATCGTCGCCGAACCGTTCAACGCGCTTGGCGAATTGAAAGCCGGCGCGCGGATGCTGCGCTTTACCGGCGACATCTGGAAAAACCACCCGTGCTGCGTGGTCTGCATGCATGAAGAAGCGACCACCGCGAAACCGGAATGGACCCAGGGCGTGATGAACGCCGTGGTGCGCGCCTCGATCTATGCCTCTCAGAACAAAGAGGAAGTGGCGGAGCTTCTGTCAAAAGACGGGGCAGGGTATCTGCCAGCGCCAGCGCCCGTGGTGAAACGCGCCATGACGCTTTACGAGAACAACCCGGATTACATCGCCTCGGAGGCGATCAAGCACCAGGGTGAGTTCCACAATGGCCGGATCGACTTCCAGCCCTGGCCGTACCCGTCGGCGACCAAGCTCATCGTCGAGGCGATGAACGAGACGGTTGTGTCGGGGGAGACGACCTTCCTCGAAGGGCTCGATCCGCAGTTCGTGGCCGACGATCTGGTCAATTACGATTACGTCAAAGCCGCGCTCGAAAAATACCCGGAGTGGAAGAACGACCCCTCGGTCGCCACCGGCGGTGATCCCTACACCCGTGAGGAGATCTTCGAGCTATGAGCGATGTGACCCAGCTTTCAGGGCAAATGGCCCGGACAGGTTTCTCCCTGCCGAAGCTGGGCCGCTTCCGCGGCCTTGTGAACGGGGCGCTCGGCATTGGCCTGTTGCTGGTGCTGTGGTGGATCGGCGGGTGGATCGTCGAGACCAGCGACGATCTTTTCGCCTTCGCCGATTTCGCTCCGGTCCCGACGCTTTCCCGTCTCTGGGAAATGCTGATGGACGGCGAGGTCGTGGCGATGTCGGGGCCCTCGCTGATGAGGGTGGGGCTAGGCTTGTTCTACGCCATCGTCATCGGCGTGCCTGTCGGGATCATGATCGGGCGGATGAAGCGCCTCAACGAGGTCGCCAACGTCCCGTTCCAGTTCCTGCGGATGATCTCGCCGCTATCCTGGATGCCGATTGCGGTCATGGCCTTTGCCACTTGGGACGGGGCGATCATTTTCCTGATCGGTATGGCCGCCGTTTGGCCGATCCTCTTCTCCACCGCAGGAGGTGTGCGTCGGATTGATCCCGCATGGCTCAAGGTGGCGCGCAATCTGGGGGCAAACCCGCTCCATATGCTGTTCTCGGTCATTCTTCCGGCCATTGCCGTCGATGTTCTCTCGGGCATTCGCCTCGCGCTCGGGGTGGCCTGGGTGGTGCTGGTGCCCGCTGAATATCTCGGCGTCACCTCCGGGCTTGGCTACGCGATCAACGATGCGCGGGACACGCTCGAATATGACCGGCTGGCCGCCACGGTGGTGGTGATCGGGGTGATCGGTTTCGCCCTTGATGCCCTCGCAGGCCAGCTCATCAGGAAATTCAACTGGGTGCGCTCCGATTGGCACTAAACCCCGCACCCGCAACCTTTAACCCACCAGACGAAAGGAATTCCCATGTCTGAACCCGTAACCGCTCTCACCGGCTGTCTTGCGCCGGATGTTGACGGGCTGGACCCGATCTCGAAAGAGGGGCTGGAGGCGCTGATCGCCTCTGGCAAGGCCAACCCGAAGGCGATCAAGACGCTGAAATGTAAAACCGTCGCGGAAGGTCGTTTCCGTCACGCCAACTACATCCGCGATCTCGAACCCTACATCGTGGACGAGCCGCCGGGGCTTCTGGGCGACGACACCGCGCCGAACCCGTCCGAGGCGTCTCTGGCCGCTCTGGGCTCCTGTGTGGCCGTGGGTCTCCACGCCAACGCCATCGCCCGCGGCATCAAGATTCAGAAGCTTGAACTCGAACTTGAAGGCGATCTGAACATCACCGCCGTCTGGGGCACGGGCGACGTGTCCGAGAAACCCGTCGGATTCACCGATGTGCGCATCAAGGTCGATATGGAAGCCGATTGCCCGCAAGAGGAAATCGACGCCCTGATCGCCCATGTCACGCAATGGTCGCCGGTGTTCAACACCTTCTCGCGCCCTGTGAACATGATCGCCGAAAGCGTCTGACGCATCCGGGGGCCGTCCGAGAGACGCGCATAGGGCGGCCCCCGCTTTGAAACCCAACCTCTGGAGAGATGAGATGAACGTCGCCACCTCCCTCACGGCTTACGATTTCGATGAGATCGACCGTATTTCCCGCGAAGATCTCGCAAGCATCGTCCAAAAGATCGACGACGAACGGATCTACGCCGAAGACATCATGCGCGCATACGGCAAGGCCGGCGCTTACGGCACCCATGTGGGCGGGATTGACGGCAATGTCGATCTGACCTCGGCGGTTCTGTCCATGGCGCGGACCTCTGAGGAATGTCTTTCGACCGGCTTCTGTGTCTGGTGTCAGGACACGCTGGCCTGGTATATTTCCTCGTCTGACAACGAATTTCTCAAATCCGAGATCCTGGCCAAGGTGATCAAGGGTGAAGCCCTCGGCGGCACTGGCATGTCCAACCCTATGAAGGCCATGGGCGAGATCGAAAAGATGCGCCTCAAAGGCACCAAGGTCGAGGGCGGTTATACCGTCAAGGGCCTCTTGCCTTGGGTCTCCAATCTGGTCGAAGATGGTTATTTCGGCTCGATGTTCCATGTGGATGTCGAGGGCGAGGACGTCCCGAAACGCGTCATGGCGATTTTCCATGCCGGGTGGGAGGGGATCAAGCTCAAACTCGACCACGACTTCGTCGCCATGGGCGGCACCGCCACTTGCAACGTGCAATGCCGCGACGTGTTTGTGCCGGATGAGTATATCCTCGGCGATCCGGCGATGGAGTTCGTCAAACGCATCCGCCCCGGTTTCACCATCCTGCAATGCGGTATGGCGGCGGGGATCATCAAGAATTGCATTGAGCTGATCGAACAGGTCGAGGCGCCTTTGGGTCATGTGAACCAGTATCTCGACAAACAGGCCTCTGACCTGCGCGCCGAGTATGACGCGCTGGTGGCTGAGGTCTTGGAGCTGTGTAAAACGCCCTATGACCTGTCCGATGCCTTCTACTTGCGTGTGCTCAAGGCGCGTTTGCGCGGCGGCGAGTTGGCCATGGAGACCGCGCATTGGGCGCAGCTTCACATGGGCGCGCGTGGATACGTCACCAACGGTGCCGCGCAACGCCGCCTGCGCGAGGCCTATTTCGTCGGCATCGTCACCCCCGCGACCAAGCACCTCAAAATGCTGATCGCGCAAATGGAATCCGCCTGAACCCCTTCCAAAGACTTTCTACACCCGGTCGGACGCCCCCCCCCCGTGTCCGCCCTCTCTCAACCTGTGTCTCAAGACGGAGAAAACACATGACCACCCGTGCAGAACTCACCGAGAAAATTATCGCCCACAAGGTGTTCAACGACATCAAATGGGCCGATGTGGCCGCGGCTGTCGGCCAGTCCAAGGAATGGACCACCGCCGCGCTGATGGGCCAGATTTCCCTGACCAAAGACCAAATTGCCAAGGTCGACAACGCCATGGGGATCAATTTCTCGGACGAGGAAGTCGCCCTTTTGATGACCGTGCCTTACCGCGGCTCTCTGCCGAGCGCCGTTCCGACCGATCCGCTCATCTATCGCCTTTACGAGGTGGTGAACGTCTACGGCACCACGATGAAAGCGCTGATCGAAGAGGAATTCGGCGACGGCATCATGTCCGCCATCGACTTCACCATGGACATCTCCCGCACCGAGGATCCGAAGGGCGACCGGGTGAAGATCGTGCTCGACGGCAAATTCCTGCCCTACAAAATGTACTGATTTTTGCGGGGCGCGGGGCAATCCGCGCCCCTTTCTATCCGAGGAAAAACCATGACGCATATCGCCGTGATCGGAGCGGGGCAGGCCGGGTCTGCGCTGGCCGCCAAACTGCGGGCTTTGGGCTATGAGGGGCGGTTGAGCCTCATCGGCGCGGAACCTGTGCCGCCCTATCAACGCCCGCCTTTGTCAAAGAAATACATGTCCGGCGAGATGGAGTTGGAGCGGTTGTTCCTGCGGCCCGAAAGTTTCTATGCGGAGCAGGGGATTGATCTCCTGACCGGCACGCGGGTGAGCGGCATTGATCCCGAGACGATGGTGATCACCTTTGCGGACGGGACGGAGATGCCGGTCGATCAGATTGCGTTGACCACCGGGGCTGACCCGATCTGCCTGCCGCCTGTCATGGGCGGCGGGGAGGGCGTTTATACCATGCGCTCGCTTGCGGATGCGGACGCCATGGCGCATGAATTCACCCCCGGACGGCGCGTGTTGATCGTCGGCGGCGGTTATATCGGGCTGGAGGCGGCGGCGGTCGCGGCGCTCAAGGGGCTTGAGGTCACTTTGGTCGAAATGGCGCCGCGCATTCTGGCGCGGGTGGCCTCCGAAGAGACCGCCGACTGGATCAAAACCATGCACGGATCGCACGGTGTGGATATTCGGGAGGGCTGTGGCCTTCAGGGACTGAGCAAAAGCGCCGCGAGCTTCTCTGCGACCCTATCCGACGGCACAGCCTTGGAGGTCGATTTCGTGATCTGCGGCATCGGCGTGCGGCCCGGAACTGCGCTGGCGGAGAGGACGGGGGTCGAGATCGACAACGGCATCAAAGTGGACGAGTTTGGCCGAACCTCGCATCCCAAGATTTTTGCGGCGGGCGATTGCGCCTCCTTCCCGTGGAAGGGCGCGCGCATCCGGCTAGAGAGCGTGCCGAACGCAATCGAACAGGCGGAGGCGACGGCGGCCAGCATGCTGGGCCAAGGTGCGCCTTATGTCGCAAAGCCGTGGTTCTGGTCGGATCAATATGACGTCAAATTGCAGATCGCCGGACTCAATACCGGGTTCGACGATGTTGTGGTGCGCCCCGGCGACAAACCGGGGACGCAAAGCCATTGGTATTTCAAAGGGGCGGAACTGCTCGCGGTCGATGCGATGAACGACCCGCGCGCCTATATGCAGGGCAAGCGCTGGATCGAGGCCGGACAATCGCCGGAGAAAGCCGCCTTGGCGGACATGGGCGTGTCTCTGAAATCCGTGCCGGTGATGGGCGTGGAACTCGCCTGACTGCTGAACCGGGTGGGGCTCACGCCTCGCCCGAATGCACCAGATCGTCGTAGATTTTTTCAAGCTCTGCCTTGTGCTCTGCTTCCTCCTTGGCGAGAAAGACAAAAGCGTCTTTCAGCGGACCTTCAGGTGCGGTTTCGGCCAGTTCGGTATATTGCTCCATCGCCGCATTCTCGCGCCAGAGCGCGTATTGCAACACAGCCTGATCGTCCGGCGCTTCGCCCAGATCGGGGGAGTGCACGCAATCGGAGAATTTGGTGTCGGCACTCGGACGGTCGATCTTTTGCGACATCACCTCCGAGACTTTCGGATCATTGGCGAGCTTGGTGAAGAGATCGACGTGGCCCTGTTCCTCCTCGGCCAGTTCTTCGACCAGCCAGCGGAAGTTCTTCGACACTTTCGGGGCGAGCGCGGTGTAGAAATCGCGTGCCACGATCTCGAATTGCGTGGCCGTGGTCATGATCTCGCGCACGGTGGTCACGTCGCGCAGTTTTTCCTTGTTGGCTTCACTCATTGCACGGTCCTCCCGGCTTGCAGATACAGGTTGATGCTGGCGGCGATCCGGTGCCCGTCGGCCACCGCGTTGATCACGTCCGGCCCGTTGACTGCATCGCCCCCGGCCCAGAGCCACGGCTCGGACGTGCGTCCCGCTGCATCGGTTTTCAGAGAACCGCGGTTCCAGTCCAGCGCTTCGGTCAGCGCCTCACCCAGAAGCGAGATATCGGCTTGCTGGCCCGTGGCCTCGACGACCATCCCGGCGGGGAGCACGACGTTGTCCTGCTCATAACTCGGATCGAACCGGCCTTTTTCGTCCCAACCGGGCACCACTTGCCAGGTCCGCAACCCGCAGACACAGCCCGCGTTGTCGCCCTCTTCATGCAGGGTCATCTCCTGCGGCGCGCGCAGTTCGATGATTTCGACGCCTTCTTCCAGCGCTTCCTCGATCTCTTCGGGGTCGGCGCGGAACATGGAGATGTCTTTGCGGGCACAGACCGTGGTGCCGACCTGACCGTATTTCTGTTTCTGCAACCGTGCCATGGTGCGGGCGATGTCCATCGCCACGTTCCCGGCGCCGATGACCACGGCCTGTTCGGGGACAGGGATGTCCTTGCCCTCGGTCACGCGGCGCAACAGGTCGATGGCGTTTTCCGCCCCCGGCGCGTCACAGCCCGGAATGCGGGTCGAACGGCTGGATTGCAGACCGATGGCCATGACCACCGCATCGTAATCGCGTTTGAGATCCTCCATCGAGATGTCGGTGCCGACGCGGGTATTCGTGCGGATTTCGACGCCCATTTCACGGATGACCGCAATGTCGCGATCCAACGCATCATAGGGCAGGCGGTATTCCGGGATGCCGTGACGCATCATGCCGCCGGGTTCATCGAGCGCCTCGAAGACCACGACCTTGTGACCTGAACGTGCCAGATCGTAGGCGGCGGTCAGACCGCCGGGCCCCGCACCGATCACCGCCACCGATTGACCGCTCTCCGGCATGTCGGGTTTCCTGATCAGCTCAAGCCGGTGCTCCAGCGGCACCTCGTCGATGATGTGGCGTTTGAGCCAGCGGATGGCGATCGGGTCGCCCTCATGCACGGCGGCGCAGGTTTCTTCGCATTTATGGGTACAAACGCGGCCACAGACCTCCGAGAACGGGTTGGTTTCATAGAGAAGTTCCACGCCCTTGTCGTAATCCCCGTCGCGCACGGCGGCGATGTAATTGGGGATGTCCATGTGGGCCGGGCAGGTGGAGACGCAGAGCCCGCATTCGACGCAGCGGTCGGCTTCGGCCATGGCTTCGGCGCGCTCGTAGCCGTGGATCATCTCGGCGAAGCTGTCGATCCGCACTTCGGGCTCCATGGTCGGCATGTCGATGCGCTCGACTCCCGTCAGATGGCGGATGTTGTCTTCGCGGTGATAGCCTTTTTCCGCATCGTCCCAGGATTTCTTGTCGACCCCGGGGATGAATCGGAAGGCGTTCGGGTCGCTGTCCACCCATGTGTATTCGTTCGACATGGTGAGCGAGCCAGTCATGCAGACATCGACGCAGAGCGCGCACCAGCAGCAGCGGCCATAGTCGATCATGGGCCTAAGCCCGCTGTCGCCGTTTTTCGGGTCAGAGACCGGCACCATGTCGATGGCGGCGTTCTGACAGATCGCCTCGCAGGAGCCACATCCGATGCAGCTGTCCATATCGTTCTTGTGAAAGCCCCGGTAGCGATCGGCGGCTTCGCGGGTGAACGGATCCTTGATGGTGACCGGGTCGCTGATCACGTGTTTCCACGCGGTGAAGGGGGAGAGTGCGTCACGCAATGACATGTCGGGTTACCTCTCTATCTCGGGCGGATAGGTGTGCAGCGACACCATGAGGGCCGCGACGTCGGAAATATTGGTGCCAGGGATCAGGTGCTCCAAAAGCGCCATGGCATGGGTGTATGAGGGCCCCCTGACATTGATCCGGCGCGGATAGCCGGAGCCGTCGGTCACCAGATAATAGCCGAATTCACCACGCGAGCTTTCGCCCTTGATATAGGTCTCGCCACGCGGGATTTTCCAATGCAGCACATTCGGAAGCTTGCTCATCACCGGGCCGGATTTCGGCATTTTTTCAAAGATTTGCCGGATGAGGCGAATGCTTTCATGCAGGTCTTTATAGCGCACCAAGGTGCGGGCGTAGATGTCGGATTTCGTCTCCGTGTGAACCGTGAAATCGAGATGATCATAGACAAGGTAAGGACTGTCCTTGCGCACGTCTTTCGCCACACCGCCGGCGCGGGCATTGGGGCCGGTGACGCCGTAGCGCTCGAACAAGGCCGGGTCGATCACGCCGACGCCCTGTGTCCGGGTTTTGAACACGGAGCTGTGGAACATCAGATTCTCGGAATCCGCGAGGTATTTCTCGGCGATCTGAAGCACCTCTTCCATCCGGGCCTCGAAGCCCTCGGGCAGATGCCCGCGCACGCCGCCCGGCAGGATGAACATGTGATAGACCCGCGCGCCGGTCAGTTCCTCGAACCGATCCAGCATCAGGTCGCGCACATAGGTCAGCCATTGCCCGACAACGCCAAGCCCCAGCGCGCCGGAAATGCCGCCCATGGCCATCATGTAGCTGTTGAAGCGGCCCATCTCGAGGATGAGCGTGCGGATCCAGTTGGCCAGCTCCGGCACTTCGATGCCCGCCAGTTCTTCGACGGCGGCGGCATAGCAATATTCGTTGAAATCCGGCTCCGGGACACAGACGCGGCAGACGATGGGGAAGACCTGAATAAAGGTCCGCCGTTCCATGAGTTTCTCAAAGCCGCGGTGCAGATAGCCGACATGGGTTTTGCCGTCCACGACCTCATCGCCGCAGACGGTGAGTTCGACCGACATATTGCCGGTGATGCCCGGGTGGTTCGGCCCGTGCCAGAGTTTCAGATATTTGCCGGTCTCAAGATCAATCTCAAGCTTGCCGTCGGGGCCGGGCTGGGGGTATTGCGAGCGGTCGGGTTGGAAGGAAAACATCACTCGGCCTCCTTCAGATAGTTCGGATAAAGCGCTTTCTTCATGTGATCGCGCGGGTCATGGGTCTTGCGGCCGGGCAGGTCGTTATAGGTCTGCTGGCTATAGGCGAGACTGTCGAAATCGCGCCGGTAGGGGGGCAGGTCGGTCCAGCCCTCCAGGATGAATTCCTCGTCGACGCGGGGGGAGCCGGGGAAGTTGATGCCGAACATCTCGTTCAGCTCCCGTTGATAGGTCGCAGCCGTCGGCCAGAGATCGTGGATCGTGTCGCCCGTGGTGGCGCCCGGCTCGTCCTCGCGCTCCAGCATGACCCGCAGGCCCAGCGTCAGATTGGCCTCGCGGTTGTTGATCAGATAGGTGAGCTGAAACAGCCGCTCTTCCAACCAGTCGACGGCGGTCAAAAGCGTCAGATGGGTGAAGCCCTCGACATCGCGCAGTTCCGTGAGAATGGCACGCAGCTCATCGCGTTTCACGGTCACGAAACACAGATCATCACGCTGGAACGTCGGCGTCCCGAAATGGTAGCGATCTTTGAGGCGGTATAGAATCTCTCTCATCATGCTCACCAATTGTAATCCGGCATGTCCCAGTCCTTGATCACCGCCTTCTGGTTGGCTTTGTAGCGATCGAAGTTCTCGGCATAGTCATTCGCGCCCTCGGCCTTGCCGGAGCGGATGCGTTTTTTCAGTTCCATGAACCCGTGCAGCAAGGCCTCTGGGCGGGGCATGCAGCCCGCGACATACATGTCCACAGGCAGGTAATCGTCGAGCTGTTTGATGGTGTTGTAGCTGTCCCAATACATGCCGCCGTTGATCGTGCACGACCCAAGCCCCATGACATATTTCGGCTGCGGCATCTGCTCATAGGCGCGGATGGCACGTTTGAGGGTTTTGACCGAGAGATAGCCGGAGATCACCAAAAGGCTGGCCTGACGCGGGGTCGGGCGCCATTGGATGCCATAGCGATAGGCGTCAAACCGGGGCGTCATCAGCGGGCGCATCTCAATCGCGCCGCAGCCGGTGCCAAAGCCCAGAATCCAGAGCGAATTGGACCGCGCCCAGTTGTAGAAATCCTCGACGATTTTCGAATAGGCTTTCGGATGCACTTTCGGCCGCGCGTCACAGAAGTAATCGCGCAGAGGCTCGATCTCGATGGTTTGCCCATCGGGGGTCGTAACCGAACGGGGTTTTAACTCCTCGCGCATCGGGACCGGGTCGGTGTTCTTGCGGAACTTGTCGTCAACGTCTTTCATGAGATTACACCACCAGAATGGCGAGGACGCCGATCGGCAGCCCCCATTTGAGGAAGAAACGGATGCTCTGTTCGACCCGGAAACGCGGGTGCACGACGCCGATCACGACGGAGACCATGTAGAGGCAGAACACCTTGATCGCGAACTCGGCCCAGCTTGTGGCGCCACCGAAGAACAGGTTCATGTAGATGACCACCTTGGCGACCGGGAAAAGCGCGCGGTTGGTCTGCATCAGGGCAAGATAGGACGAATGATACTCGGTGGGCGGGCCGATGGGGATTTCCTGCGGCGCCATCGCTACGTCAAAGGGCGAGCGCATCATCGTGCCGACAAAGGCGATCATCGCAGCGACGGTGGCAATCGGGTTGGTGAACAGCGTCCAGTTAAAGATCGAGCCCTGCTGGGCGGCGACGATTTTGGTGATGTCGAGCGTGCCATACTGGAGCGAGAGCGCATAGACACCCAAAGCGAGCGGCAGTTCGGCCATGGTGACTTGCGCGAGGCCGCGAGAGACGCCGATGGCCGAATGCGGATGGCCGCTTTCGCCCGCGCCCAAGGCCATGCCCAGCGTGCCGAAGAACACGAAGTACAAGGCAAGGATCAGATCGCCCGCATAGGAGAAATTCTGATGCCACTCGGAGCCGTAGATCGTCGGCACGAACATCAGAAGGCCCACGCCGCCGGTCAGCCGGAAGACCGGCCCGAGGTAATACATTACGCCATGGGAAATCTTGGACCGGAGCGCGATGTTCTTGAGCAAATCGACGTAGTTCTGCCAGACCGGGATGCCATAGCGCCCGCCGACCCGCGCGCCGATTTTGCGCACAACGGCGGTCATCACCATGCCGTAGTTGATCACGATGAAGAGGGTCAAAAGGGCATAGCCGACCTGCGCCCATTGGAAATTCGGGAAGTCGGTCATGACGAGGCTCCCATGCTGATCAGGTAGACGGCGATGACGAAGAGCAGGAGCTGCACGGCATAGGTCTGGCCGTTGCCAGTATAGAATTTACGAGCGAATTCGGCGGTGCCATGAAGTGCGTTCGACACGCCGGTCCAAAAGCTCGTGGACACGGGCATCTCAAGGAACCCCATGGCTTTGCGATAGGGCGCAAAGAAGTTCCATGCGAAATGCGTGGTCTGCGGTTTGAACGGACGTTCCGCCGAGAAGACGATGTTGAATTGCTTCACGCGCTGGGCGTTGTGGTTCATCCAGACGAGCAGCAGGAGCACTGTGACGAAGACCGCGATGATCACGCCCCAGATCGCCACCGGGTTCCATGTGCCGTATTGGCTGTCGATGATCCGCCCCGTCCAGACCAGCGGCCGGTCGCCAAAGAGCGTGCCGATATAGCCATCGACGCGCTGGAGGATCATGCCGGGGAGGGCTGCGAAGGCGATCAGGAAGGCGACGAAAATCATCTGCGGCAGGAGGATCCAGAACGGGGCTTCTTTCACCTTGCGCAGCTCGTCTTTCGGCTGACCGAGGAAGATCGTGTGGATCAGCCGGAAGAGATAGAGAAAGCCCACGGGACCGGCCATGAAGATCAGGATCATCGGCAGGCGCAGATCGGTGGTCATGATCGCATTGTAGAAAATCCAGCGCCCGCCAAACCCCGACAGCGGCGGCACGCCCGACATGGCGATGATGCCGACGAGGACGGAGACAAAGCTATAGGGCATGAGCGTGATCAGCCCGCCCATTTTGTACATGAGCTTGGTGTGGGTGCGTTCTTTCACGCCGCCGACGGCGAGGAAGAGCATGCTCTTGTAGACGAAATGGTTGATCGCGAACATCATGGCCAGAAGCCAGCCGAGATGGTTCATCAGCGCGAGACCGAAAAGTGCATAGCCCATCTGGGAAATCGAGCTATAGGCCAGAAGCCGTTTGGCGTCTTCCTGAAAGGCCGCGAGCACCGCGCCGATGAAGGCAGAGATGGCACCCAGCCAGACCAAAACGACCGTGAGGTCTACGCCGTAAAGCTCTTGCCGTCCCATTTCCATGACCAGAACGAAGAGCCCGAAGAGACCGGCTTTGAGCAAGATACCGGAGACCATCGGCGAGACGTCTGTCTCGGCCTCGGCATGCGCGCCCGGAAGCCAGATGTGAAGCCCCATGGTGGCGGTTTTCGTCAGGAACCCCGCCGCCAGCAGGACAAAGACATAGGGCGCAAGCTCGGGGGCCACTTCGGAGAGGTCTTCGAGATAGAAGGTGTAATGGCCTTCCGCCGCGATGGCGAAGCCTGCGAGCAGGGCGAAAGCGCCGCCTAAGGAGAAGGTGATATAAGAGAGCGCATGGGGTTCGCTGTTAGCCCCGCGCAGGATCAGGAAATAGGACCCGACGGTGAGGAATTCCCAGGCCGCGAAGAACTGAAAACTGGTGGTTGAGGTGACCAGAAGCGCCATGCCGGCGAACATCAGCATCGCGGGTGTGTAGAACCCCATGCGACGGCCCTTGGCGTGGAAGGAGGCCAAAAGCAAAAGTGCGCCGCCCAGAACCATGATGGTCAGGAAGATCATCCGCAGCGGATCGAGCCCGCCAGTCGAGGTGACGTACCAGACCACCAGCCCGGCAATCGCGATCACGTTTTTGATCCGCGCGGGCAGGATGTCGAGCGGCAGGAACAGAAGCGCAAAGAGGAAAGGTACAACTGTCACCAGATTGTCGAAGCCTGACAGGGGCCCCCAGACAAAGCTCAAAACCCAACCCGCCGTCATGGCGATCAGAACGACGGTTTCATGGCTGAGGTTATAGGCGAGCGGGAGGGTGGCTTCGCGTTTGATCGCCATGCCGAACCAGCGAAACAGCACGGCGGCCTCAATGAGCGCCGCGATCAGGAAGATCGCCATCAGCGGGTAGTCGGCATACTCCGCCATGGCATGGACCAGCGTCCATTTGGCATAGAAGGCGGGGAAGGGCGGCAGGCCCGAGAGCATGGCGATGAATGTGGCAAAGGCCACGACCAGAACCGGGTTCTGTCGCAGCGCTGCCCAATCGGTGAGCTGCCGCGCTTTGACCATGCCGGAAAGCCAGAACAACCCGGCCTTGGCGATGGCATGCGAGATCAACAGACCACCCGCGACATAATACAGCCCCACGCCCCAGTCGGCCCCATAGCCCACGACCATGAGCACAAGCCCGATCTGGCCGACGGAGGAATAGCCCAGCAGGCGGCGGCCGTGATCCTGGGCCAGCGCGAGGACATTCGCGCCGACGAAGGTTACAAGGCCGATGCCGGTCGCAAGCGGCGCCCAGTCGGGACCGGAGGCTTCGAACAGTTTCAGAACGGCAAAGAGCGTGGCCGTTCCGGAGGCGGCGGAAAACAGCGCCGAAAAGCCAGGATGGGCGGATTCGTAAATGTCCAGGGCCCAGCCATTGGCAGGGAAGGGTTTGAGTTCGAGGACCAGCGCGATCAGCACGAGGAACATCGCCAGAGAAGCCCCGGTGAAGCCCATCGGTGTGGCGGCGATGTCGTCGATGTTGAGCGAGCCGTTGGCATGATAGGTAAAGATCACGCCGATCAGCAACAGGATCGAGATGACCTGCGACACGATCAGGTATTTGAACCCGGCTCCCAGCGCGCGGGTGTCCTGCGACAGCAAAACCAGCCCGGCGGAGGCAATGACGATCAGCTCGATGAAGACGAAAAGGTTGAACAGATCGCGCGTCATGATCAGGCCCGACAGCGCCATGATCAGCACCAGAAGAACCGCCATCGACTGCCGCCCGAGCCGCATCAGATCGCGGCGCATGAAGACGGCGGACAGGAGCCCGATGAGGGCGACAACGGAGGCAAGGGTTGCCTCCGGCAAGCCCATGCGCAGGTTGATCGCAAAGGGCGGACGGGCGTCTGCTGTATAGATGTCAACCGGCTGCACCTGTCCAAGCGCCAGAGAGACGGTCCAGGACAGGGCCACGAAGCTCATGAAGCCAAGCGCGGCCACGGTCACGTAAAAGGCCACGCGTTCGGAGGTGTCGCGCAGAAGCCCGAGGAGGAAGGCCGCCCCCAAGCCGGCCACAAGGATCAGAAGAGGGCTTACCATTTCAGCTCCGTAAACTCAGAGATGTCGAGGCTGCCGCGGGCGCGGAACAGCCGGTAGGCGTAGGCGAGCATCAGGGCGGTGACGCCGAGGCCGATGACGATGGCGGTGAGGACCAAGGCTTGCGGCACCGGGTCGGTGATGCGGCTTGCGGCCTCCGCGACGGGGATGGTGTCGAGGATCGGGGCTTCGCGTCCGGGCAGGTAGCCGACGGCCACCAGCACCACGTTGACGCCGGTGTCGGCGATGGTGAAGCTGACGATCATGCGGAGGATGTCGCGGTTCGTCAACGCGCCGTAAAGCCCGAGAAGAATGAGCAGAAATCCGGTCGCAAGGGAGATTTGAACGAGGTTCATTGCGAGTCCTCCGTTGCTTCGAGCGAAGTCAGGATGGAGGAAAACTCCGCCCCCACTTTCAGCCCGATCAGGGCATAGATCAACGGGATCGCCCCGGCCGAAAGGATCGAGCCGAAGCTGCCCAAAGGCAGGATGCGGTTGTCCAGAAAGCCTCCGGCGAAGAGCATGCCGAGAAGGCCGAGGATCACATAGGTGAGGCCTGCGGAGCTTTCGATCCGGGAGATCAGCCGGTGCGAGAAGCGCTCTGCCGAGTCGGACAAAAGCATCAGGAGCATGGCCGAAGCCACGATCGCGCCGCCCTGAAAGCCGCCGCCGGGGGTCAGGTGGCCGTTGAGGAAGACGTAAGCACCGAAGAGCAGGATGACGGGGACGAGCATCCGCGTGCCGGTCGTGAGCAATTCGCCCGAGGGCAGGAAGCCGGAGCCGGAGCGGCCTTTCGGCGCTTTCGAATGCGCCAGAACCAGCCCGACGATGGCGGCGGTCAGGAACAGAACCGTCACCTCGCCCAGCGTATCAAGGCCGCGATAGGTGACGATGATCGCCGTCACCACGTTCTGCGCGCCGGTGTCCTGAACCGTCTGGCTGGCGTAATAACTGGCGGAACGGTTCAGGGTCTCGTCCGGCGTGTATCCTGCGAACAGCGCGTAGAAGACTGAGCCAAGAAGGAGCAGAAGAACGAGGGGGATGGCTTTGCGGGTGGTGAAATTCATTTCGTGCCCTCCCTGCGGATGCGCCCGAGGACGAAGAAGAAGAGGAAGGTGGTGAGGCCAGAGCCGATGGCGGCCTCTGTCATCGCCACATCGGGCGCGGCCAGAAGCAGGAACATCACAGATGCGAAGAGGGACACCAACCCGGCGGACAATACTGCGACCACGGTGGAGCGGGTGACAAGCGCGATCACCGCCGCGCCGAGGCTGGCGACGGCCAGAAGTGCTGCCATGAAGGTCAGAAGCGTCATGCCAGATCCTCCGCATCGTCCGCGAGCGCGTCTTTCGAGGCCACGGGTGCGACACCGGCACGATGCGCGGCACGGGCGAGAACCTGAGAACTCAGCGGGTTGGTGAACATCAGGAACAGCATGATCAGCAGGAGCTTGACGGACCACGCGGGGGAAATGAGCGCCGCGCCCAGAAGCACGAGAAGCGTGCCCAGAGTGGTCGCTTTGGTGCCGGCCTGAATGCGGTTGTAGACATCGGGCATGCGGACAAGGCCCAGACCGCCCAGGGCCAGAAACAGGGTGCCGCCCAAGAGAACCAGCGCGCCCAATGTGTCGAGAAAGCCGGACAGGATCATTCTTCGCCTCCTTCCAGATAGCGGGCGGCGGTAATGACGCCGAGGAAGGACAGGAGCGCATATACCAGCGCCACGTCGAGATAGATCGACCGCCCGGTGATCAGCGCGGCGAGCACGATGCCAGTGACGGAGATGATCGTGAGCGCATCGAAGGCCACGACGCGGTCGGTGGCGCGGGGGCCTTTGATGAAGCGCCACGCGGCAAGGCCAAAGGCTACGGCGGCGATGAGAGCTGCAAGCGAGAGGAGGAGGTCAGCCATACATCTTCTCCAGATAATGTTCGAAGCCCGCGACGATCTCTTGCGTGGCGACCTCGTGGTCGGTGTCTTTGGCGACGACCCAGTGGATATAGAGGTGATCGCCCTTGATCTCGCAGGTCAGCGTGCCCGGCGTCAGCGTGATCGCGTTGGCGAGCAAAAGCCGCCCGACCGGATCGGTGAGCTTGGTGCGCACTTTCACGATGGCGGGTGCGATGGGGAGCGACGGGGTGAGGACCAGCCGGGCAAGGGCCAGATTGGCCTTCACCAACTCCTTGAGGAAATACCCGATGAACAGAAACGCCGCGCCAATCCCCGCGGGCGTCAAATTGAAGCCGGACAGAAAGGACAGATCACGGGCGAAGACCATCGCGATCAGCCCGGCGACGATCACGCCAGTGACAAGGGTCGCGGGAGAGAGGGAGCCGTTCAGCATCAGCCAGAACAGCAGAAGCGTCGTGAAAAGCCGTGTCGCCAGCCGTCTGAGCGGCGGGGGGGTGGTCGGGCCCGGTAGGGAAATGTCCGTGTCGCTCATGAAAGCGGCCTCCGAATGGGGCAAACCTTCTCCACCCGGTGTCGCGGGGCTGCGACCGGTGCGATCCGAAAACATGGCATGTTGCAGACAGAGACCATGACGTGGGAGGAGTGTTCGCGCTGTCCTGCGGCGGTTAGACCACATATTCAAAGATCTTAATTTGACTTCGGACAAAGAAATGCGGTTTTTTGCCCCCGGAGAGGTGTTTTCGGACGGTTTTTTCGCTCTGCCTGTCGGCATCGGTTTCCATAGGCGTCGGGATCGCTTAGGAAAATGCACATGGCGCTGTTGCGCCGGACGACAGAGAGGCTGCGCCATGACACATCCCGCGATTCTGATTTCCGCCCCGTATTTCACCGAAGATGAAAAGGCCCGGATCGAGGCGGTGGGGCCGGCGGTGCTGGCCGGAACGCCCGAGGCGCGCGCGGCGATGCCGGAGGCGGCGCGTCTGGCGATCCGGGCGATTGCCAACAAGGGGCACAAGCCGATCGACGGAGCGGCGATGGACCTGTTTCCGAACCTCAGGGTGATTGCGCAATTCGGCGTGGGCTATGACGCCATCGACGTGGCGGCGGCCAGTGCACGCGGCATCACCGTGACCAACACGCCCGATGTGCTCAATGAGGATGTGGCCGATCTGGCGCTGGCGATGATGCTCGCTTGGTCGCGGGAGATCGTAAAGGGGGACGGCTGGGTGCGAAACGGCACATGGGCCTCGGGCAAGGAGCTTCCGCTCAATCGTAAGATGTCGGGCGCGACCGTGGGGATTGCGGGCATGGGCCGGATCGGGCGCGCCATCGCGGATCGCTGTGCCGCCTTCGGCATGGAGGTGCATTATACCTCGCGCCGTGCCAAGGACACGCCAGAGGGCTGGACCTATCACGGTGAGGATGTGGTGTCGCTGGCGAAAGCTGTCGAATGGATGGTCGTGGCTGTCGTCGGGGGCGAGAAGACCAGGGGCTACCTGTCCCGCGCCGCGATTGACGCCCTCGGACCGCGTGGCGTGGTGATCAACATCGCGCGCGGCACCTGTCTCGACGAGGAGGCCTTGATCGAAGCGCTGGAGGCGGGCCGGATCGCGGGGGCGGGGCTCGATGTGTTCTATAACGAGCCCAATGTCGATGCCCGGCTGATCGCGCTTCCGAATGTGCTTTTGCAACCGCATCAGGCCTCGTCGACAGTGGAAACCCGGCGCGCCATGTCGATTGCGCAATGTGCCAATCTCAAAGCCTATTTCGATGGGGAACCTTTTCCCTCTGCGGTGAATTGATCCTGAGGGCGCGGCCTGACGGCAACGCTTCCGACCGTTTTCCCGGACCATGAGGTGGGGCGAGGGAAGAGGTTTGACTGGGCAACAGAACTGGCAAAACATATAAAACATAAGGGGTAAGACCGGGTATGACGATCACGAAAGGAACAGATCGGATGAAACATCTTCTGGTGCTTGGCGGGCTTCTGGCCTTGGCGGGCTGCGCGACGCCGATGCCGAAAACGACGGCGGACGGATTTTTGACAGAGGTGCCGGAGGCTGTGATCGCGCTGGCCGCGCCCTATCAGAATCTCTCCGCCGTGCAACTCAATCCGGCGGATGGCTGCTATTGGTATTCGCATGAGGGGCCGGTCGAGAACACGATGCTGCCGCTGCGCGCCGAGGATGGCCGCGTGATCTGTGCGCAGGCTCCGGAGAAGCTTGAGACGGCGATGTGAGCCTTGTCCGGCGGGCATGAACCGGGCGCTATGGCGCGGGAGAAATGAAAAGGCGGTGGAGCAATCCACCGCCTTTTTCGCAGGTCTGGTTCGTGAGCTTTCGCGCGCGGGATGCGGCTCAGCTCGTCGCCGTCACGTAATGTTCGGCCGGGTAAAGATGCGCCACAGAACCGGTGTCGACACGCTCGTAGAGGTCGATGACATGGGCCATGACCATGCGCACACAGCCGGAGCTGGCCCGCGTGCCGATGGAACGCGGGTAGGGCGTGCCGTGGATGCGCAGGTAGGTGTCGCGATTGCCGACATAAAGATAGAGCGCGCGCGAGCCGAGCGCGTTGCGCGGCCCCGGCTCCATACCGTTCGCGTATTGCGCATAAATCTCCGGCTCGCGCTTGATCATGTTGGCGGTCGGCGTCCAGGTCGGCCATTTCGCCTTGCGCTTGATCGTGTAGGTGCCCGGCGTGTAAAGTCCGTCGCGCCCGATCGCCACGCCGTAGCGCATCGCAGTGCCACCGTCCTCGACGAGGTAGAGATAGCGCGCCACGGCATCGACATGGATGTCGCCCGGCGTCAGACCGGATTTCGCCTCGACCCGGCGCGGCAGGAAGCGGGTGTGCAGCCCCCAGGGGTTGGTGGTTTCGAGATCGAAGCCTGCGGGCGTCACCTGCGCGTCCCAGGCATCCCAGTCGCCTTTCCCGGCGGCCATCGCGGGGGAGCCCGCCACCGTCCCGAGCGCCGTGGCAGAAAACAGCGCGGTGGAGGTCTGGATGAAATGGCGGCGTGTCAACATGGCAGGGTCCTTTTTAAGACATCTTTCTGGGCGGAAGAGCAGCTTTCCGCATTGGATCATACCTAGGGGAAACCCGCGAAAACGCAAGTTGTTCCGGGGAGGTGTCGGGAATGTATCGACGAGCGTGACTTCAAGGATGCAATCGGTTGGACGCAAGCCCTGGCGCGGACACGCGGATTTCAAAATGGCCCCCGGTCAGAATGACCTGACCGGGGGCCATTGCGTCAGAACGATCCGGTTCCCATCACCCGGCTCGGGTCCGGGCCTTTTTCCATCTCGGCAAATTCCTCATAGGTGCGGTATTTGTCCAGGATGCCGGATTGCGCCATTTCCAGAAGCTCGGCGGCTTCCTCGGGGCGCGATTGCGTGAGCTGGCGGTAGCGCAGTTCGCCGTAAGCGTAATCCTTGAACGGCAAGGTCGGGCGCGGGCTGTCGAGCATGAAGGGCGGCGTGCCCGATCCATGCAGCGCCGGGTCGTAGCGCAGCAGAGGCCAATAGCCGGATTTCACCGCTTTTTGCTGTTGGTTCAGACCTTTGCGCATGTCGATGCCATGGGCGATGCAATGCGAATAGGCGAGGATGATCGAGGGACCGTCCCATGCTTCGGCTTCGCGGAAGGCGCGGAGCGTTTGCTGCGGATTGGCGCCCAGAGCGACCTGCGCGACGTAGACATTGCCGTAAGCGATGGCTTGCAGTGCCATGTCTTTGCGGTTGGTGCGCTTGCCGGCGGCGGCGAATTTGGCGATGGCGCCCAGAGGCGTGGCTTTGGAGGCCTGCCCGCCGGTGTTGGAATAGACCTCCGTGTCCATCACGAGGATGTTGACGTTGCGGCCCGAGGCGAGGACGTGATCGAGCCCGCCATAGCCGATGTCATAGGCCCAGCCATCGCCGCCGACGAGCCAGATGGCGCGTTTGACGAGATGGTCGGAGAGCGACAGGAGGTGTTCGATGTCTTCAGTCCGGGGGAGTGCAAGGAGCTTGGTTTTCAAAAGCCCGACACGCTCGCGCTGGGTGCGAATCTCGGATTCGCGGACCTGCGGGGCGGTGAGGATGGCATCGACAAGCTCTTGGCCCACATCGGGGGCGAGCCGTTTGAGAATGTCCTGCGCCAGAGCGGTTTGTTTGTCGGCGGCAAGGCGGAAACCAAGGCCGAACTCGGCGTTGTCCTCAAAAAGCGAGTTGGCCCAGGCCGGACCACGGCCCTCGGCGTTGACGGTCCATGGCGTCACCGGAAGGTTGCCGCCGTAGATCGAGGAACAGCCGGTGGCGTTGGCGACCATGAGCCGGTCGCCGAAAAGCTGCGACAGCAGTTTGACATAAGGTGTCTCGCCGCAGCCCGCGCAGGCGCCGGGGAATTCGAACAGCGGTTCGAGGAACTGAACGCCGCGCACATTGGCGAAATCGACGCGGGAGCGGTCGTTGACCGGTAGGCTTTCGAAGAAGGCGATATTTTCGCGCTCGCGCTCGGGCAGGTCTTCTTTCAGGTGCAGGTTGATGGCTTTATGCGTCGGGTCGTCTTCGGAAATCGCCGGGCAGGCCTCGATGCAGAGACCGCAGCCGGTGCAGTCTTCGAGGTAGAATTCCAGCGCGAATTCCGCGTCCGGATAGCCGCGGGCGTTGACCGGCGCGGATTTGAAGCCCTCGGGCGCGTTTGCCAACAATTCTTCGTCGAAGTATTTCGCGCGGATGACGGAATGCGGGCAGACGAAGGAACATTGGCCGCATTGGATGCATTCGTCGGCGATCCAGACCGGGACCTCGTCGGCGACATTGCGTTTTTCCCAGGCGGCGGTGCCGGAGGGGAAGGTGCCATCGACAGGCAGGGCGGAGACGGGGATGTCATCGCCGATGCCTTCCATCATCTTGGCGGTCACGTCGCGCACGAATGTGGGCGCGTCGTCGGGGACGAGCGAGGGACGTTCGATCACGCTGGTGGGCGCGGCGGGCACGGGGATTTCGTGCAACCCGGCCAGCGCGCCATCGACGGCGGCGAAGTTTTTCTCGACCACCTCGCGGCCTTTTTTCGCGTAGGTCTTTTCAATCGCGTATTTGATTTTCGCGATGGCTTCGTCGCGCGGCAAGACGCCGGACAGCGCAAAGAAACAGGTCTGAAGGATCGTATTGGTGCGCCCGCCAAGCCCCAGCTCGCGCGCCGCCGTTGTGGCGTCGATGGTGTAGAGTTTCAGCCCCTTGTCGATGATCCCCTGCTGCACGGAACGCGGCAGCCGATCCCATGTGGCCTCGGCGCCATAGGGCGAATTCAGGAGGAAGGTCGCACCGGGTTTCGCGAGTTTCAAAACATCCATTTTCATCAGGAAATGGAACTGGTGACAGGCGACGAAATTCGCGGAGGCGATCAGATAGGGCGCCTCGATCGGTTCCGGGCCAAAGCGCAGATGGCTTTCGGTGACGGCGCCGGATTTGTGGCTGTCATAGACGAAATAGCCCTGCGCATAGTGGTCCGGTTCGGCGGCGATGATCTTGACCGAGTTCTTGTTGGCTCCGACCGTGCCGTCGGCCCCGAGACCGTAGAAGACCGCGCGGACCACGTTGTCTTTTTCGATGTCGTAGGTCGGATCGACCTTCAAAGAGGTGAAGGAGACATCATCATGGATGCCGACGGTGAAATTGGTTTTCGGTTTGTCTTTCAACAGGTTGTCGAACACGGCTTTGACCTGTGCCGGGGTGAAATCCTTGGACGACAGGCCATAACGCCCGCCGATCACGCGTGGCATGGTGTCCCGCGTGCCGATCGCGACGGCTTCCGCGAGGGCCGAAACCACATCGAGATACAAAGGCTCGCCTGTGGTGCCCGGCTCTTTCGAGCGGTCGAGCACGGCGATTTTCTCGACCGTGTCGGGCAGAACGGCAAACAGATGTTTGGCGGAGAAGGGCCGGTAGAGCCGCACCGCGATCATGCCGATCTTCTCGCCCTTGGCCGTGAGGTCCTCGACGGTCTCGCGGATCACATCGGTGCCCGAACCCATGGCGATCACCAGGCGGGTCGCATCGGGCGCGCCGGTATAGTCGAAGGGGCGATATTTGCGGCCGGTCATCTGGCCGAGCTTGAGCATCTCGCTGTCGACGATGTCCGGCACGGCGGCGTAAAAAGGGTTGGCGGCTTCGCGCGACTGGAAGAACACGTCGGGGTTCTGCGCGGTGCCGCGGATGAACGGGTTTTCCGGAGAAAGCGCACGTTTGCGATGCGCGCGGACCAGATCGTCGTCGATCATGGTGCGGATTTGCGTGTCGGGGATGAGATCGAGCGTGTTGACCTCGTGCGAGGTGCGGAAGCCGTCGAAGAAATGGATGAAGGGAATGCGCGCCTTGAGCGTGGCGGCATGGGCCACCAGCGCCATGTCATGGGCTTCCTGAACGGAAGAGGCGGCGAGCATGGCAAAGCCCGTTGAGCGCGCCGCCATCACATCGGCATGATCGCCGAAGATCGAGAGCGCGTGTGTCGCCAGAGAGCGCGCTGCGACGTGGAACACCGTGGGCGTCAACTCGCCCGCGATCTTGAACATATTGGGCAGCATCAGCATGAGGCCCTGAGACGCGGTGAAGGTCGTGGTCAAAGCGCCCGCTTGCAGGGAGCCGTGAACGGTCCCTGCCGCGCCGCCTTCGGATTGCATCTCCTGGATGACCGGAATGTCGCCCCAGATGTTGTGCACACCCTGCGCGGTCCAGTCATCGGCAAGCTCCGCCATCGGCGACGACGGCGTGATCGGGTAGATCGAGCAGACCTCATTCACCCGGTAGGCGATATGGGCCACGGCGGCGTTGCCGTCCATCGTGGCATGGCTGTGCGTGGCCTCGCGGGTCTCATTGGACGGCGGCGTGATATGTTCATGGTCAAGCATGGGAGATCTCCGCGGTATCAGCAATCATTTCGAGGGCGTGGCAGGGGCATTGATCGAAGCAGGACTGGCAGCCCGTGCATTTTTCCGGGTCGATCTCATAGCCCTTGCCGGTGCCGAGTTTGACGATGGCGTCCTCGGGGCAGGCGGCATAGCAGTTGTCGCATTCGTAACAGGACCCGCAGGAATAGCAGCGCGACGCCTCATAGCGGGCTTCTTTTTCCGACAGGCCGCTCAGAACCTCGTCGAACCCTTCGCGTTTGCTGGTGGCCAACGCCGCTTGTTCTTTCGGGTCCACATCCGAGTAGACCGGCAGGTGCAGCATGTCGGCGGTGACGAGTGCGGGTGGCTCTTCTGCGACATAGGTGGTGCCCGCAAGCCAGGCGTCGATATGGCGTGCGGCGAGTTTGCCGTGACCGGTGGCGATGGTGACCGATTGCTGATCCGGCACCATGTCGCCACCGGCAAACACGCCTTCGCAGCCGGTCATGCGGTTCTCATTCACCTCGACGGTGCCGTTCCAGCTAAACTCCAGTCCGGGGACGGATTTGAGGAAGGTGCTGTCGGTCTCCTGACCCAGGGCCAGAACCACGGCATCGGCGGTCAGCGTCTCGAACTCGCCTGTGGGATGTGCCTTGCCGTCGGCGCCAATCTCCATGCGCTCGACCTTCAATTCATCGCCGTCGATCTCCTTGATCGTGGTCAGCCATTTGATTTTAACGCCCTCGGCCATGGCCTCGTCGGCCTCGAACTCATGGGCGGGCATGTGCTCACGGTCGCGGCGGTAGACGATGAGGGTTTCCGTGGCACCCAGGCGTTTGGCGGTTCGCGCCGCGTCCATCGCAGTGTTGCCGCCGCCGTAAACTACGACGCGGCGGCCCAGAAGCGGGGCTTCGCCTTTCGAGGCGTCGGACAGGAGGTTGACGGCGTCGAGGATTTTTGGCGCTTCCTTGGCCGGGATGTCGACATGTTTGCCCGCGCCCGCGCCTATGGCGAGATAGACGGCATCGAAACCGCCTTCGGATTTCTCGGCCATCAGGTCGGTGACCTTGTGGTTCAGCGTGATCTTGACGCCGAGAGCCTCGATCCGGGACACATCTTGGGCCAGCTCTTCGCGCGGCATACGGTAGGCGGGAATGCCGAAATGCATCATGCCACCCGCGACCGGACCGGCCTCGCGGATTTCAACCGCGTGACCGAGCCGCGCGAGGTGATAGGCGCAGGACAGGCCCGACGGACCTGCGCCCACGACCAAGACCTTCTTGCCCGAGGGTGGGTTCACCGCTTTGAATTGCCAGCCTTTTTCATTGGCCATGTCGCCCAGGAACCGCTCGACGGCGTGGATCGACACGGAGGTGTCGACTTCGCCGCGGTTGCAGCCGGTTTCGCAGGGATGATAGCAGACCCGGCCATGCACGGCGGGCATCGGGTTTTGCGCGGTCAGGATCTCCCAGGCCTCGCGATAACGCCCGGCGGTCGCCTCCGCCAGCCATTCGCGGATATTCTCGCCCGCCGGACAGGCCGCCGCACAGGGCGGGGTCAGGGTGACATAGGCGGGGATCTGGCTGCGGATCGGACCTGTGCCCGTGGTCTTGGTCTGATCCACCAGCGGCGTGAAATCGGCGCGTTTGGTGCCGGGCTTCTTCTCGGCGTTCTGAGTCATGGCTTGGCCTTTAATAGAGTCTGGCGCTTCGTGTGCGATCTTATGCGTTATGCGACGGGTGTCGCGACTTTGGGGCACCATTGCGGGGAACCGTGCCCGGGGCGTTGATATATATCAAGCTTTGCATGGGTTTGCACCGTCCCGCAACTCTATGATTTTATCTCACTTTTCTTTGAAACGAAATGTCGCATCGGGTGGGCAACTTTTAGGCGTCGCGCATGAAACTTGCGTGACAGGTCGGGATCGCGACCGCTCTTTACTTTTGGGGTGAAATTAAATAAATGACTGGTCAGTTAGTTTTTCAGATGCGACTCGGAGGGGCGCACTCATGTCGGATCGGGAAGAGGCAGGCGGGGAGGCTTCCCCGAAATTTCGTCGCCGCAAGGAGGCGCGGCCCGACGAGCTTCTGGACGCGGCTCTCGATCTTTTCACAGAACAGGGGTTCGACCGCACCACGGTGGAACAGATCGCGCGCCGGGCAGGCGTTTCGAAAGGTGCGCTCTATCTCTATTTCCCGTCGAAGGATGCGGTGATTGAAGCGCTGGTGGACCGCGCCGTCGGCCCTGTTGTGGGCGAGGTGGTGATCCAGATCGAGCGCTTCGAAGGCGATCCGCGCGTGCTTCTGAAACGCTTCGTGCCACTCTTTGCAGCCCGCCTGTCGGACCCGCGCATCGTGGCCGTGCCGAAGCTCGTGGTGCGCGAGGCGGTGTCGCATCCGCGCCTTGCCGAGATGTATCGCGAGCGGGTGATCGGACGCGTTCTGCCCGCGCTCGCCACGCTGTTCAGACAGGGCGTCGCGGGTGGTCATATCCGTCCCGTCGACCCTGAGATGGCGGTGCGCAGCCTTCTGGGGCCGGTGCTCATGCATGTGATTCTGGCCGATGTCTTCGGCATTCGGGCCGAGGGGGTGACACCCGGGGACATCGGCCTCGCGCGGCTGTTCGACACCCATCTGACCATTTTCTGCGCGGGGCTCGATCCCGCTCCCGTACAGGAGGCCCCCCATGGCTGATCTTCCGAGCTGGTTCGTGTCCATTGTTGCGGCGATTTATCCGGGCTTCAACCCGCCGCCCGCGCATGTCTACGATGGCTATATCGAGGGTGAGTTCACCTATGCCGCCGCCGCGACGGCGGGGCGGATCGAGGGCATCGGCGTGACCGAAGGCGATCAGGTCGGCAAGGGGGCGTTGCTTTTCGCGCTGGAAAGCAAACAGGCTGCGGCGGCGCTGCGTGCGGCTCAGGCGCAACTGGCGCAGGCAGAGGCGACTTTGGACAACCTGTCGACCGGCTCGCGCGAGGCGGAGATCGCGGTGACGCGCGCCTCTCTCGATCAGGCGCGGGTGGCGGAGGACATCGCGACGACCCGGCTGGAGCGCGGGCAGGCGCTTTTGGCGCGGGGGGCGACGACGCAGGCGGGGGTGGACGATTTGCAGGCCGCCGTGGATGAGGCGCAGGCGGCGGTCGCCCAGCTTGAGGCACAGTTGACGGTCTCGGAACTTCCGGCCCGCGATGCCGAACAGCGCGCGGCGGAGGCGGCGGTGGCGGCGGCTCAGGCGCAGGTCGATCTGGCGCGCTCCGATCTCGATGACCGGCAGGTCTACGCCCCCGTGACAGGGCAGGTGGAGAAGGTGTTCTACGAGATTGGCGAAGTCGCAGGCGCGGGCACGCCGGTGGTCTCGATCCTGCCGCCCGATCAGATGACGGCGCTGTTTTTCGTGCCGGAGGCCGAACGCGCGGACCTCTCGCCGGGGGGCATCGTGGAGATCTCCTGCGAGGGCTGTCCTCCGGATCTGACCGCGAAGATCACCCGGCTGGCATCCGACCCGCAATACACCCCGCCGATCCTCTACACGAGCGATCAGCGCGGGCGTCTGGTCTACCGCGTCGAAGCGGAGGTGGTCGACCCGGAAGGCGTTCTGCCCGGTCAGCCAGTGACGGTTGATGCCCGGGCGGCGGTGCAGGAATGAGCCGCGATCTGGCCATATCGGTCAAAGGGCTGACCAAGATTTTCGGGGATCGCAAGGTCGTGGACGGCTTCGACATGGAGGTCGAGAAGGGCACGATCTATGGCTTTCTCGGACCGAACGGATCGGGCAAGACGACGACGATCCGCATGATGTGCGGGCTTCTGACGCCGGACGGGGGCGAAGGGCACTGCCTCGGTCTCGACATCATCCGCGACAGTCGGGCGATCAAGAAACGTGTCGGCTACATGACGCAGAAGTTCTCGCTCTATGAGGACCTCACCATCGCAGAAAATCTCGACTTCGTGGCGCGGATGTTCGGGATGAAGAACCGCAAGGCGATTGTTGCCGAGGCGGTGCGCGATCTCGGGCTCGAGGGGCGGGCGGGGCAATTGGCGGGGACGCTCTCGGGCGGCTGGAAGCAGCGGCTGGCACTGGCGGCCTGCATGATCCACGACCCCGATCTGTTGCTTTTGGACGAGCCGACGGCAGGCGTTGACCCGAAGGCGCGGCGCGATTTCTGGAATGAAATCCGGCGGTTGGCGGCCAGGGGTGTCACGGTGCTGGTCTCGACGCATTACATGGACGAGGCGGTGCAATGCGACCACATCGCCTATATCGCCTATGGCAAGAAGCTGATCGACGGGGCGGCGGGTGACATTCCCGGCCAGATCGGCCTTTCGACCTTTGTCGTCACCGGGCCGGAGCTGACCGCGCTGGAAGATCGGCTTGAGGCCGAGGGCGCAGCGGGGCAGGTGATCCGCTTCGGCGCAGAGTTGCATGTCTCCGGCACGGATCGCGCGGCGCTTCAGGCGCTGGCGGAGCGGGAGCGCGCGCTGGGCACGCATGAGTGGGGGGAGAAAAAGGCGGGACTCGAAGAGGCGTTTATCTATCTGATGGCGGGGGCGAAGGACAATTTCGGTGCGGAGGTCTTGGCATGACCCGCAAAGGTGATCTCTTTTCTTTCGCGCGCTTTCTTGGCGTTCTGGTGAAAGAGTTCATCCAGATGAAACGTGACCGGGTGACCTTCGGCATGATGATCGGCATTCCGGTGATGCAGCTTCTGCTTTTCGGCTATGCCATCGACACCGACCCGCACAACCTGCCGACGCTCGTGGAGGTGGCGGACGAAAGCCCGGTGGTGCGCAGCCTGACGGCGGCGATGGACACCTCGGATTACTTTGATTTCATCGGTATTGTGACCTCGGCGGACGAGGGTGAAGAGGCGCTCAAGGATGGCACAGCCTCTGTCGTTCTGACCGTCCCGCCGGAGTTCGAGCGCGACATGATCCGTGGCCTCACGCCCGAGATCCTGTTGACCGTCGATGCCTCCGACCCGGTGGCGGCAGGCGGGGCGATCGGGGCGATGAGTGGCGTGGTGGAAACCGCCATGGCGCAGAGCCTCACCGGGCCGCTCGCAGGTGCGGCGGCGACGCCTGCGCCCTTCGATCTGGTCGTGCATCGGGCGTTCAATGCCGAACAGCAGACCTCGACCAATATCGTGCCGGGGCTTTTGGCGATCATCCTGTCGATGACGATGATCCTGATCACCGCCGTCGCTATCGTGCGCGAAAGCGAGAAGGGCACGATGGAAAGCCTGATTGCGACGCCAGTCCTGGCTGCCGAAGTGATGTTGGGCAAAATCCTGCCCTATGTCTTTGTCGGCTATGTCCAGACCTTCGTGTTCCTGCTGGCGGCGCGGGCATTGTTCGATGTGCCCTTCTCCGGGTCGTTTCTGGCGTTTTTCGCCGGGTTCAACCTTTATATCGTGGTCAATCTGGCCATCGGCTTTCTGGTTTCCACTGTGGCACGGACCCAGATGCAGGCCATGCAGCTGTCGTTCTTCACCATCCTGCCGACCGTGCTTTTGTCCGGCTTCATGTTCCCCTTCGCGGCCATGCCCGGTTGGGCGCAGGCTCTGGGGACGGCGATTCCCGCGACGCATTTCCTGCGTCTCGTGCGCAAGGTGATGCTCAAGGGGGCGGGCTTCCCCGAGGTTGCCTCCAACATGGCGGCGATTGCGGTGATCCTGCTGGTCGTGGTGGTGGTGGCGCTGCGGCGGTATCGGCAAACGCTTGATTGAGTTCGGGAATTTTCCGAGATCCATGCGGTGTGGGGCGACCGGTTGTCGTCGGGTCACGGAAGTTTCATATCCCTATCAAAACAATCAGGATTGACTTATCCGACCAAAGAAGTCAGTTACTTCGGGAGTGCGTGACACAAGATCACGCGGATCGGAAGACCTGTCCGCGCCACGGGCTGCGGATGCCAGAATAGGGACAAGACCTGATGAAACGTATGATGACGGCCGTGATCGCCGCCGCCCTGCCTGCCACCGCCTTCGCGGGCGAAGCCGAAGTGGTGACCAACTATGCCAATATCGCCGAAGCCACCTATGGCGACGCGCTGATCAAGGCACAGGAGCTGGATGCGGCCATCGCCGATCTGATCGCCAAACCGTCCGAGCACACGCTTCTGGCTGCGAAAACCGCCTGGATCGCGGCGCGCGTGCCCTATCAGCAATCCGAGGTCTTCCGTTTCGGCAATCCGATCGTCGACGACTGGGAGGGCAAGGTGAACGCCTGGCCGCTCGACGAGGGGCTGATCGACTATGTCGACGGTTCCTATGGCGGCGCCACCGACGAGAACCCGCTGGCGGTCCTCAACGTGATCGCCAACCCGACCATCGAGATTTCCGGCGAAGAGATCGACGCGACCGAGATCACGCCCGAGCTTCTGGCCGAGACGCTGCACGAGGCCGATGAGGTTGAGGCCAACGTCTCGACCGGCTATCACGCCATCGAATTCCTGCTCTGGGGGCAGGATCTGAACGGCACCGATCACGGGGCTGGTACGCGGTCCTACACCGACTACCTGACCGGCGACGAGTGCACCGGCGGCCATTGCGACCGTCGGGGCCAGTATCTGACGGCGGCGTCCAAACTGCTGGTCTCCGATCTGGAATATATGGTGGCGCAATGGTCCGAAGGCGGTGAGGCGCGCGAGACCGTTCTGGCCGATCCGGCGGCGGGCGTGACCGCGATGCTCACCGGCATGGGATCGCTGTCCTATGGCGAGCAGGCGGGCGAACGCATGAAGCTCGGCCTGATGCTGAACGACCCGGAGGAAGAGCATGATTGTTTCTCCGACAACACCCACAACTCGCATTTCTATGACGGCGTGGGCATTCACAACGTCTACACCGGGCAATATGTCCGCGTCGACGGCACGCTGGTGAAGGGCGAGAGCCTTGAGGACCTGCTGGCCTCGAAAGATCCGGCGCTGGCCGCCGATCTGACCGCCGCGGTGGATCATTCCGTGGCCGAGCTGGGCCAGATCAAGGCTGCCGCCGAAGCCGGGTTCTCCTATGACCAGATGCTGGGCCGTGGCAACGAGGCCGGTGAAGAGCTGATCATGACCGCTGTCGATGCCTTGGTCGCGCAGACCCGTGTAATCGAACGTGCTGTGGCTGTGCTAACCGCGAGTGAGATTGAAGTCGAAGGCTCCGACAGCCTCGACAACCCGGAAGCCGTCTTCCAGTAAATCTTGGCGGACAGGCCGGGGGTGACCTCCTTCCGGC
Source organism: Celeribacter ethanolicus (assembly GCF_001550095.1). Classification (GTDB taxonomy): domain Bacteria; phylum Pseudomonadota; class Alphaproteobacteria; order Rhodobacterales; family Rhodobacteraceae; genus Celeribacter; species Celeribacter ethanolicus. Next base: position 27,368 of record NZ_LRUC01000052.1, on the reverse strand, counting down.
CTGTTCCTTTCGAGGCTGGAGGCAACCTGTCGGGCAGTTCTTTTGCCGTCGTTTCTCGGAGGTGCATATGATCGTCTGTTCCTGCAATGTCATCACGGATCGCGACATTCATGCCGCGATCGACTGGATGCGGGCGTCCGACCCGGAAACGATCATCACGCCGGGTAAGGTGTACCGCGCTTTGGGCAAGGCGGCGGATTGCGGCGGCTGTATGTCGCTTTTCCTTTCCACCATGCGCCAGAATGCTAACCTTGAAGTGCCCGCCGAGTTGCGCGGGCTCAAGGATTACCGTTTGCAGAGAGGATAAGCCATGAAAGGCGACGCGAAGGTCATCGAGTACCTGAACGCAGCACTCCGGTCGGAACTGACCGCGATTTCCCAGTATTGGGTGCATTTCCGGCTCCAGGAGGACTGGGGCCTCGCGAAGATGGCGAAGAAGTCGCGCGAGGAGAGCATCGAGGAGATGAACCACGCCGACAAGCTGATCGAGCGCATTCTGTTTCTCGAAGGCCACCCGAACCTCCAGAAACTGGATCCGCTCCGGATCGGCGAAACCCCGAAAGAGACGATGGAAGCGGATCTGGCGGGCGAACACGACGCGCTCACACTCTATCGTGAGGCGCGGCTCTATTGCGAATCTGTCGGCGATACGGTTTCCAAGAACCTCTTCGAAGAGCTGATCACCGACGAGGAAGGCCATGTTGATTTTCTCGAAACCCAGCTCGACCTCTACGCCCGTCTTGGCGAGCAAGGCTATGCGCTGCTCAATGCGGCACCGATGGACGAAGCCGAGTAAGGCCGCTCAAGCCCTCGCTTCGGTTCTGGCCCTGTCCCTCATGGGGCAGGGTGTTTGGGCTCAGGAAGGGGCAGAGGGGCTGCCGACATCCGATCCGCACCTGCCGACCGTGCCGCGCACGCAGGAGGAACGCGCGCGCGTCGCCAGTGTCACCGCAACGCCGGACAGCTTCATGGCCCCCGAAGCCTTCGAGACTCATCCGGGCGGCGCGGGCACCGTGACGGACACCGGCGACGACACGGCCTTTACCCTGCCGCCCGCCAACCTACCCTTCGAGAGCAAGCTCGATTTCGAGCTGGGCAATGCGCTTTTTGCCAAGCTCTGGGTCTCGTCGCCGTCCTCGACCAAGGCCTCCGACGGGCTTGGGCCGCTTTATAATGCGCGGTCGTGTCAGCGCTGTCATGTGAACGACGGGCGGGGCCATCCGCCGGAGCACCCGGACGACGACCGGACCTCGATGTTTCTGCGCCTTTCCGTGCCTGCGGGGGATGCGCCTCTGACGGCGCTTGAGGCCTATCTCGCCCATCTCGACGGGGACGATGCCACCCCGCGCACGCGCCCCGTGCCGGGATATGGCACCCAGTTGCAGGATCTGTCGCTTGCGGGATTCGCGCCCGAGGGGCGGATGGAGATCGCCTATGAGGAGATCCCCGTCACGCTTTCGGGCGGAGAGGCAGCATCACTGCGCAAACCTTTGTATTCGATTTCGAATCCGTCTTTCGGGGCGTTGCCCGGAGAGGTGCAAATCTCTCCGCGCGTGGCCAATCAGATGATCGGTCTGGGCCTTCTGGAGGCGATCCCGGCGGAAGATATTCTGGCGCTGGCCGATCCCGACGATGCCGATGGCGACGGCATTTCCGGCCGCCCGAACCTTGTCTGGTCGAAGCGGTACGATCAGGTTATGCTCGGACGCTTCGGCTGGAAGGCGGGCGAGCCGACCGTCGAAGAACAATCCGCCGCCGCCTTTCATGGCGACATCGGGATTTCCTCGCCGCTCTTCCCGGAGCCTGCGGGCGATTGCACGGTGGAGCAGGTCGCGTGTCTGAACGCGCCGAACGGGGCTGGAGATGCCCGCGGTGACGAGATCGACCAGACCGGTATGGATCTCGTGACCTTTTACGCCCGCAACCTCGGCGTACCGGAGCGCCGCGATCTCGACGCGCCGGCGGTGCTCTGGGGCAAGGCGTTGTTCCATGACATCGGATGCGCCTCCTGCCATGTGCCGAAACATGTGACCGCCCGGCTCGAAGGCACGGACCATGCGCCGCAGTCGTTTCAGTTGATCTGGCCCTATACCGACCTGCTCCTGCACGACATGGGGGCGGGGCTGGCGGACGACCGACCCGAGCACCGCGCCACCGGGCGCGAATGGCGCACGGCGCCGCTCTGGGGGATCGGTTTGACGGCGCGGGTTTCAGGGCATACCACCTACCTGCACGACGGACGGGCACGCAGCCTTCTGGAAGCGGTGCTCTGGCACGGGGGCGAGGCTGAGGCCGCGCGCGACGCCGTGGTGGAGTTGCCGCCGGAAGACCGTACCGCGCTGATCCGGTTTCTCGAAAGTCTCTGAAGGAGCACAAAATGCGCAGACTGGCCGCTCTCTGTTTCCCGCTCATGCTGGCCGTGCCTTTCGCCAGCCCCATGGCCGCCGATCCGCTGAACGACGCTTTGCAGCGCGCGGTGAACACGCATACGGTGCCCGCAGTCGAGCGCTTTGCCGGGGCCAGCCATGCCCTGTCCTACACGGCGGCGGACAACTGCCTGCCGGAGGCGGTGAAACCGGCCTATAACGCGGCGTTCGACGCCTGGATGGGGCTTCAGCATCTGCATATGGGGCCGGTCGAGGCCAACGGGCGTATCCTCGCCATCGCCTTCTGGCCCGACAAGAAGGGGCTGATCCCGCGCACCCTGTCCGGGTACATCGCGGATGAAGACCCGGTGATCGACGATCCCGAGGCCTTTGCCCAGGCCTCCATCGCGGTGCGCGGGCTGTTTGCGCTGGAATACATGCTTTATGACGATCAGTTCGACGGCTATGAAGACGGCAGCTATTCCTGCCATCTGGTGCAGGCGATTGCCCATGATCTGGGCCGGATGGGGCAGGCGATCGAGGCGGAATGGACCGCCGACGACGGCTTTGCCCTGACGCTGTTGCTGGCGGGCGAGGCGCCTCATCCGCTTTATCTCTCCAGGATGGAGAGCGTTCAGGCGCTTTATACCATGCTGACCTCCGCGCTTGAAGTCACCCGCGATCAGCGCATCGGGCGGTCGATCGGCACGTTCGAGAAACCCCGCCCGGCACGGGCCGAGGCCTATCGCTCCGAGCGCTCCCAGCGCAACGTGGAACTGATCCTGATGGCGACCCGCGATCTGGCCCGCAAGCTTGCCCCCGGCGAGATGCCCCTGTCCGAGGCCGCTTTCGAGAAGACCATCGCGCTGGTGGAGGAGCTGGACGATCCCGCCTTCGCAGGCGTTGCGGACCCGATGGGGCGGCTCAAGGTCGAGATCATCGGCCAGAACATCACCACGATCCTTGGCCATCTCGCCAATGAGGTTGGCGCGCCTCTGGGCGTCTCCGCCGGGTTCAACGCCTCCGATGGCGACTGAGCGACACGACTGACACAAAACCGACACAAAAACAAAAAGATACTGGACAACAGACCATGACATCCCGCCGTACCTTCCTTAAAGCCGCATTGGCCGCCACCGTTGTGCCGCGCCTGAGCTGGGCCGATGCCGGATCGCCCGCCTATCTTGGTGCGGCCAAGGACGCCTCTGGCGATTACGTGCTTTACGGGCTCGATGCGCAGGCGCAGATCCTGTTCCGCGCGCCGCTCCCGGCCCGGGGACACGCCGCCGCCGCGCACCCTTTGAAACCCGAGGCCGTGGCCTTTGCCCGTCGTCCCGGCACCTTCGCCGTGGTGGTCAATTGCGCCACCGGGCGGATCACCCACCGGCTGGATGCGCCGGAGGGGCGGCATTTCATGGGGCATGGGTTGTTTGTTCAGAATGGCGATCTGTTGCTGACGCCGGAGAACCATTATGCCGAGAAACGCGGCATTCTGGGCATCTGGGACCGACGCAAAAACTATGCCCGCGTTGGCGAGGTTCCGACCCATGGCATCGGGCCGCATGACGTGAAACAACTCTCCGATGGCACGCTTGTGGTTGCCAATGGCGGCATCTTTACGCATCCCGACATCGGCGAGGGGCGACAGAAGCTCAACATCGACGTGATGGAGCCGTCGCTGGTTTATCTCTCGCCGGACTATGCACTGGTCGAAAAACATGTTCTGGCGCCCGAGCTGCATCAGAATTCGATCCGCCACCTGTCGCTTGCCCCCGACGAGCAGGTCGCCTTTGCCATGCAGTGGGAAGGCGACGAGAGCGAAACCGTGCCCTTACTCGGTCTGCACCGGCGCGGAGAAGCGGTGGTGCTGGCGGAGGCCGATCTTGGCGAGCAATATGCGATGAAGGGCTACGCGGGATCCGTGTCGCATTCCGGCGATGGCACCGAGGTGGCGATCAGTTCGCCGCGTGGCGGGCGCATTCACCGGTTCGATGCCGGGGGGAATTTTCTTGGGGCTGTGGTGCGCGGCGATGTCTGCGGGCTCGCGCCAATGGGCGATGGCTATCTCGGCTCCGACGGGTTCGGCGCGCTTCTGGCGATGAAAGAGGACATGCGGCCTCTGAATGCGGTTCCGGGGCTGGCGTGGGACAATCATCTCGTGGCGCTTCCGGAGCTGGCGGCCTGAACTGTCTGTCAGACCCGGTCGATAAAAATTTGCAAAAATTTTGTCCAAATTTGAGGCAAAGCGGCAACACCGGACGCAAGTAATTGTGTCCGGGGCAGTGTTCTGTGATGCAATAGATCATTAATGCATTGTTTTTAAAATTAAATATCGGATTCGTTCCGGCTGGCCCCCGGCAAAGGCGGGGGCTCTGGCACACAGCGGCGTTCGCCCAAGGTTCAGGCGCTCTTGCAGCCCCCCCGGTCCAACACTAAGACTCAGGTAACACTTCCGCGCTAACACATCAGTTGACACAACAGGCAGGGCCCGATGAAAGATCCGATTGATACCTACATGAACACCCTCGTTCCCATGGTGGTCGAACAGACGAGCCGTGGTGAGCGGGCCTATGACATCTTCTCGCGGCTCCTGAAAGAGCGTATCATCTTTCTCAACGGCCCGGTGCATGACGGCATGTCCTCGCTGATCTGCGCCCAGTTGCTGTTTCTCGAGGCCGAGAACCCGAAAAAAGAAATCGCCATGTATATCAACAGCCCGGGCGGTGTCGTGACCTCCGGTCTGTCGATCTACGACACGATGCAATACATCCGTCCGAAGGTCTCGACGCTCGTGATGGGGCAGGCGGCCTCCATGGGCTCGCTTCTCCTGACCGCTGGCGAGAAGGGCATGCGCTTCTCGCTGCCGAACTCCCGCGTCATGGTGCACCAGCCTTCGGGGGGCTACCAAGGTCAGGCGACCGACATCATGATCCATGCGCAAGAGACGCAAAAGCTCAAGGATCGCCTCAACCAGATTTATGTGAAGCACACGGGGCAGGAACTCCAGACCGTGGTCGATGCGCTCGAGCGCGACAATTTCATGTCGCCCGAGGATGCGAAAGACTTCGGCCTGATCGACGAGATCGTCGAAAGCCGCGCGCCGGTCGAGGACTGAGACGGGCTTTGAAAACAAACGGCGCGGCGGGCTGAAACAGTCCGGCGCGCTTCGCCCGTCAAGGCGCGGTGATTAAGGCGAATGGGATTTTGCCATTGTGCCTGAAAAACCGCTGTCCTACACTTTCGGGGACAAATGCGAAATTCGGTCTCCCTTCGGGAGGCCTGCGGCTCAAGGGGACCTGAGCCGTGACGAGAATACCCGTCCGGGTCGCACCGGTCGGAGAGGCAACGTTAGAGAGCCCGCCCGGGCTCAGGGGAATGTGATGAGCAATTCGTCCAGTGGCGACAGCAAAAATACGCTCTACTGCTCGTTCTGCGGCAAGAGCCAGCACGAGGTGCGCAAGCTGATTGCGGGTCCGACCGTTTTCATCTGTGACGAATGCGTCGAACTTTGCATGGATATCATCCGCGAAGAGACCAAGACCTCCGGGCTGAAATCCTCCGAAGGCGTGCCCTCGCCGCAGGAAATCTGCCAGGTTCTGGACGATTACGTGATCGGTCAGGCGCGCGCCAAACGCGTGCTCTCGGTGGCCGTGCACAACCATTACAAACGTCTCAACCACGCCGCGAAAGGCGCGGGGGACATCGAGCTTGCCAAGTCGAACATTCTGCTGATCGGCCCGACCGGTTGCGGCAAGACGCTTTTGGCCCAGACGCTGGCACGCATCCTCGACGTGCCCTTCACCATGGCCGACGCAACCACGCTGACCGAAGCCGGTTATGTGGGCGAGGATGTGGAAAACATCATTCTCAAGCTTTTGCAGGCGTCCGAATATAACGTCGAGCGCGCGCAGCGCGGCATCGTCTATATCGACGAGGTCGACAAGATCACCCGCAAATCCGACAACCCCTCGATCACCCGCGACGTGTCGGGCGAGGGCGTGCAGCAGGCGCTCTTGAAAATCATGGAAGGCACCGTCGCCTCCGTGCCGCCGCAGGGTGGGCGCAAACACCCGCAGCAGGAATTCCTCCAGGTCGACACGACGAACATCCTGTTCATCTGTGGCGGTGCCTTTGCCGGTCTCGACCGCATCATCGCGCAGCGCAACAAGGGCACGGCGATGGGCTTTGGCGCCGATGTGAAGGACAATGACAGCCGCGGCGTCGGTGAGCTGTTCAAGGAACTCGAGCCCGAAGATCTGCTGAAATTCGGCCTGATCCCGGAATTCGTCGGACGTCTGCCGGTGCTCGCCACGCTCGAAGACCTTGACGAAGACGCGCTGGTCACCATCCTGACAGAGCCGAAAAACGCGCTGGTGAAACAGTATCAGCGCCTGTTCGAACTGGAAGATGCGAAACTGTCCTTCACGGAAGAGGCGCTCACGGCCATTGCCAAACGCGCAATCGAGCGCAAGACCGGCGCGCGGGGGCTGCGCTCCATTCTCGAGGACATCCTGCTCGACACGATGTTCGAACTTCCGGGCATGGACAATGTAACCGAGGTGGTGGTCAACGAAGAAGCGGTGACCTCGCCCGCGAAGCCGCTGATGATCTATTCCGACGAGGAAAAGAGCAAGGAAGCGACCGCGTCCTGAGATCTGAAACCCCGCCCCGATCGGCGGGGTTTTGCTTTGGCGGGGCGGGCCGTTTCGAAAACCCGCAAGGCGTGGCGCTCCCCTCTGGACCTCCGCGCCCGGATGGTCCATAGAAAGACCAAGCGACATTCGAAAGGTGACGACGTCATGGGGATTTTGAACACGGCTCTGCGCTCTCTCATCTGGTGGAAAGACGGGACCATCGGCACCCAATTCTTCACCTGGCGTCACGGCGTCAAGGTCGGTGAAGACGCTCAGGGCAACAAATTCTACCGCAATGAGGCCGATACCCGCCGCTGGGTGGTCTACAATGGCGAAATCGAAGCCTCCCGCATCAGCCCCGACTGGCATGGCTGGCTGCACCATACGTTTGCGAACCACCCCGGTCACGAACCGCTCGCCCACAAACCGTGGGAAAAGGAGCATGTCGAGAACCTGACCGGTACGCCCGCCGCCTATGCGCCCGCTGGCTCCATCCGTCGCGCCCAGCCTGTCGAGCGGCGTGACTACGAGGCCTGGCAGCCGGAATAATGGCCGAGAATCCGACAGAGGTCGCGGTCGGTGCGGGCGTTATCGCGCTCGCGCTTGGCTTTCTGGTCTACGCCGGACAGGTCACTGGCTTTGGCGTCTCCGCTCCCGATCACTACAACCTGACCGCCTCCTTCCGCTCCGCCGAGGGGATTTCCACCGGCACGGATGTGCGGCTGGCGGGGGTCAAGATCGGCACGGTATCCGGGCTCGATCTCAACCGCGACACGTTTCGCGCCGAGGCGCAACTGACGCTCGATGGCGATGTGCTGTTGCCCGATGACACGGCGGCGATGATTTCCTCCGAAGGGCTTCTGGGCGGCAATTTCGTCGAACTGGTGCCGGGCGGCTCGATGTTCAATTTCGAGGACGGTCAGGTGATCGCCGACACACAGGGCTCGGTCAGCCTGATCAACCTCTTGCTGAAATTCGTCACCGGCAGTGATGAGGGGAGTGCGGAATGACGCGTTGGGTGGCTGTCATCGGGGTGGCTCTGATCGCGACCGCTCCGGCGTTTGCGCAGGAGGGCGGGTTTGACGACGATCTCGAAACCGGGCTCGACCAGATCACCATCCAGCCGCTCGACGAGGGCGATAATGTCGGTGGGTTCGGCGCGGGGGGGCTGTCTCTCGAGGATCTGCAAAATCTCCCGAACGGTGATTTCCAGCAGGAGCTGCGCGACATCACCACCGAAATTCAGGAGCATGTCGTTTCCTCTTCCGGGGCGGCGGTGCGGGCGCTCGACAAGCTCACCGGCGCGGTCAGGGATTTGACGCTCGAGACCGGGCAGAGCGCCAGCTTCGGCCGGATTGAGGTGTTTCTGGGCGATTGCCGCTACCCGGCGGACAACCCCTCGGGGAATGCCTACGCCTATCTCGTCGTGCGCGCGCAAGGCATCGAGGCGCCGGTGTTTTCCGGCTGGATGATCGCGTCCTCGCCAGCGCTCAACGCCATGGATCACCCGCGTTACGACATCTGGCCGCTCACCTGCGACATTCCGACAGCACAAGCTCAGGAGTGAGCGGGGCCGGAAGCACCGTCAAATCCGCGCGTGTTTCCAAGGCTTTGCGCAGCCGCACGCGGTACTCGGCGCGGGAAATCTCGATGCCGCCGAGGCTGGCGAGATGCTCGGTCAGGAATTGCGTGTCGAACAGGGTAAAGCCGGTGAGGCGCAGCCGGGCCACGAGATAGGCCAACACGATTTTCGAGGCACTGGGCACGCGCGAGAACATGCTTTCGCCGAAAAACGCCGTGCCAAGCGCAAGGCCATAGGTGCCGCCGACAAGACGGTCCTCGTCCCATAGCTCGACCGAATGGCCAAAGCCCATGTCGTGAAGTTCACAGTAGAGATCGAAGATTGTGGCGTTGATCCAGGTTTCCTCCCGGTCGGCGCAGCCTTCCATTACGCCGATGAAATCGCGGTTGAGCGTTACCCGGTATCGGTCCTGTCGGATCAGCCGCGCGAGCGAGCGCGAAATGTGGAAGCCGTCCAGCGGAAGGATGCCCCGGTCGCGGGGATCGACCCAGAACAGGCTGTCGTCGTCGCGACTTTCGGCCATGGGAAAGACGCCATTGGCATAGGCTTGCAGGATCAGCTCCGGGGTCAGTTCGATGTGGTTCATGACGCGAATTTGACGCGGTTTCGGGCAAAAGAAAAGGCCGCCCGGTGAGGCGGCCTTTGATCCCGGAAGGGTAGAACTCAGCCGAACTGGGCAGCGAGCCATTTTTCCAGCCAGTGGATGTTGTAATCCCCGGACTGGATGTCCTTGTCCTGCAACAGCGCGTTGAACAGCGGCAATGTGGTGTCCACACCGTCGACGATCAACTCGCCAAGCGCGCGGTTGAGCCGCGCCAGCGCTTCGTCCCGGTCGCGCCCGTGCACGATCAGCTTGCCGATCAGGCTGTCGTAATAGGGTGGGATCGAATAGCCGGTGTAGAGCGCCGAATCCATCCGCACGCCAAGACCGCCGGGCGCGTGGTATTGCGTCACCTTGCCGGGGCAGGGGGCGAAATTCGGCAGGCGCTCGGCATTGATCCGCACTTCGATGGCGTGGCCGTTGATCTTCAGATCGTCCTGCGAGAAGGACAGCTTTTCGCCAGAGGCCACGAGGATCTGTTCGCGCACGAGGTCCTGACCGAAGATCGCCTCGGTCACCGGGTGTTCCACCTGAAGACGGGTGTTCATCTCGATGAAATAGAACTCTCCGTCCTCGTAGAGGAATTCGATGGTGCCCGCGCCCTTATAGCCCATCTCGGCGATGGCCTTGGCACAGATGCCGCCAATGCGGGCGCGCTCTTCGGGCGTGATGCAGGGGCCGGGGGCCTCTTCGAACACTTTCTGGTGCCGACGCTGGAGCGAACAATCGCGCTCGCCAAGGTGGACGCCGCCGCCCTGGCCGTCGCCGAAGACCTGAACCTCGATGTGACGCGGTTTCTGGAGATATTTCTCCATGTAAACCTCGTCATTGCCGAAGGCGGCCTTGGCCTCCGAGCGCGCAGTGCGGAAAGCGACTTCCAGCTCGGCCTCGTTCAGTGCCACTTTCATGCCACGACCACCGCCACCGGCGGTTGCCTTGATGATCACCGGATAGCCCATCTCGGCGGCGGTTTTCTTCGCCGTGTCGACATCGGGCACACCGCCCTTGGAGCCCGGAACGACCGGAATGCCAAGCTTTTCAGCGGTGACTTTCGCAGTGATCTTGTCGCCCATTTGGCGGATGTGCTCGGCGGAGGGGCCGATGAAGGTCAGGTCGTGGTCCTCGACGATCTGCACGAAGGCGGCGTTTTCCGACAGGAAGCCATAGCCCGGGTGGATCGCCTGCGCGCCGGTGATTTCGCAGGCCGCGATGATCGCCGGAAAGTTCAGGTAGGACTGGGCCGAGCTGTTCGGGCCGATGCACACGGCCTCGTCGGCCATGCGCACATGCATGGCGTTCGCATCGGCGGTGGAATGGACCGCAACCGACTGGATGCCCATCTCGCGACAGGCGCGGATCACCCGAAGGGCAATCTCGCCACGGTTGGCAATGAGGATTTTATCGAACATCGGGGTGCCCCTTATTCGATGATCATCAAGGGCGCGCCGAATTCGACCGGCTGGCCGTCATCCACGAGGATACGCTTCACAGTGCCGGATTTCGGGGCCGGAATGTGGTTCATGGTCTTCATCGCCTCGACGATCAGAAGCGTCTGACCTTCGGAGACCTGATCGCCGATTTTCACAAAGGCGGCGGCACCCGGTTCCGGCGACAGGTAGGCGGTGCCGACCATCGGCGAGGCCACGGCGTTCGGGTCTTCAGACGGATCGGGAGCGTTGGCTGCGACGGAAACCGCTGCGGGGGCGGCGGCCACGGGAGCGGCGGCGACGGCGGCCGGGGCGGCCACGGTCTGAACGATGGCCTGCGGCGCGGCGCGGCTCACGCGGACGTTGAGGCTGTCGTTGTCGCCATATTCACGCATGACTTCGAGTTCGGTGAGATCATTGGCGGTGAGGAGTTCGGCAAGCGCCTGGATGAAAGCCACGTCGGCGTCGTTTTGCTTTGTCATATGTTCCACTCGGATTATGGCCCGCCCGGTTCTTGTTTTCTCGTGGGCCCGGTTTGGTCTTTTCTGTCCTCCGTATATAGGGCCTGTGACGTTGCGTGAAAACCCGATTTCGGGGGGAGATGCCGTTGCGGCGAGGCAAACTCTGCTCATGTTTTGGGCGCTTGCGCATCATTATGTGGCGCGGGCTTTGGGAAAAGACCGAAAATGACCGGGCTTAAATTTTACCGCTTGATAAAATTTCTGCCGCTGTCACGGTGAGTCACAATAAAAAGCAAGCCAACAGGGAGCAAGCCCTATGTCCAACACGCCGTTGACGCCCGGTATTCAGCCCGGACGCCTGCCTGCGGAAAGCTATCCGGCGCAGTTTTCCGATCTGCATCCGGTGCTCGATCACCATGAGGCGCTGGTCGCCGCAGATCGTTGTTACTTTTGCCACGATGCGCCCTGCATGACCGCCTGTCCGACCTCGATCGACGTGCCTTTGTTCATCCGTCAGATCCTGACCGGCACGCCCGAAGCGGCGGCGAAGACCATTTTCGAACAGAACATTCTGGGCGGGATGTGCGCCCGCGTCTGTCCGACGGAGACGCTCTGCGAAGAGGTCTGTGTGCGCGAAGTGGCGGAAGGTAAGCCGGTGGAGATCGGTCGTCTGCAACGCTACGCCACGGATACGCTGATGGCGGCGGGAGTGCATCCGTTTGCCCGCGCCGAGCCGACCGGCAAGACGGTGGCCGTGGTGGGCGCGGGGCCTGCGGGTCTGTCGGCTGCGCACCGTTTGGCGATGAAAGGCCATGACGTGACCATGTTTGACGCCCGGCCCAAATCCGGCGGTCTCAACGAATATGGCATCGCGTCTTACAAGGCGCCCGATGGCTATGCCCAGAAAGAGGTCGACTGGCTGATGCAGATCGGCGGGATTTCCGTCGTCAACGGCAAGAAGCTGGGTGACGGTCTGTCGCTCGACGCTTTGAAGGCCGAGTATGACGCGGTGTTCCTCGCGATCGGTCTGGCGGGCGTCAATGCGCTTCGGGCCGAGGGCGAAGACAAACCCGGCGTTCTGGATGCGGTGGATTTCATCTCCGAGTTGCGTCAGGCCGCAGACCTGTCGAAACTGCCCGTTGGGCGCAATGTCGTGGTGATCGGCGGCGGCATGACTGCCGTGGATGCCGCTGTTCAGGCGAAACTCTTGGGCGCGCAGAACGTCTCCATGGTCTATCGCCGGGGCCGGGCGCGCATGTCCGCCTCCGAGTACGAACAGGATTTCGCGACCTCGAAAGGCGTGCAGATTTTCTATAATGCCGCCCCTGTGGCGGTCTACGGCAACGGGGCGGTGGCCGAGGTCGAATTCGAATACACCTCCGAGGAGGGCGGCAGCCTGAAGGGCACGGGCGAGACCTTCCGCCTGCCGGCAGATCAGGTGTTCAAGGCCATCGGCCAGACGCTGGATGGCGCGCCGGAAGGGCTCGAAATCACCGACGGCAAGATCGCGGTCGATGCCGTGGGCCGCACGTCCGTGGCGGGCGTCTGGGCCGGGGGCGATTGCGCCTCGGGCGGCGAAGACCTGACCGTGACGGCGGTGGCCGAGGGTCGCGACGCCGCAGAAGACATCCACGCTAAGCTGATGGAGGGCTGAGCCATGGCCGATCTGACGAGCACTTTTTGCGGCATCAAAAGCCCGAACCCCTTCTGGCTGGCCTCCGCGCCGCCGACCGACAAGGAATACAACGTCCGCCGCGCCTTCGAGGCCGGATGGGGCGGGGTGGTTTGGAAGACGCTGGGCGAGGAAGGTCCGCCCGTGGTCAACGTCTCCGGCCCGCGTTACGGCGCGATCTTTGGGGCCGACCGGCGTTTGCTGGGCCTCAACAACATCGAGCTGATCACCGACCGTCCGCTGGAGGTGAACCTCGAAGAGATGACGCGGGTGAAAAAGGACTACCCGGACCGGGCGCTGATTGCCTCGGTCATGGTGCCTTGTGATGCGGAGAGCTGGAAGAGCATCATCCCGCGCATCGCCGAGACCGGCTGTGACGGGTTCGAGCTGAACTTTGGCTGTCCGCATGGCATGGCTGAGCGGGGCATGGGCTCTGCCGTGGGGCAGGTGCCCGAGTATATCGAGATGGTGACGCGCTGGTGCAAGGAGACGACCGACCTGCCGGTGATCGTCAAGCTGACGCCGAACATCACCAATATTCTCTACCCGGCCGAGGCGGCCAAACGCGGCGGCGCCGATGCGGTCAGCCTGATCAACACGATCAATTCGATCACCTCGGTGAACCTCGACACGTTCAGCCCTGAGCCGATGATCGACGGCAAAGGCACCCATGGCGGCTATTGCGGCCCGGCGGTGAAACCCATCGCGCTCAATATGGTGGCCGAGATCGCGCGCAATCCGGAAACGGCGGGTCTGCCGATCTCCGGCATCGGCGGCGTGACCACATGGCGCGATGCGGCGGAGTTCCTCGCCCTTGGCGCGTCGAACGTGCAGGTCTGTACGGCGGCGATGACCTATGGGTTCAAGATCGTGCAGGAGATGATTTCGGGGCTGAGCCAGTATATGGATGAGAAAGGGTTCACCTCGGTCGCGGAGATTTCCGGGCGGGCGGTTCCGAATGTCACCGACTGGCAGTATCTCAACCTGAACCATGTCACCAAGGCGGTAATCAATCAGGACGACTGCATCAAATGCGGGCGCTGCTATGCGGCTTGCGAGGACACCTCGCACCAGGCGATCGAAATGGGCGCGGACCGGACCTTCACGGTCAAGGACGACGAATGCGTCGCCTGCAACCTTTGTGTCAATGTCTGCCCGGTCGAAGGCTGTATCACGATGAAAACGCTGGAAAAAGGCGAGGTGGACGAGCGCACGGGCCGTAAGGTGGGGGACTATGCCAACTGGACGACCCATCCGAACAACGTCGCGGCCTGCGTCGCAGAATGAGGGAGCCGGCGCGGAGGGGAAACCTTCCGCGCAGCACCAAGACCCCGAAACAGCGACGGCTGTCGGGGGGGGGGCAAAATTCGGACAAAGTTTCACTGAACCCCGTGCTTTATCCCTTGGCGCGGGGTTTCTTTTGGACGTCGCTGGTCGGTCAGTGAACCGTGGGTCCCTGTTGCCATGTCCGGTCATCTGTGTAAGCCGCGCCATCCTGACGCGTGATCGGGATCACCCGCCGTAAGGTGTCCTCTGAACCGCTGCGGGACCGGCATAACGGGTTTCGGGGTCCTGAGCCTCGGACGGTGTGGCCGTCAGAGCAGTTTGGGTGTCTTTGGCGATCTTTTCGGCCCGATCCACACCCTCTGCCGTGGCTGCCGGGACCGTTCCGGTTGCCGCAGAGGCCGGAGCGATGGCCGCCTCGTCGGCAGTTTGGCTGCGTTTCGCGGCGATCTCGGCCAGAGCATTGCGCAGATCCAACTCGACCTCGAGGACAGACGCCTGAAAGGCCGGTGTCGGACCGACGAGAATGTCCTCCGGCAGGTCTTCGCCAAAGGCAAAGGTTTCCGTGTCGGAAATCGTGCTGTTCACCGCATGCGTCTGAGACGTTGCAGTCGTCTTGTTGTAGCTGACATCTGTGCCGTTCTGACCGGGAAGCTCGTTCCCTTTGGTATAAGTTGCCGTTCCGTTCAGCGCGGTTCCCGCGACTTGTGGCACGGCGGGCTCCGGTGGATCGGGAGGTTGCCGAAAGGCAAACCCACCCCCGCCGAAAGCCGGCACGCCCGTTACATTGGTCATGCTCGTGCTCCTTCTTTTCAGGAGCCCCCACCATCTTCCTTTATAAAGGGTTATGGTATCTCAAGGGTTAATACCGGCGGGAATATTTGCTCTTGGTTAACGAGAGCGTTGTTAACCAATAGCGTTCGCGAAAGACGCCTGGGACCATGCGTCGGGCCTCACGGTGTCAGCATCCGGCGGAACAGCGTGTCGAGATGGGCGCGGGCGGCTTCGAAATGGCTGTCGCCCTCAGGATGGAGGATACCGCGGATCTGGGCGTCGAAATCGGCGTAATGCTGGGTGGTGGCCCAGATCGAGAAGATCAGGTGATAGGGGTCGACCGGAGCGATGCGCCCGGCGGAGATCCAGCCCTCGATCACCTGGGTCTTTTCGTCGACCAGATCCTTCAGCTCGCCCTCGATCTTGTCCATGATATTGGGCGCGCCCTGTACGATCTCATTGGCAAAGAGGCGGCTCTCGCGGGGGTATTCCCGGGCCATTTCAAGTTTGCGCAAAACATAGGCAAGGATCTCTTCGATCGGCTCCCCCTCTGCCTGCATTTTACGCAAAGGATCGAGCCAAGTTTGCATCAAACCGTCGATCAACTCGCGGTGAATCGCCACTTTCGAAGGGAAATAATACAGCAGATTGGGTTTCGAGAGCCCCGCCGCCTTGGCGATCTGATCCAGTGTAGAGCCGCGAAACCCGTGTTGGGAAAACACGTCTAAAGCCGCTTCCAGAATGGTTTCCGTGTTCTTTTTCTGGATTCTCGTCCGTGGTTGTCGTCCCGGCATCTGGCGTTCGATTCCCATTCCATCTCCGATCTGCTGTCGTTACCGCTTATTGTTTGCCAAAAAAAGCGCCAAACATAAGTGGGAATCGCCTTAAAACCGCACTTGGGGCCTGTTTGCATGGTTTTTCGGCAAGTGCATGGTTTTGTATCTTCGCCGGGGGCTGCTAGGGTTCCCTTGACCAAATGGTCAAACCTGCAAGGCGGGAGGGCAGTGCGAGAGGGCTGAAGTGCGGACCTCATGCCGTTCTCTGGCCGGGAGGCCGTCGCTGGCAGGACCGATATGAGACATGTGAAAGGAAACCCCATGGCCGCCGCCGGTGAAAACCTCAAGATCAACTCCGAACGTCTCTGGGACAGTCTGATGGAGATGGCGAAGATCGGGCCAGGCATCGCGGGCGGCTGTAATCGTCAGACGCTGACAGACGAGGATGCCGAAGGGCGCAAAGTGTTCCAGAGCTGGTGTGAAGCGGCGGGGCTGACGATGGGCGTCGATGCCATGGGCACGATGTTTATGACCCGCGAGGGCACCGACCCCGATGCGCTGCCGGTCTACGTCGGCTCCCACCTCGACACCCAGCCCACGGGCGGGAAATACGACGGGGTTCTGGGCGTCCTGGGCGCGCTCGAGGCCGTGCGGACGATGAACGATCTCGGTATCAAGACGAAACACCCGATCGTGGTCACCAACTGGGCCAACGAAGAGGGCGCGCGGTTTGCGCCCGCCATGCTGGCCTCGGGTGTGTTCGCCGGAAAGCACACGATGGAATATGCCTACGGGCGCACCGATCTCGAAGGTAAGACCTATGGCGAGGAGCTCGCTCGCATCGGCTGGAAAGGCGATGAAAAGGTCGGTGCGCGCAAGATGCATGCGTATTATGAGCTGCACATCGAACAAGGGCCGATTCTGGAGGCCGAGGGCAAGGACATCGGGGTCGTCACCCATTGTCAGGGCCTGTGGTGGCTCGAATTCACGCTCACCGGCAAGGAGGCGCACACTGGGTCTACGCCGATGGCGATGCGCACCAACGCAGGCCTCGCCATGGCGCGAATTCTGGAGATGGTGCAAGAGGTGGCGATGGATCACCAGCCGAACGCCGTGGGCGGTGTTGGCCAGATGCAATTCACGCCGAACTCGCGCAATGTGTTGCCGGGCACAGTGGTCTTTACGGTCGACATCCGCACGCCGGACATCGCCAAACTGACCTCCATGCGCAGCCAGATCGAAGAGCGTGCGGCGAAGATTTGCGAAGAGATCGGCGTGGGCTGTTCTGTGGAACCCGTCGGCCATTTCGACCCAGTGACCTTCACGCCGGAGCTGGTGTCGAATGTGCGCAAGGCTGCGGAAACGCTGGGCTATTCGCATATGGACATTGTTTCTGGCGCAGGTCACGACGCGTGCTGGGCCGCCGCTGTGGCGCCCACGACGATGATCATGTGCCCCTGTGTTGACGGGTTGTCGCACAATGAGGCCGAAGAGATCACGCAGGATTGGGCGGCGGCGGGGACCGATGTGCTGTTGCATGCGGTGCTTGAGACTGCTGAGATCGTGGAGTGAGAGAAAGGGCGAGGGGCCAGCCCCTCGCGCTCCCCGGGATATTTGAAGACAAAAGAAGGCAGGGCGCCCATGGAAGGCACCGCCGGACCGACAAGGAGAGATGAGATGAGCAAGGTGATCAAGGGCGGCACGGTTGTCACCGCCGATCTGACCTATAAGGCCGATGTGAAAATCGAGGATGGCAAGATCGTCGAGATCGGGTCGGACCTGACGGGCGATGAAATCCTCGATGCGGAGGGCTGTTTTGTCATGCCGGGCGGGATCGACCCGCATACGCATTTGGAAATGCCTTTCATGGGCACGCATTCCTCGGATGATTTCTACGCCGGCACGCGCGCGGCTCTGGCGGGCGGGACTACCATGGTCGTCGATTTCGCGCTGCCCGATCCGGGGCAGTCGCTTTTGGATGCGATCAAGGTCTGGGACAACAAATCGGCGCGGGCTTGCTGCGATTATTCCTTCCACATGGCGATCACCTGGTGGGGCGAGCAGGTCTTTGACGAGATGAAGACCGTGACCGAAAAGGGCATCAACACGTTCAAACATTTCATGGCCTATAAGGGCTCTTTGATGGTGAACGATGACGAGATGTTCGCCTCTTTCAAACGCTGTGCCGAGCTGGGCGCGACGCCTTTGGTTCATGCCGAGAATGGCGATCTTGTCGCCGAGATGACGACGAAATTGCTGGCCGAGGGCAACACCGGCCCGGAAGCACATGCCTATTCACGCCCCTCGCAAGTGGAAGGCGAGGCCACCAACCGCGCGATCATGATCGCCGACATGGCGGGCGCGCCGCTCTATGTGGTGCACACCTCCTGCGAAGAGGCCCACGAGGCCATTCGCCGCGCCAAGATGAATGGCAAACGGGTCTGGGGCGAGCCGCTGATCCAGCACCTTGTCTTGGACGAGAGCGAGTATTTCAACGAGGACTGGGATCATGCCGCGCGCCGCGTGATGTCGCCGCCGTTCCGCAACAAAAAGCATCAGGACAGCCTTTGGGCCGGGCTTGCCTCGGGCACTCTGTCCTGTGTGGCGACCGACCACTGTGCCTTCACGACAGAGCAGAAACGCTACGGGGTTGGCGATTTCTCGAAAATCCCGAACGGGACGGGCGGTTTGGAAGATCGCTTGCCGGTGCTCTGGACCATGGGGGTAGAAACGGGCCGCATCACGATGAATGAATTTGTAGCCGTAACCTCCACTAATATCGCGAAAATCCTGAACTGCTATCCGCAAAAGGGCGCGGTTCTCGTGGGTGCGGATGCCGACCTGATTGTCATGGACCCGTCGATGTCAAAAACCATCAACGCCGAGACACAGGCGTCTTCCATCGACTACAACGTCTTTGAGGGGATCGAGGTCACGGCGCTGCCGCGCTACGTGTTGACCCGCGGTTATGTGGCGGTCGACAAGGGCGAGCTGAAGGCCAAGGAAGGCCACGGCGAATTCATCGCCCGCGACCCGAATGCGACGGTGAACAAGGCGCTGTCGAAGTGGAAAGAACTGACCGCACCGCGCCCGGTGGAACGCGCTGGCATTCCGGTGACCGGCGTCTGAGCCAAACGGCAAAGAAAAGGGTGGGGCCGTCTCAGGCCCGCCCGCACAACAGGGGACAGACCGCGAAAACGCGGCGAGTATAAAGACATTAGCCAATGAAAAAGCCAGTCATCGACGCGCAGAACGTCGATCTTACCTTTCAGACCAACGACGGGCCTGTGCATGCGCTCAAGGACGTCAATCTCCAGATCGACAAGGGGGAGTTCGTCTCCTTCATCGGGCCGTCGGGCTGCGGCAAGACCACGTTTCTGCGCTGTATCGCCGGGCTTGAGACGCCGACGGGCGGCACGCTGACGGTCAACGGGTTGACCCCGGAAGAGACCAGAAAATCAAGGGCTTATGGATATGTGTTTCAGGCGGCGGGGCTGTACCCGTGGCGCACGATTGCGGGCAATATCCGCCTGCCGCTCGAAATCATGGATTTCCCGAAGCCGGATATCCCGGCCCGGGTCGAGAAGGTGCTCGATCTGGTGGACCTCAAGGGCTTTGGCAAGAAATACCCTTGGCAATTGTCCGGCGGCATGCAGCAACGCGCCTCGATTGCCCGCGCGCTGGCCTTCGATGCGGAAATTCTCCTGATGGATGAACCCTTTGGCGCCTTGGACGAGATCGTCCGCGACAAGCTGAACGAAGAGGTTCTGAAACTCTGGGCGGCGACCAACAAGACCATCGGTTTCGTGACCCACTCGATCCCCGAAGCGGTGTATCTCTCGACCAAAATCGTCGTGATGTCGCCACGCCCCGGACGGATCACCGATGTGATCGAAAGCACCCTGCCGAAAGAGCGACCGCTCGAAATTCGCGACAGTGAAGAGTTCATCAAGATCGCCCACCGGGTCCGTGAGGGCCTCAGAGCGGGGCATGCAGAATGAGAGATTTGGCACAGACAATCCCTCCTGGCCCACGTGGCAAAGCACCGGACATGTGCCGGAGGCGTGTCGGCGACCGCGATGCTTCTTTTGGCGCCAAATGTCGCAGGGCTGATCATGGGAAACTGCCGCAGGCATGGTGGCTGAGCCCCCTTTGCCGTGAGGGTCTTGGGGAGAACCTGGCATGAACAAGATCGTCCCGGTTCTCACCGTTCTCGCCGTGATCGTGGTCGTCTGGTATGGTGCCGCGATCAAGATGAACAGCCAGTGGACCTATGATCAGGCAGCGCGGGCGGGCACGGAGGTGACCTTCGGCACGCTGGTGACAGACACGCTGGCGCAGGAGCGTCCGAAACTTCCGGCACCGCATCAGGTGGTGGCGGAGCTTTGGGACACGACGGTGGCGAAAAAGATCACCTCGAAACGCTCGCTCGTGTTCCATGGCTGGATCACGCTGTCGGCAACGCTTCTGGGCTTCGGGATCGGCACGCTGGGCGGCGTCGCTCTGGCGGTCGGGATCGTGCACAACAAGGCGATGGATCTGGGGGTGATGCCCTGGGCGATTGCATCGCAGACCATTCCCATTCTGGCGATTGCACCGATGATCATCGTGGTTCTGAATTCGATGGGCATTTCCGGGCTGATCCCCAAGGCGATCATCGCGGCCTATCTGTCGTTCTTTCCGGTCGTGGTGGGCATGGTGAAGGGGCTGCGCGCACCGGATCAGATGCAGCTCGACCTGATGAAGACCTACAATGCCTCCGGCGCGGAAACCTTCTGGAAACTGCGCCTGCCGTCTTCGATGCCCTATCTCTTCGCCTCGCTGAAAGTCGGCGTGGCGGCGGCCCTGGTGGGCACCATCGTGGCGGAACTGCCGTCCGGGGCGACACGCGGGCTTGGCGCACGGTTGTTGTCGGGGTCTTACTACGGTCAGACGATCCAGATCTGGTCGGCACTGTTCGCCGCCGCGGCGCTGGCGGCCGCGCTTGTGATCGTGGTGGGGGTGTTTGAACGGGTGGTTCTCAAGAAGATGGGGATGGCGCAATGAAACCGCTTTATGTCCTTCTTGTCCTTGCGGTCTGGTTGGGCCTCTGGTGGCTCAATACCCGGTTCGCGATGCGCAAGAGTACCCAGTGGGTCGTGCCAGTTCTGTTTGGCATCACCTTGATTCTCTTGTGGGAAATGGTGGTGCGGCTGTTCGGGGTCTCGCCCGTCATCCTGCCGGCGCCCTCGGCGATCTGGGCCCGGCTCGTGACCTCCGTGCCGATCCTGTGGCAGGATTTCGTACAGACGATCTTCAAGGGTGCACTGTCGGGCTATGTTATCGGCTGCGGCGCTGCGGTGCTCACTGCGGTGCTGATCGACCGCTCGCCGTTTTTGCAGCGCGGGCTCTTGCCGATCGGCAATTTCATCGCGGCCCTGCCGATCGTCGGCATCGCACCGATCCTTGTGATGTGGTTCGGCTTCGACTGGCAATCCAAGGCTGCCGTGGTCGTGGTCATGGTGTTCTTCCCGGTGCTGGTGAACACGGTGGCGGGGTTGCAGGCGACGGATTCGATGCAGCGCGACCTGATGCGGACCTATTCGGCGTCCTATGGTCAGACCTTGTTGAAACTGCGGCTTCCGGCCGCCATGCCCTTTGTTTTCAACGGGCTTAAAATTGCGACAACCCTGGCGCTGATCGGCGCGATTGTCGCCGAATTCTTCGGCTCGCCCATCAAAGGCATGGGGTTTCGGATTTCCACCGAAGTCGGACGTCTCAACCTTGATATGGTCTGGGCGGAGATTGCGGTGGCGGCTGTCACGGGATCGGCGTTTTACGGGCTGGTGTCGTTGATCGAGAAGGGGGTGACCTTCTGGCACCCGTCCCAACGCGGGTAACCGCATTTGCAATGGCACGGGGGGGAACGCCCCGGCCAAATTCACAACTTGGAGGTTGTAAGACGATGAAGAAACTCCTGACGAGCGCTGCCGCTCTCGCCGCCATGGCTTCCGGTGCCTTTGCGGCCGACGAGGTGACGTTGCAGCTCAAATGGGTCACCCAGGCCCAGTTCGCGGGCTATTACGTGGCGCTGGAGAAAGGCTTTTACGAGGCCGAGGATCTCGATGTGACGATCAAGGCCGGTGGCCCGGACATTGCGCCTGTGCAGGTGCTCCTGGGCGGCGGGGCCGATGTCATGGTCGACTGGATGCCGTCGGCTCTGGCGGCGCGTGAAAACGGTGCGCCGGTTGTGAACATCGCCCAGCCTTACAAGAGCTCCGGCATGATGCTGACCTGCCTGAAAGAGACGGGCATCACCGGTCCGGAAGATTTTCCGGGCAAGACGCTGGGCGTCTGGTTCTACGGCAACGAATATCCGTTCCTGTCCTGGATGGGCAAACTCGACATCCCGACCGATGGCTCCGAGGGCGGTGTGACCGTGCTCAAACAGGGCTTCAACGTCGATCCGCTGTTGCAGAAGCAGGCGGCCTGTATCTCCACCATGACCTATAACGAATACTGGCAGGTGATTGATGCGGGCATTTCCGCCGACGATCTCATCACCTTCAAGTATGAGGATCAGGGCGTGGCGACGCTGGAAGACGGTCTTTATGTGCTCGAAGAGAACCTCTCCGACGAAGCCTTCAAGGAGAAGATGGTGCGTTTCGTGAAGGCCTCCATGGAGGGCTGGAAATACGCCGAGGAGAATCCGGAAGAGGCCGCCGAGATCGTGCTCGAATACGACGAGACTGGCGCGCAGACCATGAAGCATCAGGTGCGCATGATGACCGAGGTTGCCAAACTGACCGCCGGTTCGAACGGCGCGCTGGACGTTGCGGACTATGAACGCACGGTGGCGTCGCTCCTGTCCGGCGGCTCCGATCCGGTGATCACCAAGGAGCCGGAAGGCGCCTATACGCTTGAGATCACCGACGCGGCGCTTCAGTAAGTCTTTGACATTCTGACAAAAGACCCCGCCCGGAGGACCATCCGGGCGGGGGGGTCGCCTTCAGGCGAAAGGGCGTGTTACGAATTCATCGCTTGTTCGAGGGTCATGTCGCCCTCCACTTCGGTGTAGGCGGAGACATCGACATCCGGCATGGCCTCGAGCTCGGCCTCGGTTGCGCCTTCGATCATCACGGTGCTGTCGTCGACCATGGCGAATTCGTCCACCGGGATCAGCACGTCATGCTCGCCGATGCCAAGGAAGCCGCCCATGCCCACGACGGCCATAATGCCGCCCTCGGCGGTGACGATGGCGTCGATCTCGCCGATGTCCGTGCCGTTCTCGGTCACGACCTTGGTGCCGGTGATCTCGGTCACGGTCTCATTGCCGAAGGTCGCGAGCGCATCGGCAAGTTTCTCGGCGCCGGATTTTGTGGCATCCCAGGCCTCGGATGCGGCCTCGCCGGTGGCGTCCGCCAGATCGGCAGCGCCGTCCTGGGTCTCCTGCCAGATGCCCGTGTCGGCGGTTGCGCCGGCCTCTGCATTCTGTTCGATGGTGACGTCATCGGAAGTGACCTCTGCCTCTGTCTGGCTGGTCATCTCGGCAAGCGCCGGGGTGGCCAGAAGGGTGATCGCGGTTGCGGTGGTCATCAGTTTCTGCGTCAGGGTTTTCATCGTTTTCTCCTCTCACTCATGCGTTGGCATGTGGTATGCAGAGACAATGAACGAGACGCGTGCAGGGTTCCTGAAAATTTCAAAAATCCGGACAGGGTGTGAAATTATCCAATTTTAAACAATGATTTACTTGGTTTTTATTTGGGAAAACTCCCGGTTGAGCGTGGACAGGATCTTGTAGAACCCCCGGATTTCTTCTGCCGTGAAGCCTTTGGAAAACGCCGCGATCTCGCGGGCTTCGCGGATACGGATGGCGGTGATGATGGCGCGGGCCTCTTCCGAGAGACGGTAGAGTTTCGAGGCGCGGTGGCGCGGGTTGTCGACGCGCAGGAGCTTGCCCTCATCATGCAGAATCTTGATCTCGCGCCCGACGAATTGCCGCGTCACATCGAGATGCGCGGTGATCTGCGGTGCGGTGGCCTTCCCGAGCGTGAGCAGCGCCTCAAGGATGGCGCGCTGGCCGACGGTGATGCCGGTGCCCGCGAGGTCATGCTCGACCCGCGCGGTGATGTTGCGCAGGAGCGGTCGGGTCAGTTGAATGCCTGCGTAAAGCTGATCGGCGAGGCTCATCTCTGTCATGTCTGTCATCGCGTCGTCCTTTTCTTGCGGTTGTGCGACAGGCGGCCTATATTGTCAACTAAGTTGACGAATTGAGCCGAAAGGATGCGCGATGAAATGGTCTTCTCTCAGTGAACGTCAGATCCTCAAAGCGCAGGCCGAGGGACAACTCGACAATCTGAAAGGGGCGGGCAAGCCGCTCAACACGCGCAGCGGCAATGACACGGACGCGGCGGGGTTTCGCATCATGGCGGAGGCAGGTGTGGTGCCGCGCGAATTCGAAATGCGCAAAGAGATCGAGGCGTTGAATGCGCAGTTGAAGGAGACGGTGGAGGCGGAGGCTCGTAAGGCGCTGATCCGGCGGATTGCGCAGGTGCAGCTCCGGCTCGACATCGAGGTGGAAGCGCGGCGGAAATATTACCGGACAGGGGATTGAGGAGCTGGGCTGAGGGGGATCACATCAGTGCGGCGGGGGAGAGGACGCGGGCGGTGGCCCCGGTGCGCAGCTTGAACCGGGCGAGATCGGGCGCGCGCCTTGTGTCGATCGTTCCGAGATCGAGCTTGCGCACGCCTTCGAGTTTCAGCCGCTTGATCGCCTCCCAAAGGATCAGATTGTGGGCGTTCACCGCGCGGCCGCGCGGCCGCGCGGGCCGGTATGACCGATCTGATAGGTGGCCGAGGTGCCGTGCAGGATGAACAGCATGAAGGCGTCATCCACCTCGAACAACCGTAGGGATTTCGGCGCGACATCTTGCAGAGCGAGGGCGAATTCGGGCGGCAGGCCGCGGTAATGCCGCTGCGCCTGTTGGTGTTTTTCCAACAGGAGATAGGGCCGCAAGACCGAGGGCGAGGGCGCGAGACGGGTCACATGCAGGTCTGATTTTTCGGCTTTTTTCAGGGCGTTGCGCCATTTTCCATTGAGGCCTAGGCGCATGTCGGAGAGCGGCGGGCGCAGGTCCAGTTCCACCACTTCGGGCGCGGGCGTCAGGCCGAGACGGCCGAGTGTGCCGGGCAGGCGGCTGTCCGGGCTCATGAGTTTGAGGCCAAAGGGCAGGGCGGCGCGCAGGCTTTGAACCACCGCTTGTTCGGTCGCCTTGTCGGGCGCGGCGTTGAGAAACAGCGGGCCGCGGAGCGCGACACTGATCTTGGCACCAAGGATAGGGCGATGCAGGACCTGCGCAAGGGCCACGGGTCTGCGGGCGTCCGAGATGACAAAGCGGCGGGCGTCGCGCCCGATGCGTTTCGCGGCCTCGCCATAGAGCCAGCGCTGCGACAGCGGCGCATCGACCGTGTCGGCCAGCTCCTCCCAGTGGATCTCGTCTGTGATCTCGCGTGTGTCCATGTCGGATGCTGGGCCGATCAAGGTTAAGATTCTGTGGAGGTTGCGCTCTGTGAGGGCGCTTTTTTGTGGAGAAGCCGGGATTGCGACAATTTTAATGAAATGTTGCAGGGGCAAGCCCGGGAATTAAGCGTTTGGAAGGGGTTTAGGGGCGACATTGGTGGTCTGAAACAGGAGAGGCTGCCATGCAGTGTCATAAATTTCCGAAAGACCTGAGCGCGGCGGCGGTTTTGACGCTGGTTTGGCATATTGTTCCGCAAGCGGGGCTGCGGGCGGAATGGCATCAGGTGCTGCGGTGCTGAGGCTCTGGCGTTTCTGCAAAAAGAAAGGCCGCCCGAGTGGGCGACCTTTGCGATTTTTCGGAGGTTGTTCGTGATGTGAACTCTATTGCGGTTTCGTACATCCTCACTTCTTGAGGTGATAGAGCGAATTCTGAATGAGCTCGTCGACGACCTGAGGTTCGGCGAGGGTTGAGATGTCGCCGAGGGAGCCTGTGTCGTTCTCGGCGATTTTGCGCAGGATGCGGCGCATGATTTTGCCGGAGCGGGTCTTGGGCAGGCCCGGCGCCCATTGGATGAAGTCCGGTTTGGCGATCGGGCCGATTTCCGTGCGGACCCATTTCTCCAGTTCCGCACGCAGCGCGTCGGAGGGTTCGACGTCGTTCATCAGCGTCACATAGGCGTAGATGCCCTGGCCCTTGAGCTCGTGCGGCATGCCGACGACCGCCGCTTCGGCGACCTTGGCGTGGGCGACGAGGGCGCTTTCGACCTCGGCGGTGCCCATGCGGTGGCCCGACACGTTGATCACGTCGTCGACGCGGCCGGTGATCCAGTAATAGCCATCGGCATCGCGGCGGCAGCCGTCGCCGGAGAAGTAATAGCCTTTGTATTGCTGGAAATAGGTCTCTTGGAAGCGTTCGTGATCGCCCCAGACGGTGCGCATCTGGCCGGGCCAGGAGTCCTTGAGGCAGAGGACGCCTTCGGCCTCCGTCTCGGTCATTTCCTCGCCGGTGGTGGCATCCAGAATGACCGGTTGCACGCCGAAGAAGGGCAGGGTGGCGGAGCCCGGTTTGGTCGGGATCGCGCCCGGCAGCGGGGTCAGAAGATGCCCGCCGGTTTCGGTCTGCCACCAGGTGTCGACGATCGGGCAGTTCCCCTTGCCGACGACCTCGTTGTACCAGTTCCAGGCCTCCGGGTTGATCGGCTCACCGACGGAGCCCAGCACTTTGAGCGAGGAGAGGTCGTATTTCTCGACCCATTCGTTGCCCTGGCCCATGAGGGAGCGCAGCGCTGTGGGGGCGGTGTAGAATTGGTTGACCTTGTGCTTTTCGCAAACGGCCCAGAACCGGCCGGCGTCGGGGTAGGTCGGCACGCCTTCGAACATCACGGTGGTGGCGCCGTTGGCGAGCGGGCCGTAGACGATGTAGCTGTGGCCGGTGACCCAGCCGACATCGGCGGTGCACCAGAAGACGTCGCCGTCGTGGTAGTCGAAGACGTATTTATGGGTGAGTGCTGCATAGGCCAGATAGCCGCCTGAGCTGTGGACGACGCCTTTGGGTTTGCCGGTGGAGCCCGAGGTGTAGAGGATGAAGAGCGGGTCTTCGGCATTCATCGGGCGCGGCGGGCAATCGGGGCTGGCGTGTTCCATCAGGTATTTGACGTCGACATCGCGGCCCTGCACCCAGGAGATCTGATCGCCGGTGTGCTTGACGACGAGGCAGCGGACCTTGTCGGAACAGTGCAGCAGGGCGGCGTCGGTGTTGGCCTTCAAAGGCGTGCGACGGCCGCCGCGGGGTGCTGTGTCGGAGGTGATGACGAGTTTTGCGCCGCAATCGTTGATGCGGTTGGCGAGCGCGTCCGGGGAAAATCCTGCGAAAACAATGGAGTGGATCGCGCCGATGCGGGCACAGGCGAGCATGGCATAGGCGGCCTCGGGGATCATCGGCAGGTAGATCACAACCCGATCGCCGCGCATGACGCCTTGGCTCAGGAGCACGTTGGCCATGCGGTTCACCTTGTCGGAGAGCTCCTTGTAGGTGATGTGGCGGGCGGGTTCGTTGGGATCGTCGGGCTCGAAAATGATCGCGGTCTGCAAGGATTTGCGCGCAAGATGGCGGTCGATGCAGTTGGCAGAGACGTTCAGAACGCCGTCGGCGTACCATTTGATGTCGACGCGACCGAAATCGAAACAGGTCTTCTTCACCTGGGTGTAGGGTTCCATCCAGTCGAGGATCTTGCCCTGCTCGGCCCAGAAGGACACCGGATCCTCCACCGAGCGGCGGTACAGATCCTCGTA
>NZ_LRUC01000051.1 GCF_001550095.1 Celeribacter ethanolicus | reverse complement strand
AATGCAGCCTTTGGGCGGCGCCCGGAAAGCTATGGCCATGTTCAATGCTCGGATCGCTAAGTCGCGTTTCATGCGATTGCTGACTGCCCAGCCGATCACCCGCCGAGAATGCAGGTCAAGAATAACAGCCAGGTAGAGCCATCCTTCTCGCGTCCAGACATAGCTGATGTCGCCCGCCCACTTCTGGTTCGGTTGATCGGCGTGGAAGTCCCGGTTCAGCAGGTTTGGCCCGATGTTGAACGCATGGTTGCTGTCCGTCGTGACCTTGTATTTCTTCGATCTTTCGACCCGGATGCCGTTCTCGCGCATCAAGCGGCCCACACGGCGATGACCGACGTCCAGACCGATCTCCTTCAACTCTTCGGTCATTCGCGGCCTGCCGTAGCTACCAAGGCTCAGGCGGGACTGTTCTTTGATGTGTGCAAGCGTGACCATATCAGATCGTTGTCTGCGACTGGCAGGGCGACTACGGAAGGCCCGCAAGCCACGTGTGCTGACGCCAACGACACTGCATAAACGGTTGGCTGGAAAATGGTTCCTGTGTTCCTCGACAAACCTAAATCTCATTGCTTTAGGCCCGCGAAGAACTGGGTGGCCTTTTTTAGGATTTCCCTCTCCTCCTTGAGAAGCCGGATCTCTCGTCGAAGCCGCTCATTCTCTTTGGCGAGGTCTAAATCCTCTTGTGAAACCACCTTCGTGTCTCGGTGTGCTGTGATCCATTTGTTCAGCGTCGACATGCCAACGCCCAGATCATCAGCCACCTGCTTGCGCGTCAACCCGCTGGTCAGCGCAATACGCACTGCATCTTGGCGAAATTCGTCCGTCCGTTTCAGTCCCATAGTCAGTCTCCTTTGTTCCAGTAAAGGCTATCAAAGGAGCGGCATCAAACCGTGACACGTCCATCTTGCAGAACCTGGAGCGGTTCTACCGCCCTGCCAATTGTCAGAGTTGTTTTGTCACTATCTCGAACCGAAGAACTCTTTGAAGCGAAATGGTGTCAACGTCGTGGTGGGGGATGAAATTGCGGATCGTTTAGTGTTTTGGAACGGACACAACCGATTTCCTCGGAATGAGCTAACCGGTATATCATCCATTCGCATGTCAGTCGAACAGTCAAAAGACACCGAATTCTTGAAACTAGTTGGGCGTGTCTTGGATCGCCGTGGAATCCAAGGTGAACAGAATGCGCCTGTAGCTACTATCAGATCAACTTCGCTGACAGAGGATGAACTCGCTGACATCGCTGAGCGCATCAAGCCAGAAGGCAAGACGTGGCAACGCTTTGCAACCGAAGCAATTTCAGATGCTGACTGGGCAATTCCCGAGTTTTGGGAAGAGCGGGCATGCTTCACAACTGGCTCGGTGGCCATTTCGCGAGAACCAAAGGGTCAGCAGAGAAGTGAACTAGAAAATGGTCGCTCGGAACTTCCGCTCGCGACGCCTTGGCACTTGTCTGAAAACTACTTGCCACCCAGCGTCCGTGAAGGTCAGTGGATGGTAGATTTGTCGATTGAGCGGGAGATCGACCACTGCAAGTTCTCGAATGTCGTCCACGAGTGGATCCTGCCTCGCAGACTTCGTATCGACCCATTCTTCTCCATCAGCCGGGAGAGCTCATCTTCTCGTATGCATCAGAGATACTGCCAGAGGCCAACGAGGTCTGGTCGTTTGAGCGCTTCGATAGAATTAGCAGTCCGACAAGCGTCAATAACGGTCCCGAACGATGATGATGCCTTCTTCGGCGGACTGCGGGACTTTCAAAGGGACCGTTTCCTTCGGACACGAGAGAACAAAGATGGTCTTCAGAAGCCACCTCCTCCAAAGGTTACGGATGCGAAGTATTCCGACAAGGGTCGATATCTGCTTGGCACCCTACAGCATTTCGGCAATTTGCCTGATGCGTTTCAAACACTAATGCATGGTTTTTGGCGAGAAGGGCTCCGAAGGTTGGGCGCTGATCCCTCGCACTTGGATGATGAGCTGGAAGCACGCTTTCAAAAAATCATGGCTAGGCGATTGCGTGCGACCGGTGAAGAATGGGAAGTGAGTAGCCAAGAGGACCGGCAAAAAGTTGCGAAGGAAGCATTGAGGATTGCCTCTCAGCTACGACGTCCGGAACGCTTCGTGCAGTATGACAAGCTAGCCTCTCGCTACAGCGATCTGGTCGAAAAATTCATTGAAGAGAACCCACATGTGAAGGAAGGCCCACTTGAGGAGTACCTTTCAGCAGGTGAGTTGGATGCGTCAATCCAGTACCTCTGCGAGCGAAAAATCCTGTTTCAGGGTCACGAATGGCGATGTCAGAATTGCTTCAACAGGAACTGGGTTTCAATTGACGATTTGTCCAGCGTGATGACGTGCAATGTTTGCCAAAATGAAGAACTTCCGCCTGTTTCGGGAGGGTGGCAGTTCAAGGCAAGCGGCTTTTTCATCGAGGCTTTTAGCGATCATGGAACCGAACCAGCAATATGGGCACTGTGGCAGCTTGCCGAGCGCGCGAGAGCTTCATTCTTTTTCTTACCATCTACATTGATCTGGTTCGACGAACATCGAGAAGATGGTCCCAATGACTGTGAGGTCGACCTTCTCGCGGTGGTGGATGGCGAAACAGTCGCGGTTGAAGCGACAACTTCCAGAACTCTCAAAGCGTCTGAAATCGAGAAACTCGCTGCGTTTGCAACAAGGGTCCGCCCGGACAAGCTATACATTGTCTGTGGTGCAGATGGCCAGAATGCACGTGCGCAACTGGCAACAAGGATTCGGAACTGCTTGCCAGAGGCGGTGGAAGTGGAAGTCGCGACTTACGAAGCTTCAGGCGAGCGCAGCGACCCTTATTTGCCCAGCTAGTCTGGAACACACCATCGGAACTCTAAGGCAATTTTGACAACGTTGATCGTCGCTCATCTGGGACTGGAGTTTTTCAATTCACAGCTCGCGGCGAACGGCAGGTTCGGCGGGCCGCGCCGCAGCATCTTGACCCGTTGGTGAATGTCCGGTTTGGGCCGGTCGCGTCGTACCGACAGGATAGGTGGACAGTCGAAACTCTCTGAACGATCAGGGGCCCGGCAGAAAACCATACTCTCTCAATCCTCTATCCAAGGCACTGCCGCACACGAGAATCCTCGCGTGCAACAGCGCCCTCTCACACCAAGAGATCGAAGACCCTTCACACGCCAACTGACGGCAAGGCCCTCCAGTGCAACGTCAATCCTCACGGCCGTCTTCGCCCCCCCCGTTTCCGCTCAAAGGACATCCATACAAACTCGCCGGTCTTCTTGTTTCTATAGATCGCCACCCGGTCGCGCCTGAGTTTTCGAAACGGCATGTTCTCCTCCTGGAGTTCCTGCGGCGAAATCTCCCCTCGCTCCAGCCGCTCCTCGTCGCGTTGACGTGCCCGCGCTTTCTGCCGTTGCCGTTCCGCAAAGTTGAAGTATCGTGGCTTGTTGTCGTCTGTCATTTCTCTATCCCTTCACCATCAGGAAGGCCGCCGTTGAGATCAATGGAGCACCGGGCGATGTATCGCTTGGTCTACGGCATCCAGCATGCGCACTACCGAACGCAGGCTGACGAGCTGTGGCTTGTCAATCGCCGCGACCACCTCGTGTACCGCAGAAATTGCATCGTATGGCAGGCCGCGGCGTGCGCCCTCTCTCGTCGCAAACCCTTTCAGATCCTCTGCGGACAGGGCCGACAGATGTATGGGAGGACAGCGGCTTAGAAACGGGGCGGGCAGACCATTCAGGGAGTTTGCAGTCATCACCCACGCGATCCAAGACATGTCGAAAGACACCCGAAAATAGGGACACGACCATTTCGCGGCAGTGAAACGTTCAAGGAAGGGTAACATGCCCTCGCTCAGAGAAAATCTCTGTCCCCTATTCGACTCCACGATACCGGCTTTCTCGATCTCGTCGACCACCACGACCGGGTTCGCGATGCCACTGGCCATGATGCCTTCCAGCGGCTTCCCTGGGCCTGCAGATCCCCAGCCTCTCTGACTGCCAGTGACCGAGAACGCAGCGGGTTCACCTGTGGCCTCAATGACCGTCGTTGGCACAAGCAACTGGTCCCCGAGCAACCGCGCCCAGAAGCTTTTTCCGATCCCCGGCGGCCCGACCAGAAGCAACGGCCTCAGCCGAGGTGCCGGATCGCCATTGCGCACCGACGCGCGCATGTCCTTCCAAACGCGCTCGGTCGCTTCCGCCATCCAGGGCATTTCGGTGTGGAGGGCGCTCGCGATCTCATCCGCGCGGTGTTCTGTGTCCACCGCCTTCAACTCGGCGCCCTTTCTGAACACCTCCAACCGCTTCCGATCTCCCTTATCCAGATGCCCCATGCCGGACGCGCGAGCAATGGCATTCAAATAGGCTTCAGTCCGCTGCCTGATCTTTATTCTGTCCGAATCTTCGATCATGAAGTCTTCCCGCGCTGCGCCTTTCTTCAGGCGTAACTGATGAAGGTGCCGCTTCAGACGACTCTCGATATCGAAAGAGGATGGCAAATTGCTGGGTGGGAATGTCACATCGATAAACTGGATTCGTGGCATTGGGTGTCCTCTCTGAGCCGGCGCGCCATTCGATTGGCGACCAGTATTCGGCAGCGCGGGGCTGCCGGGGGTGTCAGTAAGAGGATCCGGATCCACGAGAACGTTATGAGAACATGTCGCTGCCCAGGTCAACCTGGGCCCCATGGAGACCGCCAGGAAAGCAAGAATGCCGGACCTCTCGGACCGGCATTCTTCAGATCAAGCAATATCAATGACTTAGCTTCGACTGGTCATTTTATACCCAGCAAGAGTCCGTTTTTCTGGCCGGAATGTCCCTCAATTGCCCGCCGAAACAAGCGTCCATACAGGTTTTTGCGATTATCACCCGCATTTCGAATGGCCGCAGGAGGCGCAGGTCATGCAGCCTTCGACCATGCGCATGTCATAGGAGCCGCAGGACGGGCATGCCTTGCCGCGTGGTTTCTCGCCGATTGCGACCACTTCCGCCTGCGGATCGGTCTTGAGCCCCATGCCCTCGCCTTCGATAAAGCCTATGGTCACCAAATGCGTCTCGATCACCCCGCCGATGGCCGCCAGAATGGAGGGAATATATTTCCCTTTCATCCAAGCCCCGCCACGCGGATCGAACACCGCTTTCAGCTCTTCGACCACAAAGGACACATCGCCACCGCGCCGGAACACCGCCGAGATCATCCGGGTGAGCGCCACGGTCCAGGCGAAATGCTCCATATTCTTCGAGTTGATGAAAATCTCGAATGGGCGACGATGACCGCCATGCACGATGTCGTTGATCGTGACATAGATCGCGTGCTCGCTGTCCGGCCATTTGAGCTTGTAGGTATTGCCTTCGAGCTGTTGCGGACGGTCGAGCGGCTCGGAGAGATAGACGACTTCGGCACCCTCGTCCTGCTCCGGGGCTTTCTCGGAACTCTCGGAGACGGAGAGAACAGAGCCGGTCACATCGTTCGGACGATAGGTGGTACAGCCCTTACAGCCGGTCTCATAGGCCTCCATATAGACTTCCTTGAAGTCCTCGAAAGCGATGTCTTCCGGGCAGTTGATCGTCTTGGAGATCGAGCTGTCGACCCATTTCTGCGCTGCCGCCTGCATCCGCACGTGATCCAGCGGTGCGAGCGTTTGCGCGTTGACGAAATACTCAGGCAACTCGACATCTGCGCCGAACTTGTCGCGGTAGAGTTTGACGGCGTAATCGACAACCTCTTCTTCCGTGCGCGAGCCGTCTTTTTGCAGCACCTTGCGGGTGTAAGCATAGGCGAACACCGGCTCAATCCCGGAGGAGACGTTGCCCGCATAGAGCGAAATCGTCCCGGTCGGCGCGATGGAGGTCAAAAGCGCATTGCGGATGCCATCTTTGGCGATGGCGTCTTTGACGTCCTGATCCATGATCTTGAGCGAGCCAGAGGCCAGATATTTGTCCTTGTCGAACAGCGGGAAGGCCCCCTTCTCTTTCGCCAACCCGGCGGAAGCCAGATAGGAGGCGCGCGCGATCATCTTGAGCCATGTCTCACAGGTCGCGGCGGCCTCTTCCGAGCCATAACGCTGGCCGATCATCAAAAGCGCATCGGCAAGCCCGGTGACACCAAGCCCGATGCGGCGTTTCGCCTGTGCTTCCTGCGCCTGTTGCTCCAGCGGGAAACGGGACGCGTCCACGACGTTGTCCATCATCCGCACGGCAGTGGCGACAAGATCGGACAAAGCCCCTTCGTCCATCTCCGCGCCCTCGCCGAACGGGTCTTTCACCAGACGGGCCAGGTTGATCGAGCCAAGCAAACAGGCGCCATAGGGCGGCAGCGGTTGCTCCCCGCAGGGGTTGGTCGCGGCAATCGTCTCCACATAGGAGAGGTTGTTCATCTTGTTGATGCGGTCGATGAAGATCACGCCCGGCTCGGCATAATCATAGGTCGCACGCATGATCTTGTTCCAAAGATCGCGCGCCTCGACCGTGTGATAGACCTTGCCATCGAACTGAAGCTCCCACGGACCGTCGGCCTTCACCGCTTCCATGAAATCGTCGGTCACCAGCACCGAGAGGTTGAACATCCGCAGACGCGCCGAATCCTGTTTCGCCTCGATGAACTGATGAATATCCGGGTGATCGCAGCGCATCGTCGCCATCATCGCGCCCCGACGCGAGCCCGCCGACATGATCGTGCGGCACATCGCATCCCAGACATCCATGAACGACAACGGGCCGGACGCATCCGCCGCCACACCTTTGACATCCGCGCCCTTGGGCCGGATGGTGGAGAAATCATAGCCGATGCCTCCGCCCTGCTGCATGGTGAGCGCGGCCTCTTTCAGCATGTCGAAAATTCCCGCCATGCTGTCCGGGATCGTCCCCATGACAAAACAGTTAAAGAGCGTCACCGCGCGCCCCGTGCCTGCGCCCGCAAGAATGCGTCCCGCCGGCAGGAATTTGAAATCTTCGAGTGCGTGGTAGAATTTCTCTTCCCACGCCGCCTGATCCTTTTCGACCGACGCCAAAGAGCGCGCCACCCGTCGCCAACTGTCCTCGACCGATTGATCCACAGCAGCCCCGTCGGCCTCTTTAAGACGATATTTCATGTCCCAGATCTGTTCGGCGATGGGGGCGGCAAAGCGAGTCATGGCGGTCGGTTCCGTTCTTGAGTGGCAGCAGTCAGGGCGCGGGTTTAGCGGCGTCAGGCAGATTGTTCAACGGTCCGTGTCGACCCAAAGGACAACTTGAAGAATCGCGCATCCAAACTATGTTTTTATACCACAGTTAGGGCGATCCGATGGCCGATTACATAAACCTAGTAAAATTATGCGTGGGCGTCGACTCTTTTGAAGAGCTCAACGCCTATGTCGAATCTGCCCCCAAGGGCCTGCGCGGACACACGACCCGCATGTGGCCCAAGCAGGAGGACAAGCTCCTGAATGGCGGCTCACTTTATTGGGTGATCAAGGGATCCATTCAGGCCCGGCAGAAAATCCAAGGCCTCGAAGAGGTTATCGGCGAGGACGGTGTCCGCCGCTGCCGCATCCAGCTTGCCGCTCCACTGATCCGCACCCAAAACGCGCTGCGGCGCCCGTTTCAGGGCTGGCGCTATCTCAAACCCGAAGACGCCCCCGTCGACCTGCCGCAGGGCCGCCAGAACGAACCCGACCTGCCGCCGGAACTGGCTCAGGCACTGGCCGAAATCGGCGTGATTTGAGTATTTAGGGCAACAAAGGAGACAGGGGACGCGCCCCCGTCTCCGATTTAGTCTCCGAGGCCCATCTTCTCGGTCAGCTCGGTGAGCGTCGCGCGGGTCTCATCGGTCCAATGCGCCATGCGCGATTTGAACAGCGTCGCCTGAGACCGGTGGATCGGCTCGCAGCTCAGCACCTTGAGGTGGTTCGCCCGCAGCGTATCCCCCGTCGAAGTGATGTCGGCGATGGCCTCAGCGGTGAGGTTCTTCACCGTGCCTTCGGTCGCGCCCTGACTGTCGACGAGCTGGTAATCCGCGACGCCGTTGATCTTCAGAAATTCCCGCACGAGATGGTGGTATTTCGTGGCGATGCGAAGCCGGAACCCATGCCGCGCGCGAAAGGCCGAGGCTGCGGCGTCGAGATCGTCCAGCGTGTCGACGTCTGTCCAGCATTTCGGCACGGCAATGATCAGATCGGCATGGCCGAACCCCATGACCGCCAGTTCCGCGACCTTGCTGTCCCATGCGGCCAGTTTGTCGCGCACCAGATCGGAGCCGGTGACGCCCAGATGGATGCGCCCGGCGGCGAGTTCGCGCGGGATCTCAGAGGCGGAGAGCAGCACAAGCTCGACACCCTCGATGCCCTCGACCGCACCGGAATATTCGCGCTCGGCCCCGGCCCGCGACAGCATCACGCCGCGTTCGGAAAACCATTCGAAGGTCTTTTCCATCAACCGGCCCTTGGAGGGCACGCCAAGTTTGACGACCATCACGCGCCTCCTTTCAGGCTCAGAAGCACATTAGGGCGGATCACCCCGCCGACAGCCGGAATGGAACGGCCCTGACCGAGCACGGCGGTCAGGGCATCATAGCGCCCGCCGGTGGCCACGGGCGGCAGGTCCGGGCGACCCTCGGCGTAAAAGCCAAAGACGAACCCGTCGTAATATTCCATCGAGGTACGCCCGTAGGAGGCCTCGAAATCCAGATGCTCGACATCGACGCCCCGCGCGGCCAGCGCGTCGCTGCGACGGCTCAGAAGGCTCACCGCCCCCGAGATCGCCGGCAGGTCCACCGCGATGTCCCGCAATTGCGAGATGACATGCGGCAGGGTCTCCTTGAGCGACAGGATGTCGTCCAGAAGTTCGATCTCGGAGCCGGAGATCGGCGGTTCGCTCGCGTCTTCTTCGAGCGCCCTGATCCGGCTGTCGATCTCCGTCTGGGTGCGCAGACCGATGAACGGGGCTTCGGCATCCTTGAGATTGGCGCGCACACGGTCGAGATTTTGCTGACGCAGGACTGTTCCGGCGTCGGAAAACCGCGTCATCAGCGCCCGGAACCGGCGCGGACGCCAGATGTGGCGCAACAAAGCCGCTCGGCGGCGTTCGGTGGTTTTCAAGCCCGCCACGGCGGCCTTGAGAATCCCGATGTCTCCGGTGGCTGCATGCAGCCCCGCATCCGCCAGCACTTCGGCAAAACGCGCAAACACGTCCGCATCGGCGGCTGCCGGATCGGAGCCGTCGAACACCTCGTAGCCGACCTGAAAATATTCATTGGCGCGGCTCGGCATGTCTTCCTGTTTGCGAAACACCTCGCCCGCATAGGTATAGCGCGCAGGTTCGGCGCCATCGGTCATGTGCTGTTGCACCACAGGAACGGTAAAATCCGGGCGCAGCATCATCTCGCCGCGCTCCGGGTCATGGGTCACATAGGCGCGGGCGCGGATGTCCTCGCCGTAGAGGTCCAGAAGCACCTCGGCGGGCAGGAGAATGTCCATCTCCACCGGCTGCGCGCCGCTCTCCTCGAAGAAGGCTTTGAGACGTGCGGCCTCGGCCTTGATCGCCGCTTTCGAAATCTCGGGACGGGGCATCAGCTATAGCTTTCGATGATCTCGCGCACTTTCGCGACCATCTGGTCACGCGGCACTTCATATTGGTTCGGGCGGTCTTTCCACTCTTCGAGCGAGGCGTTCTCGGCGATCTTCGCGCCCAGGATCAGATCCTTGATCTGAACGACCCCGCGCTCCGCCTCATCGCCGCCCTGAATGATCGCCACCGGGCTTTCGCGCTTGTCGGCGTATTTGAGCTGGTTGCCGAAGTTCTTGGGATTGCCAAGGTAAACCTCGGCGCGGATGCCTGCCTGACGCAGCTCCGTCACCATCTCCATATAGGCGCTCATCCGGTCACGATCCATCACGGTCACCACGACAGGGCCTTGAGCCTTCGACCCGATCCGACCCGTCGCGCGCAGCGCGGCCAGAAGACGGTCGACGCCGATGGACATGCCCGTCGCGGGCACGGATTGCCCGGTGAAGCGTTTGACCAGATCGTCATAGCGCCCGCCGCCCGCGACCGAGCCGAACTCGCGCACGCGGCCTTTTTCGTCGGTGACCTCAAAGGTCAGCTCGGCCTCATAGACCGGCCCGGTGTAATAGCCGAGGCCCCGCACCACGGCGGGGTCGATGACGATGCGGTCGGGACCGTAGCCTTGACCTTCGAGCAGCTCGGCAATCTCGCGCAGCTCCGCGACGCCTTCCTGCCCGGTGACAGCCGCACCGACCAACTCGCCCAGACGATCCAGCGTCGTCGCATTGCTGTCCTGACGCCCGTTGACGAAACCGAGGATCAGATCGACCTGCGCCGTGGCAAGCCCCGCGCCCTTGGTGAAATCGCCGCTCTCGTCCTTGCGCCCCTCGGTCAACAGCGCCATGACGCCCGCATCGCCGAACTTGTCATGCTTGTCGATGGTGCGCAAAACGATGCCGCGCACATGCGCGCACTCGTCCGTGTCCGGCAGGCCGGCGGCCTCCAGCACCCCGTCGAGCACTTTGCGGTTGTTCACCCGGATGATGTAATCGCCGCGCGGAATGCCGACGGCTTCGAGCGTGTCCGAGAGCATCGCGCAAATCTCTGCATCGGCGGCCACCGAGGGCGCGCCTACGGTGTCGGCATCGCATTGATAAAACTGGCGGAAACGCCCCGGCCCCGGTTTCTCATTGCGCCACACCGGCCCCATCGCAAAGCGGCGGTAGGGCGAGGGCAGGTCATTGCGATACTGCGCCGCGACGCGCGCCAAAGGTGCCGTCATGTCATAACGCAGCGCGACCCAATCCGAGTCGTCCTCCTGCCAGGCAAAAACCCCCTCGTTCGGACGGTCTACGTCGGGCAGGAATTTCCCCAGCGCCTCGACGGTCTCGACCGCAGAGGTTTCCAGCGCCTCGAACCCGTAAAGATGATACACTTCGGCGATCTGATCGAGCATATGCTTGCGCTCGCTCACTTCGGTGCCGAAGTAATCACGAAAGCCCTTCGGCGTGACGGCCTTGGGGCGCGGGGTTTTCTTGGGCTTGGCCATGGCTGGTCCTTTTGCACGACTGTCGCGGGCGGCATAGCGGAAGCCCGCCCGCTGAGCAAGGCGGCAGCACTGGCAAAACCCGCGAAATCCCATGAAAAGCTGATGACAAGCCCCGTATTCAGGGGCATAAACCCGCTCATAAAAGGAGACCGGCATGTCAGACGAAAATCGCATCATCGCGCTTGAGGAGCAGGTCGCTTATCTCACGAAAACTGTCGAGGAGCTCTCCGACGTCGTCGCGCAACAGGAGCGCGTGCTCGAACTCGCCGAGCGGCGGCTCGGTATGTTGATGGAGGCGGAAGCGCTTCGCCAATCCGAAACCGATGGCTCCGTCCCCTTGGCCGATCAACGCCCACCGCATTGGTAAGGCATCATTCTCGCAGGAAAATGTGACAGCAAAGCGGGGTTAAGGCAGCGCCTGCGAAACGGGCGCCTTCAAACCTGCCGCCCGCCATATCTCACCGCATCTCCTCGCTCACCAGCGCCCCGTTATGCAGCAAAAGCTCCAGCCAGTCCTCTTCCGCTCCATACTGCGGATAGACCGACACAAAGGCCACCTGCCGCTCCAGCGCGCCCAGTTTGTCCTCCGGACAGCGCTCCCCGCGCCCAACGCCGCAGGTCTGGCGTTTGATCTTCTCATAGGTCTTGTCGGCGCGGGTCCAGTCGCGCTCCGTATCGCCCGAATAGCGCAGCACCTCGTGCAGGGCCGCCTCGCCGAACATGACCAAAGCCGCCGTCACCTGACGCGGGCAGCCGTCGGAGAAGCCGGTGATATACTGGCTGCGCGGCGCGGCACTTTCCGGATCGCTGTCATAGAGCTGCCAGACCGCCCGGCCCTCACGCGGGAACTGATCGACCTTCCGTCCCATGCTGCCCGGTCTGAGATCACACGCGACCCCGACCACCCCAAAGGGCAGCACCTCTCCGGGCTGCACGGTCGAACCGCCGCCTTGGGAGGCCTGGTGCTCCTGCGGCCTGAGAAATCCGAACAGCGGTTTCTGAGGAGCGACAGGCGCAGGCTCCGGGGCAATCTCGCTCTCAACCCCGTGGGTTTCCGGCCGGACTTCTCCCCCGTCTTGCGGCAAGGCGGCGGATTGTGCCCCCGCCTGGTGTTTCGGTTTCAGAAACCCGAACATCCCGCCCAGCCCGGCGGTTTTCACCTCTGAGGTCGCCGCCAAAACATCGGGGTTTGAAGCCGTTTCCGGGACGTCCTCCTGCGCCCGCAACGCCGCGGCACTCGCATCGTCAGAGGTCCCGACCACCTCAATGTCGCTGTCGGCCAAGGGCGAAGGCGGCGTCTCGGGTTTCAGAAAGGCGAACAGCCCCTTGGGCGCGGGGGCTACCCCACCCGCGGAGGCCGCCGCAAAGGCCTCTGCCAACTGCGCGGCTGGCGCCCCGGCCCCGGCGTTCAACGCCTCATCGGGCGCCTCCGGCACACTCATCTGACAGCCCGACACACTGACCGCAACCAGAGCCAAGACACCCACAAGACGCATCACATGTCCTCTACCATCACCACCCCGTCAAAGGACTTGATCGCCCCCTTGACCTCCGGCGTGATCACGAAGGGCTGCGGCACGTCGATCTCGACCTCGTTCTGACTGTCCGGCGGCATGAGACAG
Organism: Celeribacter ethanolicus; assembly: GCF_001550095.1. Taxonomy (GTDB): domain Bacteria; phylum Pseudomonadota; class Alphaproteobacteria; order Rhodobacterales; family Rhodobacteraceae; genus Celeribacter; species Celeribacter ethanolicus. The sequence continues at coordinate 112,203 of NZ_LRUC01000051.1, read as the reverse complement.
AAACTGATCGCCCCCTTGGCGGGCTGTTTCGCCTCCTGCGTCACCCGGTTCAGAAGCTCGCCCACCATGACGATCGCACGGGTGTCCTCGCAATAAATCTTCAGACCCGCGCCGCCCGCATCCGCCACCACGGTTTCCATCGGCGCAACCGAGCGGATCATCGGGTCGAACTGGCCATCGTTGAAGCGGCCTTCGAGCGACATCACCAGCTTGTCGTGTTTCTCGAAAATCTCGTAGGAGGGTTCGTATTCGCCCTTTTTCGGGAACATGGCGATGCCCGCGAGCTGACCGGTCGGGTCGGAAATATTCATCCGGAAATAGCGCGTGCCCTTGCCCGACTTCATCGGACGGAAGCCGGAGACCAGCACGCCGACCTTCATGATCACGCCGCCCTCGGCCTCAGCGCGAGCCTGCACCTCGGCGAGCGTGCCGATTTTCTTGCGCTTGAGCGCGGCCGCGTAATCGTCAAGCGGGTGGCCGGAGAGGTAAAATCCGATGGCCTTCTGTTCCTCCATCAACCGCTCGGAGGCGACCCAATCGCCCACCGGCGACAGGCGCGGCTCCGGCAGGTCCTCGCCCGCATCGCCGAAAAGCGACACCTGGTTCGAGGCCTTCTGCTCATGGATCGCGGCGGAATATTGCACCAGCGCATCGAGGCTGTCGAAGACCCGGCGGCGGTTGCTGTCGAGCAAATCAAACGCCCCTGCCCGCGCCAGCATCTCCAGAGGCCGTTTGCCGACCTTCTTGAGATCCACCCGCCGGGCAAAATCAAACAATGTCACGAAAGGCTTGCCGGTTTCTTCGCGGGCTTTGACGATGAGTTGCATCGCCTCGACACCGACGTTCTTGAGCGCGCCCAGCGCATAGACCAGCTTTTGATCCACCACATCGAAGGTGGCGAGCGAGCGGTTCACACAGGGCGGGATGATCTCGATATTCAGCCCCCGCCGCACCTCTTCGCAGAAGATCGACAGCTTGTCGGTCAGGTGAATATCGCAGTTCATGACGCCCGCCATGAACTCCACCGGGTGGTTCGCCTTGAGCCAGCCGGTCTGATAAGACACCACGCCGTAAGCCGCCGCGTGGGATTTGTTGAAGCCGTAGTTGGCGAATTTCTCCAGAAGGTCGAACACCTCGGAGGCCTTCTTCTTATCGACGCCGTTCTTGGCTGCACCCGCCTCGAATTTCGGGCGTTCGGCGTCCATCGCCTCCTTGATCTTTTTCCCCATGGCGCGCCGCAGCAAGTCCGCGCCGCCCAGCGAATAGCCCGCCATGACCTGCGCGATCTGCATCACCTGTTCCTGATAGACGATGATGCCCTGCGTCTCGGCCAAAATATGGTCGATGGTCGGATGCACCGACTGCAATTCCTTGCGCCCGTGTTTCACATCGCAATAGGTCGGGATGTTTTCCATCGGCCCCGGACGATAGAGCGCCACAAGTGCGACGATGTCCTCGATACAGGTCGGCTTCATCTGCCGAAGCGCCTGCATCATGCCCGAGCTTTCCACCTGAAACACCGCAACCGTCTTGGCGTCCGAGTAGAGTTTGTAGGTCTTCTCGTCATCCAGAGGAATGAGGTTGATCTCGTTCACGCCCCCCTCGGGCGGCTCGTACAATTGCGTCCCATCGGCAGCGACGTGCAAGGGCCGACCGGATTTGAAAATCAGATCCATCGCCGACTGGATCACCGTCAGCGTCTTGAGGCCGAGAAAGTCGAACTTCACCAGACCGGCCTGCTCCACCCATTTCATGTTGAACTGGGTCGCCGGCATATCGGAGCGCGGGTCCTGATAGAGCGGCACAAGATTGTCCAGTGGACGATCCCCGATCACAACCCCCGCCGCGTGGGTGGAGGCGTTCCGCAAAAGCCCCTCGACCTGTTGGCCATAGGTCAAAAGCCGGTCGACAACCTCTTCGTTGCGGGCCTCTTCGCGGAGTTTCGGCTCATCTTCCAGCGCCTGTTTGATCGACACAGGCTTGACGCCCTCGACCGGGATCAGTTTCGACAGACGATCCACCTGCCCGTAAGGCATCTGCAACACCCGTCCGATGTCGCGCACCGCAGCCTTGGACAGAAGCGCACCGAAGGTGATGATCTGCCCCACCTTGTCGCGCCCGTATTTCTCCTGCACGTAGCGGATCGTTTCCTCCCGCCGGTCCATGCAGAAGTCGATGTCGAAGTCCGGCATCGACACACGTTCCGGGTTCAAAAACCGTTCGAACAGAAGCGAATAACGCAGCGGGTCCAAATCCGTGATCGTCAACACATAAGCGACAAGCGAGCCAGCCCCAGACCCTCGCCCCGGACCGACCGGGATGCCATTGTCCTTCGACCATTTGATGAAGTCGGCCACGATCAGGAAGTAGCCGGGGAACCCCATCTGTTCGATGATCCCCAGCTCGAATTTGAGCCGCTCCTCATACTCTTCCCGCGTTCCTGCGGGCTTGATCACGGCCAGACGCTTGTCCAGACCTTCCCAGGCCTGTTTGCGCAGTTCCTCGACCTCGTCATCAGCGAATTTCGGCAGGATCGGCGCGCGTTTATAGGCCTTGAAGGCACAGCGTTTCGCGATCTCGACCGTGTTCTCGATCGCCTCCGGCAGATCGGCGAACAGCGCCGCCATCTCGGCAGGCGTCTTGAAATAATGCTGCGGCGTCAAACGTCTGCGCGGCTCGACCTGATCCACATAGGCCCCTTCGGCGATACAGATCAGCGCGTCATGCGCCTCGTACATCTCTTCCTTCGGGAAATACACGTCGTTGGTCGCCACCAAAGGCAGCCCCAGATCGTAGGCCCATTCCACGAAAGGCCGCTCGGTCAGCCGTTCGGCCTCCGTATGACTGCCCTCCTCGCCAGGATGGCGCTGCAATTCGACGTAGAGCCGGTTCGGATAGATCGCCTTGAACCGCTCCAGAAGCGCGCGCGCCTGCGGTTCGTGGTTGTCGCGGATCATCCGCCCCACCGGCCCGTCCGAGCCCCCCGTGAGACAGATCAGCCCCGCCGAATACTGCTCCAGCTCCGCCATCGTCACCTGCGGAATGCCGTCGTGTTTGTCGACATAGAGGCAGGAATTGAGCTTCATCAGGTGCTCGTAACCCGTCTCGTTCTGGGCCAGCAGGACCACCGGCGCGGGCGCTTTCTGCCGCTCTCCCGGCTCCGGCTCGTGATAGCCGACGCTGACCTGACAGCCGAGGATCGGCTGCACGCCCGCACCCTTGGCATATTCGGAAAACTCAAGCGCGCAGAACAGGTTGTTGGTGTCCGTCACCGCAACGGCGGGCATGCCCATCTCCGTCACCATGCCGCTCAGTTTCTTGAGCCGCATCGCGCCCTCAAGAAGCGAATATTCGGTGTGAACCCGGAGATGGATGAAGGATGCTGTGCTCATGTGAGGGGCAAGCTACCGCAAGCCCGCCGCGCTTTCCAAGGGCAAAACGCCGCTTTTCCACAGCTTCGTGGCTCCGCCCGTTTTTTGATCAAAAGTACAAAGCCTAAGCAGATTCCGCGCGGAATCCCTTGCAAAAGCCGCTCTATCCCGGTTTTCTTTGGGAAATCGCACGCGCTTTCCGCCGCATCGGGCGCGTGTCTTGAACAAGAAAGCGGCTGGTCCGACAAATGGAGATCACTTTTCGGTTGAATGGCGACCTCGTGACGGTGCGAGACACGCCCACCCGTACCCTGCTCGATTACCTGCGCGAAAATCGCGGCCTCACCGGAACCAAGGAGGGCTGCAACGAAGGCGATTGTGGCGCCTGCACCGTGATGGTGGAGGACGAAAGCGGCAAGAAGCCTCTGAACGCCTGCATCCTGTTTCTACCGCAGCTTCACGGCAAATCGGTCACCACGGTCGAGGGTCTGTCGAAAGGCGACACGCTGCATCCGGTGCAAAGCGCGATGATCGAAGAACATGGCAGCCAATGCGGCTTTTGCACGCCGGGCATCGTCATGTCGCTGGCCACCGCACATGCGCGCGGCGAGACCGATCACGAGGATATTCTGGCTGGCAATCTTTGCCGCTGCACCGGCTACGCCCCCATTCTGCGCGCCGCGAAAAAGGCGGAAGCCGCCCCCATTCCGGAAGAACTGGAGCACATCCCCTTCCCCGCCCCGGCGATTGTCGAACGGCCCGAAAGCTCCGACGAGCTCGCCGGTCTCTATGCGCTCCGTCCCGACGCCACCTTGATCGCGGGCGCGACCGATGTCGGGCTTTGGGTGACCAAACAGATGCGCGATCTGGATGAGGTGATTTTCCTGAACGGGGTCGAGGACCTCAAAGGCATCACCGAGACCGAGGAGGCGTTTGAGATCGGTGCGATGACCCCGATTGCCGATCTGATTGCGCTGTTCAAACCCTATTCTCCTTCGCTTTCCGAGATGTATCGCCGCTTTGCCTCCACCCAAGTGCGCGCTGCTGCGACTTTGGGCGGCAACATCGCCAACGGCTCTCCAATTGGCGACAGCCCGCCACCGCTGATTGCCGCGAATGCCACTCTGACGCTGCGCAAGGGCGAGGAGCGGCGGACCATTCCGCTTGAAGATTTCTTCATCGCATACGGCAAACAGGACCGCGCGGCATCCGAGTTCGTCGAAAGCATCACCGTGCCTAAATCCGGCCTCGCGGATCTCAAGGTCTACAAGCTCTCGAAACGCTTCGACCAGGACATTTCCGCCGTTTGTGGCGCCTTCAACATCACGGTCACGGACGGCAAAATCGCCGCCGCCCGCATCGCCTTTGGCGGTATGGCCGGAACACCCGCGCGCGCTAAAACCGTCGAGGCCGCGTTGATCGGCCAGCCTTGGACCATGGAGACCATCGAGGCCGCCCTTCCCGCCTTCGCCACGGATTACACCCCCATGACCGACATGCGCGCCTCCGCCGCCTATCGCCTCACGAGCGCGCAAAACATGCTCAAACGCTATTTCGCGGAAACCCAAGGCCTCACCACCTCGGTCCTAAACGTGAAGGAGGGCGCATGATGTCCGTTGGCTCCCCTCTTCCGCATGATGCGGCCAAACTCCATGTGACGGGTCAGGCGCGGTATATCGACGACATCCCGCTGCCCGCCGGAGCACTGCATCTGGCCTTTGGCCTCTCGACCGTGGCGCATGGTGAGATCACCGCGATGGACCTCTCCGCCGTGCGCGCCGCCCCCGGCGTGGTGCGTGTCTACACCGCAGAGGATTTCGGCGATCACGTGCCGGATTGTTCGCCCTCTTTGGGCGATGAGCCTTTGCTCACTTCCGGTGAGGTCCAGTTCATCGGCCAGCCGATCTTCCTCGTTGTCGCCACCTCGCATCTCGCGGCACGCAAAGCCGCCAAGCTTGGCAAGATCGCCTACAAGGAGCTCCCCGCGCTCCTCGATTATGACGCCGCCATGGAGGCCAACAGCCGGTTCGAAGACGGTCCGCGCATCTATGGCTGCGGCGACGCTGCCCGCGCCATCGCCGAGGCGCCACGTAAGATCGAAGGCACCATCGAGATCGGTGGGCAGGAACATTTCTACCTCGAAGGTCAGGCCGCCGCCGCCGTGCCGCAAGAGGGCGGCGATATGTTGGTGCATTCCTCGACCCAGCACCCCTCGGAAATTCAGCACAAGGTGGCGCATGCGCTCCATGTGCCGATGCATGCCGTGCGTGTCGAAACCCGGCGCATGGGCGGCGGCTTTGGCGGCAAGGAGTCCCAAGGCAACTGGTTGGCCATCGCCTGCGCCATCGCCGCGCGCGATACTGGCAAGCCCTGCAAAATGCGTTACGACCGCGACGACGATATGGTGATCACTGGCAAGCGCCACGATTTCCGCATCTCCTACACCTGCGGTTTCGACGACGAGGGGCGCATCCTCGGCATTGATTTCCTGCAACTCACCCGTGGCGGCTGGTCGATGGATCTGACGTTGCCGGTGGCCGACCGTGCGATGCTTCATGCCGACAATGCTTATTTCCTGCCGAACGCGCGGATCGAAAGCCACCGGCTTAAGATGAACACCCAATCCAATACCGCTTATCGCGGCTTTGGCGGACCGCAGGGCGTTTTGGGCATCGAACGCGTGGTCGATCACATCGCGCATGAGCTTGGCAAAGACCCCATCGAGGTGCGCAAGCTCAACTATTACGACGAGATGGTCACACCCACGGCGGGCGATGGCGTGCCAGAAGATCATGTGCTGTCGCTTGAGGGCGAACCGACCTCAGAGGGCAGCGTCGAACATCTGGATGCCCATCCGCAACACGCAGGCGGTCAGGTGACGCCGCGCGGCAAGTTGACGCCCTATGGGCAGGAGGTCGAGGACTTTATCCTGCACGGCATGACCGAGGAACTTTTGAAGACCTCCGACTATGCCGCACGCAAAAAGAACATCGAAAAATGGAACTCTGAGAACCCGATAATCAAAAAAGGACTGGGCGTCTCTCCGGTCAAATTCGGCATCTCCTTCACGCTTACCCACCTCAATCAGGCAGGCGCGCTCGTTCATATCTACAACGACGGCTCGATCCATCTGAACCACGGCGGCACGGAAATGGGACAGGGCCTGTTCCAGAAGGTCGCCCAAGTCGCGGCGCAGGAGTTCGGCGTCTCGATGGATAAGGTGAAGATCACCGCAACAGACACCGCCAAAGTGCCCAATACCTCCGCCACTGCCGCCTCCTCGGGGTCCGATCTGAATGGCATGGCAGTCAAAAACGCCTGCGACCGCATTCGCACCCGTCTCGAAGTGTTCATCCTCGAACGGTTCGGGGAAAGCGATGTGACCTGGGCCAAGGGTAAAGTGCATTTCGGCGTCCACGAAATGGCCTTCGAAGACCTGATCAGCCTTGCCTATATGAACCGCGTCTCGCTCTCCGCGACCGGGTTCTACAAGACGCCGAAGATCGAATGGGATCGCATCAAGGGCAAAGGACGCCCGTTCTTCTACTTTGCCCACGGCATCGCCATCACCGAGGTGGCGCTCGACACACTCACCGGCGAAAACCGCATTCTGCGCGCCGATATTCTGCATGACGCAGGCGCCTCGCTGAACCCGGCGCTCGACAAGGGCCAGATCGAAGGCGGCTATGTGCAGGGCGCCGGTTGGCTCACCACCGAAGAGCTTGTGTGGGACGCCAAGGGTATGCTCAAGACCCACGCCCCCTCGACCTATAAAATCCCCGCCTGTTCGGACGCACCCGACGTGTTCAACGTCGATCTCTGGGACGGGCGCAACCGCGAAGAGACGATCTATCGCTCCAAAGCCGTGGGCGAGCCTCCGTTTATGCTGGGGATTTCCGCCTTCCTCGCGCTGTCGGACGCCTGTGCCGCTTGCGGTCCGAATTACCCGGCCCTCAACGCCCCCGCCACGCCGGAGGAATGCCTCGCCGCCATCGGAAGGGCAAAAGCGTGAGTTTCGACAAAGACGCCTTGAGCGTGGCCATTACGAAACATGGCCGCGTCGCCCGCGTGGTCGTGGCCGAGGCGCAGGGATCTGTGCCGCGCGAAGTTGGTGCCTCGATGTTGGTCTGGCAAACAGCAGATGGCTTTGCCCAGTCCGGCACCATTGGCGGCGGCACGCTGGAATATGAAGCGGCAAAACACGCGTTTTCCGCGCCGCGCCTGCAACGCCTGCCCCTTGGCCCCGCGATGGGGCAATGCTGCGGCGGGGCGGTGACGCTTTTGACCGAAGTCTTTGAGAGCGCATCGGACATCCCCGAAGACATCTTTGCCCGTGGTCCCGGCGACATGCCCTTTGCGGTCAAGAAAGCCCTCGCCGAGGCCCGCGCTCAAGGCCTGCTCAAGCCGAAACTCCATGGCGACTGGATGGTCGAACCGATCACCCGCGCCACGCGCCCCTTATGGGTCTGGGGCGCGGGGCATGTCGGGCGGGCCATTGTTGCCACGCTTGCCCCCCTGCCCGATCTCGCGATCACATGGGTCGATACCGCTGCGAACCGTTTCCCAGAGACGCTTCCGAAAAGTGTCTCGCAACTGGTTGCGGACAAGCCTGAGAGGCTGATGCCCTATGCGCCACCCGAGGCCGAACATCTAATCTTGACCTATTCCCACGCGCTCGATCTCGAACTCTGCCACCGCGCCCTCAGCCATGGCTTTGCCTTCGCGGGACTGATCGGATCGCGCACGAAATGGGCGCGGTTTCGCAGCCGGTTGCGCGATCTGGGCCACACAGATGCCCAAATCGACTGCATTTGCTGTCCGATTGGGCAACCTGACCTTGGGAAACATCCGCAAGCCATTGCGGTCGGGGTCGCAGCCCAAGTAATCTCCGGGCGAAAGATCACGGAATCTTATGGGGAACGGACAGGGTGACGGAGCTTTTGAAAGTCGTGGGGCTGACCCGCGAATATCCCGGCGTGCGCGCCAATGACGATGTCAGTTTTTCCATTGGCACCGGCGAGGTGCATGCGCTTCTGGGTGAAAACGGCGCCGGGAAATCGACCCTCGTCAAGATGATCTACGGGCTGGAAAAACCCGATGCGGGCTTCATGAAGCTGCGCGGCAGCTCCTATGCGCCGCAAAATCCGCAGGCCGCCCGCGCCGCCGGTGTCGCCATGGTGTTCCAACATTTCTCCCTGTTCGAGGCGCTGACCGTCGCCGAAAACGTCGCGCTCGGCATGGAAAACCCGCCGAAGATGAGCGAGCTGGCACAGTCGATCCGCGAGGTCTCGGAAAACTACGGCCTGCCTCTGGACCCCGACCGCATCGTCGGCGACCTCTCGGCGGGTGAACGCCAGCGTGTCGAGATCATCCGTTGCCTGTTGCAGGACCCGAAGCTCCTGATCATGGACGAACCAACCTCGGTTCTCACCCCGCAGGAGGTCGAGATCCTTTTCAAGACCCTGCGCAAGCTGCAATCCGAAGGCACCTCGATCCTCTACATCTCGCACAAGCTCGAAGAGATCCGCGCGCTCTGCGACGGGGCGACGATCCTGCGGCTCGGCAAGGTCGTCGGCATTTGCGATCCGAAAGCCACCACCGCCCGCGAGATGGCGGAGATGATGGTCGGCCAGACGCTGCATGTGCCGACGCGCGAAGGCGGAGAGGCGGGCGAGGTTCTGCTCGATGTGCAGGGGCTGAATTTCGTGCCCTCGAACCCGTTCGGGACACGGCTCAAGGACGTCTCCCTTAGGCTCCGCGCGGGCGAGGTTCTCGGCATCGGCGGGGTTGCGGGCAACGGGCAGGACGAATTGCTCTCCGTCCTGTCGGGCGAGGCGAAAACCGGCAAAGGCTCCGTGATTTTCGACGGTCAGGACGTCAGCCATATGGGGCCGAACGCCCGGCGCAGGATCGGTCTTCTGGCCGCCCCGGAGGAACGTCTCGGCCATGCTGCCGCCCCTAACATGAGCCTGACGGAGAACACCGCGCTCACCGCGACGATCCGCAAAAAGCTCACGAAAAGCAATTTCCTGAACTGGAAAAAGACCGAAGAATTCGCGCGCGAGATCATCGAGAAATTCGACGTCCGCACCCCCGGCCCCGGCTCTGCGGCGCGTTCGCTTTCGGGCGGCAATCTCCAGAAATTCGTCATCGGGCGTGAGGTGCTTCAGGACCCGAAAGTCCTCGTGGTGAACCAGCCGACATGGGGCGTCGATGCCGCCGCCGCCGCCGCGATCCGGCAGGCTTTGCTCGATCTCGCGGCCCAAGGCGCGGGGCTGATCGTGATTTCGCAGGACCTCGACGAGCTGATGGAAATTTCCGACCATTTCGCCGCCCTCAACGAGGGCACGCTGACCGCGCCGCGTCCCGCCAAGGGTCTCTCCGTCGAGGAAATCGGCCTGATGATGGGCGGCGCGCACGATATGGAGATGGCCGGATGATCGCGATTGTCAAACGCCCCGAACCCTCGAAATTCTGGACCATCGCAACCCCCGTTTTCGCGGTCCTCCTGACCATGATCCTCGGGGGGCTTCTCTTCGCCGCCATGGGCAAGGACCCGGTCGCCGCGATCCGCACGATCTTCTGGGACCCGCTGTTCAACGACCAATTCGCCGCCTATTCCCGGCCCCAGCTTCTGGTCAAGGCCGGTCCGCTGATCCTCATCGCCATCGGCCTCTCGCTGGGGTTCAAGGCGGGCATCTGGAACATCGGCGCCGAGGGCCAGTATATCATGGGCGCCATCGCAGGCGCCTCTGTCGGCCTCGCGCTTTACCCGCTCGACGCCTGGTGGATTTTCCCTCTCATGGTGATCGCGGGCGCCATCGGCGGTTTCCTCTGGGCGATGATCCCGGCGCTGCTCAAGACCCGCTTCAACACCAACGAAATTCTCGTCTCGCTTATGCTGGTCTATGTCGCCGAACAAATCCTCGCCTCCGCCGCGCTCGGCTTCCTGCGCAATCCCGAAGGCAACGGCTTCCCCGGATCGCGCAACATGAGCCAGATCCCATGGCTCTCGAACCCCGAACTGATCCCCGGCACAGGCGCGCATTGGGGCGTCGTCGCCGCCCTTGGCGCGGTGGTCGCGGCCTATGTTCTCCTGAACAAACACCTGCTCGGCTTTCAAATCCGTCTCACCGGCGAAAGCCCCCGTGCCGCCCGGTTCGCAGGTGTGAAAGACAAGCTCCTCGTCGTCTTCTGCCTCGGCACGGCGGGCGCGCTCGCCGGTCTCGCGGGCCTCTTCGAGGTCACCGGTCCCGCCGGTCAGATCTCCATCGACTTCGGCGCGGGCTATGGCTTCACCGCCATCATCGTCGCCTTCCTCGGACGCCTCAATCCGATCGGCATCCTGCTCGCAGGCCTCCTCCTGGCGCTGACCTTCATCGGCGGCGAGTTGGCGCAATTCATGCTGGGCCTGCCCTCGGCCGCCATTCAGGTGTTTCAGGGCATGCTCCTGATGATCCTGCTCGCCATGGACCTCGTGGTGAATTACCGCATCACCATCGTCAACCGGGAGACCACATAATGGATTTCGGCTCGATCAATCCCGTCGTCCTCATGGCCTCGCTCATGGTGGCCTCGACCCCGATCCTCCTCGCCGCTCTGGGTGAAATGGTCACCGAGAAATCCGGCGTCCTGAACCTCGGCGTCGAAGGCATGATGATCTTCGGTGCGGTCTGCGGCTTCATCGCCGCCATCGAAACACAATCCCCCACCATGGGCTTCATCGCCGCCGCTGTGGGCGGAGCCGCACTCTCCATGCTCTTCGGTTTCCTGACCCAGATCTTCCTCACGACACAGGTGCCCGCCGGTCTCGCCCTCACGCTTCTCGGCACCGGCCTCGCCTCGCTCTTGGGCCAGAATTATCAGGGCATGTCGCCGCCGCGCATGCCGGACCTGCACATCCCGGTACTGGAAAGCATTCCGGTGATTGGCCCCGTGATCTTCCAACATGACGCCATCGTCTATCTGTCTCTGATCATGGTCGTGGTGATCTGGGCCTTCCTCAAATTCACCCGCGCCGGTCTCATCCTGCGCGCCGTCGGTGAAAACCACGCCGCCGCCCATGCGCTTGGCTACAAGGTCAAGGCCGTGCGCTTTGCCGCCATCGGGTTTGGCGGTGCGATGGCGGGTTTGGGCGGCGCCTACATCAGCCTCGTGCGCGTGCCGCAATGGACCGATGGCATCACCGCCGGGATCGGCTGGATCGCGCTGGCCATCGTCGTCTTTGCGAGCTGGCGGGCGGGCCGTGTGCTGATCGGCGCGTATCTTTTCGGCGGCATCACCGTGCTGCAACTCAACCTTCAGGCAGCAGGCGCGAAAGTTCCGGTGGAGCTTTTGTCCATGTCGCCTTTCCTTGCGACCATTCTGGTCCTTGTCGTTATTTCCGCCCGGCGTCATGGTGCCACCAGTGCACCCGCGATGCTGGGTCGGATTTTCCACACCTCGTGAGCCTCACGGGGACATATTCCAACAGGGGAGAATATTCCATGAAACGTAGAACTCTGCTGACCGCAGTCGCGGCGTCCGCTCTGGCGCTTGGCGCGGCCTTCCCGTCCTTCGCCGCCGATGCGGTGAAAGTCGGCTTCATCTATGTCGGTCCGAAAAACGACGGCGGCTGGTCGCAGCACCACCATGAGGCCGCGATGGTCATGGCCGAGCATTTCGGCGATGCGGTCGAAATCGTCGAACAGGAAAGCGTGCCCGAAGGCCCCGACGCCGAACGTGTGATGACCCAGATGGCCCTTTCCGGTGCCGACATCATCTTCACCACCTCCTTCGGTTACATGGATGCGACCATCAACGTCGCGGGCAAATTCCCGGACGTGAAATTCGAACACGCCACCGGCTATAAAACCGCGCCGAACGTCGGCGTCTACTCCGCCCGCTTCTACGAAGGCCGTGCGGTCGAGGGCTATCTCGCCGGTCACATGACCAAGTCGAACAAGATCGGCTACATCGGTTCCTTCCCGATCCCGGAAGTGATCCGCGGCATCAACTCCTCCTTCCTGCACGCCAAGAAAGAGAACCCGGACGTTGAAATGTCCGTCGTCTGGCTGAACACCTGGTTTGACCCGGCGAAAGAGGCCGACGCCGCACAAGCGATGATCGACCAAGGCATCGACGTCGTGCTTCAGCACACCGACTCCACCGCGCCGCAGATCACCGCGCAGAAGGCGGGCAACGTCTACACCTTCGGTCAGGCCGCCGACATGGCCGAATTCGGCCCGATGCCGCGCATCTCGTCCATCATCGACGAATGGGCGCCCTATTACATCGAGCGCGTTCAGGCCGTGATCGACGGCACCTGGGAATCGGACAACACCTGGGCCGGCATCGGTGACGGCATGGTCGGCATTGGCGAGATTTCCTCCGCTGTGCCGGAAGACGTGAAAGCGGGCGCCGAAGCGCTGCGCGATTCCATCTCCTCGGGCGAATACCACCCGTTCACCGGCCCGATCAACAAGCAGGACGGTTCTGCCTGGCTGGCCGAAGGCGAAGTGGCCGACGACGGCACGCTTGCGGGTATGAACTTCTACATCGAAGGTCTGACCGGCGAGATCCCGCAATAAGCGCTCCCGCCCTTCGGCGCGCCGCGGATCAGGGTCCGACAAAAGTCCGACAGGTATCCGACGCAAATCCGACAGTGAAAAAAGAGGCCCGTGCATCCCGCGCGGGCCTTTTGTCATATTCTCGCAACGTCGCATAACGCGTGACGTCAGACACATCAGAATATGTTTGACCACGATCAAAGTCGCGCCATGCTGCATATGCGAAAGACTGCCCATCGAAGAAACGCGAACAAGGAGACCCTCATGTCCTGGGTTGAAAAGAACGAAAGCATGCGCACTGCGCTGCGGGCCCTGAACAAGGCCAATGCGAACATCCCGGCAGGCTTCGGCGCCCTGTCGAAAGCCGCGCTCGAAGGCGATGCGCTGGATCACAAGACCAAGGAATTGCTGGCCACAGCCATCGCGGTGGCCGTGCGTTGCGAACCCTGTGTCGGGTTTCACGTCGAAGCGCTGATGAAATACGGTGGCACCCGGGAAGAGCTCACCGAAATGCTCGCCATGAACGTCCAGATGGGCGGCGGCCCGGTCCTGATGTATGCGGCCAAGGCCTTGGAATGCTGGGACGAATTGGCCGAGACGGGACTTGCGAAAAGCTGATCCCTTTAGGGGCAATCACATATGAAACAGGCGCGTGAGGGCTCCCTCCGCGCCTGTTTTTCATGCCGATGTCTGTGTCTTAGCCGTTCGACACCGAACAGATCTTGCCCCCGCTGCGGGTCTTGCACCCCACCTCGACCGACGGTTCGCGTTCGCCGAACAGCCAGGCGCTGAGGCGTTCGAAATAATACATTCCAAGCTCCCCGATGCTTGCATCTTCCGGCGGCCCGGCCACTTCTGCGACCTCTGCGGGCAGCTCAAGCGCCGCGCTCTCCCTCTGCGCAACCCGGTCCAGTTCGGCAAGGCTTTGCGGCGACGGGACACGCACGGTCGACGCGACCTCAGCCACATCCACCTTCTGCCCACCGCCCAGAACGCTTTGGGTCGTTGCAATGCTTTCAGCCACCGTTTGCATCGCATCGGGCGTTCCCTGCGTGAAGTGCGAAAAGGCCAGAAGAGCCACAACGATTCCGACGGCAAAGCTCATAAGCCTCAGTGTTTTCAGAAGAATTCTCACGGTTACAATCCCGGCCGACAACGTATGATCATTGTGAAAATGGCTGCGAAACCTGTCAGAAATGCGGAAAGCCTGCGGATATTCGAAGGAAAAATGGCCAAAATCGCACAAGACGGATGCGCTGGACGCCGCTCCGCGCAATTTGTAGTCTCCGCCCGAACAGAGGCTTCGGGAGGGCTGACATTGAAAATCTGCCGGACAAAACAGGACATCCGCGACACGGTCAAAACCTTTCAGGCGGCGGGCGAAAAGGTCGCGCTGGTGCCGACCATGGGCTATTTGCACGAGGGTCACATGACGCTGGTGCGCACCGCCAAGGCCAATGCCGTGCGTGTCATTGTGTCGATCTTCGTCAACCCGACGCAATTCGGCGAGGCCGCCGATCTCGCCGCCTACCCGCGCGATGAAGCGCGTGATTTCAAGATGTTGGAGACCGAGGGCGTCGATGCCGTATTCTGCCCCGCCGTCGAAGAGATGTATCATCCCCTGAAACAAACCACCGTGCTGACGGAAGACCTGGACAAGGTCCTGATGGGCGCGCTGCGTCCCGGCCATTTCAAGGGCGTCTGCACCGTGGTGACCAAGCTGTTCAACATCACCGGCGCCGACAAGGCGTTTTTCGGTGAAAAAGATTACCAGCAACTTCAGGTCATCAAGACGATGGTCCGCGATCTCGACATGCCGATCGAAATCACCGGCGTGCCGACCGTGCGCGATGTCGACGGGCTTGCCATGTCCTCGCGCAATGTGCGCCTGACACCGGAGGACCGGCAAGCGGCATTGATCCTGAACAAGGCGCTGGCCTTCGCCGATTACGAGGTCTCCGATGGCCGTACCGGGCCGGATCTCGAACAGGAAATCCGCGATTTCATCGCCCGCGAACCGCGCGCCAAACTGGAAAGCGTCGATGTGCGCGATGCCGAGACACTGGCCGAAGTACCCGGAGCGATCACGCGGCCCGTGGTGATCCTTCTGGCCGCGCGTTTCGGCGATGTGCTATTGATCGACCAAAGGGTCGCGAACCCTGCGTGAGGAGGAAACGCCATGTCATCACAAACCGAAACCATCCGCCGGGTCACCGTACCGCAAATCCGGGCACGCAAAGGGGGCGATCCCATCGTGTCGCTGACGGCCTATCATGCGCACACCGCCGCAATCGCTGAAAAATACTGCGATTTCCTGCTGGTGGGCGACAGCCTCGGCATGGTGATGCACGGCATGGAGAGCACCGTCGGCGTGTCTCTAGAGTTGATGATCATGCACGGCAAAGCAGTGGTGCGCGGCACCAAACGCGCGCTCGTGGTCGTGGATATGCCCTTTGGCTCCTATGAGGAAAGCCCGTCGCAAGCCTTCCGCAACGCCGCGAAGATCATGAAGGAAACTCAGTGTCAGGCCGTCAAACTCGAAGGCGGCGCGCGCATGGCGGAAACGATCAAATTCCTCTCCGAGCGCGGCATTCCGGTGATGGCCCATATCGGCCTGACGCCGCAATCGACCAACATCATGGGCGGGTTCAAGACCCAGGGCCGCGATGAGGACGACTGGCAATTCCACATCGACGACGCAATTGCCGTTTCTGAAGCCGGTGCCTTTGCCATCGTGGTCGAAGGCGTTGTCGAGCCTCTGGCCGATAAGATCACTAAAGCCGTCACCGTGCCGACCATTGGCATTGGAGCGTCGAAAACCTGCGATGGACAGATCTTGGTGATGGAAGATATGCTGGGCCTGAACGATTGGGTGCCGAAATTCGTCAAGAAATTCGGTGCAGTCGGCGCGGCCATCGAAGACGCCATCGCGTCTTATGCCGAAGACGTCAAATCGCGTGCTTTCCCGACGCAGGACAATGTCTACGGTTCTAAGAAATAAGAGTGAGCGCCCTTCGGGGCGCTTTTTGAGTATTTGGACTGCAATGAAAACCCGTTAGCCGCGCGTTAAGGTTAATGCGTCACAACATGTTTACGGTACAGGCTGGAGAGCCGATGACCGTCTGCGATGAAGACGCCCCGGCCCGTGGGCCGAAACCCTTCCGGTGACGCCACCGCGCTATGAACCGGCGGTCGGGGCGCACCTCTTCATTGCAGGTAAAATACTCATCCAACGCCTCTCTGCGCGCCACCGCACAGAAACCGTTCGCGCAAAGCCGTTTACGCACATACAGAAATGACCACATGATGAGGCAACAGCAGATACAGGAGTCTCACCATGACATTCCGTCCCGTCAAAGCGACCTCTGAAGGTCAGTTCACAATCGAAGGTGCAGGCGTCAATCTCTACCGCGCCTTCGGGTTTCATAAACCGCGCGAATTCGATCCGTTCCTCTTGTTCGACGATTTTCGCAACGACGATCCCAAGAAATTCGAAAAAGGCTTCCCTTGGCACCCGCATCGCGGCATCGAGACGATCACCTATGTCTTGGATGGCGAGGTGGAGCATGGCGACAGCCTTGGCAACAAGGGGGTACTGGGCAAAGGCTCCGTGCAATGGATGACGGCGGGCTCCGGCATCATGCATCAGGAAATGCCACGCGGGAATGCCGCAGGCCAGATGCACGGATTTCAGCTTTGGGCCAACCTGCCCTCCTCTCTCAAGATGACCGCGCCGCGCTATCAGGACATCCAGGGCAGCGACATCCCCGAGATCATCGACGACGACGGCACCAAGGTGAAGATCGTCACGGGATCGTTCTGGGGCAAGCGCGGGCCGGTCGATGGCATCGCCGCCGATCCGCTTTACCTCGATGTGTCTGTGCCGCCGAACACGCGAAAAGTGCTGCCTGTCGACACCTATGCCAACACTTTCGCCTATATCTTTGCGGGCAGTGCGTCCTTCCGCGATGCCTCAACGCCCTACGGCGTGCGGGTCGAGAAAGAAGTGAATGGCGAAGAGGTCAACATCCGCGATATGTCGGGCAACCGGACGCTGGTGAATTTCGACACCGGCAATGAGATCGTGGTGAACAGCGGCCCGGACGGCGTGCGGTTCCTGTTGATTTCCGGCCAGCCGATCAAGGAGCCGGTGGCCTGGCACGGTCCGATCGTGATGAACACGCGTGAGGAGTTGATGCAGGCGTTCAATGAGTTGAACAACGGCATGTTCATCAAGGATCTGCGCGATCATTGACAGCAAAACGCGCCCGGGACCCCGGGCGCGTTTCATATAATCTGATCACGAAATCAGAGCTTGTCGATAAAATCGTTCACCGCCTTACGGGCTTCTTCCTTTGTCTTGCCGTAGCGTTGCTGAATCTTGCCTTCGAGTTGCTCGCGGTTGCCCTCGGCCTCCGCCAGATCGTCGTCGGTCAATGCGCCCCATTCCTCACGAACGCGGCCTTTCATCTCTTTCCATTTGCCTTGAACCTGATCCCAATTCATCGGGAGCCTCCTTTCTGTGGCATTTCGTATCTGAAACAAAACGCCCGCCCCCCATATCTGGTTCCAGAAAGATCAGGCCACCGCCACCCGTTCCTTCCAGCTCGACACATCGAAACGCGCCTCATCCGGTGTCTTGCCGTAAGTGGCCGCAATCTCGCGTTCGAGGCGATCCCGATCCCCCGCGATCTCGTCGAGTTGTGCGTCGCTGAGCGCCCCCCATTCCTGTTTGGCCTTGGATTTGAAACGGAACCATTTGTCTTCGATGCTGGACCAGCGCATGATCTGTCCTTCCCGGTTTCACTGCATGTGTTGTCAGACCTTCAACGCAGCCTGACGCGAAATGGTTGCGATGCGATGAAACCCGGGCGCTTCACAACATTTCGGGCACAACCATGTCGGGCGGGCGCACGCCGTTGCGGAAATTGCAGATGTTGAGCATCACCCGCTCGCCCATCGCGATCCGCCCCTCCACCGTAGCCGAGCCCATATGCGGCAACAAAACCACATTGGGCAGCGCCCGGAGCCTTGGGTTGATCTGATGCCCGTGCTCGAACACATCGAGCCCCGCACCGCCGATCTGTCCCGCGCGCAGACCCCTGGTCAGGGCGTTTTCGTCGATCACCTCGCCGCGCGAGGTGTTGACGATCACCGCGGTGGGTTTCATCAGCTTGAGCCGCCGGGCGTTGATCAGGTGATAGGTCGCGGGCGTGTGCGGACTGTTGATCGAAAGGATGTCGATGCGCGACAGCATCTGATCGAGGCTCTCCCACCAGGTCGCCTCCAGCGCCGCTTCGGTCTCCGGGCGCAGACGATGCCGGTTGTGATAATGCACCGACAGGCCAAAGGCCTTGGCCCGGCGCGCCACCGCCTGACCGACCCGCCCCATACCGAGAATGCCAAGGCGTTTGCCGCCGAGACGCTGGCCGAGAAAGGCGGTCGGCGCCCAGCCCTGCCAATCGCCGGATTGCATCACTGCGAGGCCTTCGGGGATGCGCCGGGTGACCGAGAGGATCAGCGCCATCACCATATCCGCCGTATCCTCGGTCACCACATCGGGGGTGTTCGACACCATGATGCCGCGCGCCTGGGCTGCTGCCACGTCGATATGGTCGAGCCCCGCACCGTAATTGGCGATGAGCTTCAACCCCGGCCCGGCCTGCGCCAGCATCCCGGCGTCGATCCGGTCGGTGACACAGGGCACCAGCACATCCGCACGTCCCATGGCCGCGACCAGCGCATCGCGGTCGAGCTTGCGGTCCTCGTGGTTCAGTTCCACATCGAACAGTTCCGTCATCCGGGTTTCGACCGCCTCCGGCAAAGCCCGCGTGACGGCGACCCTGAGACGCTTTTGGGTCGAACCGTTCCCGTTCGTGACATTCCCCATATCGGTCCCCATGACTGCGCCCTCCCTTTCTTTTTCCACCCCATAGTGGCAAACTCGATTGCATCCCGGCAAGGCGTAAAGGATAAGATCGGGCAAGACAGGCTTACCGCGCACGTCTCATGCGGAGCCGTCGGATAACAGGCAAATCGGGTAGGCGGCAGATCGGGTTGGCAATGGTGAACAGTGGTCGATTTCTTGCGGGACGCGCCCTGATCCGGGTGGCGCTGCTCTGTCTGCTGGTGCTGAGCCCGGTTGCGGGACAGGCGGACAGTCCGACCCGCGGCCCCGTGACCAACCTGCCACTGCCGCGTTTCGTCTCACTCAAAAGCGACAAGGCCAATGCCCGGCGCGGACCGTCGCTGTCGCACCGGATCGACTGGGTCTTTGTCCACCGCGGCTATCCGCTTGAGGTCATTGCCGAATACGGTCACTGGCGGCGGGTGCGCGACATCGAGGGCGCAACCGGCTGGCTGCATTATTCCCTGATTTCCGGGGTACGCACGGCGCTTGTGACGGAGGACAGCATCGACCTGTTTTCCCGCCCCGATCCAACCTCCCGCTTGGCGGCGCAGGCGGAGAAAAACGTCATCCTGCGCCTTCTCGAATGTGATGTCTCATGGTGCAAGGTCTCTGCCGACGGGCAGAAAGGCTGGGCGTTGAAATCCGGACTCTGGGGGGTACGTCCGGATGAAATTCTGGAGTAACTCCGATGGAGCCGATCAAGTCCCCTCTCGCCGCCCGCAACATTCCCGCCGGGCTCAAATCCTGTGTCATCCACGGCTATGGCAGCTGGCATGAGGCCATCGCGCAGGGGCGGCACGATTTTTTCACGCGCCTGACCCCGATGCTCAAGGGCAAGGGGCTCACGACCTATCTCGTCGAGGGCAACACACGAACCTCGCGCGCACTCCTCGAAACCGATCATTTCCACATCATCGTCGGCGGGCCTGCGATGTACGGGCCGACGATCCTGCACGCCTACCCCTCCTATCTCTGGGGCTTCTGGTATTTCGACGAGCTGGGCCATGGCAAGGACAGTTCGCTGCGGTTCGCGCAGTATTGCCCCGATCCGGAGCGGCGCGAGGCGGCGGAATATTTCTTCAACGGTGTCACCGGCTACATGCTCCGCGAGAATGTCTCCAAGCTGCGCCAGGAGCCGCGGATGGATGCGCCGCTGCGCCCGGCCACCGCAACGATCCTGTGCCAGCCGCGCGAAACGCAGGTGCCCGGCTCGGCCTATCTGACCACCGAACAGATGATCGCCACGGCGGCGACATTCGACCGGGACGCGTTGGTTTACGTTAAACTCCACCCGCATCAGAGCAAGCAGGGCCGGCGGCAGATCCTCGAATTCTGCGAGAACCATCCGAATGTGAAACTCTCGGATGCCTCGCTGCACGATCTGATCGAAGCCGCGCGCGTCGTGATCACCCAGAACTCATCGGCGGGGTTCGAAGCCCTGATGCAGAAGAAGCCGGTGATCACCTGCGGCAAGAGCGATTACTGGCACGCGACGCTCACGCCGCGAAACGTCGCAGATCTCAAGGCGGCGATCGAGTTCGGTCCCGAGACCATGGGGGATTTCGACTATGAGGGCTACTTCCACTGGTTCCTCGAACGCCACTGCCTTGAACCCGTCAAGGACAATTTTGCGACCCGGGCCTGGGCGCGGATTCGTGACAAGCTCATGCTGGACTAAGCCCGCAATCCGGGGCATGACGGACCCATGCAGGACAAACATCTGAATCTCTCGGCAGGGATCGCCTCTGTCAGTGTCGCGACCGTTCTGGTAATCGCGAAAATCTGGGCGCTGAGCGCGACCGGTTCCATGTCGATCGCCGCCTCGCTGGCGGACAGTGCGATGGACCTTCTGGTGGCCTCGGGCGGGTTGCTGGCGATCTGGTACGCCTCACGGCCGCCCGACGAGGACCATACCTTCGGGCATACCTCTGCCGAGGATCTCGCGGCATTGGGCCAGTCGATCTTCATCTTTGTCTCCGGCGCGGTGATCGCCGTCACCTCGGTGCGCCGGATGCTCTCGCCCACGCCCCCCGAAATGACCTCCGAAGCGATCGGCGTTGGCGTGATGATCCTCTCGATTGTCCTCACCATTGCTCTGGTGCTCTGGCAGAAACACGTGGCACGCCGGACCCAATCGAAAGTGGTATCCGCCGACAGCCTGCACTATCTGGGCGATCTCGTGCCCAATATCGGCGCGATTGCCGCGCTGCTGGCCTCCTCCGCCTTTGGCTTCGACCGGCTCGACAGCGTGGTCGCGCTCGGGGCGGCGGCAATTTTGCTGGTCGGCGCGCTCAACATCGGCAAAAGCGCCTGGGACGCTCTGATGGACCGGGCCGCGCCGCAAGACATGGTCGACGAGATCGGCGACATGGCAAAGCACTTCCCCGGCATCTATGCCTATCACGACCTGAAAACCCGCATGGCCGGGTCGAAACCTTTCGTCAACATCCATATCGAGGTCAATGGCGACCAGACCCTGCGCGAGGCGCATGCAATCTCGGCCGGGCTGAAACGCGCGATCCTTGAGGCCTATCCCAATGCCGAAGTGATCATTCACAAGGACGTCGCGGGCGAGGCGGATTGACCGCCTCGCTTTTGAGTATTTAGGCCATCAGAAAAGCCTTATTCGGCGGCCAGAAGTCCTCGCCCCTTGAGCAGCGCCTCAACGCCGGGCATCCGGCCCCGGAAGGCTTTGTAAAGCGCTTCGGCATCCTTGGACCCGCCTTTGGACAGGATGTTCTCTTCAAGGCTTTTCGCCATGGCGGGATCGAAGGGCGAGGTTTCCTCGAAAGCCTCGAACGCATCCGCGTCCATCACTTCCGACCACATGTAGCTGTAATAGCCCGAACTGTAACCGTCGCCCGAGAAGACGTGCGAGAAATGCGGCGTCGCGTGGCGCATGGTGACGGCATGCGGCAGACCGATGCGTTTAAGCGTCTCCGCCTGCGCTGCCATCGGGTCTTTCGGTGCGGGGCCGTCATGGAAATCCAGATCGACCAGCGCCGAGGCCACATATTCCACGGTTGCAAACCCCTGATCGTAGGTCTGCGCGGCCAAAAGACGCTCCAACATATCGCGTGGCATCGGTTCGCCAGTCTTCGCATGGGTTGCGAATTCTTCGAGCACCTCAGGCACTTCGAGCCAATGTTCGTATAGCTGCGACGGCAATTCGACGAAATCGCGCGCCACCGAGGTGCCGGAAATCGACTCGTAGGTCACGTCAGACAACATCTGATGCAGCGCATGGCCGAACTCATGGAACAGGGTGCGTGCATCGTCATAGGACAACAGAGCCGGCTCGCCTTTTGGCGGTTTGGCAAAATTGCACACATTGAGGACGATGGGTCGAATGTCGCCCATGAGTTTCTGCTGGCTGCGCATCGCGGTACACCACGCGCCTGACCGCTTCGAGCCGCGCGCAAAATAATCGCCGATGAACACGGCGATATGTTTACCGTTCCGCGTCACGTTCCAGGCCCGTGCGTCGGGGTGATATGTCGTCACATCGAGCGGTTCGAATTCCAGCCCGAACAGACGATTGGCGCAGGTGAAGGCCGCCTCGATCATGCGTTCGAGTTGCAGATAGGGCTTGAGCTCCGCCTCATCGAGATCGTGCTCCGCCTTGCGGCGGATCGCGGAATAATAGCGCCAGTCCCAAGGTTCCAGATCGCCGTTGATGCCATCCTCGGCCATCATCTTCGACAGGATCGCAGCGTCCCGTTCGGCAGCCTCTTTCGCCGGCGCCCAGACCCGCATCAGCAGATCGCGCACATGCTCGGGCGTTTTGGCCATTTCGGTTTCGAGCTTGTAGGCTGCAAAGCTCTCATAGCCGAGCAATTTGGCGCGCTCTTCACGCAGCTCCAAAATCTCTTTTGCGATTTCGCGGTTGTCATTGGCATTACCATTCTCACCCCGCGCGGCCCAGGCCCGAAAGGCTTTTTCGCGCAGATCGCGACGCGGCGAGAATTGCAGGAAAGGCGTGATCAAAGACCGGGACAGCGTCACCACCGGCCCTTTCGCCCCCTTCTCTTCCCCCGCCGAATGCGCCGCATCGACCACGAACTGCGGCAGACCTTCGAGATCAGCCTCCTCCAGCTCCATGAACCAGTCCCGCTCATCCGCCAGAAGGTTTTGCGTAAACTGCGTTCCGAGGCTGGCCAAGCGCGATTTGATCGCCGCCATACGGTCTTTTTGCGCACCTTCGAGTTTCGCCCCGGAGCGCACGAAAGAGCGGCGGGTGAGCATCAATACACGCTGTTGTTCGTCCGTCAGATCAAGGGCCTCATGCGCCTGCCAGAGCCTTTCGATCCGGTTGAACAGCGCCTCATTGGCGGTGATTTCCGAACTATAGGCCGAGAGAACCGGAGACAGATCGCGCATCAACCCATCGCGCACATCGTTCGTGTCAGCACCCGCCATGCCGTAAAACGCGCCCAAGACCTTCGACAGGGTCGCATCGGCTTTTTCGAGCGCCTCAATCGTATTGGCGAAGGTCGGAGCCTCGGGGTTTTCGGCAATCGCCTTGATCGCCGCACGCCCCTCGGCAAGCGCGGCATCGACGGCGGGTTTGACATCCGCATCGGTCAGATCGGCGAAGGGCGGAAGATTGAAGGGCGTGTTCCACTCGGACAGGTAAGCGTTGGTCATGCGTGTCTCCTTTGGCGACAAAGCTATGCCTCGCGCGCGGTAAGGAAAAGGCCTAGGCGCCGCAAATCGGACAGTCGGAACGCTTTTTCACCGCGATGCTGCGCGTCTCGGCATAGAGCGCGTCATGGATCACGAGCCGCCCCTTAAGGCCCTGCCCGGCACCAGTGAGTTCTTTCACCGCCTCCATCGCCATCATCGTCCCCAAAATCCCCGGTAACGGGGCCGCAACACCCGCCTCCGCACAGCTCGGCACCATCCCCGGCGCGGGGCACTCAGGGAACACACATTGATAACAGGGGCCATTTTCATGGGTTTTATAGGTGCTGATTTGACCTTCCCATTGCGTGATCGCCGCAGCGATCAAGGTTTTGCCATGGGTCACACAGGCGCGATTGACAAGATAGCGCGTATCGAAATTATCCGTCCCGTCCAGCACCAGATCGTACTCGGCCACCAGATCCATCGCGTTCTCATCGAACGCCCGATGATAGGGGCGGACCTCGATGAACGGGTTCTGCGCCGTCATCGCCTCGGCGGCGGAAAACACCTTGGGCTGACCGAGGCGCGCATCCGTATGGATCACCTGCCGTTGCAGGTTCGAGGCCTCGACCACATCCGGGTCGATCACCCCGATCACGCCCACACCGGAGGCCGCCAGATATTGCAGCACCGGAGCACCAAGACCACCCGCGCCGATTACCAGAACCTTGGCATCTTTCAGTTTGCGCTGCCCCGGCCCGCCAATCTCGCGCAACAGGATGTGCCGCATGTAGCGATCAAGTTCCGCGGGGCGAAAACTGTCGCTCTTCTCTTCCGGCTCCCGCGCCTCCGCCCGCCGCCGCAGCGCCACAAGCCCGGCACGATAGGCCATGACGATCACCGCCGCAGCTCCGACCAAAAGCCATTCCCCCAGCGACCCGCCAAGGCTTAAACGTAATGCGTGCCCCTCGGGCAACACGGCAAGCGCCAAGATCACAGCCAGATAGAGAACCCCACTCATCGCCCACCGCGCCCGTATCGGCGCGCCGGTCAGCCAACCGATGCCCCAAAGCACCGCAGCGATGATCAGGAAATAACTCATTTGCGCCCGGTCGAGCCGAACCCACCCGCACCGCGCACGGTATCGGTCAGACTCTCGACCACGGTGTAATCGCCTTGCACCACAGGCGCGACGATCATCTGGCCGATGCGCTCACTATGGGTGACGTGAAACGCCTCCTGCCCGTGGTTGATCAGAAGAATGCCCACCGGCCCGCGGTAATCCGCGTCAATCGTACCCGGCGTGTTGACCATGGAAATCCCGTGTTTGAGCGCCAACCCGGAACGGGGCCGCACCTGAACCTCATAGCCCGGCGGAATTTCCATCGCGAAACCGGTCGGGATCAGTGCCCGTGCACCTGGTTCCAGAACCACACCAACCTCCCGCATCTCCGGCGGAAAATTCGCGCGCACATCGCCACCCGCCGCATGTTCGGTTTCATAGGACGGCAGCTTGATCTCGGGATCGGCCCCCTCGAGCCACTGGATCTTGATTGCGACGCTCATGTTTTCCCACACTGTTTTCTGATGGTTGAATTACTCAATTCTGCACAAGATGATCGGCGATCCGATAGGCTAGCTGGCGCGCCACCTCGTCCTTGCCCATGCGCGGCCATTCATCGGCCCCGCGCTCGGAAATCAGGGTGACGGCGTTTTCCGTCCCGCCCATGATGCCCGTCGCGGGGGAGACGTCATTGGCGACGATCCAGTCGCAGCCCTTGCGTTTGCGTTTCTCCGTCGCATGCGCGATCACGTCATCTGTCTCGGCGGCAAAGCCAACCACGAGACGAGGCCGCCCTTCCGCCATCTGGCTCACCCCCGCCAGAATGTCCGGGTTTTCGGAAAACTCCAGAATGGGCAGCTTACCCTGTGTTTTCTTGATTTTCGACCCACTCTCGGAGGCCACCCGCCAATCCGCGACGGCAGCGGCAAACACCGCCGCCTCGGCCGGCAGAGCCGCCTCCACTGCCGCTTTCATTTCGCGCGCGGTTTCCACCGGGATCACCCGCACCCCGAGCGGCGGCGGCACATCGGCGGGTCCCGTGACAAAACTCACATCGGCGCCCAGATCACGAAGAGCTATGGCAATCGCCGTGCCCTGCGCTCCCGAGGACCGGTTGGCGATATAACGCACCGGGTCGATGGGCTCATGCGTCGGACCGGAGGTGACAAGGATGTGCTTGCCCTTCAGCGGCCCATCGGTCAGCGCAGCCCGTATGGCGGCGACGATGTCGGGCGTCTCCGACAGGCGCCCGGGGCCGAACTCCCCACAGGCCATGCTGCCCTCTTCTGGCCCGACGAACAGCACACCGTCTCCCATAAGCGTCGCTACGTTGCGCTGACACGCGGGATATTCCCACATCCGTACATTCATCGCGGGGGCAACGAGCACGGGTTTGTCGGTCGCCATCAACAGGGTCGAGGCCAGATCGTTGGCCAGCCCCCCGGCCATCTTGCCCAGAAGATCGGCGGTGGCGGGCGATACGACCACAAGATCCGCGGCGCGAGACAGTTCGATATGCCCCATTTCCGCCTCGTCGGTGAGATCGAAGAGATCGCGATAGACCTTCTCGGCGGCCAGCGCGGAGACCGATAGCGGTGTGACGAACTCTTCGGCGGCTTTCGTCAGGACCGGCACAACCCGGACGCCTTCTTCGCGCAGGCGGCGGATCAGGTCCAGCGATTTGAACGCGGCAATGCCACCGCCGATGATCAGCAGAATGCTCTTTCCGTTCAGCATGACAGCTCTCCCTCAGGCCCGGACATGACGGTTTCGAGGATCGGTTCTAAGCTAAGCCCCGGCTTGAGACAATGCTCAGCCCGCGCCTCCGGTCTCGTCTTCGGATTGGCTCACGAACCCCGCACAGAGGTCGTCCCGCTCCACCGGGTCGGTGACAAGCCAGAGATCGTAGGGCGGCACGTCTTCCGGCATATGTTCCAATTGTCCGATGGACAGCACTTGCAACTCCGGCGCAGCCTGCGCCAGGACCGCAGGCATTCCCCAATCGACACGCGCATGGCCATTGCCGGTGATCACAGCGACCGGACCGCCGGTCGCCTCGAACGCCTCGATCACGGTGCGGGAAAAGGCGGCATCGCGCAGCCGCTGCGCCTCGACCATACCCGCCATCATCGCCATCGGCATCGCCCCGCAATGGGACTCGAACTGCATCTCTTGCCGGGCCTTTTGCATGTCATCCGGCAATAGACGATCAAGGCCGTAACGTGCAGCCTCCGCGCCAAACACCTCTGCCGCCCCGTCCGAGACAGCCGCGCGCACGGTGTCACGCGGCAGAGCCGCCCCGTAGACCGGTGCATCGCTCGCCGTAAAAATCGGGGAATACATGGAGAAATTGGGCCAACCGGAGTTCTCCCACTCAAGCGCCTGCGCCAGCCCTGCCGCATTCTGACGCAGCTCCGGCGTGACACGCGCTGCCTGCTCCGGGCTGAGCATTTCAAACACCACCGCCTTTGGCGCAAGCCCCGCGACCGCCCGCGCCTGATGCGCATGGTGCAATGGGTTGTCGTGGATTTCCCCGAGGATCACGACATCCGCCGGTTGCAACACATCGAGCGCATCCGGGGATATCTGCTCCGAAAATGCGGGGCTCGCAGCCAAAACGGTCACGAGGGCAATCGTCTCTTTCATGCGAGGAAGTTGTGGACCTCGTGCCGGTTGGTTTCAAGCACACTCCGCATTTTCTGCAGGGCCCCCGCCTCCAACTGCCGCACGCGTTCCTTCGACAGGGACAGTTCCTCGCCCAAGCTTTCCAGCGTACGCGGCTCATCCGCCAGCTTGCGTTCCCGCAGAATGAAGCGTTCGCGTTCGCTCAGCGTGTCCATCGCCTCGCCGAGCCACATCTTGAGCTGCGCCTGATCATGCGCCTCGCCGACCATTTCGGCGGTGGTTTCACCCTCGTCGGCAAGGGTCTCGATCCATTCGCGACCTTCCTCGTCGCCGGACTGTTGGGCGTTCAGAGAGAAATCCGAGCCGGACAGACGCCCGTCCATCATCTCGACATCTCTGAGCGGCACGCCGAGATCCATGGCGATCATCTGCAAGAGCTGATCGCGGTCGAGCGCCGCGCCCTGCGCCATGGCTTCGCGTTCAAGGCGGGCCTGCACCCGGCGCATGTTGAAGAACAGCGACTTCTGCGCCGAGGTGGAGCCGGTCCGCACCAGCGACCAGTTGCGCATGACGTAATCCTGCACCGAGGCCTTGATCCACCATACGGCATAGGTCGAAAACCGCACGCCGCGATCCGGGTCGAATTTCTCCGCGGCCTTCATCAGGCCAAGCCCGGCCTCCTGAATGAGGTCGTTCATCGGCGCGCCATAGCGCTTGAATTTCGCCGCCGTCGAGACCGCCAGCCGCATGTAAGCGGTGATCAGACGGTGCAGTGCCGCTTCATCATGATGGTCCCGCCAGGCGCGCGCAAGCTGCGTCTCCGTCTCGGCGTCCAACATTTCCGCTTTCATCGCCCGCCGTGGCAGGGCGTTGTCCGATGCAGTCAAATCGAGTGCCATTGTCCCCTCCTGAAGGTCTCTTGTGCGCTCTGGCTTCGGCTCAAAGGCAAGTCCGATGACGGCCATTTGCGAGCGGTGGCTACTCCTGATACGCAGAGCCTAACAAAATGGTTCCGAAATGGTTCTCACGATCATGTGCACAAATATGACAGTCGTCCTAGGCGGCGCCTCTTCCGGGAAGTCCGATTTTTCGGAAAAAATATGCGTTCACAGTGGTTTGAATAGAGTTTACCTGGCCAGCGCTCAGATCTACGATGAAGAAATGCGCACAAAGGCTGAGCGACACCGCACAAATCGTGGGGTCGATTGGTGCACAATCGAGGAGCCTTACGCTGCCGATCGGGTGATTTCCGAAGCTCTTGAGGGTCAGATTCTGTTGTTCGACTGCGCCACGCTCTGGCTGACGAACCATCTCCTGGCCGAACACGACCTCGACCGGGAAACCGACAAGCTGCTCGCCGCGATCCGCCAGAGCCCGGCGCAGATCGTCGTCGTCTCCAATGAGGTCGGGCTTGGCATCGTGCCGGAAAACGCCCTCGCCCGCCGGTTTCGCATCGCCCAAGGCGCGCTGAACCGGCGGCTTGCCGAGGAAGCGGCCACCGTCGTGGGCGTCATGGCCGGACTGCCTTTCGTGCTCAAGGGCAGCCTGCCGGAGGGGCTGCTGTGAGCCGCCTTTGGTTGATCCGTCATGGCCCGACGCACGCCAAAAGCTTTGTCGGCTGGAGCGATCTGCCCGCCGATCTGTCCGATCATGCCGCCATCGGTCGGTTGGAACAGGCTCTGCCGCAGGTGCCGGTGATCTCCTCCGATTTGAGTCGTGCCGTCGATACGGCAAGCGCCATTCAAGGCCCCCGCCCCCGGCTCTCGCACGATCCACGCCTGCGGGAGACCCATTTCGGAGACTGGGAATTGCTGCGCTGGCCGGAAATCGAAGCCCGCGACGGCGATCTGGCGCGTCAGGTCTTCGAGACCCCCGGAGATGTGGCGCCGCCCGGCGGAGAAAGCTGGAACACGTTTTCCGCGCGGGTGCATGCCGGGGTCCACGACCTTGCCGGAGAAACCATCGTCGTCGCCCATATGGGGGTGATCCTTGCGCTGTTGCAAAAGGCGCTGAAGTGTTCCGCCCATGAGGTCCTTGCACATCGCATCGACCCGTTATCCGCCACCGTGATTGACTGTCCGCAAGGCCTGTCGGGTCCCTGGTCTTGCGCTCAGAAAAATCACAAATATTGATTATTTTTTCGACAAATATGAATTTTCATGATGAATTAAGCCCCTCTATGTTAATCGCAACATCAGGAGGTGCCCATGTCATACGATCTTTTCATTGGCGATAAAAGCTTTTCGAGCTGGTCCCTGCGCGGCTGGCTCCTGTTCGAGAAATTCGGCATCCCCTACCGCGAAATCATGACCGGTCTCTACACCGGCACGATGCAACAAGATCTCGCGCCGCTCTCTCCCGCCCGTTTCGTCCCCACGGCCCGCACGCCCGAAGGCTGGGTGATCGGTGAAAGCATCGCTCTGGCTGAAACCCTGGCCGAACGTCACCCGGAGGCCGGTCACTGGCCCGCCGATCCGCAGGCCCGGATTTATGCCCGTTGGCTGGTCGCAGAGATGCACGCAGGCTTCACCGAACTCCGCTCCGCCTGCGCCATGCAGCTTTTGCATCGCTACGAGGGGTTTGCGATCAGCGATGCGGTTCAGGCCGACCTCGACCGCCTCGAGCTTGTCCTCGGCCATGCCTTCGAGCACTTCTCGGGCGATGGGCCCTGGCTCTTTGGCGCCTATTCCGCCGCCGATGTGTTTTACGCCCCGGTTGCGGCGCGGATCACCGGCTATGGCCTGCCGGTCTCCGAGCGTCTCGCCGCCTATGTGAACGCGCATCTCGCCGATCCTGCGTTTCAGAAATGGCGCACCGACGGGCTGAACATCAGCTACGATCCGGTGCCCTACGCGATGGATCTGCCGAAGCTGGACTGGCCCCAGTCGATATAAATTCACCACGCCCCATCTCCCGTTAACCATTTGCTAACCACGTTCGCGGTAGCACGGGTTAACATGTGTTAACGGGAGTTTCAGGCCATGGTCGCACGGACCTTTTCCGTTGCCTTCGAAGGCGTTGAAGCGCGTCGCATCGAAGTGCAATGCGCCATCGCGCCGGGCCTGCCAAGTTTCACTATTGTGTAGATTATTGTAAAACTACTTTTTTCATTTGGCCGATGCGCTCATTAAGCGCTTAATCGTCCAACGTGCGCTCCACGAAGCCTACCAACTCGCGAAATCTGCTAGTGTCACTGGCCCCACCGAGCAACGCGCGCATAAGCCGCTGGCACATCGGCCTTGATCCGAGAAACCGTGAACTTTGTCAGGCCAATTTGCCGGCCGATCTCGTTCACACCGGTGCCAGCTTCGAGCAATTCGACAACGCGGTCGATCTGGTCCTTGGAATATGAGGGCTTTCGCCCCTTGTATGCCTCAGGATCAATCCGTTTCCGGTGAGCATGTCCTGCTTTCGCGGCAAGTTTCGTGGCTTCGGCCTGCGCTTGGGCCGATGCCGCCATGAATGAGATCATCGCGTCCCGAATTGCCTTCTGCATCGGGTCGTTTGTCTGGCCGTCGAAGGTCATATTGTTGATAACGGTCCTGATCGTGACGCCCATCTCCACGAATTGCCGAATATTCGACGTGACATCCTCGTAATTGCGACCCAATCGGTCGACCCAGCGGACAACCAACGTGTCTCCCGCCCGCAATTTGTCGAATAGCCGCCTACCGCCCGGTCTTTCCCTGAGAGGAACCGACAATCCCGAGACTCCATTGTCCTCAACCACATCATCAATCTGGAAACCCGCCGCCAATGCCTGATCCTTCTGGTGATCTACCGTCTGATCTGCGGTCGAGACCCGCGCATACAAGATAATTGCCATTCTTCGCCTTCCCATGTGTCGCATTAGCCTACGTAGCGAAAATAATGCCACGTATAGGGCAGAACAATCCTTTCAATACAGGTTTTTCGGGCCAAATTTCCATTGCGGAAGGGCATATCCTTACAAAATCCAATTGTGATGCAGCGGAGCATTTGGAAACGCTTACGACATCTGTCGGACTGAGATGAAACTGAACAATCCTCAAAAAAATATCGGAGCCTCTTGGCGATCTCTTTCAGAATTGCGATGAATATAACATGAGCCTCATTCGTTCGAAAAAACGTGTCGCCGACCACGGTGAAGTCTTCACTCCTGCGTGGATGGTCGAAGCTATGCTTGACCTTGTTAAGGGTGAGGCAGAGCGGGTCGACGCCCGCTTCCTTGAACCCGCGTGCGGCAGCGGCAACTTCCTCGTACCGGTCTTGCAACGCAAGCTGGCGGCTGTGCAGATGAAGTTTGGCAAGTCCGATTTCAACCGACGGCACTACGCTCTCTTGGCTCTGATGTGCTGCTACGGGATCGAGCTTTTGGCCGACAACATAGATGAGTGTCGGGCCAACATGCTCGAAGTGTTGTCAGACTATCTGCGGCTTACCCCGGAGGATGACCTGTACCGTGCCGCGTCGCATGTTCTCGCGACCAACCTCGTGCACGGCGACGCGCTGACCATGAAGACAACTGACGGTAGTCCGATTTCGTTTGCGGAATGGGGTTATATTGGCAAAGGTAAGTTCCAGCGCCGCGATTTTCGTTTGGACGTATTGACCGGAGCATCTGCATTTAACGCCGAGGGGTCGCTATTCGCGGGCCTTGGGAACCACGAAATATTCAAGCCGACCAAGACCTATCCACCAATGACGATTAAAGACCTTGCCGAACAAAATGGGCCAGCACCCGAGGCCACTGCATGACCCAAGCCGCCTTCACGCTGCGCGGGCGGAACCCGGACGTTCTGTCCTGCATTGCTAACCTGTCCAACGATGAGGTGTTCACGCCGCCCGAGTTTGCCAACCGAATGTTGGACACGCTGGCAGAGGCATGGGCAGCGGACAATGACGGCGCAAACATTTGGGCCGACCCGTCCGTCAGGTTTCTTGATCCGTGCACCAAGTCAGGGGTGTTTCTGCGAGAGATTACCAAACGCCTGATTGACGGCCTTGAGCCACAGATACCCGAGTTGCAAGCGCGTGTGGATCACATCCTGACACGACAGGTGTTCGGCATTGGTATTACCGAGTTGACGGCCATGCTGGCTCGGCGGTCGCTCTATTGCTCGAAACACGCGAACGGCGAGCATTCGATCACCCGCGGCTTCAATTCCGAAACAGGCAATGTCTGGTTCGAGCGGGTGGAGCATGATTGGAACAAACAAGACAAGTGCAAATTCTGTGGTGCTAGCAAATCAACGTTTGACCGAGGTAGCGACAGAGAAACCCATGCCTATGCCTTTATCCACACAGACAAAATACAAGAGCGCATTTCAGCGCTGTTCGGAGACGACATGCAGTTCGATGTGATCGTAGGGAACCCACCATATCAACTCGCAAGCGATGGCGGAACGCGGGACGTGCCAATTTACCAGCACTTTGTGGAACAAGCAAAAGCCCTACAACCACGCTATCTATCAATGGTCATACCTGCGCGTTGGATGGCGTCCGGTTTGGGGCTGTCTGACTTCCGCGACACCATGCTTTCTGATCGACGTATTAGAGCTTTGCATGATTTCCCGTCTGCGATGGATGTATTCCCTGGAGTTGAGGTGAAAGCGGGAGTTTGTTTCTTCCTATGGGATGCCGACTATCAAGGTGACTGTGAGGTGACAACCGTTCGAGGGAATGAGACGGTTGGGCCGAGCTTGCGCAATCTGGGCCAGTTCGATGTTTTCGTGCGTGATGGCCGAGCAATGACAATTTTGGAGAAAGTCGTCGGCGAAGGTCATACTTCCATAAACACGATACTCGCTAGAGACAAAGAATTTGGTTGGACTTCGAATTTTGACGGTTTCCACAAGAACGAAAAGCCCAACGACGTAGAACTTCACTACATTAGAAGAATGAAGCGCGGAGTTGGTTATATCGAGCGAGAGAAAGTAACGAAGAGTGCGCACCTGATCGACTATTGGAAAGTCATGGTTCCTCAAGCTTTCAACGGCGGCGATGGATTGCCGCACCAGATTGTTGGAAAGCCACTCATCGCGCCTTCCCCTTCTGTGTGCACGCAGTCATTCTTGTTTTTCTATATCGGTAGTGAGGAGGAGGCTAAAAGTATCCTGTCATACTACAAGACTAGGTTCTTCCGCTTTCTGGTTTCTTTGCGCAAAATTACGCAGCACGCGACCCATGCGACTTATTCTTGGGTGCCGATGCAGTCTTGGGATCAAGAGTGGACAGATGAAAAGCTCTATACCAAGTACGGAATTACTCAGGACGAACAGGACTTTATTGCCTCTCAGGTCAAGGTGATGGAGCTCTCGGAATAAGCATGGTCTCTTTTACCGTAGACGACATTCTAGAGCCAAAACCAAAGGCTCGCCCCCGCATTTACGCCTATTCGATTGACGATGCCGCTCATGCTGGCCTGCTCAAAGTCGGGCAGACCACACGGGATGTGCGGGCGCGTGTTGGCGAACAGCTTCGCACGGCGTTCATCGAGAATTTCAGGATCGAGCTTGACGAACCCGCCGAGCGCCATGACGGCTCTGTTATCACCGACCACGAGGTCCGCGACGCTCTGAAAGCCAAGGGGTTTGAGAACCCAACGCTGGAATGGATGCGGTGTTCACTTGCTGACGTTCAGACCGTACTGACCGAATTGCGCACGGGGCAAAAACGCACAGGCACGCACCACCAGACCTTCGCCATGCGCCGGGAACAGGCGGAAGCAGTCGAGCAAACCCACGCGTACTATATGTCGCGCTGGTCTGAGGACATGCACGCCGTTCCCCGTTTTCTGTGGAACGCCAAGATGCGCTACGGCAAGACCTTCACCACCTACCAGTTGGCCCGCAAGATGGGCGCAAAACGGGTGCTGGTGCTGACCTTTAAGCCCGCTGTTGAAGATGCGTGGCAAACAGACCTTGAAAGCCATGTCGATTTCGATGGCTGGCAATACCTGTCCCGCAAGTCAGACGCCGATCCGACCCAGATCGACGAAACCAAGCCTGTGGTCTACTTCGGGTCTTTCCAAGACATGCTGGGCAAGGATCGACAGGGCAATATCAAGCCCCGGAATGAGTGGCTCCACGCGGTCAATTGGGACTTAGTGGTTTTTGACGAATACCATTTCGGCGCATGGCGTGAGAGTGCGAAGGAGTTGTTCGAAGGAGAAGAAGAAGCCCTTGAGCGCGAGGAAAAGCTTCTAGAAGACGCCAAAAAATTGACCGACCGTGTGGCCGAGATGGCTGAACCGCTTGAGGCAGAGGCCGAGTTTTTGCCGATCACAACGCGGGCATATCTTTACTTGTCAGGGACGCCGTTCAAAGCACTGGCGACGGGCGAGTTTATCGAAGAACAGATCTTCAACTGGACCTACACCGACGAGCAACGCGCCAAGGCCGAATTTGCGGCAAACCATCCCGGCCAATGGAACCCTTACGGCTCACTGCCACAGATGCGGTTGCTGACCTATCAGATGCCGGACGAACTGTTGTCCATAGCCAGCGCGGGTGAGTTCGACGAGTTCGACCTGAACGAGTTTTTTGCCGCAACCGGCACAGGCTCGAATGCACAGTTCAAGCACAAGGATGAAGTGCAGACCTGGCTGAATATCATCAGGGGCCAGCACGCAGCTCATGCGGTGGACAACCTCAGAACAGGCACGCGACCGCCGTTCCCATATTCTGACGTGCGGTTGTTGCCATACCTCCAGCACTCATTCTGGTTCCTGCCAAACGTCGCCGCATGTCATGCTATGGCGAAACTGTTGGCCGAGCGCCAAAACACTTTCTGGCACGAGTACAACGTGGTGGTGTCGGCTGGCACAACGGCAGGCATAGGGCTTGAAGCCTTGCCACCAGTTCGCGTGGCTATCGGAAGCGGCTTTGGCACGAAGTCGATCACCCTGTCCTGCGGCAAGCTCACAACCGGCGTGACGGTCAAGCAATGGTCTGCAATTCTGATGCTGCGGAACCTGAAATCGCCGGAAACGTACTTTCAAGCCGCGTTTAGGGTGCAGTCGCCGTGGGCGATCAAGAACCCGAATGGCGACGATCCCAATGAGGAAGAAGTTCTCAAGCCGGTTTGCTTTGTCTTTGATTTTGCACCGACTCGCGCCCTCAGGCAGTTGTCGGAATACGGCATTGGGCTTTCACCAAACGAACCGAACCCAGAAAACGCGGTTCGTGATCTTGTGTCTTTCCTGCCTGTTCTCGCTTACGACGGCGCGAACATGACCCAGATTGATGCTGGTGGCATTCTGGACATTGCGATGGCCGGAACCTCTGCGACGCTGCTGGCTCGCAAATGGGAAAGCGCGCTGTTGGTGAACGTCGATAACGATACCCTGCGACGCATCATGGACAACGAAGAAGCCATGAAGGCGGTGGAGCGTATCGAAGGGTGGCGTGCGCTCGGCGACAACATCATCGAAACGATCATCAACAAGAGCGAGAAGGTCAAAGAGCTAAAGGGGAAGGCCAAGTCCGGCGACATCACGGAGAAGGAAAAGAAAGAGCTTTCCGCTGAGGAAAGGGAGTTCAAGTCGAAGCGCAAACTAATCCAAGAAAAGCTCGTCAAGTTCGCAACCCGGATACCGGCGTTCATGTATCTCACGGATTTCCGCGAAAACACGCTCCAAGATGTAATCACTAAACTGGAGCCTGACCTATTCTTGAGCGTGACTGGCCTGACCGTCGCCGACTTCCACCTGCTTGTCCGCCTCAAGGTTTTCAATACTGAGCATATGAATCAAGCTGTATTCGCGTTCCGCCGCTATGAAGACGCCTCTCTCTCTTATAGCGGCATCGATAGCCATTCGGGCTTAACGCGTTATGGCCTCTACGACACTGTTGTGGAGGTTATCTAACCTGATCGCCAAGCGGTCAGGATGCGCCTCCCGACCAAGCTATAAATAGATGTAAGTTAGACCATGAGGCCCGATACCACCGTGACAACATTCTCCGATCTCAAAAACGACAAGCATGCGCATGCCGCCAAGGTTGCGGCCCAACTCGCCAAGGACGCGCAGCCGCAGGACGAACGCGTCTCGGGGTATTTTGTGCAACAGAGGGTGCAGGACGCCCTTCGCCATGTCGGCAATGATACACTGGCGGACCTCATACAGAACTGCTCGCGATCCTCTCGTTGTCAATCAATCTGGTGCGCCCAATGTCGCGAGACTGCCGTAGCGTCGTCTCACGCACTCCTCTGCAAGCGCGTTGCGCCCCTTGAGGAGGTCTATCAAGCTCTGGATGGTTCGACGACCATCGACCGATCCGACCCGGCCTTTAACGACTACATGAACGGGGAACTTTTGCACGTCAGCGGCTATGTCGGCATGTTCTCACTAGACAGCCAAGCCGTCTCCGACGGCATTGATCTCGACCGCAAACGCTGGAAGAAGATCAAAGGGCGAAGGCGTAGCGTCGAATTTTGGGTGACGGGCACGTACGAGCTTGAGGTCGTCAACATCCGCTACCTGATGCAACGGCATAACCCCGAAAGTGCGAAAAAGAAGGAACAGGTGTCGCAACTCTTGGCGTACTCGCGACAGCAAGGCTGGATTGCAGATGGAGCCGAAGTTGGCGTTCTGGTTCACTGGCATGGCGTAACGAATGCCACCCAAACGATGCTCCGCGACGCGCTGAAGGATGCGTATTACCTGTCTGGGGAGAAACCATACAACGTCGACGGTTCAGGCCTCTACGTCCAAAAGCTTCACGCGGACAAGGCCTTCGACGACAACATGGACAAAATCGCGGGCTACCCCCTCAAGTCAGCGACGCGATATAAGCACTCCTTCATCGGCAGCGACACAGGTGACGAGCTACTGACGAAGGACCACCTTGGGGCATTAATTACCCTGTACCAAGAGGTACAGGGACGCAGCTGGCGCTGCCTCAAAATTGATCACACAGTCAAATAACAAGCATCGCTATCCCATACTGTCCACTGTATCGAACTGTGTGGGTATGTGGGTTTTCCAATATACACGCTCGACACTTTCATAAAGATGCCCGCGCGCTAGCCGCACCTCCATCTCAACACCTGATGGAAATGGTGGAATTCCCCAAGAAAAAAGGGGTTTTCACCGACAACGGAGAGACCCAAGACGGTCAAGAAATGCCGAA
Source organism: Celeribacter ethanolicus (assembly GCF_001550095.1). Classification (GTDB taxonomy): domain Bacteria; phylum Pseudomonadota; class Alphaproteobacteria; order Rhodobacterales; family Rhodobacteraceae; genus Celeribacter; species Celeribacter ethanolicus. The sequence continues at coordinate 74,947 of NZ_LRUC01000051.1, read as the reverse complement.
AATCGTTTTGTGACCGTTCGAAGTCCTCAAAAACGTAAGAACCTGCACGACTGTGTTACTCCCGCCCTCAGTTTAACCTTGGACCGTGAGCGCCCGCTTCAACCATGCGCGATGAGCGTTCACACACCTCGCTCTCGACGGCTCCGCATTGCAGCTTCCCTTTCACTTCTCGTAATTAGGGTGGAAGCCGACGAAGGGCGCACCGACCTACGAACTCCATTTTTGAAACAAACGACGAAGAAGCGCTCGTGTTTGGCAACGAACCGCCGCCCCTTCCGAGTATTTAGGAAATCCACCACGTCCCGAGGCCGCTCGACACCGTTTGCTTTCATTGCCCGCGACAAGCTCTCGCCTATTAGACTCCCCAACTCAAACGGTGGGAACTGCACGTTGCTTGGAGCGATTTTCGCGTTGTTACAAATCACGATTTTTTCGACTTTCGAGCGAATGATCTCTGCCATCCGAAGCCGGACACGCAACACCTCATCTTCATCTGAAGAACGGAGCATCGTTTCGTAGGCAGTCAAAAATTCTTTCTGGTCGGCCTGGTCATCACGGAACTCGAGGCTCCTCACAGCCTCTTTCAAATCTGCAAGACGCCCCTCAAGAACGGATCTTTCTTGTTCCATCGCAAACGCTTTTTCTGAAAGACTGACCAGCGTGGCTTCCGGCAGATTTAAGGTCGCTAAGCGGCCAACAAGTACTTCATGCTGCTGCATCAGCTGTGCCAGCTCACGTTCTGTCTCAAAAACCTCCGCCCGGAGCTTGCCCTCTTGTGTCGCGTGTTCATCGGACGAAAATATCTCAGCGAAGGAGATATCATTCACAAAATCGAAGAATGTGCGCTCGAACTCGTCATACCGCCAAGCCGGGCTATCACATTCCTTGGTCATAAGGGACCGTTCACAGCGCAGATAGTTGAAACCCTTAGGGGGAACCCCCTTGTTCCGAAACAGCACGGTGTTCCCGCACTGTTCGCAGACGCACAAGCCTGAGAACAAGTTCTTTAGACCGCGACCTTTTCGCCCCCGCGCAAGCCTCCTGCCATGCTTCTTGGCATTCGCGAGGTAGAATAGCTCATCCGATACGATCTGAGGGAAGTATCCCTCAATCACTTGACCGCTCGGAAGCCGCTTTCCGTCGACCGTCTTATGCAGATGGAACCGTCCCAGAACACTCTCATTGGCAAGTAACTTTGCAACATAGCTTTGGTGCCAGACGTCCGCCCGAGAGATCGGGGAGAAATGGTCATTCATGTGCTTTGTGATCAAGAACAGGCCCATACCTCCCGCACATAGCTCAAACACTTTACGTACTGCCTCGGCCTTCTCCTCGATGACGACATACTCGGTGCGGGCATCATTCAGATGAAGCCATGATGGAGCCATGCGCGTCAGCTTGAATGTATCAATCTGGCTTTTCTTACGGTCCCACGACGCCTTAATGCGTTTAGACTTGATTTCACTCTCTTCGTTAGCACGCAGCATCACCCCTAAGGTGATGAAGAGCTGCGTCGGGTTCTCATCTACACCGTTTGGCGTGTAATGCTGACGATCCGAGAGCGTGAAGATTTCAACTCCCTTATCGAGCAGCGCGTTAAACTGCGTAAGAGCCTTGCGGGCCTTATCCCTTGAAAGCCGGTCGAGGCTTTCAATGATCAAGACCGAACCGGGTTGGATCTCCCCGGTTTCCGCAGCATGAATAAACCGAGACAGAGCGCCATCCTCGGCGTTCTTCCCCTTGAAGGCTGAAACCCCAATATCGCTCAACGTTTCAACGAGCTCCCAGCCTTGCTCCTTAGCGAATTTCTCCGACGCCTCCATCTGACGCCGAATACCATCACCCTTTCTCTGGATGTCCGTTGAAATGCGGAGATATGAATATGCTTTTTTCATCATACTTTGCTTTACCGCCAAATCATTAGTTTTACAATTCACTATACAATTACCATCGTCGGCCTGCCCGACAAGGCCGTCAGCGAGGCGCGCGAACGCGTTCGGGCCGCACTTGCGTCGATGCAAATCGCCCTGCCCTCGAAAAAACTCATCATCAATCTCTCGCCCGCCGATCTGCCGAAAATCGGCTCGCATTTCGACCTGCCCATCGCCATCGCCATCCTTGCCGCCACGGGATTGATCCCCGAAGAGAAAGCCGCAAAAACCTTATCTTTGGGCGAATTGGCGCTCGACGGATCGCTGGTTGCGGTGACGGGGGCGCTGCCTGCGGCGTTGAAAGCGGCGGAGCTGAACTGCGTTCTGGCCTGCCCGGAGGCCTGCGGGGCGGAGGCGGCATGGGTCGGCGCAACGCCCGTCTACGGGGTAAAAACGCTGGCGCATCTGCTGCGGCATTTCTCCGGCGACCGACCGCTTCACGAAGCCCATCCCGGCGAGATCACACTGCCCAGCCACGCCCGCGACCTGCGCGATGTGAAAGGGCAGGAAAAGGCCAAACGCGCGCTCGAAATCGCCGCCGCCGGGGGGCATCATATGTTCATGGTCGGCACGCCCGGCTCCGGCAAATCCATGTTGGCGGCGCGCCTGCCGACGATCCTGCCGCCGCTTTCGGCGCAGGAGGCTTTGGAAACCTCGATCATCCATTCTCTCGCAGGGCTTCTTGACGAAGGCGGGATTTCCCGCGCGCGGCCCTTTCGCGAACCGCATCATACCGCCTCCATGGCCGCCATCGTCGGCGGCGGGCGCGGTGCGCAGCCCGGAGAAATCTCCCTGGCGCACAACGGCGTTCTCTTCCTCGATGAGCTGCCCGAATTCCCCCGCCCCGTGCTCGAAACCCTGCGCCAGCCGATCGAGAGCGGCGAGGTCATGGTGGCGCGCGCCAATGCCCATATGCGCTACCCGGCACGGTTTATGTTGGTGGCGGCGGCGAACCCCTGCAAATGCGGCTACCTGCCCGATCCGGAGCGCGCCTGCGCCAAGGTGCCGCTCTGTGGCGAGGACTATCTCGGGCGCATCTCCGGCCCGCTGATGGACCGGTTCGACCTGCGCCTCGACATGCCGCCGGTGCAGTTTCAGGACCTCGACCTGCCCCCCTCGGGCGACAGCTCCGCCGTGGTCGCCGCCCGCGTGGCCGAGGCCCGCGCGCTCCAGCTAGAGCGCTATGAGGGCAGCGGGTTTCGCACCAATGCCCAGATCGAGGGGCAGCTCCTGGAAGAGGTCGCCGCGCCGGATACCGAGGGGCGGGAGATTTTGCAGAAAGCCGCCGAGAGGCTCGGGCTTTCGGCGCGGGGCTATCACAGGGTGCTGCGCGTGGCGCGCACCATTGCCGATCTGGCTGGAGAGGCAGACATCTGCCGCCCGCATCTGGCGGAGGCTTTGAGTTACCGGGTGGTGTCCGGCCTGCCCAACTGAGCCGCAACGAACTCGGCAACCCGGTCCAGCGCCGCATCGGCCTCCGGCAACATGCCGTGAAACAACTGCCAGACATGCACCATGCCCGGCCAGCCCTGCAACGCGACCTCCGCGCCCTGTTCGGTCAGGCGCATAGCCATGCGCCGGGCATCGTCGGCGAGAATCTCGCTTTCGGAATACTGGATCAGAACCGGCGGACAATTCGGGAAGTCGGCATAGAGCGGCGAGGCTTTCGGATCGTCCTTGGCCGCACCGCCGAGATACCAGTCGCGCACCTCACCGATGCGGGAGGCGGGCAACATTGCCTCGGTTTCGGCATTCGTGGTCAGGCTCTCCCCGGCCAAATCCAGATCGGTCCAGGGCGACAGTGCCACGGCGGCGTGGGGCGGTTTGTCCGCAAGGCACAACGCGGAGAGCAGCGACAGGCAGAGCCCGCCACCGGCGCTGTCCCCCATCAGGAGCAGAGGCAGATCATTGGGCAGGGCCTCCGCCACCGCCAAAACATCCTCAAAGGCGGCGGGGAAAGGATGCTCCGGCGCCAGACGGTAGTCCGGCAGAACCACCTCGACCTGCAATTGCGCCGCAAGGTGCCGCGCCAAAGCGCGATGGGTGCGGATCGAGCCCATGATATAGGCCCCGCCGTGGATATAGAGCAGGCGGGCCCGGGTGGGTGTCTGCGGCAGGATGCGCAGACAGGCGATCCCGCCGATTTCCTCGGGCCGATCCACCGGGCCCTTGGTCGGCCGAAACAGGCGCGACTGAAACTCGAACCGCCGACGCTGGTGCGGCACCGATTGGATGCGCGCCAGCTTCGGCTTCTCGAACAGCCGCAAGATCGTCGCGAGGGCTGTGACCCGACGGCTCATGCCCTCAGCTCCGCTTCGCTTCAATCGCCTGCCAGATGATCTCCGCCGTGTTCGTGCCGTCGAAGCGTTCCAGCTCCTGAATGCCCGTCGGCGAGGTCACGTTGATCTCTGTCAGGTAATCGCCGATCACGTCGATGCCGACGAAAATCTGGCCTTTCTCTTTCAGAAGCGGTCCGATCCTGGTGCAAATCTCCAGATCGCGCTCCGTCAGGCCGATTTTCTCCGGACGCCCGCCGACATGCATGTTCGACCGCGTCTCACCCGCCTGCGGCACGCGGTTGATCGCGCCCACCGGTTCGCCATCGACCAGGATCACGCGCTTGTCGCCATTCGACACATCGGGCAGGAATTTCTGCACGATCAACGGCTCACGCGACATGCCGGTAAACAGCTCATGCAGCGAAGACAGGTTGCGGTCGTTCGGATCGAGCCGGAACACGCCCGCACCGCCATTGCCGTAAAGCGGCTTGAGGATGATGTCGCCATGTTTCGCTTTGAACGCACGGATGGTCTCGAGATCGCGGGCAATCGCGGTCGGCGGCGTCAGATCGGGAAACCGCAGGACTAGCAGCTTTTCGGGATAGTTGCGCACCCAGAACGGATCGTTCACCACCAGAGTTCCGGGGGTGATCATCTCCAGCAAATGCGTGGTGGTGATATAGCCCATATCGAAGGGCGGGTCCTGGCGCAGCCAGACCACATCGTAATCGGACAGATCGACCTCGGTCATCTCACCAAGGCTGTAGTGATCGCCCTCGACGCGGCGCACCTCGACCGGCCAGCCGCGCGCGGTGACGCGGCCCTCCTGAAACGCCAGATGATCCGGCGTGTAATAGAACAGCTCATGCCCGCGCTTTTGCGCCTCTTCCATGATACGGAAGGTGCTGTCGGCATTGATGTTGATCGGACCGATCGGGTCCATCTGGATCGCCACTTTCAGGGGCGCAGGGGTCTTGGACAAGGGCGTATCTCCTCTGGTTGCCTCTTAGATGGACCAGCCCGGTCTCGCATTCAATGAGAATGTCCTGTGCGCCCCTGTGCGCAAGGTCACATGCACCCTTTGCGACCTCACATCAGCGCATTCTCGAGAATGTCGACCTCGCCCACACCGTTCACAAGGGCGACATCAATCCGCATCGGTGTCAAAAGCCCTGTCGGCAGACGCCCGATGTAATCCTCGGCGCTGGCGCAAAGCCGGGCCTGTTGCCGCGCACCGAGTGCCGCACTCGCGGCCTCATGGGTTTTCGAGGCTTTCACCTCGACAAACACGATCTCTTCGCCGTTCCGAAAGATCAGGTCGATCTCCCCGCCTGCGCCCCGCCAGCGCCGCTCCAAAACCTCATAGCTGCGTTCGGCATAATGGCGCGCGACGATCTCCTCCGCCGAGAGGCCGAAATGATAGGCCTTCTCGCCTCGCGCACGTTTTGGATTTTCGGCTTCCTCTCCCGACATCCGGCCTCACTTCCCGCTCATCCCGAGCGCCATCTGATACACGTCGCGCTTTTTCAGCCCGTGTTTGGCCGCCACCTCATGCGCCGCATCCTTGACCGACAGGCGGCCCAACGCCTCGGCCAGATCGGCTTCCAGATCGGCCTCCGACACCTCTTCGGCCTCCGCACGCCCAACCAGCAACACGATCTCGCCCTTCACCGGCGCATCGCGCAGGCTTTCTTCCAGCTCGCGAAGCGTGCCCTTGCGCACCTCTTCGAATTTCTTGGTCAGCTCCCGACACATCGCCGCCGGACGGTTTTCCCCGAGCGTATCGCAAAGCTCGCCCAGCGTGCGATGAATGCGTTTGGGGCTTTCGTAAAACCCGAGCGTGGCGGGCACGGCGGCAAAGGAAGCAAAGAATTTCAGCCGCGCGCCCTGCGACGAGGGCGGAAACCCCGCGAAGAGAAACCGATCCGAGGGCAGGCCCGAGATGGTCAGCGCCGCGATCATCGCCGAGGGGCCCGGCGCGGAGGTGACGGGAATGCCGCGCGCAAGCGCCTCGCGACAGAGTGCAAATCCCGGATCGGCCACGAGGGGCGTGCCCGCCTCCGAGGCATAGGCCACGGATTTCCCCTGTTCCATCAACGCGATAATTCCCGGACGCGCCTGCGCCCCATTGTGATCGTGATAGGCGATGACATGACGCCCATTCAAAGGCACGCCGTGAATTTCCATCAATTTGCGCAGGCTGCGCGTGTCCTCGGCGGCCAGAACATCGGCGGAAGCCAGAAGATCGAGCGCCCTCAGCGTGATGTCGCGCGCATTGCCGATCGGGGTGGCAAGGAAATAAAGGCCGGCGGGAAGCTGCTTGGCGTGATAAATCAATGGTCTCTCGGGTCTTTTGCGGCGTTTACTCTTGGGAACGTGTCGCATAGTCTGGCCACTAAATCGCGTGGCCCTCGGTGTCGCGTTCTTGTTTGCCGTCAGGAGTGAGGTTTCCCCCATGTTCGCCGTTCTGCGCGCCGCCCGCAAGTCGCTCGCCAAATTCGCGCTCGGTCTGTCCCTTCTGGGCCTAGCCGCCTGTGATCCGGGGGCTTTCCCGGTCGGGGGCGGTCCGACGATCAACACGACGAAACCGGTGCCTGTCGCCCTTCTCGTGCCCTACGAATCATCGAGCGCCGGGGATATCGCGCTGGCCACCTCGCTTGAAAACGCCGCGCGCCTCGCCATGGCCGATCTCGACGGTGTAACCATCGACCTGCGGGTCTACCCCACGGGCGGCCAGGCCGAACGTGCCGCCGCCGCCACCTCCCAGGCGGTCGCCGATGGTGCGAAGATCATCCTCGGCCCGGTCTATGGCGGCTCCGCCAAACTCGCGGGCCTCACCGCCGCCAATGCCGGGATCAACGTCCTGTCCTTCTCGAACAACCCCGAAATCGCGGGCGGCAACGTCTTCATCCTCGGCCCGACCTTCGAGAACACCGCCAACCGTCTGGTGTCCTATGCCCGCACCAATGGCAAAAGCCGCATCATGGTTGTGAATGGCAACAGCGCCGCGGAAAACGCCGGCGCGAGCGCGATCAAATCCGCGATCTCGCGCCGGGGAGCGACCCTCGCCGCAGAGCAAAGCTTCGAGATGAGCCAGCAGGGCGTCGTACAGGCGATCCAGCCGATCGCCTCCAAGGCCCGCAGCTCGGGGGCCGATGCCATCTTCTTCACCTCCGGCAATGACGGTGCCATGCCGCTTCTGGCGCAGATGCTGCCGGAAAACGGCATCAAATCGCCCAACCCGCAATATATCGGCCTGCAACGCTGGAACGTGCCGGCCTCGGCGCTGAGTCTGCCGGGACTGCAAGACAGCTGGTTCGCCATTCCCGACCAGCAACTCACCGCGAATTTCTCCGGCCATTACAGCGCCACCTACGGTCAGGCACCGCATGCGCTGGCCGGTCTCGCCTATGACGGCATCGCCGCCATCGGGGCGCTGGTGAAATCCGGCGACCAGAACGCGCTCACCGTTCAAGGGCTGACCCGCAACTCCGGCTTCGTCGGCGTCAACGGCATCTTCCGCCTGCGCACCAACGGCACCAACGAACGCGGTCTCTCCATCGCGACCATTCAAAACAATCAGGTAATCGAGATTGACCCTGCACCAAGAGCCTTCGGTGGCGCCGGGTTCTGAGACCCCGGCACTCGCCAGTTTCCTTCCGACCCCACCGGGCACGCTGATCTGTGCCGAAGAGGCGATTTTCAACGTGGCCGAGGTCGCCGCAGCGCTTGAAGCATGCTGGCAGGAGGCCTCCGACGCCGCCGCCCTGCGCAAGGCCACTGTCAAGGTTCTCGATGCAGCACAGGCGCGCGGTCGCACCGCCATCGCCAGCGCCATGACCGAGGCCCCGCGCAACGCCCGCCCCGCGCTGCGCGCCTATGCCTGGCTCACCGACTGCCTCGTGACCTCGGTGCTGTTCACCGCGATGACCCGGCTGCACCCGAACCCGAACCCGTCGGAGGGCGAACGCATCGCGGTTCTTGCCGTAGGCGGTTACGGGCGCGGAGAGATGTCACCCTATTCCGACGTCGACCTTCTGTTCCTCGCGCCGCACAAGATCACTGGCTGGATCGAAAGCGTGGTGGAGAGCATGCTCTACATGTTCTGGGACCTGCATCTCAAGGTCGGCCATTCCACCCGCACGATCCGCGACTGCATCCGGCTCGGGCGCGAGGATTTCACCATCCGCACCGCCATGCTGGAACTGCGCTTCCTGGCGGGCAACCGCAAGCTCGCGACCCAGTTGCATCAGCAATTGCGCGACGAGCTGTTCCGCAATACCGCCCGTGAGTTTATCGAAGCCAAGCTTGAGGAACGCGCCTCGCGGCACCGCAAACAGGGTGGTCAGCGCTATGTGGTGGAGCCAAACATCAAGGAAGGCAAGGGCGGGCTTCGGGACCTGCACACGCTGTTCTGGATCGCGAAATACGTCCATGGTGTGCGCAATGCCGCCGATCTGGTGAAGGCCGGCGTCTTCACCCCGGAGGAATATCGCCAGTTTGAGGAGGCGGAGACCTTCCTGCACGCGGCGCGCAATGCGCTGCACCTGATCGCCGGACGTCCGATGGATCAGCTCACCTTCGACATGCAGGTCGAGGTCGCCGACCGGCTGGGCTATATCGACCATTCGGGTCGCCCCGCCGTCGAACATTTCATGCAGGATTACTTCCGCCACGCCACCCGTGTGGGCGAATTGACCCGGATTTTCCTGACCTCGCTTGAGGCGCAGCACGTCAAACAGGAACCGGCGCTGCAACGTCTGTTCAAACGCCGCCGCAAGATCGGCGATCAATACGAGCTGGTGCACAACCGGCTCAATGTCCCCAACCGTCAGGCATTTCTGTCAGACAAGCTCAACCTTCTGCGGATCTTCGAGGAGGCCCTGCGCACCGGCTACCTTTTGCACCCGGACGTGATGCGGCTGATCTCGGCAAATCTCGGCATGATCGACAACGACATGCGCACCGATCCCGAGGCGCAGCGGATTTTCATCGACCTCTTGCTGAAACACGGCAACCCGGAGCGCTCGCTGCGCCGGATGAACGAGCTGGGCGTCCTCGGGGCCTTCGTCCCGGAGTTCCAGCACATCGTCGCGATGATGCAGTTCAACATGTATCACAGCTACACAGTGGACGAGCACACCATTCAGGTCATCTCCAACCTCGCGGAGATCGAACGCGGCGAGCTGGAAGACGCCCTGCCGGTTTCCACTCGCATTCTGAAATCCGGGATCAACCGCCGGGTACTTTACATCGCCATGCTGCTGCATGACATCGGCAAAGGCCGCAACGAGGATCATTCCGTGATCGGCGCCCAGATCGCGCGCAAGGTCGCGCCGCGTCTGGGATTGAAGCCCGCCGAATGCGAAACCGTCGAATGGCTGGTCCGCTATCACCTTCTGATGTCCGACATCGCCCAGAAACGCGACATCGCCGATCCCCGGACCGTGCGCGATTTCGCCAAGGCGGTGAAAACGCGCGAACGGCTCGACCTTTTGACCGTGCTGACCGTCTGCGACATTCGCGGCGTTGGCCCCGGCGTCTGGAACAACTGGAAAGCCACGCTGATCCGCAACCTGCACACGCAGACCGCCTATGCCCTCGAACACGGGCTCGAGGAGATCAACCGCGACGCCCGCGAAGGCGAGGCCAAGAAAGAGTTGCGCGCACGGCTAACCGACTGGAGTGCCACCGACAAACGCACCGAGTTGCAGCGCCATTACAGCACCTATTGGCAGGGCCTGCCCTTTGCTGCGCACGAGATTTTCGCCCGGCTTCTGCGCGACATTCAGCCCGACGAGATTCGCATCGACCTGCATCAGGACGAAGATCGCGACGCCACCCGCGCCTGTTTCGCACTGGCCGATCACCACGGGATTTTCTCGCGTCTCGCGGGCGCTCTTGCCCTGGTCGGCGCCAATGTCGTCGATGCCCGCACCTATACCTCGAAGGACGGCTACGCCACGGCTGTGTTCTGGATCCAGGACAAGGACGGCAACCCGTTCGAGACCGCCCGGCTGCCACGGTTGCGTCAGATGATCGACAAGACGCTGCGCGGCGAGGTTCTGGCCAAGGATGCGCTCAAATCCCGCGACAAGATCAAGAAACGCGAGAGCAAATTCGACGTGCCGACCTCGATTTCCTTCGACAACGAAGGATCGGAGATCTTCACCATCATCGAGGTCGACACCCGCGACCGCCCCGGGCTGTTGTACGATCTGACGCGGGTTCTGGCCGAAAACAACATTTCCATCGTCACCGCCCAGATCGCCACCTACGGCGCGCAGGTGGTCGATGTGTTCTATGTGAAGGATATGTTCGGGATGAAACTCCATGCCGAATCCAAGCGCAAATCGCTTGAGAAGAAACTGCGCGAGGCCATCGTGACCGGCGCGAAACGGGCCCATTCCGAATGAAACCGATCCGCCTCGTCCGGGGCTTTGTCACCGTTGGCGGCTGGACCCTGCTCAGCCGCGTCCTGGGTTTTGTGCGCGACGCCCTGATCGCCGCCTATCTCGGCGCGGGCCCCGCTGCGGAGGCTTTTGTCGTGGCCTTCTCGCTCCCGAATATGTTCCGCCGCTTCTTCGCCGAAGGCACGCTGAACGTCGCCTTTGTGCCGCTCTTTGCCAAGAAGGTTGAGGCCGAAGAGGATGCCAAAGCCTTTGCCGAGAACACACTTTCGGTCCTGACCACGGCGTTGATCGTGCTCACGCTCCTGGCGACGCTGTTCATGCCCGCTCTGGTGACGGCCATGGCCGCCGGGTTCATCGGCGACGGGCGGTTCGACATGGCGGTCGATTTCGGTCGCATCGCCTTCCCCTATGTGCTGTTCATCTCCATGGGCGCGCTGTTTTCCGGCATGCTGAACGCCACCGGGCGCTTCGCCGCCGCAGCAGCAGCCCCGGTATTGCTCAATGTCGTGCTCTCGGTCGCCATGGTCGGTGCCGCAAAATTCGGCCTGCCGGTGGATCGCGCGCTGATCTGGGCCGTACCGGTCGCGGGGGCCGCTCAGCTTGCCGTGGTCTGGTCTGCGGCTGCCAAGATCGGCTTCAATCTGCGCCCGCGCCTGCCGCGCATGACGCCGGAACTGAAACGGCTTCTGATCCTCGCGGGCCCCGCAGCACTTGCGGGCGGCGTCGTTCAGATCAACCTCCTGATCGGGCGTCAGGTCGCGTCCTTCTCGCAGGACGGTGCGCTTCAGTATCTCAACCTCGCCGACCGGCTCTATCAATTGCCTCTCGGCGTCGTGGCCATCGCCATCGGCATCGTGCTCCTGCCCGATCTCTCCCGCCGCCTTCAGGCCGGGGATCACGCAGGCGCGCGCCATGCCTATAACCGGGCTTTCGAATTTGCGCTCCTGCTCACGGTGCCCGCCGCCGTCGCGCTGATCGTCATCCCGGAACCGCTGATTTCTTTCCTGTTCCAGCGCGGCGCCTTCACCCCAGAGGATGCCCATAAGACCGCGCTCGCGGTGATGATCTACGGCCTCGGTCTCCCGGCCTTCGTCATGCAAAAGGTGCTGCAACCGTTGTATTTCGCCCGCGAGGACACGAAGACGCCGTTCCGTTTCGCGCTTTACGCCATGGTGATCAACGCGGTGGTGGCCATCGGCCTGTCCTTCGTCATCGGCTACCTCGCCGCCGCCGTTGCCACGACGCTGGCCGCCTGGGGCATGGTCGCGCTCTTGTGGTTCGGCAAGAAGAGTATGGGCGATGAAGTCCATGCCGACGCCCGGCTGATCCGCCGCGCGCCGCGTATCCTGATCGCATCCCTGCTGATGGGGGCCCTGCTTTGGGGCAGTGAGATCGGGCTTTCACCCGTGTTCGAGCTGTCGCGCGGCTTAGGCACGCTTTTGCTCGTCGCGATCGGGATCGTCGGCTATTTCGGCATTGCTCATGTCATTGGCGCGACGCGGTTTGCCGAGTTGAAAGGCTCCGTCAAACGCGGCGGCTGACGTTCAGCGCTGGCGCAGCCGCGTCATGATCCGCCCAAACGCCCCCGGCACCATCAGCGCCGCCGTTACGAACCCCATGACAAACCCGGCGAGACGGGCCACCCAATCGCCGGAGCCCCAGCCCAGCAGCCCATAGACCAGTTGCAGCGCCATCAGCAAACCGATCAGCGTGAAGGCCCGCATCTGGTTCTGCTGCATTCGGCCCAGCCCCAGCCACAGGATGAAAGTATAGGCACCGATAAAGCCGTAAGCCGCCGGATAGGCGCCCACGAGTTGCACATTCGTGGTGAGGACCAGCCCATAGGCCAACGATCCCGCAAGCGTCGACACCACGAAGATCAGGAGCACGGCAAAATTGCCAAAGGTCTCGCCGACCATCTTGCCCAGCGCCAGAATGAACACGATGACCATCAGCGCATGCAGCATGGAATAATGCACGAAGGCATAGGTGAAAAACCGCATGACATGCTCGAACGGCCATGTGCCCTGCGCCCGCATCGCCTCGAAGATCGCATCGAAGAAGCCGTAATCCTCGATGGCGGCAATCCGCCAGCCGATCGCATCCGGCCCGCCGATCAGCCCGAACGCCCCGGCCTGAAACGCCAGCTCGATCCCGCCCAGCACCAGCGCAATGGCGATCACCATCGGCGGCAGCGCGTTAAACGGCACTTCCGGGCGGGAATACTCGGGATCATCGGACATTGAACGGGCCTTTCCTTGACGCTCTCGTCCCACATAGGTAAGCCACGATCACCTATTAATCCAGTGACGGAGTTCCAGATGGACAAGCCTGCCTTCACCCCCCGCGTCTTCTCGGGGATCAAGCCTTCGGGCGGGCTCACCCTCGGCAACTATCTCGGCGCGATCAAACGCTTCGTGGATATGCAGGGCGGTGAGTTCGAAACCATCTATTGCGTGATGGATATGCACGCGATCACCGTCTGGCAAGACCCCGAGGATCTGCGTCACGCCACCCGCGAAGTCGCCGCCGGGTACCTTGCTGCGGGCATTGATCCCGACAGCTCGATCCTGACCAACCAGTGCCGCGTCCCGGCCCATGCCGAACTCGCATGGTTGTTCAACTGTGTCGCGCGCGTCGGCTGGATGAACCGCATGACGCAGTTCAAGGACAAGGCGGGCAAGAATGCCGAAAACGTCTCCTTGGGTCTCTACGCCTACCCCTCTTTGATGGCCGCCGACATTCTGGTTTACCACGCGACCCATGTGCCTGTGGGCGAGGACCAGAAACAGCACGTCGAGCTGACACGCGACATCGCCAATAAATTCAACCACGACTACAAGGTCGATTTCTTCCCGGAATGCAAACCGGTGATCGAAGGCCCGGCGATGCGGGTGATGAACCTGCGCGACGGCACCAAGAAAATGTCCAAATCCGGCGAAAGCGACATGGAACGCGTCAACATGACCGATGACGCGGACACCATCGCCAAGAAGTTCAAAAAGGCCAAAACCGATCCCGAGCCACTGCCCGAGGAGATGGAAGGTCTGGCGGACCGCCCCGAGGCGCGCAATCTCGTCAACATCTACGCGGGTCTCGCCAATATGACCGGCGAAGAGGTTCTCGCGGTCTATGGCGGTCAGGGCTGGGGCGCGTTCAAACCGGCACTCGCCGAACTGGCCGTCGAGAAACTCGCGCCGATCTCGACCGAGATGGCCCGCCTGATGAACGACCCCGCCGAGATCGACCGCATCCTCGCCAAGGGCGCGGAAAAGGCGAAAGAGATCGCCGATCCGATCCTCGACAAAACCTTCGAGATCATGGGCTTCGTGCGCTGACGCTTACGAGATACCCGTCGCCCCTTTGGGGCGACATGGGGTCCGTGTGCTATAAAGCGGCCCTTCCCAAAAACAAAGGGCGCCCGATTGCGGCGCCCTTTCCGTTTCCTTTGTGCGGAAAATACTCAGACCAGCTTGACCTGCGTCCCCACGGCCACCCGGTCGTAGAGATCGACGATCTGCTCATTGTAAAGCCCGATGCACCCGTCCGACGACCGCCGCCCGATCTTTCGCGTGTCATGGGTGCCGTGAATGCGGTAATACTGCCAGGACAGGTAGAGCGCCCGTACCCCAAGCGGGTTCGCAGGCCCGGCAGGCACCGTCACAGGCAGGCTCGGGTCGCGTTCGCGCATCGAGGGGGTCGGCGTCCAGGTCGGGTTCTTCACCTTCTTGATCACCGAGGTATAGCCGCGCCGGGTCAGTTCGTCCGAAATCGGAACGGAGGTCGGGTAAAGCTTGTAACCCCCTTCCGCATCCCAGAAATGCAGCGCGCGACTCACCGTGTCGGCAACGATCGCCCCCTGCCCGAGGGTCTCGAAATGGTCGCGCCAGTCGATGGTGCGAAAGCTCGAAATATTGTTCCGGGCGTTTTGCGGGGTCTTCATCTCCTCCGGCAGGGTCAGGCCGATCTCCTCGGCAAAGCCTGCACGGGCGAGAAAGGGCGCGGTCAGCGCGGCGGCAAGAAAACTGCGACGTTTCATCACGGTCATGGCATCATCCTCTGTCCGGTATCGTTTGTTGTCGAATTGCCCTGTATGAACCCTATCGCACCGGCTCACCACAAATCACGAAGCAGTTAGTCCAGCTTCGACACCGAAATCGCGGCGACAATGTCACATTAGGGATTCAATCCCCCCGTAAGGTTCGTAAGTGCAGCATCGGAATCAGGCCCGTCCCCGCCCAAAGCGCTCGCCCTTACGCGCCCGGTGTTTGCGAGCTGATCGTTTTCCCCGACGGATCAGAGCCCATATGACCCCCGGCCCAGTGCCGGGGGTTTGCTTTGCCGCCCCCGTTCCCGTGCTTGCGTCCGGCGTCCCGCTCGGTCATCATCGCCGCAAACCGCCCCGCATGTGTCGGGACAGAAGAACTCAGGACCGAGGCCAGAATGCGCAAATTTCTCGTCATCCTCGATGACAGCCGTGAATGTCTCAACGCCATGCGCTTTGCCGCCATGCGCGCCGCGAAGACCGGCGCCGGCGTCACCATCCTGTCGATCATCCCGCCCGAAGAGTTCAACCACTGGATCGGGGTTGCCGATCTGATGCGCGAGGAGACCCGCGAGCGCATCGTCGCCCATTACGAGGTCTTCGCCAAATGGATGCGCGACCGTCAGGGCATCGACCCCGAACTGGTGATCCGTGAAGGCGAGGCGGTGCACGAAATTCTGGCCCAGATCAAGGAAGACCCTTCCATCGGGGTGCTGGTTCTCGGCGCGGGCACGGAAAAATCCGGCCCCGGCCCGCTGGTCAGCGCCATGTCGAAACAGGCGGGCTTCCTGCCGATCCCGATGACGCTTGTGCCCGGCGAAATGTCGAAGGAACGGCTGGAGGCCGTCACCTGATGCCCATGCCCTGGACCTATCGCCATTCGGAAAAGGAGTTCAAATCCTTCCTGAAAGACGCGAAGGACCGCATGGGTCATGTCATGGAGAGCGACAACATGACCTACACCGCCGTCGATGGCGTGTTGCAATGTTTTCGCCGCCGCCTGACCCCGCCCCAGGTGATCGCCTTTGGCGATGTCATCCCCTCGACGCTGCGTGCCATGCTGGTTTACAACTGGCGGGTCGATGCCGTCCCCCTGCCCTTCGGCAGCCGGGCGGAGATGATCCGCGAGGTGCAATCGGTACGCAAGGAGCATAATATCACGCCCCTGAACGTGATCGAGGCCACGGCCTATGCGCTCTGGCGCCATTGCAACCATCGCGATCTCGAACGCGTGCTGGCGCAGATCGGGCCGGAGGCGGTCGCGTTCTGGCATGTCGCCGGGATCAGCCCCCGAGATCTCGAACAGCGGATCATTTGACATCCGGTTTAGAACCGTTCTAAATATTGACTTTCGGCGCTGAAAAGCGCATATCCGACCTGATCACTAAGGAATACGCGCCATGTTCATCCAGACCGAATCCACGCCGAACCCCGCCACGCTGAAATTTCTGCCCGGCCAGACCGTTCTGGAAACCGGCACGGCGGATTTTACCACGCCCGAGGCCGCAACCGCCTCGCCCCTGGCCACGCGCATCTTCAAGGTCGGCAATGTCACCGGCGTGTTCTTCGGCTCCGATTTCGTCACCGTCACGAAAGACGAAGCCACCGACTGGGACCATGTGAAACCGGCGATCCTCGGCGCGATCATGGAGCATTTCCAATCCGGAGACCCGGTGATGGAGGGCGAGAACACCGCCCCTGCCGGTCATGCCGATCACGACGGCCCGGACAGCGAGATCGTCCAGCAGATCAAGGAACTTCTGGACACCCGCGTGCGTCCGGCTGTGGCGCAGGACGGCGGCGACATCACCTTCCACGGTTTCGATCGCGGCATCGTCTACCTGCATATGCAGGGCGCCTGCGCGGGCTGCCCCTCCTCGACGCTCACGCTGAAAATGGGCATCGAAAACCTGCTGCGCCATTACATCCCCGAAGTGCTCGAAGTGCGCCCGGTCGCGGCCTGAGATCGACCACGTGGCCACCCGCGTGTCCGATCTGACGCCAGAGGATCTGGCCGCCCTGCATGCGGCCTGTTTCACCACACCACGCCCTTGGTCCGCGAAGGAATTCGCGGACCTTCTTACGTCTCCCACCGTGTTTCTGGTGACCGGCGAGGGCCCCTCCTTCGCCCTCGGGCGCGCCGTGGCGGGAGAGGCCGAGCTTCTCACCCTCGCCGTCGCCCCCGAGGCCCGAGGTCGCAGCCTCGGACGGCTTGCCTTGCAGGACTACGAGGCCGAAGCCCGCGCGCGCGGCGCAGAGGACGCCTTTCTCGAGGTCGCCACCGATAACACCGTCGCGATTTCGCTCTATCTCTCGGAAGGTTATTGCGAATCCGGGCGGCGCAAGGGCTATTACGCCCCCCCCGAAGGGCCGAAAATCGACGCTCTGGTGTTCACAAAGCGCATAAAACAGACGTAACCCTACGTCATACCCTACGTCATACTGTGCGCAGACCCGCAATCCCCGGAGGAACTGCGACCGATTGGTCAAATATGGTAAAATGTGTATTGACCCCCGGACAGGGACACGCCCTAATCCGGGTCAAGGTGCGCGTGTTGCGCGCTTACACGGGTCATGACGTGACCGCTGCGGGAAAGGTCCCGGAGGCGGCATGGGATGCCCCCAATACAAGTACCTGAACGGGAGATTACCATGACCCTGATGAAAAGCTTTCTCGGCGCAGCCGCCGCTCTGGCGCTGACCTCCGGCACCGCTCTGGCCGACCCGGCGATCATCTTCGACCTCGGTGGCAAGTTCGACAAATCCTTCAATGAAAGCTCCTACAACGGGGCCGAGCGCTGGAAAGCCGAAACCGGCGGTTCCTATCGTGACGTCGAACTGCAATCCGACGCCCAGCGCGAACAGGCGCTGCGTCGCTTCGCCGAAAACGGTTTCAACCCGATCGTGATGGCCGGTTTCTCCTTCTCCACCGCGCTCGAAACCGTGGCTCCCGACTTCCCGGACACGAAATTCGTCATCATCGACGGCGTGGCCGACGCACCGAACGTGCGCTCCATCGTGTTCAAGGAAGAGGAAGGTTCCTATATCGTCGGCATCGCCGCCGCCTATGCCGCGAAAGGCGACACCGTCTCCTTCGTCGGCGGCATGGACATCCCGCTGATCTCCAAATTCGCCTGCGGCTATGCTCAGGGCTTCAAATCCGTGAAACCCGACGGCAAGGTCATCGTCAACATGACTGGCACCAAGCCCGAAGCCTGGAACGACCCGGTGAAGGGCGGCGAGCTGACCCGCGCGCAAAAAGCGGCTGGCTCCGAAGTGGTCTTCGCGGCGGCGGGCGGCACCGGTCTCGGCGTGCTGCAAACCGCAGCGGACGAGGGCATGCTCGCCATCGGCGTCGACAGCAACCAGAACTTCCTGCAGCCGGGTCACGTCCTGACCTCGATGGTCAAGCGCGTCGACAACGCGGTCTATGACGCCTTCATGCAGGGCGAAGACCTGGAAACCGGTCTCTTCGTTATGGGGCTCGCGAATGACGGCGTCGGTGCCGCCATCGACGAATACAACGAAGCCCTGATCACCCCGGAAATGAAAGCCGCGATGGACGACGCCACCGCGAAGATCATCTCCGGCGAGGTCGTGGTGCATGACTACATGTCCGACGAAACCTGCCCGGCCTTCGACAAACCGGGTGAGTAAGTCTCACATGAGCGCTCAGAACGAGGCGGGGCGGCAGGAGACTGTCGCCCCCACCGCATCCGCCACCGCCCCCTCCGTCCCTGCGATCGAGCTGCGCGGCATTTCCAAAGCGTTCGGCCCGGTACAGGCCAACAAGGACATCGCAATCTCGGTGGCCAAGGGCTCGATCCATGGCATCATCGGCGAGAACGGCGCGGGCAAATCCACGCTGATGTCGATCCTCTACGGGTTCTACAAGGCCGACAGCGGCCAGATCCTGATCAACGGCAAAGAGGTCCAGATCGCCGACAGCCAGGCCGCCATCGCCGCCGGCATCGGCATGGTGTTCCAGCATTTCAAACTGGTGGAAAACTTCACCGTTCTGGAAAACGTCATCCTCGGTGCCGAAGACGGCGGACTGTTGAAGCCCTCGCTGGCAAAAGCCCGCAAGCTTTTGAAGCAACTCTCTGACGAATATGAATTGTCCGTCGATCCGGACGCCCTGATCGAAGAACTCTCCGTGGGCCACCAGCAGCGGGTCGAGATTCTCAAGGCGCTCTATCGACAGGCGGACATCCTGATCCTCGACGAGCCGACCGGCGTTCTGACGCCTGCCGAGGCCGATCACCTCTTCCGCATTCTCGAAGGGCTGAAGGAACAGGGCAAGACGATCATTATGATCACCCATAAGCTGCGCGAGATCATGGAGATCACCGACACGGTCTCCGTGATGCGCCGCGGCGAGATGACCGCCACCGTTAAGACCTCCGAGACCTCGCCCGAGGAACTGGCCGAGCTGATGGTCGGTCGCAAGGTCTTGCTGCATGTCGACAAGAAACCGGCCACCCCCGGTGCGCCGGTGGTTCAGATCGAGAACCTGCGCGTCATCGACGAGCAGAAGGTCGAGCGCCTCAAGGGCGTGTCCTTCGAGGTGCGCGCAGGCGAGATCGTCGGCATCGCGGGCGTCGCGGGCAACGGCCAGACCGAACTTCTGGAGGTGCTGGGCGGCTATCAGAACGGCACCGGCAAGGTCGTGATGAACAGCCAGGAGATCGACCTCTCCGGTAAGCACTCGAACGGCCAGACCCGCCGCGCACGCGGCATCGCCCATGTGCCGGAGGACCGCCATGACGAGGGTCTGATCCTCGAATTCCAGGCTTGGGAAAACATGGTGTTCGGCTATCACCACGCGCCGGAATACCAAAAGAACGCGCTTTTGATGGACAATGCGGGCATCAAGGCGATGACCCAGAGCAGCATGGACAAATTCGACGTCCGTCCGCCCAACCCGAAGCTCGAGGCGAAATCCTTCTCCGGCGGCAACCAGCAGAAAATCGTGCTGGCCCGCGAGATCGAGCGCAACCCGGACCTGTTGCTGGTCGGTCAGCCGACCCGCGGCGTCGACATCGGCGCCATCGAATTCATCCACCAACAGATCGTGGCGCTGCGCGATCAGGGCAAGGCGATCCTTCTGGTCTCCGTGGAACTCGATGAAATCCTGTCGCTCTCCGACCGGATCATCGTCATGTTCGACGGCCAGATCATGGGCGAACGCATCCCCGCCGAGACCAACGAGGGTGAGCTTGGCCTGATGATGGCCGGGATTACCGACACGAAACATGAGACGGCGGGGGCAGACCAATGAGCAAAATGCCGAAATGGGCGGATGCCATCCTCATTCCGCTGATCTCCATCCTGATCGCCTTCTTCTTTTCCGGCGTGGTGATCTGGGCCATCGGCAAAGATCCGATCATGGCGATCAAAACCATGGTGCAGGGCGCGTTCGGCTCGACCCAAGGGGTCGGCTACACGCTCTACTACGCCACGAACTTCATCTTCACCGGCCTCTCCGTGGCGGTCGCCTATCACGCCCGGCTGTTCAACATCGGCGGCGAGGGGCAGGCGACTTTGGGCGGACTTGGCGTCACGCTGGTCTGCCTTTCGGTGCCGTGGCCGCACTGGGCGCTCGCGCTTCCGGCGGCGATGATCGGCGGGGCGCTGTTTGGCGCGGCCTGGGCCTTTATCCCGGCCTGGCTTCAGGCCAAGCGCGGCAGCCATATCGTCATCACCACGATCATGTTCAACTACATCGGCGCCGCTCTGGTGGGCTATGTCATCCTGAACATCCTCAAAGTGCCGGGCTCCATGCTCACGGAGAGCGCGCGTTTCCCGGCAGGGGCACACCTGCCGACCTTCCATGAAATGCTGGCCCCCTTCGGCATAAGTTTCAACAAGAACGCGCCGGCGAACATGTCCTTCCTCGTGGCCATTCTGGCCTCCGTCGCCTTCTATGTGCTGATCTGGCGCACCCGTCTCGGCTATGAGATCCGCGCCTATGGCCAGTCGGAATCGGCGGCGAAATATGCGGGGATCAATCCAGCGCGGATCGTGATCATCGCCATGCTGATCTCCGGCGCGCTCGCCGGTCTCATGGCGATCAACAACGTCATGGGCGAGGCCGAGCGCCTGATCGACAACGCGGTCGAGGGCGCGGGCTTCATCGGCATCGCGGTGGCGCTCATGGGACGCAACCATCCGATCGGCATTTTCCTCGCTTCGATCCTGTTCGGCTTCCTCTATCAGGGCGGTGCGGAACTGGCGTTCTGGGAATCGATCCCGCGCGAGCTGGTCGTGGTGATCCAGGCGCTGGTGATCATGTTCACCGGCGCGCTCGACAACATGGTGCGGGTGCCGCTTGAAAAGCTGTTCCTCGCGTTCAGCAAAAAGAAGGAGGCGTAAGATGGACTATCTCACGATCATCCAGATCCTCGACAGCTCCGTGCGTCTCGCGACGCCCCTGCTTCTGACCTGCCTCGCCGGTCTGTTTTCCGAACGCGCGGGCGTGGTGGACATCGGGCTTGAGGGCAAGCTGCTCATCGCCGCCTTCCTCTCCGGCGCAGCCGCCGCCGTGACCGGCTCGATCTGGATCGGGCTTCTGGCAGGGGTTGCAGGCTCTCTCGCCTTCTCGATGATCCACGGGCTGGCCTCGATCACCTTCAAGGGCGATCAACTGATTTCCGGCGTGGCGCTCAACTTTCTCGCCGCCGGTCTCACCGTCGTCGTCGGCCAAAGCTGGTTCCAACTCGGCGGGCGCACCCCGTCCCTGAGCGGTGACGGACGTTTTGCCCCGTGGAACCTGCCCTTCTCCGACGCCATGGCGAAAATCCCGGTGATCGGTCCGGCCTATGACGAGCTGATTTCTGGCCACACCGCGCTCACCTATCTGGCGCTTCTGGCGGTGCCGCTGTCCTGGTGGGTGCTGTATCGCTCCCGTTTCGGTCTGCGCCTGCGCGCCGTGGGCGAAAACCCCAGCGCCGTGGATACCGCCGGGATTTCCGTCGTGCGCCTGCGCTACGCGGCTCTGGTGATCGCCGGTGTGCTCTGCGGTCTGGCGGGCACCTATCTCGCCTCTCTGGCGGCAGGTTTCGTCAAGGATATGTCGGCGGGGCGTGGTTATATCGCACTCGCGGCCCTGATCTTTGCGAAATGGCGTCCGTGGTATGCGCTCTGGGCGACGCTGCTGTTCGGCCTTCTGGAGGCCATCGGCAACCGCTATCAATCCATCGCATTGGGCGACATCGTCATCCCGGTGCAGTTCATGCAGGCCCTGCCCTACATCCTGACCGTGATCATCCTCGCCGGTTTCGTCGGCAAGGCGATCCCGCCGCGCGCCAGCGGTCAATCCTATGTGAAGGAACGCTGAAACCCCGTTTCAGCCCTTCTGAAAACGGGCCTTCGGGCCCGTTTTTTACAGCGCCGCCCCGGCTCAGCATTTGACGGCACAGGCAAATCATTGCATTGCTGAAAGAAAGCCGACGCGAAAGACCCGCACATGCAGATTTTCCTCCCCATCGCAGAAGTCTCGGTCAACGCCTTCACCCTACTCGGGCTGGGCGGTATCGTCGGCGTTCTCTCCGGCATGTTCGGCGTCGGTGGCGGCTTTCTCATCACGCCCTTGTTGTTCTTCGTCGGTATTCCGCCCGCCGTGGCTGTCGCCACCTCCGCCAACCAGATCGTCGCCTCCTCCGTCTCCGGCGTGCTCGCGCATTTCAAGCGCAAGACCGTCGACATCAAGATGGGCGTGGTTCTGCTGATCGGCGGTCTTGTCGGCTCCGCCATCGGCATCCAGATTTTCAACATGCTGAAAGCGCTTGGGCAGGTCGATCTGCTGGTGACGCTCTGTTACGTCGTCTTTCTCGGCATCATCGGCTTTCTCATGCTGATTGAGTCGATCCGGGCGATCAGACGCGCCAGAGGCCGCCCCGGCGGACGTCCCGCGCGCAAAAAGCACCTCTGGGTCCACACCCTGCCCTTCAAGATGAAGTTTCGCGCCTCCGGGCTCTATATCTCCGCCATTCCGCCCATCGCCGTCGGCGTCATGGTCGGCATGCTCGGCGCGGTGATGGGCGTGGGCGGCGGCTTCATCATGGTGCCTGCGATGATCTACATCCTCGGCATGCCCACCAAGGTGGTGATCGGCACCTCGCTGTTTCAGATCATCTTCACCGCCGGGTTCACCACGCTGCTGCACGCCTACACCAACCATACGGTCGATGTGCTTCTGGCCTTCCTCCTGCTGGTCGGCGGTGTCATCGGGGCGCAGATCGGCACCCAGATCGGGCTGAAACTCAAAGCCGAACAGCTCCGCATCGCGCTTGCCCTTCTGGTGCTCGCCGTTTGCCTCAAGCTCGGGATCGACCTGTTGATCCCGCCCAAAGATCTCTATTCGCTGGGGTCGTGATGTCTCGGATTTTCGCCCTTCTCCTCCTTTGCCTCCTGCCCTTTGGCGCGCAGGCCGAACAGGTGGTCGCCGCCCTGTCGCAGACCCGCGTCTCTGTAAACGCCAATTTCGACGGCTCCGAAATTCTCGTGTTCGGCGCGGTGAAGCGTGACAAGCCCGTCCCGACGGACAGTCCGCTCGACGTGATCATCACCGTCGCCGGACCGGAACAGGTGGAAACCATCCGCCGCAAGGATCGCCGGTTCGGCATCTGGATCAATGTCGAGGCCCAAGTCATCGGCCATACGCCGACCTTCTACACCGTCGCCTCGACCCGTCCGATTGCCGACATTCTGCCGCCCCTGACCGACAGCCTTTGGAAGATCACCGCCGACAAACGCATCCTGCCCGCCCTGCGTGGCAACCCGGCGCGCGAAGCCTTGATCGAATTGCGGCAAAAGGACGATCTCTACCGCACCCGCGAGGGCGAGGTCGTGTTGAGCGCCGACACGCTGTTCGACACTTCCATCGCGCTGCCCGCCAACATCGTCGAAGGCGCCTATGCCACGCGGATTTTCCTTGTCCGCGACGGTGAAGTGATCGACAGCTACGGCACCTCGATCAATGTCCAGAAGGTCGGGATCGAGCGCTGGCTCTACAACCTCGCCTATTCTCAGGCGCTGATCTACGGCCTCATGGCGCTGGCGATCGCCGCGCTCTCCGGCTGGGCCGCTTCCGAGGTGTTCCGCCTGATCCGGCGTTGAAGCAAAGCGGTCGGCCTTTCTCCGGGATGTCTCAGGTGAAAAGCCCGGCGCTTCAAACGTCCTTGTCGAATCCCATGTCCGTCTGCGGCTCAAGCTTCAGAGGCGCGGCCGTTTTCGCGGTCAGATCGGCGATGGACAGCGGCCCCGAGGGCTTTGCCAGCATCGACCGCGTCACCCAGAAAAGCCGCGTTTCCGCCCGGGTGATCGCCACATAGGCCAGCCGTTTCCACAAGGGAATCCCCGCCTCCGTCCGTCCGGCCCGCGCAGCAGCATAAAGATCGGGTGCGAAGACCTGGACATTCTCCCACTGGCTGCCCTGCGCCTTGTGGATCGTCACCGCCGCCCCATGCAAAAACGCCGCCCCCATACGAGCCGCATAGGGGATGAACGGCTCTTCCTCGTCCGGGAATTCGATTTTCACGATGGAGGCCGCCGAGATGTTCGGGTCCTCCGCCCCCATCACATGCAGCCGCGAGAACCCCGGCTTGCGCCCCGGCCCGAGATAGACCACCTGCGCGCCCTTGATCAGCCCGCGTGCTTCGAGATCGAGCCGTTTTTTGCGGTGCTTCATCGGCAGTTCGATCCCGTCGCAGATCAGCGGTTCGCCAGGCAAAAGCGCGTCTTCGGGCGCGTCGAACACACGGCGAAACGCCTGAATAAGCCGGATGCGCGTCGCATTGCGCCACACCAGAACGGGCGAACGCGCCATGAGATCGCTTTCGACCCTTTGCGCATAGACCACCCGGTCGTCGCGCCGGGCGGCGTCCTCGATCATCCGTTCGAATTGCTCGAAACTCAGTTGCGGGTCTGCCAGCGCATGCGCCAGATCGAGGATCGGGCTGTCCGCCTCCTGCCGGTGAATGCGATGCAGGATATGTTGTTTCTCTTCAGGCAGGCTCTCGAACACCATCTCGCCCGACTGGTTCACCGGCGCGAGCTGCGCCGGGTCGCCGAACAGCACCAGCGTTGGAAAAATTTCCTGCAAATCCTCGAACTGGCGTTTGTCCAGCATCGAGCTCTCGTCGATGAAACCGATGTCGAGCGGATCTTCGCGACGTTTCCAACCGGTGATGAAATCCGACCCCCGAAGCCCCGCCGCCGCCAGCGCGCCGGGGATGGATTTGTTGTTCTGATAAAATGCATAGGCCCGGTCGAGCGCCGCGTCGGTCAACCCCTCGATGTTGAGCCCCTCGAGATCGGGTCGGTTGCCATTGCCCGCCAGCCATTCCGCGATGGCCTCATATTCCGGGTCATAGACCGGAGTGTAGAGAATGCGGTGGATCGTCGTCGCGGGCACGCCGCGCGAGCGCAGCACGGAGGCCGCCTTGTTGGTCGGCGCGAGGATGGCCAGCGTGCGCCGTTCCTTGCGCTTTTTGCCTTCCCAATCGCCAGAGACGATCTCCACGCCTGCCGCGTCCAGTGCCTTGTAAAGCTCTGAGAGCAAAAGCGTCTTGCCCGACCCGGCCTTGCCGATCACGGCACAGAGCTGGTTCGTCACCGCGGCTTGCGGCGTGATGATCCCATCTTCAAGGTCGATCCCCACACGTGCGAGCATCGAGGTGATGGCATCAAAGGCTTCGGCCTGATCGGTGGAGAAGGTCAGCGTCATGCGGGGAACCATAAAGGTCCCCCGCAGGGTCCGCCAGAGGGATCAGGCGATCGCGCGCCGATCCTCGACAAAGGGATGATCGAAGGCGTCATGAAACCAGCGTTTCGAGGTCTCACGGTCGATCCCGGCCTTTTCCAACGTCGGGACAAACACATCCTCGTGCATCTCCCAAAGCCCGACACCGACCGCCTCGCGGCCCTCGCCCGAGCGGCCGAGCACATCGGGTTTGAGCCCCATCAGGGAATAGATGCGCTCCATGCGCGGGTCGAACACGCCGACGAAATGCTTGAGATGGAATTCCTCCATGATCTCCCCCGCGCCGAGCGTCAGCGCGGCGGTCACCTGGCGATCCGCACCGGGAGCGAGGCAGAACCGCGTGCATTCCCAGATGAACGGGCTTTCGATCCGAACCCCGTCGGTCAGGAACAGGAAGTGATCGTTCACCATCGTGTCCCCCGTCGTCGGCAGAAAGCGCATCGAGCCACCATGGGTGCCGTCGGCTTTCTGCCAGATCACATAGAGCGGGTTGATTTCGTCGTATTCGTCACGTTCCTCGCCCGCCGCATTGACATGCACGTCCCATCCGAGACGGCGTTTGAACTGGTCGGCGCGGTCCCGGAACATGGTGTCGCGCAGCAGCGGGAAATGGCAAAGGTCTTGTCCGTAAATATAGCGCAGCATTGGGATATCTCTCCTGTCTCCGTCAACTTGACTGGACGCTAGCGTCCAAGAGTTAACCATATCCTAGCCACAGCGTGCGCAGCCCCTTTGCAGCGCCGCAGAACCGCTTTCGGAGCATTTTTTAGGCAGAAAATCCGCACAACCCTACGTCAATCGGCACTCAGACGATGATCAACCCCAAGGAGAGCGCCCGCGCCACCGCATGGGTCGTGTTCATCGCCCCCAGCTTGTGCCGGGCCGATTCGATATAGACCCTGAGCGTGTGCTCGGAAATACCCATCTCCGCCGCCGCCTGCCCCCGGCTGAGCCCCCTGGCGATCAGCGTGATGGCCGCGGTTTCCCTGGGCGACAGGGCCGGGCCGCTCTGCACCTCTCCCGGAGCATCGAAGGACAGCGCCTTCTTGTTGAACTCATGTGCCACGATCATCAGGTCACGCTCATAGCGCGAGATGAACCGTTCCCATTGGTCGTCAGTGGCATTGTGATTGAGGTTCAACAGGGCGAACTGACCGTTCGGCCCCCGCAACGGGATGGTGTAGCCCTGATTTCCGACCCCGTGATCCAACGCGTCGCGAAAAAACGCTTTGGCCGCCTTCGAGGACCAGTCCAGTTGTTTCCAGTTCACGGGGGTGAAACGCTGGAAACAGCCGAACAGCACCGGGTCCATCCGCAGGTAGTCCTTTTCGAGATAACGATCGACCCAGTCCGAGGAATAGGTGCCGGCGCCGAACCGTTCGCCCACGCTGTTTACCCAATGGTAAACAACATGGGTGATGTTCAGGAGATCACGCAGCCCGACGGTTGCCTCCTGAAACCCTTCAAACGTGTCAACTTGCTGAATAACCTCCAGAAAGTCTTGCAACTCCGTCGCCATGCACCCCCGCCTGTTCCGACAACGCGGCCTGATCCTTGTTCGACAGTTCCGCGGCCACGACAAGACAGGTATCCGCAATCTGTTCGGCGCTCGATTTCAGCCCGTTCTGCTCCGCGAATGTCCGCAGATCTGTGAGTACATCAAGAATCCAATCGTTGCGCATGTAAACCCTCTTTCGGCGTTCGCGTGGATGCATTTTCAACTTTAGGCATCGAATTTGCATTTTGGTATTCGCGGTTTCACCCTCCCCATAAATGGCGAGGCAGAATTAGCTAACTGAATGAATTCAAATATTCCGTTAATTCTCACGGGCTTGAGAAGGGAGATGCCAACAATTTCAAGAATCGCAATGCCCGATTCCCGGTCAAGGCCGAGATCAACCCATAGTTGCGAAAATCCAACAGTCAAAAAAATCCCGCCCTCTCGACGAAAGGGCGGGACATTTCATGGCGTCAGATGCTCCCGGGATGGCCTTATTTGCCGGCGTCGAGCACATCCTGCAGCGTGTGCAACCCGGTTTTCGGCGCCTGCACCAACACCGCCATATTGCCCGGCTTGTGCTGGTTCTTCAGCATCTTCATATGTGCCGCAGGGATCTCGTCATAGGTGAAGACCTCCGACATGCAAGGGTCGATCCTGCCGTCGATCACCAAACGGTTGGCCGCAGCCGCCTGTTTCAGGTGGGCGAAGTGCGAGCCCTGCAAACGCTTCTGGTGCATCCAGATGTAGCGCACGTCGAAAGTACAGTTGAACCCGGAGGTCCCCGCACAGATCACCACCATGCCGCCCTTCTTGCAAACGAAGGAGGACACCGGGAAGGTCGCTTCACCGGGGTGTTCGAACACCATGTCGACATTGTTGCCCTTGCCGGTGATGTCCCAGATCGCCTTGCCGAACTTGCGCGCTTCCTTGAACCACGCGGCATATTCCGGCGTGTTCACGGTCGGCAGTTGTCCCCAGCAATCGAACTCCTTGCGGTTGATGACGCCCTTGGCGCCCAGCCCCATCACGAAATCGCGCTTGTCCTCGCCGGAGATCACCCCGATCGCATGCGCGCCTGCCGCCTTGGCAAGCTGGATCGCAAACGACCCAAGCCCGCCCGAAGCGCCCCAGACCAGAACCGTCTGACCCGGTTTCAGATCGTGCGGCGCGTGGCCGAACAGCATCCGGTAGGCGGTCGCGAGCGTCAGTGTGTAGCACGCGCTCTCTTCCCAGCTCAGATGCTTCGGACGCGGCAGAAGTTGCTGCGCCTGCACCCGGGTGAACTGCGCGAAAGAGCCGTCCGGCGTCTCGTACCCCCAGATACGCTGGGACGGGGAGTACATCGGATCGCCGCCGTTGCATTCTTCATCGTCGCCATCGTCTTGGTTGCAATGGATCACGACCTCGTCGCCCACTTTCCAGTTTTTGACGCGATCCCCAACGGCCCAGACGATGCCCGAGGCATCGGACCCCGCGATATGATACTCCGCCCCGTGACCGTCGAAAGGGGAAATCGGCACACCGAGACCGGCCCAGATGCCATTGTAGTTCACGCCCGCCGCCATCACGAGGACAAGTACCTCGTGGCTGTCGAGTTTCGGCGTGTCCACCACCTCGTTCTTGAAGGAGGTTTCCGGCTCGCCGTGACGTTCGCGCCGGATCGCCCAAGCGTACATCTTCGGCGGCACATAGCCCATCGGCGGGATTTCCCCGATCTCGTAGAGCTCTTTCTCTTCGGCCTCATAGGCCGGCTGGTTGGTGTCGAGCGCCATGTCGTGTCCTCCAAATTTCTTCTCAAGCCTGGCTCTGGGTCGCGTTCCTGACCCCGGTTGAGCTTGCCTTGAAACACCCTCCTGTGCCGCGATGCAGAATCGCAGCGTCTGACATGGTGATACGCTCATGAAAGCAATTATGCAATGCTGTAGCTATCATTTTTGAAATTATATAACCGAGCAAACGCAGAAAAACATGATAAATTCAAATAAATCAAAGCTCTCATCTGAAAATTCAGAAAGAAATATCCTTACGTCACATGGGGAACCATGAAATTTTCCTGCTCCGCCGCGTTGCGGCGAATTGACATTAGCACATTATTCCACGCATAAGACATTCTGAGAAATATTGTTGCACGCAACAGATCTGACACGCGAAGGGGAGGCTTGCGATGACCGAGACGGCACATGAGGTGAAAAAGGAGCGTCCAGCCAAAGATCGTCCTTGGCTCTTCCGCACCTATGCGGGGCACTCGACCGCCAAAGCCTCCAACGCGCT
Source organism: Celeribacter ethanolicus (assembly GCF_001550095.1). Lineage (GTDB taxonomy): Bacteria > Pseudomonadota > Alphaproteobacteria > Rhodobacterales > Rhodobacteraceae > Celeribacter > Celeribacter ethanolicus. The sequence continues at coordinate 45,742 of NZ_LRUC01000051.1, read as the reverse complement.
CTATCGCACCAACCTGTCCAAGGGGCAGACCGGCCTGTCGGTCGCCTTCGACCTGCCGACCCAGACCGGCTATGACAGCGATCACGAGCTGGCCAAGGGCGAAGTGGGCAAGGTCGGCGTGCCGGTCGCGCATCTGGGCGACATGCGGATGCTGTTCAATGACATCCCGCTCGAACAGATGAACACCTCGATGACGATCAATGCCACGGCACCTTGGTTACTCGCGCTCTATATCGCGGTCGCCGAGGAGCAAGGCGCGGATATTTCCAAGCTTCAGGGCACGGTTCAGAACGACATCATTAAAGAATACCTGTCGCGCGGCACCTATGTCTGCCCGCCCCGCCCGTCGCTGCGGATGATCACCGATGTCGCCGCCTATACGCGCGAGCATCTGCCGAAATGGAACCCGATGAACGTCTGTTCCTACCACCTGCAAGAGGCGGGCGCGACGCCGGAGCAGGAACTGGCCTTCGCCCTCGCCACAGCCATCGCCGTGTTGGACGATCTGAAAGAGAAAGTCCCCGCCGCCTCCTTCCCGGAGATGGTCGGCCGGATTTCGTTCTTTGTGAACGCGGGCATCCGGTTTGTGACCGAGATGTGCAAAATGCGCGCCTTTGTCGAGCTTTGGGATGAGATCACCCGTGAGCGCTACGGCGTCGAGGACCCGAAATTCCGTCGTTTCCGCTATGGCGTTCAAGTCAACTCGCTGGGCCTCACCGAGCAGCAACCGGAAAACAACGTCTATCGCATCCTGATCGAAATGCTCGCCGTGACCCTGTCGAAAAACGCCCGCGCCCGCGCGGTGCAGTTGCCTGCCTGGAACGAGGCGCTTGGCCTGCCGCGTCCCTTCGATCAGCAATGGTCGCTCAGGATGCAACAGATTTTCGCCTATGAAACGGACCTCTTGGAATATGAAGACCTGTTCGACAACAACCCCGCCGTGGAGCGCAAGGTGGCCGAGCTGAAAGACGGTGCGCGTGCCGAGTTGGAAACGCTCGACGGTATGGGCGGCGCGATCGAGGCGATTGAGTACATGAAATCGCGCCTTGTGGAGGCCAATGCCGAACGCATCGCGCGGATCGAGGCGGGCGAGACCGTCGTCGTCGGTGTGAACAAATGGACCACGGGCGAGCCTTCGCCCCTGACTGCCGGCGACGGGGGCATCATGAAGGCCGATCCGGAGGCGGAAGCCGACCAGATCGCCCGCCTCACCGCTTGGCGCGAAACCCGCGACGAAGCGGCGGTGCAAACCGCTCTCAAGGAGCTGCGCGAGGCAGCGGCCAGCGGTGTCAACGTCATGCCCGCTTCGATCAAGGCGGCCAAAGCGGGGGCCACGACCGGCGAATGGGGCGACGTGGTGCGCGCGGCCTTCGGCCAGTATCGCGGCCCGACCGGCGTCTCCGCCAACCCGTCGAACCGTACCGAGGGTCTGGACGAGATCCGCGAAGAGGTCGCCCGCGTGTCGGCCTCCCTTGGGCGCAAGCTCAAGTTCCTCGTCGGCAAGCCCGGTCTCGACGGTCACTCGAACGGTGCCGAACAGATTGCCGCCCGCGCCCGCGATTGCGGCATGGACATCGCTTATGAAGGCATCCGCCTGACCCCCGCCGAGATTGTCGCCGCCGCCAAGGCGGACGATGCCCATGTGGTGGGGCTGTCGATCCTGTCGGGCTCGCATATCCCGCTTCTCGAGGAGCTGATGCGGCAGATGAAGGAGGCGGGGTTGGCTCACATCCCCGTGGTCGCGGGCGGCATCATCCCCGAAGAGGACGCCGAGCACCTGCGCGCCATCGGCATCGCCCGTGTCTATACGCCCAAGGATTTCGAGTTGAACCGCATCATGTTCGACATTGTCGCCCTGGTCGATCCGGCTGCACAGGCCCCCGAGTAAACGCGCCAGACCTCCCCATGTCACACGGCCCGGTCACGTCTTGCGGCGTGGCCGGGCTTCGTTCTTCTGCATGAGAGGAAACCAGCCCACCACCGGATTGTCTCCTTTACCCCGGTCGTCTCCACCGTTAGAGGCCTCTTCACCCAGAAGTTGAAGAGAGAGCCGGGATGGGACATCTGCAAAAATCGCTCCGCCGGATCGAGACCCATTATCGCAACAGGAAAATCACCAGGGCAATCGACGCAACCGGCTTCTGGTTCATCGACATTCCCCGCACCTCCTCGACCTCGATCCGGGCCGAGCTTGGCAAGCGATTTGGCCCCATTCACGGCAAGCGCAACGTGATCGAGGCGGAACATGCGACAGAGCAGGTCCTGCCCGAACATCTGAGCGCCCGTGAAATGCAGGAAATCACCGGCCCCAAGGTCTGGGCCAGCCTCTACAGCTTCAGCATCGTACGCAATCCGTTCGAGCGGCTCCTGTCCTTTTACAATTACATGCAGAAATGCGGCGATCTTCCGGCCAGTTGGAGCTATGCCGAATTCGTCGCCCGCCATGTCGAGGCCTCGCCCGCGACCCCCTATCTGGGCTATTTCGGTCTGCGCCGCACCGCCTGCGATTTCGTGCTCGATGCCGAGGGCAACCCACTGGTCACCGAGATTTTCCGCTTCGAGAACCGCACCGAGGCGATCACCCGCATCGGTCAGAAGATCGGTTTTCCGGAGCTTGGCACGCTCCACGTGCAAAAGGCCTCGCCCATGGGACAGGATTATCGCCTCGCCCATGACGACAAGACCCGCGCCCTGCTCGAAGACTTCTATGCCCGGGACCTGGCATATTTCGGCTATAGCTTCTGAACCAGAACGGAACAAAAACCGCGGTTGCAATCTATACAATCCTCGCCGGGGCTGGCTTTATGGCCTCAAAGAGATTTATCGCGAGGACAGCATGCCGACCCCCCATATTTCCGCAGCCATTGGCGACATCGCCGAAACCGTCCTGATGCCGGGCGATCCCTACCGCGCCAAATGGGCCGCCGAGACCTATCTCGACGACATCAAACTGGTGAACGAGGTGCGTGGTATGCTGGGCTTCACCGGCACCTACAAGGGCAACCCGGTGACCATTCACGGCTCCGGCATGGGCATGCCGTCGATCTCGATCTACGCCAATGAGCTGATCACCGAATATGGTGCCAAGACGCTCATTCGCATCGGGTCCTGTGGCGCGATGCAGCACCATATCAAGGTGCGCGACGTGGTGATCGCCATGACCGCCACCACCATGGGCACCACGCCGTCGGCCGGGTTCTTCAAGGAAATCAACTACGCGCCCTGTGCCGATTACGGCCTTCTGGAGGCCGCCGTTGCCGCCGCGCGTCAGAAGGACACCGGCGTCCATGTCGGCAATATCTATTCCTCGGACATTTTCTATGCCGAACGTCCCGATCTCGACGAGGTGATGATCCGCCACGGCATTCTGGGCGTCGAAATGGAAGCCGCCGAGCTCTATACCGTTGCCGCCCGTCACGGCGTGCGCGCGTTGGGCGTCATGACCGTTTCCGATCACCTCCTGACCCATGAGGCCCTGCCATCGGACCAGCGCGAAAAGAGCTTCGGCGATATGGTCGAGATCGCGCTTGAGGCAGCCTTCGCGGCTTGATTGCACTGCCGCTCCGGGGCACTCTTGGAAAAACGGATTTCCAAAAGAGTGCCCCGGTCGTCCCCATGTCCTTTCTTGCCAAAGCTTTCGCCCTCACCCTCGCCACCCTGCCGCTTTCGCTTCAGGCTCAGGACTGGCCCAATCTCGATGCCGTTCTGTTTCAGACGCTCGCAAATAAACCCGCGCACGTGGAAGGTTCGTATTTTTTCCCGAACCATCCCGATCCGGCACAGGCCACCGAAGCCCTTGGCTTTGTCTATGAATGGATCGAGGGATCGGCGGGCAGCGTCAGCATTGCCGTGGGGCGCTATGCGCTGAACCAACCCGGACCGCAGTTCACCTATCTTGGCCCGATTTCACAAATCTGGGGTCATGGTCCCCGAGACCCCGCCTTTTATCCCGACCGGATCGAGGTGACTCTCACCACGTTGAAAGACGGCGAGCCGCGCTGTTGCCCCACCGGAGAAACGCGCTACACCATTGATCGGACGACAGGATCGGCCTCCACGCTCTGGACCCGCTAAGTCTTTTAAAAACGAAAAGGAAAATGGCATGAGCATGCCCAAACGCCAACTTGGCGCACATGGCCCTATGGTAAGCGCAATCGGTTTCGGCTGCATGAGTTTCGCCGGGTTCTTCGGGGAGGCCGATGACGAGACATCGCTCGAAACGCTGGCGGCTGTCGAGGCCGCCGGGATCGACTTCTGGGACACCGCGAATCTCTATGGCATGGGCCGCTCCGAACGCATCGTCGGCCAATACCTCAAGGAAAGCGGTGCGGAGGTGACGCTGGCCACGAAAGTCGGCATCATCCCCGGGCCGCCGCGCGCCTTCGACAACGAAGAAGATTACATTCGCTCGGAGCTCGAAAGCTCACTCAAGAAACTGAACCGCGACAAGGTCGAGCTTTACTATATCCACCGTCGGCAACAGGAGCTGCCGGTGGAAACGGTCGCCGAGACCATGGGCAAGCTGATCGAAGAGGGGCTGATCGACGCCTGGGGTCTCTCCGAAGTCGCCCCTTCCACCATCCGTCGTGCGCATAGTGTCGTGCCGGTGACGGCGGTGCAGAACGAATATTCGCTCTGGACCCGTCAGCCGGAACTGGGCGTGATCCAGACCTGCGAAGATCTGGGCATCGCCTTCATCCCCTTCTCCCCGGTCGCGCGCGGGGCGCTGGGTGTGGCCGATCTCGACCCGAGCACCTTTGACGACAGCGATTTCCGCAAGGTGAACCCGCGCTTCGTGGGCCAGAACTGGCTTGAAAACATGGACTATATCCGTGCCTTCCGCGCCTACGCCGAGACGAAAGGCGTCTCCACGCCCGCGCTGGCGCTCGCATGGGTTTTGCATCAGGGCGATCATCTGATCCCGATCCCCGGAACGCGGACCAAAGAGCACCTTGCCGATTGGGCCCATGCGGGCGAGATCGGTCTGTCCGAGGACGATCTCTGGGAGATCGAGCAAATCCTGCCAGCGGGCTGGGCAGCAGGCGACCGTTATTCCGATCAGCAAATGGTCGGTGTCGAACGCTACTGCTGAAACAGAAAAGCCCCGCTCAGGCGGGGCTTCTTCATCTTGCGAGGGGCGCGCGGCTCACTCGTAATAGGCGTACATCTGGTCGAGCACGTCCAGCTTGCGCGGGGCGATCTGCTCGCCGGTGTTCACGGCCGGGGTGGTCGGCGCATAGTATTCCAGCCATTCGGAGACTTTCATCGTGGTCTCTTTCGCGGCGGCGTCTTTCAGTTTCGCGTCGTGCAGGGTCATGTGTCAGTCTCCGTTAAGGGTCCGTTGGGCCCTCCCTTGTGTCCCTAGGTATGCTGCAACGCCGGGCATGACAGCCCCCTTATGACGCATAGTCGTCATGCGCATGCTGCAACGCAGCACCGGAAATATGCCTTTCGGGGCTAGCGTGGCCCTTGCCCGCCGCAGAACTTCGGCTCCCCGGCAACGGTCTCGGCCTCTGCACCACAGACCGGACAACGCCAGCGCACGCCCGTCTCGTTCTTGCCGACCTGTCGCCACCGGCAGGCCCCGGTCTTGTTCGACCGCATGAGATACATGCCGACATAAAGCGCGATGACGATGAGGGGGACGAGGAAGAGCATGCCCCCTCATACCCCCCGAACCGTCCAATGAAAACGCACACTTGCGTGACGGCAGCCCCGGTTACGGCTGCGGCGGCACCGTCGGCTGCGCCTTGCGTTTCCGACCCAGAAACCCGGTGCCCTCCGGCCCGTACCAATCCTCGTTGCGGGTGAAATACATCGTCGCCGCCAGCGCCACAAAGGCCAGAGACGCCCCTGCCAGCAGTGCATAATCCGCCGAACGCAGGATCAGGTAGAGCACACCGTAGAGCACCAGCAACATCACGCCCAGAACCGCCGTGCGCCGCCCGAGTTTCAGACCCACCGCCCCGAAGAAGGTCAAAAGCACCACCGTCGCCCCGGCAGAGAGCGCATAGGCCGGGCCAAAGCCGATCTGTTCGGAATAGGCCACCATCAGCAGCACGAAAATCGACTGCGCCAGACCGATCAGGATATATTGCACCGGGTGCGCCGGGCGCTCCGTGCCTTTTTCCACCAACAATACGGTGAGAAAGGTCAACGCGATAAACAGGATGGAGTAATTCGCCGCCCGATAGGATTTTTGATAGAAATCGTTCGGCTCGATGAAATCGACCCCGAAGGCCATGCCATAGCGCAGCGCGCGGGTGTAATCCTCCCGCGTCATCTGCGGCAGGGTGCGCGCGAGATGCGGGATGGTCCAGGTTGCCGAGAAGCCCGCTTCGGAAATTTCCGAGCCGTCCGGCAGGAATGCACCCCGGAAACTCGGATGCGGCCAGTCCGACGCGATGGTCACCGCGCTCTGCCGCCCGACCGGCGCGATCTGCAACGACTGCGCGCCATTGGCCCCCAGTGTCAGCGCGTAATCGCTCTTGCCGCGCGGATCGCCCAAAGCCGCCATGATCCCCGCAGCCTCATCGGCGGAGGCGATAGGTTCGAGCGCCACCTCCTCCCCATCGACCGTCAGCACCGCCTGCCCGCGCAGCGCGGCATTCGATGACAGCGACAGGATCAACTCCGCCCGGTCCCAGAGGATCACCTCTTCATTGACCGCCTGCGTGGCGATCTGGTCCCAGGGGAAATCGAACCCCATCTCGATCCCCGCCTGATAGACCGGCACGGAGAAAATCCCGCGATGCCGGATCTGTGTCTGTGTGTCGATGGCGACATCGAAGCGCCCCGGATAGACATAGATCGGATCGCGCGTCACCGTCACCTTGCGCGTCACCTGCCGCTGGCGCGGACTGCCATCGGCATCGAGCACGATCTCGCCGCTTTCCGGATCGACCACCGCTTCGCGCTCCGTGCGCTCGACGGTTTCCTCGACCGGAATCATCAGCATCGGCCCGGCGATCACCTGCTCCCCGCCCCATTCGCGCCCGACCTCATTCAGGGTGTATTGCGAATAATTCTTCCGGCTCTGCACGATGTCGGAGACGAAGAACAGTGGGATGAACATCAGAAGCGTCAGAAGGCCGACGATCAGAAAACGGGCACCGATGGATTTGCGCATGTGGATCTCCTTAAGACGTCCGGGAGCGGTCCGGCAAACGATGGCGGATCACCCGATGTGCGACAAGGGGGAGAAGCGCAAAGAAAAACCCCGCCAAAGCGGGGCTTTCCTGGCTTGTCCGACGGACGGACGCGCTCAATGCGCGCGCCCATCTTTCGTTCTGACGAACGCGCTCAGTGAGCGCGTTCGAGCATCATCTTCTTGATATGCGCGATGGCTGCCGCCGGGTTCAGCCCCTTCGGACAGGTTTTCGCACAGTTCATGATGGTGTGGCAGCGGTAGAGTTTGAACGGGTCTTCCAGCATGTCGAGACGCTCGCCGGTGGCCTCATCGCGCGAGTCGATGATCCAGCGGTAGGCGTGTAGAAGCGCGGCCGGTCCAAGATATTTGTCGCCATTCCACCAGTAGCTCGGGCAGGAGGTCGAGCAGCTAGCGCACATCACGCATTCATAAAGACCGTCGAGCTTCTTCCGGTCCTCGATGGACTGACGCCATTCCTTTTCCGGGCGGTTGGTCTTGGTCTCAAGCCACGGCATGATCGAGGCGTGCTGCGCATAGAAATGCGTCAGGTCCGGGATCAGGTCTTTCACCACCGGCATGTGCGGCAGCGGGAAGATGCGCACGTCGCCCTTGATCTCGTCGAGACCGTAGATGCACGCAAGCGTGTTGATCCCGTCGATGTTCATCGCACAGGACCCGCAAATGCCTTCGCGGCAGGAGCGGCGGAAGGTCAGCGTCGGGTCGATCTCGTTCTTGATCTTGATCAGCGCGTCGAGAACCATCGGGCCGCAGCGATCCATGTCGAGGAAATAGGTGTCCACCGACGGATTTTTCTCATCGTCCGGGTTCCAGCGATAAATCTGGAATTTGCGGACATTGGTCGCGCCCTCAGGCTTCGGCCAGGTCTTGCCCGTCACGATCTTGGAGTTCTTGGGCAGATTGAATTGAACCATCTCTAAATCTCCTTAGAACGTCCGCGCTTTCGGCGCGATCTTCTTGAGGCTGATGCCACCTTCTTCCTCGGTGGTCAGCGGGGCCTCGATGATCGGACGATAGCTCAGTTCGACATTGGTGCCTTCGACGCGCGAAATGGTGTGTTTACGCCAGTTCACGTCATCGCGGTTCGGGTAATCCTCATGGGCATGCGCCCCACGGGATTCTTTCCGGGCTTCGGCACCATGAATGGTCGCCAGAGCGTTCGGCATCAGGTTCGTCAGTTCGAGCGTTTCCATCAGGTCCGAGTTCCAGATCAGCGACCGGTCGGTCACGCCCAGATCGCCCATCTTGCCCGCCACAACCGTCATCTTCTCGACACCCTCTTTGAGAGACTTGTCGGTCCGGAACACGGCGGCGTCGGCTTGCATCGTGCGCTGCATCTCGAGCCGCAGATCTGCGGTCGGGATCGCGCCCTTGGCGTAGCGCAGGCTGTCGAAGCGATCAAAGGCTTTCTCCACGGACGCCATGTTCATCTCCGGGTTCGGCGCACGAGGGTCCACAACCTCACCGGCGCGGATCGCGGCGGCGCGGCCAAAGACCACGAGGTCGATGAGCGAGTTGGAGCCGAGACGGTTCGCACCGTGCACAGAGGCACAGCCCGCTTCGCCCACAGCCATCAGGCCCGGCACCACGGCGGTCGGGTTGTCCGCCGTCGGGTTGAGAACCTCACCGTGATAGTTCGTCGGGATACCGCCCATGTTGTAGTGCACGGTCGGCAGAACCGGGATCGGCTCTTTCGTGACGTCCACGCCGGCAAAGATTTTTGCCGACTCGGAGATGCCCGGAAGACGTTCCGCCAAAGCCTCGGCCGGAAGGTGGCTGAGGTTCAGGAAGATGTGGTCCTTGTGCTCGCCAACGCCGCGGCCTTCGCGGATTTCCATCGTCATAGACCGGGACACGTAGTCACGCGGTGCGAGGTCCTTGTAGGTCGGGGCATAGCGTTCCATGAAACGCTCGCCTTCGGAGTTGGTCAGGTATCCGCCTTCGCCGCGCGCGCCCTCGGTGATCAGACAGCCGGAGCCGTAGATGCCGGTCGGGTGGAACTGAACGAATTCCATATCCTGAAGCGCCAGACCCGCACGGGCCACCATGCCGCCACCGTCGCCGGTGCAGGTGTGGGCCGAGGTCGCGGAGAAGAAGGCGCGGCCATAACCGCCGGTCGCCAGAACGACCATCTTGGCGGAGAACAGGTGGAAGGTGCCGTCATCGAGTTTCCAGCACAGAACGCCCTGGCACACACCGTCATCCGACATGATCAGGTCGATGGCGAAATATTCGATGTAGAATTCGGCGTTGTTCTTCACGGATTGGCCGTAAAGCGTGTGCAGGATCGCGTGACCGGTGCGGTCTGCGGCGGCACAGGTGCGCTGCACGGGCGGGCCTTCACCGAATTCGGTGGTGTGGCCGCCGAACGGGCGCTGGTAGATCTTGCCTTCTTCGGTCCGCGAGAAGGGCACACCGTAGTGCTCAAGCTCGTACACCGCTTTCGGCGCGTTGCGGGCGAGGTATTCCATCGCGTCGGTGTCGCCGAGCCAGTCGGAGCCCTTCACGGTGTCATACATGTGCCACTGCCAGTTGTCCGGCCCCATGTTGGAAAGCGAAGCGGCGATTCCGCCCTGCGCGGCCACGGTGTGGGAGCGCGTCGGGAACACCTTGGTCACACAGGCCGTGCGCAGGCCCTGTTCGGCCATACCCAGCGTTGCCCGAAGCCCGGAACCGCCCGCACCAACAACAACCACGTCATATTCGTGGGTTTCATATTCATATGCTGCTGTCATTGTCTTTATTCCTTAACCTGTACGGTTCAGAGGGCGAGTTTCACGAGGGCGAAAAGACCGGTCGCGATCAGGGCGTAGCAGAAGAAATTCATGCCGATCACGAGGAACTTGCGGGTAAAGCCCGCCGTGTAGTCTTCGACCATCATTTGCCAGCCGCGCATCATGTGCATCATGGAGACGACGAGGGTCAGCCCCGCGACGATCGCCGGGAAGGGGCGGCTGTAATAGGCGATCACCTCTTCGTAAGTGCCGCCCAGCGCGCACCCGAAGGTGAAGATGAAAAGCGGCATCAGGATCATCAGGCCGATCGAGGAGACGATCATGAACCAGTGATGCTCTGCACCGTGGTGGGCGGAGCCGAGATTGGCGGCGCGTTTGCGGTCAGTCAGAAATGCCATTGTCTTGTCTCCTCAGACCACGAGCGCGGTGATGATGGTCATGATCGTGGCACCGATCAGCATCGCCCAGCCAAGTTTCTCGGACGTCGCCACATCGAGGCAACGGCCCGCGTCCCACACCAGGTGACGCAAGCCGCCGCCGAAGTGGTACCAGAGCGCCCAGACGGACAGGAACATCACGATGTCGCCGATCCATGAGGTGATGAGCCAGTTGACGAAGTCGAAATATTCGGGGCCAGTCGCAGCGGCCAGAAGCCACCAGACCGAGAGGAAGGCCGCCGCAATCAGGGCGTTGCCGGTGATCCGCACGAGAATCGACGAGATCGAAGTCATCTGCGGGCGATAGTATTTTCCGAGCATGAAGGGAGAAAGCGGCCGGTTGCCGCGGTTCACATCAGCCATGGTGACGTCCTTTCACGAGTGATGCTGTAAGCTGGGTCCGTAATACCCTTTTCTCCCCCCGAGTCACCACCCACTCGGCAATTGGTAGCGCTAACAAAACCTCTTTTCGAGGATTAATGTCACTCAAAACACGCATTGTGATCACAAGATTGTAGGTGTGATCACAAATGTAGCGCTATCGGCTTCTCTGAGGGTTTTCATAAGTTTTATAACATAAAACATCCTGGAAAACCGACAAAAAAGGGCCGCGCCTCTGCGGCGCGACCCAAATTTGCGATCACAAATTCAAAGGCCCGAATGGATCAAACCGGCGCCAGCGCCCAGTAATCCAGATCGAGCAGGACATCAGGATGATATTTCCCCTCTTCCGTCTTGTAGGCGAACTCCGGCGCCCCGTGTTTATAGGCCACAAGCCGAAGCCGCAGCGCGCCCACACCGGGCGCATCGGTCTCCGCCTTGTCGAGCACTTCGGTGTAGGCCCGCACCGTATCGCCCGTGAAACAGGGATTGGCATGCGCCCCGCCATTGAGCCCCACGATCATCTGCGCATTGGCAAGCCCGTTGAAGGACAAGGCCCGCGCCATCGAAATCACATGGCCGCCATAGATCAGCCGCTTGCCATCCTCGCGATTGGTCGCATCGAAATGCACTTTCGCCGTGTTCTGCCACAGCCGGGTCGCCATCATGTGTTCGGCTTCCTCGATCGTCACCCCGTCCACATGGTCGATCTTTTCGCCAATCTCATAGTCGCCAAAGCGATGCGGCTCCCCCGCCAGCGTGAAGTTGTATTTCAGGAAATCCAGCCCCTCCGGGATCACCAGTTTCTCGGGCGCCACCACCTTGGTCAGTTCCGGGATCACCGTCTCGGGAGCGGGCGCATCGAGATCGCGTTTGCGGACCATCACCCAGCGCACATATTCGAGCACCGGCTCGTCCCACTGGTTCAGCCCCCGGGTCCGCACATAGACCACGCCGGATTTGCCATTGGAATTCTGTTTCAGCCCGATTACCTCGGAGACCGAGCGCAGTGTATCGCCTGGATAGACCGGTTTCAGCCAGCGCCCCTCGGCATAGCCAAGGTTCGCCACAGCGTTGAGCGAAATATCCGGGACGGTTTTGCCAAAGACCACATGGAAGGCGATCAGATCGTCCATGGGGCTTTTCTCAAGCCCGCAGTTCTCGGCAAATTCGTCAGAGGAATAAAGCGCATGCCGCGCCGGATAGAGCGCATGATACAGCGCCCGTTCGCCGCCCGACACGGTGCGCGGCACGGCATGCTCGATCACCTGCCCGATTGCATAATCCTCGAAAAAACGTCCCGGATTGGTTTTCACCTCGATGGTCCTCCCACTATAGCTGTCCCAGCTTCACGTCCGGGGAATACTCCCCTTCCGTCTCCTTTGTGACCGCCTGCGCGCAACGCATCTTTCCAGACGCGGCGTCAAAGGCGTAGCTGGGATCGCCGTACAGCGCCCAGCCCTTGTTCAGAGCCTCCGTCACCTTGTGACAAAAGGCCGATGTGTCTTCTTCGGTCAGCAACCTGTAGGCTTTCATCTCTTTGCTCCTCGTGATGCGCTCACCCCGGAAACGGGTTATACCCGAGCCAGATATGTACCCCGGCAATCGCGCCGAAAACCACGAGAGAAATCACCACCAGACGCATATCCCCCGCCAGGCTGCCACCTTGATACCGCTCAGGCGTGGGCTCCGCGCGGTTGATCAGCGCCATCTCGGCAAGTGCCCAAAGCGTCATGCCGCCAAAAAGCACCAAAGAGGCCGCATCCGAATTAACCAAAAGATGCGCCACGCCCCAGACCACGACACTGGTCAGCATCGGATGCCGCATCTTGGCCCGCAGGCGGCTTTTGGAATGCCCGAGCGCAAAGAGACCCACCGCAATCACCATCAGCGTGTTGTTCACATGGCGCAGATAGGGCGGCAGGGCATAGAGATCATGCGTCCCGCTCATCCGGTAGCCCAGGATCATAAGGATCAGCCCCGCCAGAATGCCCAGCGCCACAAGGCCCTTCCCCTTCTCCCCCATCGCCCCGCGCAGCTCAGGCGCCAGTCGTTTGAACAGATGCGCCACCACCCAAAGCAGCAGTCCGAGAATGAGAAGGGTCATGCGTGTACTCCGTATATCGTTTATGTCAGGGCCTTGATCGCCACCGCTTTCGCAAGCATCGCCCGTGCCGTCACGATATGCAGATTCTCCACGATTTTCCCATCGACAACCGCCACGCCCTCGCCTTTTGCCTCGGCCTCCTCAAAGGCCGCGATCTGACGTTCAGCCAGATCAATCTCCGCCTCGCTTGGTGCAAAGGCCGCATTCGCAATCTCAAGCTGTGCCGGGTGGATCAGCGTTTTGCCGTCGAACCCCATGTCGCGCCCCTGTTCGCATTCGAACTTGAGGCCCTCTTCATCTTTGAAAGCGTTATAAACGCCATCAAGGCAAATCACCCCATAGGCCCGCGCCGCGATCAGGCACATGTGCAGCCCGCCCATCATCGGCAGACGATCGGCCCGGAACCGGGTGTTCAGCTCCTTCGCCAGATCGTTCGTCCCCATGACAAACCCCGCCATGCGCGGATGGGCGGCAATCTCCGCAGCGTTCAGCATCCCCAGCGGCGTTTCCATCATCGCCCAGAGCGGCACATCGGGGATGGCCTGTGCCAGTTCCTCGACCATAGCCGCACTTTCCACTTTCGGCAGGAGAATCCCGTCAATATCGGCACCGACAAAAGCCGCCACATCGTCACGGCCCCATTGGGTGTCAAACCCGTTAACCCGCACGATTTTGGCGCGATTGCCGTAACCACCTTGCGCCAGCGTCTCTTTCAGAAGCGCCCGCGCGTTCACCTTCTCGTCAGGCGCCACCGCGTCTTCAAGGTCGAACAGGATCGCGTCACAGGCCAGCCCCTTGGCCTTTTCCAGCGCGCGTTCTTTCGAGCCGGGAATGTAGAGAGCCGAGCGATAGGGACGATTGGCGACTTGGGTCATTTGATTCTTTTCCTCCGCAACATTATTGCGCAAGAGGCCACAGAAGCGCACCAATTCGCAAGGGTAAAATTTCCGCAGCGCAGAAATCAGGCGTTGCGCCCCGCGCACTCCGCTCCTTGCACGGAAGGTTAACCGTTTTTTTAACGCTTTTCCGGCAAGCTGATCCATGAGCCGACGGGAGCCCTGACACAACGCAAGATCACAGAGAATTGGAGAAGACGATGCATACCGCACTTCTGGCCAGTCTGACGAGCACCGCCCTGCTCTGTACCGCCCCGGCCCTTGCCCAAGACAATTGCGCCGCCCGCGATCAGGTGCTCGACCGCCTCGCACAGACATACGGCGAGACCCGCCAATCCATCGGCCTGACCCCCAACAATGGCGTGGTGGAGGTCTTCGCCTCCGAGGCCACCGGCACCTGGACCATCCTCTTCACCCGCCCCGACGGCCTGAGTTGCCTGATCGCCTCCGGTCAGGCCTATGAAACCCTTGCCACCGCCCCGGTCGCGAAAGGCGATGACGTCTAGGTCGCCAGCGCCTCCCAAATCAGCTTGCTGCCGGTGATCACCAGAAACACATAGGCCAGCCCGAAGAACAGCTTTTCGGGCACCTTGTGATGCATCCACACCCCCGCCAGAACCCCGATCACCGCCACCGGGATCAGCGTCAGATCCGCCACAAGCGACTCGCGGGTGAAAATCCCCACGAAAGCATAGGGGATCACCTTCATCAGGTTCACCGCCCAGAACGTCAGCACGGAGGTCGCCTGATAGGTCGTCTTGTCCATACGTTTCGACAGCATGTAAACGGCGGCGGGGGGACCGCCCGCATGGCTGATGAAACTCGTCAGCCCCGTCACCGCGCCCCAGAACAGCCCCGCCCCCTCGCCCAGCTCACGTTTCGGCGGACGGATCAGCCGGGCGGTTTTCGCCAGTTGCCAGCCGACAAAGCCCAGGGCGACCACACCTATCAGAAATTTGAACACGCGCGGATCGGCCGCGCCATAGACCAGTGCGCCGATCAGAATTCCGGGCACGGCGCCGAGGATCAACACCCCCGCCACCCGCAGATCCCATTTGCGCCAGAACATCTTTACTGCGGTCACATCCATCACCATCAGAAGCGGCAACATCAACCCGACCGCCTGCCCCGGACTGAGAATCAGTGCTAGAAACGGCGTCGCCGCAAAGGCCGCCGCCGAGCCGAAGCCGCCCTTCGACATCCCGGCGAAAAGCACCGCGGGAATCGCGAAGAGATAGAAATGCAGATCGAGCGCCATGTGCCCCGCCTTTCAGAACTGTTCCGGTTTGCCGTGAAATCACACGGAGGTTAGCGATAACGCCCACAAAACCACGACACCATGCCGCAGCGCAGACTTGCACGAGCCGCGCCAAAGGGCTACCCATGCCGCAATCTCACAACCAATTGGAGACAGATCAATGGCCCGACCCAAGATTGCCCTCATCGGCGCAGGTCAAATCGGTGGCACGCTCGCACACCTCGCAGCCCTCAAGGAACTCGGTGACGTCGTCCTCTTCGACATCGCGGACGGCACCCCGCAGGGCAAGGCCCTCGACATCGCCGAATCCGGCCCGTCCGAAGGTTTCGACGCGACGCTGAAAGGCACCACGGATTACGCCGACATCGCGGGCGCAGACGTCTGCATCGTCACCGCCGGTGTGCCGCGCAAACCGGGCATGTCCCGTGACGATCTCCTGGGCATCAACCTCAAGGTCATGAAATCCGTCGGCGAAGGCATCAAGGAAAACGCTCCTGATGCCTTTGTTATTTGTATCACCAACCCGCTTGATGCGATGGTCTGGGCGCTGCAACAGTACTCCGGTCTGCCCGCCGAGAAAGTCGTCGGCATGGCTGGCGTGCTCGACTCCGCGCGTTTCCGCCACTTCCTGTCGGTCGAATTCGGCGTGTCCATGAAAGACGTCACCGCCTTCGTGCTCGGCGGCCACGGCGACACCATGGTGCCCTCCGCCCGCTACTCCACCGTTGGCGGCATCCCGCTGCCGGATCTGGTGGAAATGGGCTGGACCACCCAGGAGAAACTCGATGCGATCATCCAGCGCACCCGTGACGGCGGCGCCGAGATTGTCGGCCTGCTGAAAACCGGCTCCGCGTTCTACGCACCGGCGACCTCCGCCATCGAGATGGCCGAAGCCTACCTGAAAGACCAGAAACGCGTCCTGCCCTGCGCCGCTTATTGCAACGGCGAAATCGGCGTGGACGGCATGTACGTCGGCGTCCCGACCGTGATCGGCGCCGGCGGCATCGAGAAAGTCATCGACATCAAGCTCAACAAAGAAGAGCAAGTGATGTTCGACAAATCCGTGGATGCCGTGAAAGGCCTCGTCGAAGCCTGTAAAGCCATCGACAGCAACCTTGCCTGATCCGGCCCACAGCCTGAAATCCGGAAAACCCGCGCTTAACCGCGCGGGTTTTTCTATGCCTGGACGCAGGGCAAACAAAAAACCGGGCCGAAGCCCGGTTTTCATGTCTCTGCGATCCGCAAGGATCAGAACTTATACGTCACACCGAAGTTCAGCGCATTGGTGATGATGTCGCTTTCAAGGTTGCCGCCGCCATCGAGATCGACGTCGAGCTGGCTGTAGGTGCCCTTGTATTCCGTGAACAGATCCCAGCGGTCGTTCAGCTCATAGCTCGCCCCCAGAACCAATGCGACGGTCGGACCAGCGATCTGATATTCCAGCGTATCGGTATTCGCGGTGGCAACTTCGACATGCGGGATGATGATCCCGGCGGAGATGCTCGCATAGGGGGTGAAGTTGTTCCACAGCCCGGGCCAGCGCCAGATCGGCCCCACCGTCAGGTTGTTCAGCCCGTCGGTGAATTCCAGTGTCGAGAACCCGTTGTCCGCCATGTCGTCTTCGTCGGCGTAGACCTTGGTATGGTTGAAATCGGCGATCCAGCCGAAATTATCCCGCACCCACCAAGTGCCGCGAACGCCGTAATACGGCGGCATCGCAAAGCTCTTGCCATCCCAACCGGTGGTGAAATCGAAATCGTCCACACCATCGTTGCCCTTCACGCCGCTGTGCGGCGCGGTCTGATAGCCGCCATAGAAAGACAGGCTGAAATCACCGGCGGTAGCCAGGGCGGTCGACGCCATCAGCACGACACCAGCGAGCGTCACCTTTGCAAGAGCTTGCATGGGAAGGGTCCTCTTTATCGAATCTGTTGACTTCGTTCTATACCCCGAGACCGCCGGGTGGCGAGATCACATTCAAGAAACTGACAATCCGTCACAGTCAGGACACATATCTCTATATCCCGATCCCGTCCCGTTCCTTTGTCGCGGCCCACACCGCGTCGCATCCCATGCTGCCCCGCAGCACGGATGTGCCCTGAGAACAGGGGTCTGACGCCTTCTCCGGATTCGGCCAAAGCGATTCTCCAAATTTGTGATCACACAAAACTTTGCTGTGATCACAAAAAACGAAAACACGCGCGTTTTACCGCCGAGGGGGCAAAAAACCATTTCTTATGCCCGGTTTCCGATGGCATACACGGGACCAATCGAACCAGGGAGAGGATATCTCTAATGAACATCCACGAGTATCAGGCGAAAGCCCTTCTCA
This sequence comes from Celeribacter ethanolicus, assembly GCF_001550095.1. Lineage (GTDB taxonomy): Bacteria > Pseudomonadota > Alphaproteobacteria > Rhodobacterales > Rhodobacteraceae > Celeribacter > Celeribacter ethanolicus. The sequence continues at coordinate 28,428 of NZ_LRUC01000051.1, read as the reverse complement.
AGGAATATGGCGCGCCGGTTTCCGGCGGTCGTGCCATCACCCGCGCCGAGGACGCCAAGTCCGCCGCCGGTGAGCTTGACGGTCCGCTGTGGGTCGTCAAGGCCCAGATCCACGCAGGTGGTCGCGGCAAAGGCAAATTCAAGGAAGCCGAAGCCGGTGAAAAAGGCGGCGTGCGTCTGGCGAAATCCGTCGAGGAGGCTGCGGAAGAAGCCAAGAAGATGCTGGGCAAGACCCTTGTGACCCACCAGACCGGCCCGGCTGGCAAACAGGTCAACCGCATCTATTTCGAAGACGGTTCCGACATTTCCCGCGAACTGTACCTCGCTCTGCTCGTCGATCGTCAGACCTCCCGCGTGTCCTTCGTATCCTCCACCGAGGGCGGCATGGACATCGAGGAAGTGGCGGCCAACACCCCCGAGAAAATCCTCTCCTTCTCCGTCGATCCGGCCACCGGCTACCAGCCGTACCACGGCCGCCGCATCGCCTTCTCCCTCGGCCTCGAAGGCGCGCAGGTGAAGCAATGCGTCAAACTGATGGGCGATCTCTACCGTGCTTTCATCGAGAAAGACATGGAGATGCTGGAAATCAACCCGCTGATCGTGATGACCGACGGCAACCTCAAAGTGCTCGACGCCAAGCTCGGCTTTGACGGCAACGCGCTCTACCGTCACCCGGACATCGTGGAACTCCGCGACGAGACCGAAGAAGACAGCAAAGAGCTCGAAGCCTCCAAGTTCGACCTGAACTACATCGCGCTCGACGGCGAGATCGGCTGCATGGTGAACGGCGCGGGTCTCGCGATGGCCACCATGGACATCATCAAACTCTACGGCGCAGAACCGGCGAACTTCCTCGACGTGGGCGGCGGTGCGACCAAAGAGAAAGTGACCGAAGCCTTCAAGATCATCACCTCGGATCCGAACGTCAAAGGCATCCTCGTGAACATCTTCGGCGGCATCATGCGCTGTGACATCATCGCCGAAGGCGTGATCGCGGCCGTGAAAGAAGTGGGCCTTCAGGTTCCGCTCGTGGTCCGTCTCGAAGGCACCAACGTGGAGCTTGGCAAAGAGATCATTCAGAACTCCGGTCTGAACGTGATCGCCGCCGACGACCTCAAAGACGGCGCCCAGAAAATCGTGAAAGCAGTGAAGGGCTGACATTCGTGAAGCTCGCGGCAACCATATTCTCTTTCGCAGTGGCGGCCACACCCGTCTCAGCGAGCGATCTGGCAGAGCGTGCAGCCAAACTCTTTGGCGAAGCATGCCTGAACCAGTCCGCCCTTTCACTGGGCGCAGGGAGTACAGTTGCCGACGCCTATGAGGCGGGCAAAGTGGCAAGTCAGACCTTTGTCGCGTACTCGCGGAAAGGTCTGACCCAGAACCTTGTCGGCGAACCTCAATACACAGTTTCAGCGGACAAACGTTCAGGCGATTTTTTCTGTCACGTCTCCTCAAAAGATTTGGGGGCGGCCGATCTCGAGAAGTATTTTGCATGGCTCAGCCAGACGGCTGGACAGGGCAAGAAACCGACGAAATCCGGCCCGGCCAAATGGGATGACGGCACACAGGCCTACATTGCCGGCAAACGTGCCGAATTTGTGACGAACGGGCGAACCCTGCTTCTCGAAGCCTATCACTTTAACTCCGCGAAGGGGCCCGTCGGTTCCTTCTCCGTACACATCAAGCATACGGTCTCCGGCTCTTAAAAACCGGACCTATCAATGTAAGGAGATGCCACATGGCAATTCTCGTAGACGAAAACACCAAGGTCATCTGCCAGGGCTTCACCGGCTCGCAGGGCACTTTCCACTCGGAACAAGCCATCGCTTACGGCACCAAGATGGTCGGCGGCGTGACGCCCGGCAAAGGTGGCTCGACCCACCTGAACCTGCCGGTCTTCAACTCCGTGCACGAAGCCAAGCACGTCACCGAAGCCAACGCTTCCGTGATCTACGTGCCGCCGCCCTTCGCCGCCGACTCGATCCTCGAAGCGATCGACGCCGAGATGGAGCTGATCATCTGCATCACCGAGGGCATTCCGGTGCTCGACATGATGAAGGTGAAGCGCGCGCTGATGGACTCCAAGTCCCGCCTGATCGGCCCGAACTGCCCGGGTGTCATCACCCCGGACGCCTGCAAAATCGGCATCATGCCGGGTCACATCCACCGCCGCGGCTCCGTCGGCGTGGTGTCCCGTTCCGGTACGCTGACCTATGAGGCCGTGAAACAGACCTCCGATCTGGGCCTCGGCCAGTCCACCGCCGTGGGCATCGGCGGCGACCCGATCAAAGGCACCGAGCACATCGACGTGCTCGACATGTTCCTCGACGATCCGGAAACCACCTCGATCATCATGATCGGTGAAATCGGCGGTTCCGCCGAAGAAGAAGCCGCGGAATTCCTCGCCGAGCAAAAGAAAAAAGGCCGCTGGAAGCCGGTCGCCGGGTTCATCGCCGGGCGCACCGCGCCTCCGGGCCGCCGCATGGGCCACGCAGGCGCGATCGTCGCCGGCGGTAAAGGCGATGCGGAATCGAAAATCGAAGCGATGAAATCCGCTGGCATCATCGTTGCCGACAGCCCCGCCACCCTCGGCGAAGCTGTTCAGGAAGCGATTGCCAAGGGCTGACCGCTGCCGCGCACCTCACGGTGACGCGATTTGACAACAGCGCCTGCGCCCTTTGAGAGAGGGGCGCAGGCACACCCATATAAGGCGACGCGTGCCTGCCGATAAACGGAAACGCACCCCAAACAAGGTCATGACGATGAACGACCAGTCCCCGAACGACATCTTTCACGCCTCCAGCTTCATGCAGGGGCACAACGCGGAATACCTCGAACAGGTTTACGCGAATTACGTGCAGGACCCCGCGTCTGTCGACGCCTCCTGGGCGGAATTCTTCCAATCCCTGGGCGATGCCGCGAACGATGTCACAGCAGAAGCTGCCGGTCCCTCCTGGGCCCGCATGGATTGGCCGCCGGTTCCGAATGACGACCTGACCCACGCGCTCGACGGCCAATGGGCCGAACCCGTTGCCGCCGAGAAGAAGATCAAGGAAAAGGCCGCCGAAAAAGGCGTTGCCGTTTCCGAAGACGCCGTGAAACGCGCCGTGCTCGACTCGGTCCGTGCGATCATGATCATCCGCGCCTATCGTATTCGCGGTCACCTCATCGCCGATCTCGACCCGCTGAAAATGCGCGACGAGGCCCCGCACCCGGAACTCGATCCGCGCTCCTATGGCTTTACCGAAGCCGATATGGATCGCCCGATCTTCATCGACAACGTGCTGGGCCTCACCCACGCCTCCATGCGTCAGATCCTCGACGTGCTCAAACGCACCTATTGCGGCACCTTCGCCCTGCAATACATGCATATCTCCAACCCGGAAGAAGCGGGCTGGCTGAAAGAGCGCATCGAAGGTTTCGGCAAGGAAATCCAGTTCACCAAGAACGGCCGTCGCGCCATTCTGAACAAACTGGTCGAGGCCGAGGGCTTTGAGAAATTCCTCCATGTCAAATACATGGGCACCAAGCGCTTCGGTCTCGATGGTGGCGAAGCTCTGATCCCCGCCATGGAACAGATCATCAAACGCGGCGGCAACCTCGGCGCGAAAGAGATCGTCATCGGCATGCCGCACCGCGGGCGTCTGTCCGTGCTCGCCAACGTGCTCTCCAAACCCTACCGCGCGATCTTCAACGAATTCCAAGGCGGGTCCTTCAAACCCGAGGATGTGGACGGCTCCGGCGACGTGAAATATCACCTCGGCGCCTCCTCCGACCGTGAATTCGACGGCAACAAGGTCCACCTGTCGCTGACCGCCAACCCCTCGCACCTTGAGGCGGTGAACCCGGTGGTGCTCGGCAAGGCCCGCGCCAAGACCGACCAGAACAACGACCCGACCCGCAGCACCGTCATCCCCGTGCTGCTGCACGGTGACGCGGCCTTCGCCGGTCAGGGTGTCGTGGCCGAGTGTTTCGGTCTCTCCGGTCTGCGCGGTCACCGCACCGGCGGCACGATCCACATCGTGGTGAACAACCAGATCGGCTTCACCACCGCGCCGCACTTCTCGCGGTCCTCGCCCTATCCGACGGACATCGCCCTGATGGTCGAAGCGCCGATCTTCCACGTCAATGGCGACGACCCGGAAGCCGTGGTGCACGCCGCCAAAGTGGCGACCGAGTTCCGTCAGAAATTCCACAAGGACGTCGTGATCGACATCTTCTGCTACCGCCGCTTCGGTCACAACGAAGGCGACGAGCCGATGTTCACCAACCCGCAGATGTACACCAACATCAAGCGGCACAAGACCACGCTTCAGCTCTACACCGAACGCCTCGTGGCCGACGGTCTCATCCCCGAGGGCGAGATCGAGGACATGAAAGCCGCCTTCCAGGCGCTGCTGAACGAAGAATTCGAAGCCGGTAAAACCTTCAAACCGAACAAGGCCGACTGGCTCGACGGTCGCTGGTCGCATCTCGACAAAGAGGGCGAAGAGTATCAACGCGGCCAGACCGCCATTTCCGAAGAGACCATGGCGCAGGTCGGTCGGTCGCTGACCACCTCGCCCTCCGATTTCAACATCCACAAAACCGTGGCCCGTCAGCTCGAAGCCAAGGCGCAGATGTTCGAAACCGGCGAAGGCTTCGACTGGGCAACCGGCGAAGCGCTGGCCTTCGGCTCGCTTCTGACCGAAGGCTACCCGGTGCGTCTCGCCGGTCAGGACTCGACCCGCGGCACCTTCTCCCAGCGTCACTCCGGTCTGATCGACCAGAAATCCGAAGAGCGCTACTACCCGCTCAACCACATTCGCGAAGGTCAGGCGCATTACGAGGTCATCGACTCGATGCTCTCCGAATATGCCGTGCTCGGCTTCGAATATGGCTACTCTCTGGCTGAACCGAACGCGCTGACGCTCTGGGAAGCCCAGTTCGGCGATTTCGCCAACGGCGCGCAGATCATGTTCGACCAGTTCATCTCCTCTGGCGAACGCAAATGGCTCCGCATGTCCGGTCTCGTGATGCTTCTGCCGCACGGGTTCGAAGGTCAGGGCCCGGAACACTCCTCCGCCCGTCTCGAACGCTTCCTGCAACTCTCCGCCGAGGACAACTGGATCGTTGCCAACTGCACGACGCCTGCGAACTACTTCCACATCCTGCGTCGCCAGTTGCACCGCTCCTACCGCAAACCGCTCGTCCTGATGACGCCGAAATCGCTTCTGCGTCACAAGCTGGCGACCTCCACGGCCAAGGACTTCCTCGAAGGCTCCTCCTTCCACCGCGTGCTCTGGGATGACGCCGATGCCAATTTCGGCACCGCGAAATCCGATCTCAAACTGAAAGCGGACAAGGACATCAAGCGCGTCGTGATCTGCTCCGGCAAGGTCTACTACGACCTTCTCGAAGCCCGCGACGCCGCCGGCAAGGACGACACCTATATCCTGCGTCTCGAACAGTTCTACCCGTTCCCGGCCCTCTCCATGGTCAAGGAGCTTGAGCGCTTCAAAAACGCCGAGATCGTCTGGTGTCAGGAAGAGCCGAAAAACCAGGGCGGCTGGACCTTTGTCGAGCCGAACATCGAATGGGTGCTGACGCGTATCGGCGCCAAGCACACGCGCCCGGTCTACGCCGGACGTGCCGCCTCCGCCTCTCCCGCCACGGGTCTGGCCTCTCAGCACAAAGCACAACAAACGGCGCTCGTGAACGATGCGCTCAATATCGAAGGATAACCACATGTCTGTTGAAGTCCGCGTCCCCACTCTGGGCGAGTCCGTCACCGAGGCCACCGTCGCCACCTGGTTCAAGAAACCGGGCGACACCGTGGCCGTCGATGAAATGCTCTGCGAGCTGGAAACCGACAAGGTGACCGTCGAGGTCCCCTCTCCCGCCGCTGGCGTGCTGGGTGAAATCGTTGCCGCCGAGGGCGAAACCGTCGGCGTCGATGCGCTGCTCGCCACGCTCAACGAAGAAGGCAACGCCGGCCCCGAGGAAGTCGCCCCGCGTCATCATTCCGAAATGATGGAAGACAAACCGGCCGCCGCCGGTGCCGCCGCGACTGTCGATGTCATGGTGCCGACCCTTGGCGAATCCGTGACCGAAGCCACCGTCGCCACCTGGTTCAAAGCCGTGGGTGACAGCGTTGCCGCCGACGAAATGCTCTGCGAGTTGGAAACCGACAAGGTCTCCGTCGAAGTGCCCGCCCCTGCCGCGGGTGTTCTGACCGCGATCCTCGCCGCCGAAGGCGCCACCGTCGCCGCCGGTGGCAAACTGGCCGAAATGTCCGCAGGTGCCGGCGCTGTTGCCGCTGCTCCGGCCCCGGCTGCCGCTCCGGCTGCACCCGCCGGTGACAAGGACATCGAAAACGCCCCCTCCGCCAACAAGCTGATGGCGGAAAAAGGCATCAACCCCGCTTCGGTCTCCGGCACCGGCAAAGACGGGCGCATCATGAAAGAGGACGTGCTCAAGGCGATGACCTCCGCCCCCGCTGGCACGCCTGCCCCCGTCGCCGCACCGCGTGCGCCGGTTGCTGCCGATGACGCCGCCCGCGAAGAGCGCGTGAAAATGACGAAACTGCGTCAGACCATCGCGAAACGCCTCAAGGAGTCGCAGAACACCGCCGCCATGCTCACCACCTACAACGAGGTGGACATGACCGAGGTGATGGCGCTGCGCAACCAGTACAAAGACCAGTTCGAGAAGAAACACGGCGTGCGCCTCGGCTTCATGTCCTTCTTCACCAAGGCCTGTGTCCACGCGCTGAAAGAAGTCCCCGAGGTGAACGCCGAGATCGACGGCACCGACATCGTTTACAAGAACTACGTCCACATGGGCGTGGCTGCGGGCACCCCGCAGGGCCTCGTCGTTCCGGTCATCCGTGACGCCGACAGCATGTCCTTCGCCGAGATCGAGAAAGCCATCGCCGAGAAAGGCCGCCGCGCCCGTGACGGCAAGCTCTCCATGGCGGAAATGCAGGGCGGCACCTTCACCATCTCCAACGGCGGTGTCTACGGCTCCCTGATGTCCTCCCCGATCCTGAACCCCCCGCAGTCCGGTATCCTCGGCATGCACAAGATTCAGGACCGTCCGATGGCCATCAACGGTCAGGTCGTCATCCGTCCGATGATGTACCTCGCCCTGTCCTACGACCACCGCATCGTCGACGGCAAAGGCGCCGTGACCTTCCTCGTGCGCGTCAAAGAAGCGCTCGAAGATCCGCGCCGTCTGCTGATGGATCTGTAATCGCACTTCGCGCCCGGCCTCTGCGCCGGGCGTTTTCCTCTGAGGTTCCGGCCTTCTTTTGTCCGGAAATATCCCGGGGGTGAATGGGACAAAACCGCAAGGGTTTGGCCCAGAGGGGGCAGAGCCCCATAGATCGAAAAAGGTCCGACGGAAGTCCGACATAAGTCCGACACAAGTCAGACACCGAAAAAGACCAAGGAGAAGACCATGGCATCTTATGACGTCATCATCATCGGCGCTGGCCCCGGCGGCTACGTCTCTGCCATCCGCTGCGCCCAACTGGGCCTCAAGACCGCCGTGGTCGAAGGCCGCGAGACGCTGGGCGGCACCTGCCTCAACGTCGGCTGTATCCCCTCGAAAGCGCTCTTGCACGCCTCGCACCTGCTGCACGAAGCGGAGCACAATTTCGCCGACATGGGCCTCAAGGGTAAATCCCCGTCCGTCGACTGGGACCAGATGAAGAAATACAAGGACGACGTCATCGGCCAGAACACCGGCGGCATCGAATTCCTGTTTAAAAAGAACAAGATCGACTGGCTCAAAGGCTGGGGGTCGATCCCGGCTGTGGGCAAGGTGAAAGTCGGTGACGAGGTCCACGAGGCCAAGAACATCATCGTCGCGTCCGGTTCCGTGCCGACCGCCCTTCCGGGGGTCGAAGTGGACAATGACAAGGGCATCGTCGTGGATTCCACCGGCGCGCTCTCCCTGCCGAAGATCCCGAAGAAAATGGTCGTTATCGGTGCGGGTGTGATCGGTTTGGAGCTTGGCTCCGTCTACGCCCGTCTCGGCGCGGAAGTGACCGTGGTGGAATACATGGACTTCATCACCCCCGGCATGGACGGCGAGGTTCAGCGCCAGTTCCAGAAAATCCTTGGTAAGCAAGGCTTTACCTTCATCCTCGGTGCTGCCGTGTCGGGTGTTGAAGCCTCGAAAACCAAGGCGAAAGTGAACTATAAGCTGAAGAAAGACGACAGCGAGCACTCGCTCGACGCCGACGTCGTTCTGGTCGCCACCGGCCGCAAACCCTTCACCGACGGTCTGGGTCTTGCCGAGCTGGGCGTCGAGTTCACCCCGCGCGGTCAGATCAAGACCGACGCGCATTGGGCCACCAACGTGCCGGGCATCTACGCCATCGGCGACGCCATTGTCGGCCCGATGCTCGCCCACAAAGCCGAAGACGAAGGCATGGCCGTTGCAGAGGTTCTGGCGGGCAAACATGGCCACGTCAACTACGACGTGATCCCGGGCGTGATCTACACCACGCCGGAAGTCGCCTCCGTCGGCAAAACCGAACAGCAGCTCAAGGAAGAAGGCCGCGCCATCAAGGTCGGCAAATTCTCCTTCATGGGCAACGCCCGCGCCAAAGCCGTGCATCAGGGCGAAGGTTTCGTCAAACTGATCGTCGACAAGGACACCGACCGCGTTCTCGGCTGCCACATCATCGGCCCCGGCGCTGGCGATCTGATCCACGAGATCTGTGTCGCGATGGAATTCGGCGCCTCGGCGCAGGACATCGCCCTGACCTGCCACGCGCACCCGACATTCTCCGAAGCGGTCCGCGAGGCAGCTCTGGCCTGTGGCGACGGCGCGATCCACGCTTGATCTCATTGACACCAAAAAGAAAAGGCGCTCTCCGGAGCGCCTTTTTCGTTAGCCCTTTGCGGCCTCTTCCAACCGCTTGGCATGTTCGCGGCGCAACTCTTTGCGCAGCTCCGCCGCCCGCCAGCGTTGCTGATCCACCTCGGTCTCCAGCGTGAATTGCGGCACAGCCACGGTTTTGCCGTCATCATCCACCGCCACCATGGTGAAATAGCAGGAATTGGTGTGGCGCACCCGATGCGTTCGAATGTTCTCCGCTTCGACCCGGATGCCGATCTCCATCGAACTGCGGCCCACGTAATTCACCGTCGCCCGGAAATGCACCAGCTCCCCCACATGGATCGGCTCCTTGAACATCACCTGATCGACCGACAGCGTCACCGCATATTGCCCGGAATAGCGCGACGCACAGGAAAAGGCGACCAGATCCAAGAGCTTAAGAAGAGCGCCCCCGTGCACCTTGCCGGAGAAATTCGCCATGTCCGGCGTCATGAGTTCGGTCATTTCCAGATAGCGCGCCATGGCAGTCCCCTTGCCTGTTTCTATCGCCCCAGAACACTCTGCAGCGCAGCAAAGGTCAAGCGCCCGGTCGCGCTTTGCCTCAAACCGCCAGCATCCGCAGCCCCTGCGTCACGTCAGACCGCACCGCAAGCCGAAGTCCCGGCTCATCGCCTGCCCTGAGCGCCGCCACGATCAGCCGGTGATTGTGTGGCACTTCCGTGCGGTTCAGACGGGCATATAACGCCCGCATCGTCGGCCCCAATTGCAGCCAGACGGTCTCCGTCAACGCCAGCATCGCCGGGGCCTGCGCCCGCAGGTAAAGCGTGCGGTGAAATTCGAGATTGGTACGGATATAACCCACGTCATCGTGTTTCGCGACCGCCTCGGCAATCGTGCTGTTGATCGCCTGAAGCCGGTCGATCAGCGCGATATGCGCCCGCGGCAAAGCGCGCGAGGCCAGCTCCGGCTCGATCAGCGCCCGGATCGCCGCCAGTTCCTCGATGCGCTCGTTCGACAGCTCCGGCGTCGACACCCGCCCCGAGGCCGAGAGGTTCAGCCCGCCATCCGCCACCAGCCGCCGCACCGCTTCGCGCGCGGGGGTCATGGAGACGTCGAACATCTTGCCGATGCCGCGCAGGGTGAGCGCCTCGCCTGGGCGAAATTCGCCATGCATGATGCGCGTGCGCAAGGCCCGGTACACCCGGTCATGGGCGGCGGAGGAATGGTCGGTCGGTCGGGGGGATGGATGGATCATGGCTGCTATGTGATCACAAAAAGCGGCAAGGTCAATCCGTCTCGAACCGCCAGCCATGCAACTGCTCACCCTCGCGGCGCAACCAGTCCCGATGCGCCTTGTGTCCCGGACAGATGCGCGCCACATGCGCCCAGAACCGCTCCGAATGGTTCATCTCCAGCCGATGCGCCATCTCATGAGCCGCGACATAGTCCAGCACCTCAGGCGGCGCCATTACCAGCCGCCAAGAATACATTAGATTGCCCTGGGACGTACAGGACCCCCAGCGCGACCGCGGATCGCGCAGCGTGATCCGCCCGTACCCGACGCCTAGCGCCTCCGCATAGCGATCAGAGGCCGCGCGCAGCCGCATCTGCGCCTCGAGCCTGAGAAAGGCCCGCACTTTCGCCGCCACGCTCTCGGGCCCGCCCGGCACCTGCAAAGCGCCGTCCATGACCTGCGCCCGCCGTCCCTGCCCCGGCACGATCATCAACTCACGCCCCAGAAACGGCAGATGCGCTCCGAACACCGGCATCCGGTCCGGGCTGCGCCCTGCGAGATGCTTGCGAATCCAGTCCTGCTTTTCCTCGACGAAAGCGATCGCCTCCGCCTCCGGCAGGCGCTGCGGCATCGAAAGCGTCACCCGCCCGTCGAGCCGCGACACCCGCAGAGACAGCCGCCGAGCCCGGGCAGAGCGCCGCAGCGTCACGGAAACGGGCGGGTCGCCCTGCAATCGGATTTCGCGCATTTTTGACCTTTCGCCCCGGTTTTTCCTGCCATACCCTGCCTGTAGCGCCCAGACCATGGTCTTTACGGTTTTTTGAGGGAAAAGCCTTTGACACCTCTGTCACGATATGGCATGGCCCGCAAAATCTCCGCAATGGATCAGTGATTAACGAAAGGGATTCATCATGCCCAAAAAGGAATGGGGTACCAAACGGCTTTGCCCCACCACCGGCAAACGGTTCTATGACCTGAACCGCGACCCGATCGTGTCCCCCTACACCGGCGAAATCGTGACCTTCGACGCGAACAACAAATCGCGCGTCGCCATCGCCGAAAAAGTGCAGCCGCGCAACGACGAAGATCTCGACACCGATGACGATCTGCTGCTCGACGACGACGCCGACATGGATCTCGACGACGATCTGCTCGACGATGACGACGACGACGACAACGTGTCGCTCGACGACATCACCGATGTCGCGGCCAACGACGACGAATAAGCCGTCCAAAGTGGCGGGCTGAAAATTTCACAGGATTTTTTCAGGCCCGTCATTTTTTCGCTTGCAACCCCAGGCGAGACAAAATAGGAAGCGCGGGCGGACGGGAAACGCCCTCCCGCGAAACGCAAGACCGGCGTCACAACGGTCGATTTGGGGCCTTAGCTCAGCTGGGAGAGCGCTTGCATGGCATGCAAGAGGTCAGGGGTTCGATCCCCCTAGGCTCCACCAAATTTCCTTTGAAAAGCACCCGATAGTTCTGCATTTCTCGTCAGAGGACTTGCATCTGACGCGCAGACCGGTGTCGTTTTCCCTCAAAAATCTTATGCTGCTTCTATCCACGCGCCCGGGTGGGGCGCGACGTTGTGCAAATCTCTTTCGATGGCATCACCTTTCAGTTTCTATCCACGCGCCCGGGTGGGGCGCGACGAAGACAGGCCAAGGCGTTCCGGCTTCCTTGCGGTTTCTATCCACGCGCCCGGGTGGGGCGCGACTCTCGCTCCTCAAGGCTCGCTGGCTTCTGATCCCGGTTTCTATCCACGCGCCCGGGTGGGGCGCGACGTTTCCTCCGCATGATATGGCGCTGCAGCAACCGGTTTCTATCCACGCGCCCGGGTGGGGCGCGACCCTTGGCCTTGCTGAAATGCTTGCAATCCGGAGAGTTTCTATCCACGCGCCCGGGTGGGGCGCGACCCTTCTTGGTTTCCTTGCTGTCTCCCTTGAATGCTGTTTCTATCCACGCGCCCGGGTGGGGCGCGACGTCTTCGGCGCTGTTGATGGGGGCGCTCGTGGTGTTTCTATCCACGCGCCCGGGTGGGGCGCGACAGCCATCAATGCAGTTGACTACAAAAAGCCGACGAAAGTTTCTATCCACGCGCCCGGGTGGGGCGCGACGCAATGACGTTGAAAGCGTTTGCTACGAGGCACAGTTTCTATCCACGCGCCCGGGTGGGGCGCGACGCAGCGAATTTGTCAACCTTACGGCGATGATCAGAGTTTCTATCCACGCGCCCGGGTGGGGCGCGACGGCCAACCAAGGCGCGCTTTATGCACAAGAGCGCGGGTTTCTATCCACGCGCCCGGGTGGGGCGCGACCGCCGAGAATGGTGCGGCTAATGCAGGCGTATCTAGTTTCTATCCACGCGCCCGGGTGGGGCGCGACAAAACTGAGGGAAATTGATTAAATGACACCAACAGTTTCTATCCACGCGCCCGGGTGGGGCGCGACCTAACTCCGTGGCAGCACCTGAGATGGACTTACTGTTTCTATCCACGCGCCCGGGTGGGGCGCGACGGATACCGTAATTCGAGCTTGCCACATTCCAACAGGTTTCTATCCACGCGCCCGGGTGGGGCGCGACGTCAGGTGGCCGAGGCTGTGCGGGATGCGTGTGCCGTTTCTATCCACGCGCCCGGGTGGGGCGCGACGCCGCACCAATGCCATAGTTTGGTCAACACAAAGGAGTTTCTATCCACGCGCCCGGGTGGGGCGCGACGTGTGTCAAGCGTTATTCGACGCGCCAGATGCGGAGTTTCTATCCACGCGCCCGGGTGGGGCGCGACGAGGTGGTAGACGGGTTTCACAGGCATAGAGTAGGTTTCTATCCACGCGCCCGGGTGGGGCGCGACAAGCCTACTACCTGCAGAGGGTCTGGATTATGATGTTTCTATCCACGCGCCCGGGTGGGGCGCGACCCACGTTATGACGACGTGTTTATGTCTCAGGCAGGTTTCTATCCACGCGCCCGGGTGGGGCGCGACCAACCAATCTTGACGTTGAGGTGAGCAATACAATTGTTTCTATCCACGCGCCCGGGTGGGGCGCGACCAACCCCGGACGGGGCGCGGAAATAATAGTGCATGGTTTCTATCCACGCGCCCGGGTGGGGCGCGACCAATCTATTGGATCCAACATACCTCCATATGTCAGTTTCTATCCACGCGCCCGGGTGGGGCGCGACAGACGCGGGGTGAGAGTGTCCCGCGTGATGTGACGTTTCTATCCACGCGCCCGGGTGGGGCGCGACGGTGTTTACGAACGGACATGGAGACAAGTGTGTAACTGTTTCTATCCACGCGCCCGGGTGGGGCGCGACGGTCTCTTCATAACCCTTTGAATGCGCACGCGAAACAACAACTGCTCCGCGAACCTGAGGAAACAATCGACGCGCCCCATATCCTGCGATGTCGAGTTTCGCCATCCATTTGAAAGATAAGTATATTTCCGCGCGCGAACCCTCCCATGCCTGGCGGGGCGCTTGGGGTTCGCATCAGAAGATCAGGGGGCCATCGAAATCGGTCGCGGGTTTCGCCCCGACATGCTCCACCTTTGAGCGCCAGTTGGCGCCGAGCATGTAAAACCGCAAGCTATCGTGCTCCGGCTCGATCAACGCGGTCAGGCGGGCGCGCAAAGCGGTCCAAAGCGCCGGGGGCAGGTCGCATTCGAACACCGAATACTGAACCCTCTGGCCGTAATCCTCACAGGCTCTGGCCACCTGTCTCAGACGTTTGCGGCCGGCCGGGGTGTCGGTGCGGACATCGTAAGTGATCAGGACCAGCATGTCACCTCCAGATCCAGGCGGGATAACCGTCCAGTTCGCCACGCAGGTGGCGGGCAAGGAGCTGCGCCTGCATCTGCGGGAAAAGGCCGAGCGGAACCGTTTCCTCGAAGAACGGGTGGCGGACGGTTTCACGCTTGCGGTCCTGCCAGGCCTTGAGCACCGTTTCACGCCCTTCGTCACTCAGCAGCACCGCACCGGTTTCCTCAGGTCGAAAATCACGGACGGACAACTGGCGACGATTGAGCAGGGTCAGGCAGGTGCGATCGGCCAGAGGCGCGCGGAACTCTTCCATGAGATCGAGTGCAAGGCTCATGCGCCCGGGGCGATCACGGTGCAGGAAGCCCATCTGCGGGTCGAGCCCATGGGTCTCGCAGGCCGCACGGCAATCTTGTGCCAACAGAGCGTAGAGCAAGGAGAGCACCGCATTGACCGGGTCGCGCGGAGGGCGGCGGTTGCGACCCTGAAAGGAGAAATCAGGGTTACGGAGAACCTGCGGAAAGGCGGTGAAATAGGCGTTGGCGGCCTCGCCCTCCTGTCCGCGCAGGCTGTCGAGATCCGGCGCGTCAAGGGCGAGGCGGGCGGCATCCGACAGGCGGCGTTCACAGCCGTCGAGCAGGGCGTAAGGCTCCGGCCCCATCGCCTTGCCGTAATCGCGCAGACCGCGGCGCAGCAGGCCACGCTGATTGGCGATCTTGGCGGCGACCATGGCCTGCGCGACAGGCAGGGCGCGTTCGGGATCGTCCGTCATCCTGTGCTGGGCCCGACGCAACAGGACATTGCCGGTTTGCGGCCCTTCGACCCGGGCAAGGAAGCGTCCGGTGGTCGAGAGGAAGGCGATGGAAATGCCGCTCTCGGCGCAAAACGCCATCAGGGGCGGGCTGATCACCGCCTGTGCGAAACAGACGATCTGCCCGAGCAGATGGGCGGGCGCGCGGCCCCGGTCATGGCCGTCGATGGCGATCACCACGGCCTGCCCTTCCTTGCGCAGGCTCGCCCCTTCAGACGTGACATAGAGCGTGTTGAGAAGTTTCTTCATTCGGGACCTTCCGGAACGGTGTCGCTGTCCAGCGCCCGGCTGAGCCAGGCACGGATCGCGGGCGGGTGTTCGAGGCTTTGCGGGCGACAGAGCTCCAGCAGGGAACAGGCCTTGCAACGCCCCGGAGCAT
The DNA here is from genome assembly GCF_001550095.1 of Celeribacter ethanolicus. GTDB lineage: Bacteria > Pseudomonadota > Alphaproteobacteria > Rhodobacterales > Rhodobacteraceae > Celeribacter > Celeribacter ethanolicus. The sequence goes on along the minus strand of NZ_LRUC01000051.1, from coordinate 13,413 downwards.
AATGCGCAGGCGGCAGTTCCCCCTGCGCAAGCGCGCTGCGGGCCTCATCCGCGACAGACGATGTCAAAGAGCGCAGGTCCCGGTCGAACGCCACGACCACACGGCGCCGGGTTTCGCCGTAGAACAGGGCACCTTCGGGCACCGCTTGCCCCGTCATCTCCTCAAGACACAGGGCCTGGGCGCAGAGCTGCACCTCGTCGGCCCGGTGCGGTTTCGGGCGACCGCGCTTGTATTCGACCGGATAAAACCGATCGCCATGCACCTCGACCACATCGGCCACGCCATGAAGCCCCAGCCGCTCCGATCCGAGTTCGACCGCACGCAGGGTACGAATGCCCTTGTGCCGGTCGGTGGTGCCGCCATCGGCCCGGACGTGCAGCACACGCCCCTCGGCCGTGAGGCTGTTCTCGGCCCAGAGCCGTTCGACATGGATCAGGGCACATTGGCGCGGACAATAAAGCCAGTGTTGCAGCGCCGAGATCGGCAGGCTCATCTGCTCCGCCGTCTCCATGTCACAGGGTCCATCTCACCATGGGCGCAAAAGCGTCACACCAGAGGGCAGATCCGTGTCATTCACCCGAATCTCGTAATCCGAGAAAGCCCGTGCCGGCGGCCAGTTGTGGCTGCGCGGATCGCCGACAGGAACAGCGTCCTCACCGGATTTTCGGAAGACCTCGATCCGCTCGAACAGGCGATGTGCCTGCGCATTCCCCAAGGCGCTGTCGTGTTTGAAGATGACCAGATCCTGCGCCGCCATCTCGCCGCGCGCCGCCGAGCGGTCGAAATCGAACATGTCGCGCAGTGCCGTCCAGAACAGATCGAGATCCTCTTCCGAAAACCCGGTCTTTTCCGCCAGCTTGGCGTTGATGAAGCCATGCACGGCATAGAGACCGAAGGGCACGATATGCTTGCGGCCCATGGTGCGCTCCTTGTCGACGTCCTTTTCATTGGTCACAGAAGAGCGTGTGATCGACACTTCGAGCGGCATGATCGGTTCGAGCGAGCGGGCGAAGGACATCTGCACCGGTCCGCGCACCTGACCGGCGTTGACCTCTGTGGTCATCACCGCGCCAAAGGTTCGAATGTCGAAGAAATTCCGACACATCCAGCCGGTGACCTGCGCTGCCTCTTCCTCTTTCTTGGGCAGCTTCTTGGACACCGGCTTGAGATCGAGCGCTTTGTAGGCCTCCTCATGCACGGCATTGAGCACTGCACGTTCGGTAAAATAGATCCGATAGCCCGGCTCATCCCCCTTGGCCGTGGCCACGTAATTGCGCACCTTGCGCTTCAGCGCGACATCGGTGACCAGCCCGTTGTTGGTCTCCGGATCCATCCGCGGCAGGTTGCCCGCATCGGGATCGCCATTCGGGTTGCCGTCCTTGACGGTGAAGAACAGCGCGAAATCGTAACGATTGGTCAATGCGGTCATGTGGTTTCCCCCTCGACGACCGAAAGGTCGGACTCGGCGTCTTTCGGCTTTTTGTAAAATTTCTGATGGTAATACCCGGCCACGAACCGCCCCTGATCCTCCAGTGTCAGACTCCCCGGCAGGTTCGGGTCGAGCCCGCTCCAGATCTCGCCAATCTGCTCGTCGAACCAATACGCAAGCCCGCCCTTGTCGGATTTGCGCAGATTGGCGAGGTGATGGGTGGCCGTCTTGGTCAAAAGCGGAAAGACCCGTGCGGGCGTTGCCGAGGCGGCGGCGAAATACCGGTCACGGATCGTCGCGTTCAGCCCTGGCAACGCCGCCTGCTGGATGCTTTCGAGCACGGCAAAGAGGCGCCCGAGCCGATAGGCCGGGCTCGGGTTGTCTGGATCGAGGCTCACGGGAAACTCCTCCTTGAGATTGCGGGTCAGAACGGCTTTGCAAATGGCGGCACGGGCGCCATTGATCACCCCGTCGGCGCGGATGCGTCCGATCACGGCAGACAGCAGCGTGCGCGGATAAGGTGTCCCCATCAAGACGGCGCGCATGAGGTCGCCGCCCAACCGGGGCGGAATATTTTCCGCCTTATGCTGCAATGCGGTCTCATACAGCAGCGCCCAGACGGCGGGCGGGCGCCGCCATGGCGCGGGTTCGATCCGCAGATCCTCGCGAAACCGCTCCACATGACGGGCAAAATCGCCCAGCGTCCCCGGCAGCCAGAACCGCACCGACAACCGCGCCGCATTGGGCGCAAGGCCCAGCACATAGACCCGTGTCGAGGGCGCAAATCGCGGATCGTCGGGCGCGCTTCCCCTGGCCAGAGCCTCCATGGTGATCTGCAACTTGCGATGCGCGGTCTTTTCATCTTCGCTCATGGCCTCGGTGTCGGGCGGATCGAAGAAATCGGCAAAAGCCATTTCCGCGGCTTCGTCGGTCTCCCGCCGGTCGGTCTCCGCCCAGAACACCGCCGTGGTCTCGCCGATACGCAGCGTGCGCCGCCCCGCCTTGCCGGAGCGCGCGAGCAGCGCGTTCAGAGCCGTGCCATAGGCGAAAGCCGCATGTTCCGAGACCGGCGCGTTGTCGCCTTGTTTGTGGCCGAAGGACTCAAAGGCCGAAGCGTTGAACGACACCAGAGAAGCGCCTGAGCTTTGTGACCCCATCACGCCCTTGATGCTTGGGTGCAGCCGCGCAGGCGCCGCCTGCGCCCCGGTCACGAGGCACAGCGGCCCCTTCGCCTCCGGTGCGCATGCGATCAGCGCACGGGCCGCAGCCCGACGATGCAGGTATTGACCACGCGCCTCGAAACTGAACACGACATTCTGGTCAAGCATCTCGCTTGGCAGGCCACGTCCAGAGAAATCCTCCCAATTCCAGTGATCGAGAAAGATCAGAAGGGCCAGCAAGCCCGGATCTTCGGCGCCACCGAGCCGTTCTCGATGCAGCGCAACAAAATGGGCATGTTCATCCGCCGTACGCCGCTCCTGACAGGGCTGCAATCGCCCCTCGGCATCGGCAAGAGGCTTTTTCTTCTCGTCCTTGAGCGCGGTCACGCCCAACACATAGGACGTCTTGTCCCACAGAAAATTCGGCGCAATCCCAGAGGACCGTTTGATCGCCGCCGGAACCGACAGGTTTTCCGGCACCATACGTTTACCATCCTGCGTCATAAGCGAATGCCACGCGATCAACTGCCCCTCGGCATCAATCACCAGTTCCGCACCGATCTTTTCCGTTGAATAGCCCGGGGCCGGGGCCTCCCCCGCCTCTTCCATGCGCTCATAAAGCGCCGCCAGAGCCGAGAGGATCGTCATCGCGCAAGCCCCTCTTGCCGGGCCTTCTCCAGGTCGATCACCCCGTCCTCCAGACGAGCATGAAAGAACATCGCCTCACGCCCCCGGTCATAGGCAATATCGTAGAGCATCCAGCCCAGATCGCGATTGCGCTCCGCCTCCGGCAGCGCGCTCTCCGGAAACTCCTCCACCAGTGTCACATCGGCGGGAAACTCGCGCACACCGAGGCAAGGCTGATGGAAATGCTGGCCTTTCTCCGCACGCCGTCGCGCCATTTCGATATGTTTGGCGGGATTGTCCTCCGCTCCGGCGCGTGGCGTCATTTCGAGATGCGCCTCGACGCCATAGACCACATGCCTGAGCGCCATCATGGCGCGTTGCTGGCGGTCCTCATCGACATTGAGATGCAGCCCCGACACGGTCCTCGCCTTCATCGCGGTTTTCACAGTGCTGGCGGAAATTTTCGACGCGATTTCATTTCGGCGGATGTTTTCAAACCGGACCGGCGCCAGAACGTGAATGCGATCAATCACCCAGCGAATCGCCGGTTTCCAATGGATCGCTTCGATGACGCCGCGCGCCGCAGAAGGAGTCATCACATCGTAGGACACACGCTCGACCTTCATCTCCGGTCGCGTAAAACAGGCGTAATCGCCCTTGATCAAAAGTTTGAGGCCGTAAGACATTTCAAAATCCAAATTTGCCTCAGATTGGGACCGGTTCGGTCCCTCTGTCAAGCATACCGCGCTTTAGAAACTCAGAAACCCGAGATCATCCCAGTCGTCCCATTTCAGCCCCGTCTCGGGATCGTAAAGCTCCGGCCGATCGAGGATCAGGAACTGGTCTCCGAACTCCTCTGGCCGCAACACCGCTAGCAGCCCAGCACCAAGCATCTTTTGCCGCACCTGCCTCGGCACCTGCACCTGATAGCTTTGCAGCCCCCGCGCGACGGCGCCCGCGCTGACGACATGCTGCATCGTCTGCCACTCCGCCTCCGGCACCCCCCAGTCACCACCCCGGATCACCACCGGAAGCGCGCCCTCCGGGATCATCCGAAAAGCCTTTGCGACGGAGGCATAGGGCATGCCCTCCTTGTCACCGGCCTCCGCGATGCCAGAGAGGATGGGATACTCCCGGCCATCCACCTTGCCCGCATCCATCTTCTGCTTCTTCTCCCAGAAAACCTCCGCGAAATAGGACCGCACCGCCTCAAGCGACAGCGGATCGTCCGGGAAGAGCTCCAGCACACGGCGGGTCACCTCCGCCATCTGCTGCAATTCCATCGGCGGGCTGAACCCCTCGCCCGCTTCCGCCTCGAACACCACCACGCGCCCCAACTCCTCGCGTTCGGCATTGCGGTTGCAGCGCCCGGCCGCCTGCACGATACTGTCGAGCCCGGCAAGCGCCCGGTAGACAGTCGGAAAACTGACATCGACGCCCGCCTCGATCAGACTCGTGCTGACCAGACGCACCGGAGCGCCCTCCCGCAACTCTTGTCGCACCGTCTCAAGCACCGCCCTGCGATGGCGCGCAGTCATGTTGGTCGAAAGATGAAAGGCATGAGGACACGCCCGGAGCAGATCGAAGACGGCCCGCGCCTGACGCCGGTTGTTGAGGATCGCCAGCCCACCCTCCCCCTTCGACAGCCGCCCGGCCAATGCTGCGTTGTCGAGCCCCCCCGCCTGTTCCACCCGCACGCGCTTCAGCGCCTCGTCGAGCGTCGCCGGGTCGGGCGCGAGTTCTCGCAGCGGCAAATCTCCCCCCCGCGACAGGGCTTCCGGGTGGGGGAATTTGTCTTCCTGCAAAACCGCAGGCTGGGTCGCCGTACACAGCACCAGAGAGCTGCGATACCCCCGGGCCAGTTCCCGAATGGCCGCCAGACTCGGACGCAGAAGATACCGCGGCAGGGTCTGGGCCTCGTCGAGGATCACCACCGCATTGGCAATCCGGTGCAGCTTGCGACAGGGCGAGGTCCGTGCGGCATGAAGGCTTTCGAAAAACTGCACGGCAGTGGTCACGATCACCGGCCGATCCCAGCGCTCGGCGGCGGTTTTGAGGTCGCGCGCCTCGTCGTCGCCCTGCCCCGGCCAGTCGAAGGCGGAATGGTGTTCAAGCACGATCTCGCCTTCGGGATCGCCCAGAACCTCGCGGAACACCGCCGCTGTCTGTTCCACGATGGAGGTGTAGGGAATGACGAAGATGACGCGCGCCTGACCGTGCCGGATCGCATGATCCAGGGCGAACCCAAGCGCGGCCAGCGTCTTGCCACCCCCTGTCGGCACAGTCAGGCTGAACAGCCCCGGATCGCACCCGGCCCTGTCGCGGACATGGCGGTGGATGTCCTGCCGGAGCGCATTGACCGCCCCCTCCCCCGACATCTGCGCCATATGGGCATCAAGTCGGTCGCGCAACTCCGTGAGCGAAACCGCGACCGGTTCGCAGACGACCCGCCCTTCGGCACGCTGGTAAAACGTCCGCGTCTCGCTGCGGTCCGCATCGACAAGCGCCGAAAACAGCATCCGTCCGAGAAACGTCACCGGGTAATTGACCTCCCCCCTGCCGAGCCCCCTCAGCGGCATCGGGAATTCGGTCATCCCCGGAATATTCCAGTCGTCAGGCGGGGTTATTTCCGCCTCCTCTTCGAGCCGGGCCTGAAAAATACGCCCCGCATCGCCCCCGTCGGCCAGTCCCGCGTGATGGCCAAGAACGACCTGCGCCATCACGGTGGACAAGAGCCCGGGCTGGCGAAAATACAGATAGCGTGCGCCCACGCCAGCATGCGGCTCATGGATTGCAGGATCGTTCAACCGTGCCTGAAACCGCGGTTTCATCTTGCCGAGATCATGTGCCCAGCCGAGAATCTCCGCCATTTGCGGCGCGAAACCCGCCGCATTGCGCCGCGCCGCATGTGCGACCGCGGCGGAGTGATCGAAAAGCGTTTCCCAGAGATCGGTCGAGCGATCCGGTAATGAATGCGCATAAATCATGCCGTTTCACGCTCCCTTTAGCGGTCACATCTTCAATACGATGCCGGACACCCCCTGTGACCCGGCACGTCTCCTGCGCCGGGGGGATGACATCCATTCTGGCGGGGAACTGCGCCGCAGGCCATCTTTTTCGCACAGGTCTCAGCGCCCGAACGCATCGGGCGCCTGCTCGCGCGTGCCCTGACGACACGCCTGACGCCGCTGCAAGACGGCGGCGGCATCCAGCCCTGTCGCCCGGGACATCATCCGCAAAAACCAGAGAAGCATCTGAAACATGGCGATTTCCTTTGACCGTTCGCGTCAGGCGAGTTGTCTGGCACCGGCCACGCAGAGCACGGTGAGAACCGCGCAGGCGATCATCTGCCATGCAATCGGTTCGTGTAAGAGCAGGCCCGCCAGCAGGAAGCCGAAGAAGGGCTGCAAAAGCTGCAATTGCCCGACCTGCGCGATGCCACCCAAGGCAAGGCCGCGATACCAGAAGACGAAACCCAGCATCATGCTGAACACCGCCACATAGCCAAGGCTCCCCCAGGCCGCAGGAGAAATCGTCGTCAGCGCCGCAGGCCAGGTGATCCCCATCACGCCCACCATCACCGGACACGCGATTAACAGCGCCCAGGAGATCACCTGCCACCCGCCCAGGCGCCGCGACAGCGTCGCGCCTTCGGCATAGCCCAGACCGCAGACCGCGATGGCCGCCAGCATCCACAGATCTCCACGCAACGCGCCACTTGTACTTTGCGTCAGAGCAAAGCCCGAAACCGTTGCCGCACCGAGAAGCGAAAAGAGCCAGAAGCCGGGTTTGGGCCGCTCACCGCAGCGGAGCACACCAAAGAGCGCGGTCGACAGCGGCAGAAGTCCGATAAAGACGATCGAACGCGCCGCCGTGATGGATTGCAGCGCCAGCGCGGTCAGGAGCGGAAACCCGATGACCACACCGAGCGCGACCACCGTCAGCGCCACGAGATCACTTCGTTCCGGACGGCTTTGCCGCAGAACCGCAAGGCAAAGCGCCCCCAGAAGCGCTGCAATCACCGCCCGCGCGGAGGTCAGGAACAGGGGCTCGAACTCCGCCACAGCCACCCGTGTCGCGGGCAGCGAGCCGCTGAAAATCAGCACACCGATCCCCCCGCTGCCCCAACCCGTCAGTTTTCGATCCATGCTGCCTCACCTCTTTGTCTCTTGGCCCTTTATCTCTGGGCCGTTTATCTCTGGGTAAGTGCGCACGGGTCGTGTAGACAGAGACAATTCCATACAATTCCTACAAACTGTATGGGATCATTGTGCGATACAATTTCGCGATGGAATTGCAAAATGGACGAGGATGATGGCCGGACCGAAAACGGAAAGCCTGATGCAGGCCCTGCGCGACCGGATCGCCAGCCGCGCCCTTGGGCCGGGCGATCGCATGCCGTCGGTCCGCCGCTTTGCCGCACAGATGAATGTGTCCCCCTCCACGGTTGTCGAGGCCTATGACCGGCTTACCGCCGAGGGCGTGATCCGATCGCGGCCCGGGTCCGGCTTCTATGTGACGAACACGCATCTTCCACCCATGAAAGTCGCCGGGATGGGACCGCCGCGAGCGCGCAATGTCGATCCGTTCTGGGTGTCGCGGCAATCCCTCGACGCCCGCCCCGGCACATTGCAACCGGGCTGCGGCTGGCTGCCGGAAGACTGGATGCCGCAAGACGCGCTGCGCAAGGGACTGCGGGCGCTGGCGAAAAGCGATGCGGCCCTCCTGACCAACTACGCCTCGGCGCGCGGCTCGGAGACCTTGCGGCGCTGTCTTCTGGGCCGCTTTGCCGAAGATCATCTGAGCCCCGCGCCGGACCAGCTCATGCTGACCGCATCCGCATCCCAGGCCATGGACCTGATCTGTCGGCTGTTGTTGCGCCCCGGCGACACGGTTCTGGTCGACGATCCGGGCTATTTCAACTTTCACGCTCTGCTCAGGACACATCAGGTCCGGATTGTCGGCATTCCCTACACCCATGACGGGCCCGATCTCACCGCCTTCCAATCCGCCCTGTCCGGGGCGCCCCGGCTCTACATCACCAATTCAGCCCTACACAATCCGACCGGCGCAACCCTCTCGCCGCAGGTCGCACATCGGCTGCTGTCCCTGACAGCACAGACCGATCTGACAATCGTGGAAGACGATACGTTCGCCGATCTCGAACCCGATCCCTCCCCCCGGCTCGCGGTGCTCGACGGGCTGAACCGGGTGTTGAGAATCGGCGGTTTTTCCAAAACCCTCTCGGCGTCCGTGCGCTGCGGCTATATCGCCGGGCGCGCCGACTGGATCGAGGCGCTCGTCGATCTTCAGGTCGCCACGAGCTTTGGCGGACCGAGTCCGGTCGCCACCGAATTGCTCGCCCAGGTGCTGACTGGCGGGAGCTACCGCAAACATATCGCCGAACTGCATCGACGGCTGGCCCGGGCACGCAAAACCGCGATCACACGCCTCGCCCCACTTGGCATCACCCCATGGGTCCTGCCTCAAGGGGGATTTTACCTATGGTGTCGCTTCCCGGAAGGCACCGACACCGGTCAGGTTGCACAACGCGCCATGGAGGCTGCCGTCATGCTGGCTCCCGGCAACGTCTTCAGCCCCTCACAAACCGCCGCAAGTTTCATGCGTTTCAACGTCACCCAAATGGACGCCCCCCGCGTCTATGACGTGCTGGCGACCGCGATGCGCTAACCCCGGGAGGCCTGTGGGGCGGAATCTCCCCCTGCCATTCCTCAACCGTCGCACCGGAAAATCCCGTTCTTTGTCGCCCGGCAAAACCCAAGCGCCCCACTTTCCAACGCGAACTTTGACAATTTGCGACGGAATCCACAAAAAATTAACGGGTCGCCGTCAGGATGCAGCCAAATGACATCCAGTTCCAGAAAGCGGTCCACGATGCTTCGAGCCCACCTGTCCAAACTCTCCACACGCATTTACGCGATCGTTGCCGTTGCCGTCATCATGATCGCCGCACTCACGCAAATCATCCTCAACATCGCCTATGATTCCGCCTTCAGCATGCGGGAACAACACCTGAGCGATGTGGTCGACACCGCGATCTCAAGCCTGGACGCGCTCCAGCAGGATGTGCAATCCGGCGCCCTGACCCCGGAAGAGGCCAGGGACACGGGGCGCGAGGTCCTCATGGGGCTGCGCTATGACGAGACCGGCTACTTCTTCGCACTCGACTTCAACAACCGCATGATCGCCCACCCGATCAAGACCGAATGGATCGGCCAGGATCAATCGGACTATACCGACACCCGCGGCACCCAGATCTTCGTTGCCATGTCCGATGTCGCCAAGGCTCAGGGCGGCGGCACCATCACCTATTTCTTCGACAAGCCGGACGGCAGCGGCGACGAAGAGAAAATCAGCTATGTCAAAACATTCGAACCCTGGGGCTGGATCGTCGGCACCGGCTCCTACCTTTCGGACATCCACGCCCAGCTCGCCTGGATGACGAAGATCGGCTATGGCGTTCTGATCGCAACCCTCGTGATCCTCCTGACCATTTCGACCCTGCTCGTCCGCAGCGTCACCCGCCCGCTCGACGCCATCAAGCTGCGCATGTCCCACATGTCCGAAGGCGACACGGAAACCCCCGTACCGATGACCGAAGCGGAAAACGAGATCGGGCAAATGGCCCGTGTCCTCGAAGTGTTCCCCCTGGCCCTGGTGGAACGTGCAGAACTGGAAAAAGCCCAGACTGCCAAGGACGCCGAACTGGCACGCGAGCGTGAGGAAAATGCCGAGCGCGAACGCCAGGCCCATCTGCGCGAGGAGGCCGCCGAAGCGAAACGTCGCGAAGAGCAGGACGCCGCGCGTCAGGAAAAAGAGAAGGCCCGCGAAGCCGCCGAACGAGAACGCGAGAAAAACCTGCAGGAACAACAACGGGTCGTATCTTCCCTCGCTGAAGGCCTCGGCGCCATGTCCCGCGGCGATCTCACCGTACGCATCGAGGAAAGTTTCCCCGAATCCTATGAGAAACTGCGCAATGACTTCAACGATGCCGTCGAAAAGATCGCACGTCTGGCAGGCACCATCGTCGAAGGAACGACAACGATCATCTACGAGACCGACAACCTGAACAGCGCCGCGATTGATCTGAGCCGCCGGACGGAGACACAGGCCGCCTCGCTCGAGGAAACCGCAGCCGCGATCACCGAATTGGCCGCTTCCGTCGACAGTTCCGCAAAGAGCGCACGCGACGCAGCGACAACCGTCGGACAAACCAAGCAACGCTCCATGGCCGGGCGTGACGTTGTCCAGCGCACAGTGAAGGCCATGAGCGACATCGCGGAAAGCTCCACTCAAATCTCGAAAATCACCAGCGTGATCGACGACATCGCCTTCCAGACCAATCTTCTGGCACTGAACGCCGGAGTGGAAGCGGCCCGGGCCGGCGAATCGGGACGCGGTTTCGCCGTCGTCGCCTCCGAGGTGCGCGCCCTGGCCCAACGCAGTTCCGAAGCCGCCAACGAAATCGCGAAACTCATCGAGACCTCCGGGCGTCAGGTGGACGAGGGCGTGGAACTGGTCAACGCCTCCGGCGATGCGCTGGTCGAGATCGAGACACTCGTGTCCAATCTCGACGCCTTGATGAGCACGATCGCCACCTCTGCCTCCGAACAATCCGTCGGCCTGTCGGAAATCACCACGGCGGTCGGGCAACTGGATCAGGTCACCCAACACAACGCGGCGATGTTCGAAGAAACCACGGCCGCCCTCCAGTCCCTGAAGGCTCAGGCAACCGCTCTGGAACGCGACAGCTCACAACTCAAGACTAGGCAGAACGATGAAGCGGTCAGACTCGCGTCCTGACCCCTGACATCGACATACCGGCGCCTCTGCCTGGTGCCGGTATTTTTGCACCGCGCATTTTTCACACTGCATTTCCACCGTGACAATCCAGCCCGGACGATCAGACCTGTCATGAAAGCCTGCGCGCGAGTCGCACACTCCCGTGCCCGGCGATGAAATGCCACGCGTTCCCGCCACATCCGGCTTGAAGGCCCCGCTTGTCAATCGCCCAGGCGTCGCGCGCCCCGATCACCAATCCTCTTCCGCGCTGAAAACCTAACAATCTGTAAAGTAACGCATTTTGTCCGAACTCAGAGATATTTGTAAATAAAATTAACTAAAAGTTGTAAAATTCGTCAATTACTTTACTAAAAAATCCATTCAATGCAGCAACTTAAAGGCAAGTTCACAAAAAGATTATAAAGATAAAGGCGAGGAGGAGGTCCGCGGGACAAGCGGGCCACATGTGATATTTCTGGGAGGCCACATGTCTGACGACACGAACAAGATGACCGTTCCCTCCGAGGCGTTTGCCTCAGAGGCCTTGATTTCCGCGACGGACTACGAGGATCTGTACCGCCGCTCGGTGGAGGATCCGGTGTCCTTCTGGGCCGAGCAGGGCAAGATCCTCGACTGGATGGAACCCTACACCCAGGTGAAGAAGACCTGTTTCGATTTCGGTCGCGTCGACATCAAATGGTACGCCGACGGCGTTCTGAACGTCTCTGCCAACTGCATCGACCGCCATCTTGCGCGCAAATCCTTGCAGACCGCGATCATTTTCGAGCCCGACGATCCCAACGAACCCGCCCGCCACATCACCTACAAGGAGCTCTCCGACAAGGTGAACCGCATGGCCAACGTGCTCCTGAGCCAAGGCGTCATGCGCGGCGATCGGGTTGTGATCTACCTGCCGATGATCCCCGAGGCCGCCTATGCCATGCTCGCCTGTGCCCGCATCGGCGCGATCCACTCCATTGTTTTCGCAGGATTTTCCCCGGACGCGCTCGCCAACCGCATCAACGATTGCGGCGCAAAACTCGTCATCACCTCCGACACAGCACCCCGCGGCGGCCGTCGCACGCCTTTGAAGGCCAACACCGACGCCGCCCTGCTGCACTGTTCCGACAAGGTCCGCTGCCTCGTCGTCAAGCACACCGGCGATCAGATCTCCTGGGTGCAGGGCCGCGATGTCGACGTCAAATACCTGATGGAACACGCCAGCCCCGATTGCCCGCCGCGCCCGATGAATGCCGAAGACCCGCTCTTCATCCTCTACACCTCGGGCTCCACCGGCAAACCCAAAGGCGTCGTCCACAGCTCAGGCGGCTATCTGGCCTATGCAGCACTCACCCATAAATACGTCTTCGACTACCACGACGGCGACGTCTTCTGGTGCACCGCCGATGTCGGCTGGGTCACCGGCCACAGCTACATCGTCTACGGCCCGCTCGCCAACGGCGCCACCACCGTGATGTTCGAAGGCGTGCCGACCTACCCCGACGCCGGCCGGTTCTGGGCCGTTTGCGAAAAGCACAAGGTCAACCAATTCTACACCGCCCCCACAGCGCTGCGCTCCCTCATGGGCCAGGGCAACGAATGGGTCGAGAAATACGACCTCTCCTCGCTCAAAGTGCTGGGCTCCGTCGGTGAGCCGATCAACCCGGAGGCCTGGAACTGGTACAACGAGGTCGTCGGCAAGGGGAACTGCCCGATCGTCGACACCTGGTGGCAGACCGAAACCGGCGGGCATCTTCTGACCCCGCTGCCGGGCGCGATCCCGACCAAACCGGGCTCCGCCACCCTGCCCTTCTTCGGCGTGCAACCGGTCATTCTGGATGCCACCACCGGCGAGGAAATGACCGAGACGGAGGCCGAAGGCGTCCTCTGCCTCAAGGACTCCTGGCCCGGCCAGATGCGCACCGTCTGGGGCGATCACGAACGCTTCCAAGAGACCTATTTCCAGCAATACAAAGGCTATTACTTCTCCGGCGACGGCTGCCGCCGCGATGCCGATGGCTATTACTGGATCACCGGCCGCGTCGACGACGTGATCAACGTGTCGGGCCACCGCATGGGCACCGCCGAGGTCGAAAGCGCCCTCGTCGCCCACGCCAAGGTCGCCGAAGCGGCGGTCGTCGGCATGCCGCACGAGCTCAAGGGCCAGGGCATCTACGCCTATGTGACGCTGATGAACGACGTCGAACCCTCCGACGCGCTGCGTGCGGAACTGGAGAAATGGGTCCGCACGGAAATCGGCCCGATCGCCAAACCGGACTTCATCCAATGGGCGCCGGGCCTGCCCAAGACCCGCTCCGGCAAAATCATGCGCCGCATCCTGCGCAAAATCGCCGAGAACGACACAGGCTCCCTCGGCGACATCTCAACCCTCGC
>NZ_LRUC01000050.1:702-929 GCF_001550095.1 Celeribacter ethanolicus | reverse complement strand
TTCGTTGCTCGGCGCACGAATGTCCGGTTTGCGGATATGCCCGCTCACACCAAGTACGTTCTCTCGCTCATGGCACCACTCTCTCCATTTTCCCCTTGAGTTCAGTCTTCTAAAAACTAGGATCACCCTAATTCATTCATATTATTCCGGTATTCCCACATGTCATTCTTTTCTCAAACCTCCCGCATGGGTCGCCTGACCACCGCACTTGGCGAGGACGTTTTGGT
>NZ_LRUC01000050.1:0-596 GCF_001550095.1 Celeribacter ethanolicus | reverse complement strand
CACGCCACCGTCACGCTGCGCACCCATGACGGCTCGGACAAGCCTTTCGATGGCATCATTTCCGAAGCGCGCTGGATGGGCGCGGGCGAAAACGGCCATCGTTATCGGCTGACCCTCAAGCCCTGGTTCTGGCTCGCCTCGCTCCGTCGCAACCAGCGGATTTTTCACAATAAAACCGTGGTTGACATCCTCACGGAGCTCCTCGGTGCCTATGCCTCGGCAGGCAAGATGGAGACCCGGCTGACGCTCGATTACCCGGAACTCGAATACACCGTTCAATACCGAGAAAGCGACATGGATTTCGCCGCGCGCCTCATGGAACGGCACGGGATTTCCTATCATTTTGAACAGGATAGCGGCTCTCACCTGATGGTTCTGACCGACATTGTCGAGAGCCATGCGACCATCGGCGAGCGCCCGTTCAAGCCCTATGATGGCCACCACCAGGAGGAAATCGAGCACTTCTGGGAATGGCGGCCAGCGCGGCGGATCACGACGGGGGCGGTGCGGCTCACGGATTACAATTTCAAGACGCCGACCGCGGCGATGGAAACCAATTCTTCATCTTCTTCGCGCTATGCTCAGGGCCAGATCGA
>NZ_LRUC01000005.1 GCF_001550095.1 Celeribacter ethanolicus | reverse complement strand
TTTGTGGTTCCAGCCAAAACCTTTGACGTTCCGCAGATGCAAAAAGCACAGACCAAACCCCCAACTCCTCTTGGCCGTTGTCAGCGCGACAAGCCAATCGGCGATCAGCTCGTTCTCAGCTCTGAGCGTCGGCTGATATCGATAGCACGTCTCACTGATGCTGAATGCTCGGCAGGCCAAAGCAATGCTGACGGACCGGTGCCGAACCGCCCACTCGGCCATCTCTCTGCGTTGAGACGGCCTTACCACTTTTTTCCAAGCGCTTCCTTCAACAGGTCGTTTTGCATGCTCTTCTCGGCATACATGCGCTTGAGGCGCTTGTTTTCCTCGTCGAGCTCTTTCATCCGCGCCATCAGGCTCGCATCCATGCCGCCATACTTCGAGCGCCATTTGTAAAAGCTCGCCGAACTCATCCCATGCTCACGGCACAGATCCGCAACCGGCACACCGCCTTCGGCCTGTTTCAAAATACTCATGATCTGAGCGTCGCTGTATTTCGATTTCTTCATCAGAATCTCCTCTTTTATCTTTCGAGAAAATTCTACTTTCAAACGCCCCTAAATTTCGGGGGGATTACCACATCGTCGAACTCCGCGCGGGAGCGTAGATATATTCCCGGCTCGCGATGCCACATATGCACCGTCGTCATCGTTTCCGCCATATCCGGAAGATGGGTGAACAGGCGGCGGACAAAGGAGCTGTCCGGGGAAAGTTCGAACAGGTAAGGCGCAACGTCTTTTTGCTCCTCAGCGGCGTCTCCTTTGAACAGGCAACGGAACGGCAGGCCGCAGTCTTCGAATTCGCTCAGGCCGGACTGGAACTTTCCTGCATCGAGGATCGCATAGGTTTTCATCGGTGGGACATATTCGACGCCGCCGTAATGCGCAATCTCTGCCTCGGTCGGTGCGGGCTGCCCGAAAAGCGGATCATAAAGTGCATCGGGCACATTTTTCATCGGCCAGACGCCCGATTGTCGGTCCAGCGGCGCGACGGAGAATTCCTCGACGGTCAAATAATTCTGTTGCGTGTCCGTGTTTGTGAAGGGCTCCAAGGACCCCATCTCCACGGGATTGCCGGAATGAACAGCCTGTACCAGTGCGCTGAAGTGTGGCGACGTTTGGTTTTGACATTCACGGACCGGAGAGACGCTTTCGAGCCGGACGAGCGTCAGGTCGCGGTGCAGAATTTCCGCCTCAATCCCTGAGCGATAGGTCGCATATCCATCGGCCCACACGGGGATAAGACTTTGATATGCGACCCCGGTTTTATCATTTCGAAAAATGCCGTTGCCGATCCATGGCTCAAATAAACTCATACTCAACTATCAGTTATTTAAAGGAATTCTATCATAATCGTCGGTGACATTCATGCAGAAAATCGCAATTGGGTCATTGCGAAGCCTGAACAGTATGACGAACAACGTCAAATGATTTTTAGGGAATGTCTGCCGCACATCCCAAGTCTTGGGACTGCCGCCCCGGGCGCGGATCAAAGGGTGGGGCCTCGCCATGCTCGCTTTTTTTCGTTGCAGCTGCGCGTGGTTCCGGTCCCGTGGTTCCCACGCCTTTGATCCTTTCTCCCCCACTGCTCGGCGCAAGCCAGACGGTTGCATGCGCAACCCGTCAAAACCAAAGAGGAGAAAAGACCATGCCATATTTACATGCCCAACCCTATGACCTGTCAGCTACCGGCTTTTGTTTTGAAAGCATGGAGGCGTTTCTTGAAAAGGCGAAAGCTAATCGCAATGCCTATGGCGCAGGGCGACACAGGATCGGATCACGACGGCTTCCCGCCAACCCCTGCCACATCAGGCAGCGGGGATGTGAGCATCAATGGCCAGCCTGCGCTCCGACAAGGCGACAGCTTTGCCCCCCATGCCAAACCCAAACACCCGCCGCACGGGCGCAGCCTCTCGGGCGGGTCTGGGACAGTGTTCATCAACGGCAAACCGGCAGGCCGCGTTGGCGACGCCATCGACTGTGGTGGCAGCGTGTCGAGTGGGTCGGGGGATGTGTCGATTGGGGGGAGGCGGAAGCGGACCTTTGATGAACAGTTCTCGGATGGCAGCTTAGGGCCGATTCTGTTGAAAAACTGATGTTTGCGAGCGCAGAATTTGCGGTTCCCGAATGGGCGTGAGCGCCTTTCTTTTCAGGCTTTTCGCGGTTGCTGCGGCGCAGGAAAGATCTTGGCCAGTTTACGGAGGTTTTGGGCGGTTGCGGCGAGGAGGAATTCGTCATTTGCGCCGCAGGGTCCACGTAACCTGAGCCGGTTCAGGCCAAGAATTCGTTTGAGATGCGCGAAGAGCATCTCGACCTTCTTTCGGAGCTTCATCGAGATATCGTATTGGTGGGTTTTGGCGATATCACGGGCAACTTGGCGGGCGTCTTCGTGTTCTTCGCGGGTGATTTTGCGGGCTTCTGCATTCGGGCAGCAAGTTGGTTTCGATGGACAGGTTTGGCAAACCTCCTTCAAAGCTCGATAGCGGGCTGTGCCTTTGCCGGTCGGACCTCGGTTCGGGTCGGAGTAGTTTCGCCGGAACTGCTTCAGTTCGTGACCTTCGGGGCAGATATACTGATCATTCTCCGCGTCCCATTCGAACTCCGCGCGTGACCAAGTGCCGTCGCTGCGCCCCGCCTTGTCGATGACGGGAATATGCGGCGCAATCTCACGCTCAACCAGCCAACCCAGCATTGGGCCTGATCCATAAGCTGTGTCTGCGATCAAACGCTCGGGGTGCAGATCGAACCGGTCTTTGACACGGGTA
>NZ_LRUC01000049.1 GCF_001550095.1 Celeribacter ethanolicus | reverse complement strand
TGCGCCAAATGCAGCCTCATCAAGGGTGTCGAGATACTCGCGTACGGCACGAGGCGCATCAGCGGGCTCGATGGTTGAAGCATCCCAGTCTTCCTTTGACGTCGAGTTCTGTTTGTTCGCATCTGCCTCAATCAGGCTGGCATCCACCGCCATGCGCTGGCCACTCGCCAGGCCTTCTTCGATGCAGCGCGCCACCGTTGTCTCAAATAGATGGCGCAGCAGCTCGCTCTCGCGGAAACGACCGTGCCGGTTCTTCGAAAACGTCGAATGATCAGGCACCCGGTCGTTCAGATCGAGGCGGCAGAACCAGCGATAGGCGAGGTTCAGATGCACCTCTTCGCAGAGCCGCCGCTCCGACCGGATGCCGAAACAATAGCCGACCAGAAGCATCCGGATCAGCAGCTCGGGGTCAACGGAAGGCCGGCCCGTGCGGCTGTAGAACTCAGCAAGATGAGCACGGATGCTGCCCAAGTCGACGAACCGATCAATCGACCGCAGCAAATGATCCTGAGGGACGTGATCCTCAAGCGAGAACTCGTAAAACAGCGATGCCTGCGCTTCCTGCCTCGGACCCATCATCGGTCAATCCTCCCGTCCGTTGGAAGAATTGAAACAGCAGATCACACACCGATCAAGCACGAGTTTTTCAACAAAATACGCCGATTCTTCCTAACTTTCCACCTGATCCAACACGGCCCGCCAGTTCTGCTTTGCACCCAGCACCCGGATCACCGACAGCTTCGCGTCGTCCGCCACGTATACCACCAAATGCGGCCCAATCGGGTGGATGCGCACGGGCGGGGTGAACTCGTGATATTCCCGCGCCATGGTCGGCATGGCGCAGAGCATATCGAAGCTCTCGGAAATCGTATCGAGATAGCGTTCGGCTTGGGTCTCACTCCACGTTTCAACCGTATAGGCCCAAATCTCTTCGAGGTCAGTTCTGGCTTTTGGCGTCAGATGCAGCGCGAGCGGCTCATCCGTCATGACGGGCCTTGAGGCTGGCTTTGAAACCGGACATCTCAAACGGTTCCGCCGGGCCGCTCTCCAGCCCTTCGGTGATCGCGCCTTGCAGCATCGCAATCGCCGATTGGCGCTCCTGATCTTTGCGGATCAGGTGGCGGACATAATCGCTGGCGTTGGCAAAACTGCCCGTGGTCGATTGGTCTTCAACCCAAGACTTCATGCCGTCCGGCAGGGAAACATTCATTGTGGCCATGGAGGTCTCCTTCATGGGGTTAGTATAGCGCATATTGGCAATCTTTGTCAAAATGAATGGCAAACCTTGTCATGACTCTATGGCCCGCGACTTAACCCGAAAGGGCGGGGCCGATTGTGGGCATGGGTCTTTTGTTCAATTTCAACCTGAAACCGTGAGGTGCGATTGAGGCTGGCAGCAATATCCCGAGCCAACTGACTGCGGCCCCCGCCCAAAGTTCTTTGACGAACTTTCGAATTTCGGCTTCGGTATGCTGCGTTGTGAACGCCGCCGCGCGATCTTTGGGCGTCCTCGCCATGCTCGCTTTTCTTCGTTGCAGCTCCGCGTGGCTCCGGTCCCGTGGTTCCCACGCCTTTGCTCTTACACACCGTTCCTCGGTGGAAGCCAGACCGCAACCTGTCAGAACAAAAAAAAGGGAAACAGACCATGCCTTGGGCGTGTGATCACACATTCTGCATCGCCCGCAGCAGAAACAGTGTCATCCTCCGCCAGCACGACCGACTTGATATAGGCTGCCAGAGACATCGCCCCGGCCTGCGCTTCAAGCCGGGTGCGTTCCTCTTCGGACAGTCGCAATGAAAACGGGCAGTATGGCTCAGCCGCGGAGGATCTTGCTGAGCATATCGGTCTTCCAGAGGTACTGATGCGCCAGCGCCAGAGAGACGTGGATCGGGATCAAGACCCAGAACAGCGGCTGGATCACACGGGTGTGCAGCGTGAGCGCGAAGGGCAGGTGGCCGTAATGCGCCAAGAGGCCGGTGAGCGGCATGGCGAAGAAGAACAGGTAGAAAATCCATTGCCCGGTGCGGGCAAAGACGCGGAAGAACCAGGGCGCGCCTAGGGGTTCGGGCGGCACGCCGAAGCCCAGACGCAGGAACAGGCGCAGCACGGCGAGAAGCAGCACGGCCAGGCCGATGACGATGTGAACGGAGATTGGCTGTTCGAACCCGGGAATGAACAAGTACCACATTTTCTGGGGAAACAGCAGGTTGAGAAGGATTAACCCCACCATCGTCCAGTGCAGGAGGCGCTGGGGCAGGGAGAAGGTGTCTGGAAGGTCGCGCATGTCTTTGCCGGTTCGAATCTTTGGTCAGAAAAGATATATATTTTAAATATGTTTTTGGATTTGATGTGGCGCAAACCGGGGAGCGAAGCGGGGTTGACCGCGTCAGATGTGAACAGGGCAGGGGCGGGGGCGCGGAGGACGGAATCGCCTTGCACGATGGGCTTTGACCGCCTAGAAGGGCGACTGATTTACACGGTCGCCTTTGTTGCGGCCCGACTGGACGTACAAGACGTAAGAAGGACGCCAAGATGCAGGTCACCGAGACCCTGAACGAAGGTCTGAAGCGCGGCTATCAGATCACCATCACCGCCGCCGAGCTGGACGACAAAGTCAATGCCAAGCTGAAAGAGGCGCAGCCGGAAGTCGAAATGAAAGGCTTCCGCAAAGGCAAGGTGCCGCTGGCGCTGCTGAAAAAGCAATTCGGCCCGCGCGTTCTGGGTGAAGCCATGCAGGAAACCGTCGATGCGGCGATGAATGACCATTTCGAAGCCTCTGGCGACAAACCGGCGATGCAGCCCAATGTCACCATGGACGGCGGCGAAGAGTGGAAAGAGGGCGATGACGTCGTGGTCACCATGACCTACGAAGCTCTGCCGCAGATCCCGGAAGCCGATTTGTCCACCGTGACGCTCGAGAAACTCGTGGTGAAAGCCTCCGCCGAAGAAATCGAAGACGCGCTGAAAAACCTCGCGGCCACCGCGCAGAACTTTGAAGACAAAGACGGCGTGGCCGCCGATGGCGATCAGGTCGTGATCGACTTCAAAGGGTTCGTCGATGGCGAAGCCTTTGAAGGCGGCGAAGCGGAAGACTACCCGCTGGTTCTGGGGTCCGGTTCCTTCATCCCGGGCTTCGAAGAGCAGCTCGTCGGTCTGAAAGCTGGCGACGCGAAAAACGTCGAAGTGAAATTCCCGGAAGAGTACGGCGCCGAGAACCTCGCTGGCAAAGACGCCACCTTCGAGTGCACCGTCAAAGCCGTGAAAACCCCGGTTGCCGCCGAGATCGACGACGAGCTGGCGAAGAAATTCGGTGTCGAGGACCTCGTCACGCTGAAAAACCAGATCACCGAGCGTCTCGAAGCCGAATATGCCGGTGCCGCCCGCGCGATCATGAAACGTGGCCTTCTCGATCAACTGGACGATAAAGTGTCCTTCGAGCTGCCGCCGAGCCTCGTCGAAGCCGAAGCCAACCAGATCGCTCACCAGCTCTGGCACGAGGAAAACCCGGACGTGCACGGTCACGATCACCCGGAAATCGAGACCACCGAAGAGCACACCAAACTGGCCGAACGCCGCGTGCGCCTTGGTCTGCTGCTGGCTGACATCGGTCAGAAGCAAGAGATTCAGGTCACCGACGCCGAGTTCACCCAAGCCGTGCTGACCCAAGCCCGTCAGTACCCGGGGCAGGAGCGTCAGTTCTTTGAATTCGTTCAGCAAAACCCGCAGATGCGTCAGCAGATCCAGGCCCCGCTGTTCGAAGACAAAGTGGTCGACTACATCGCCGAGAACGCCCAGGTGACGGAAAAAGAGGTCTCGAAAGAGGACCTCGAGAAAGCCGTCGAAGCGCTCGACGAAGAGTAAGATAAGCCCGAACAGGGCATCTCGCATTGAGCGAGGGACAGAGGGCCGCTTCCGTGAGGAGGCGGCCTTTTCCTATATGATCAGACATTCTGAGAGGCCCCTGTCTTCGAGGCAGAGCACCCCGGCACGGGCTGATGTCGAGAAAGGGGGCGAGAGGGTTTTGGGCAGAGGATGTGACGTGACGCGTCTTCTGAGCCGTGGGGTATGAGTGTCCAGGAATAGAAATTCCCCTGTTTCGCAATGCGGAGAGTGCTACTCCACCGTCAATCTGAACAGGAGAATTTTAGAATGATTAAGAAACTTCTTGCGGAGGGGCTTGGTACCTTCTGGCTTGTTTTCGGAGGGTGTGGCAGTGCGATTTACGCGGCCGGCGTGCCGGATGTCGGGATCGGTTACGCGGGGGGGGCGCTGGCGTTCGGCCTGACCGTTCTGACCATGGCTTTTGCCGTTGGCCATATCTCCGGCGGACATTTCAATCCGGCGGTGACACTGGGACTCGTCGTCGCGGGGCGTCATCCTGTAAAAGATCTGCCGGCCTATTGGGGCGCGCAGATCGTCGGTGCCATTATCGCCGCCGCCGGACTTTACCTTATCGCTTCCGGTATGACCGGGTTCGAAGGGGCGGGCGGTTTCGCCTCCAATGGCTATGGCGAACTGTCGCCGCAGGGCTATTCCATGACCTCCGCTCTGGTGATCGAAATCATCCTGACGGCAGGTTTCCTTTTCGTCATTTTGGGGTCCACCTCCAAAGGCGCACCGGCGGGTTTTGGTCCGATTGCGATCGGCCTTGCCCTGACGTTGATCCATCTGATCTCCATTCCGGTGACCAACACCTCTGTGAACCCGGCGCGTTCGACGGGGGTGGCCTTGTTTGCGGAGACGGCTGCGCTGGGCCAGCTCTGGCTGTTCTGGGTTGCGCCCCTTGCCGGTGCGGTGATTGGCGGGGTGCTCTGGAAGCTGGTGTCGACGACCGAGGATTGATCCTCAAAGGCGATTTGAGACAATAAGAAAAGGCCGCTTCCGCGAGGAGGCGGCCTTTTCCATGGGCAGAGACGCGTGAAAAAAGGGGGCTCTGCCCCCTCGCTCCGCTCACCCCCGGGATATTTCCGGACAAAAGAAACGCTTTAGCTGCGCAGACCGGTTTCGTAGAGCAGGCCCTGTTTCTTGGCCTCGTAGTAATAGCCGCGGGCGTACCAGCCCATGGCGCCGTCGATGTCACCGCCGGAGACGAGATAGGCGCCACGCAGGTATTTGCCCGCGTATTTCAGGTTCACATCGGCATTGAGCAGCTCTTTCGGCTCGCCCTGAAAGCCCATGGTGCGGGCGGTTTGCGGCAGGATTTGCAGGAGGCCCCAGTAGGGACCGTTGCGGGCGGCAGGATTGTGGGTGCTTTCGCGGATAGCCTGACGGTGCACCAGCTCACGCGGAATGTCGTAATAGTCGGCCCATTTGTTGATCTGCGCGCGCAGTTGCGGCGTCTCATTGGGGTAGAGCGGCGGGTTGAAGCCTTTGGCGCGGGACACTTCGGCCTTGTTGCCACAGGCGGCGAGAGCGAGAGCGGACAAAAGGAAGGTCCGACGGGCGACTGCTGTCATGCTTGAGCTCTTGGAAAATTGAACTGGGTTTATTGACCATGTTTGGCTGAACCTGCCAAGTCCGCAGAGTTGGCATCGGCGGAAGCTCGCCGTTTGTAGCGGACGCAAAGAAAAAGCCCCGCCGGTGAGCGGGGCTTTCCAAATTGTGGAGGGGGAGAAGATTACTCTTCTTCGGCCTCGGCAGCCGGAGCGGCGAAATCGTCGTCGTCGGAGGCGGCGCCACCGATGTCGTCGAACAGCTCGGCGATCTCGAATTCAGCCTGAGCTTCAGCTTCGGCGGCAAGTTCCTGAATGGATTTGCCTGCGGATTGCAGTTCGGCTTCTTCCGGGGAGCGGGCGACGTTCAGGATGATCGTCGCATCGACTTCCGGGTGCAGCAGGACGTGCACTTCGTGCAGGCCGAGCTCTTTGATCGGGGCTTTCAGGACGACCTGTTTGCGGTCGACGGAGAAACCACCGGCGGTTGCAGCTTCGGCGGCGTCACGCGGGGTGACGGAGCCGTAGAGCGAACCAGCGTCGGACGCAGAGCGAATCACGACGAACTTCTGACCGTCGAGTTTCTCGGCAGCCGCTTCGGCCTCTTTTTTGGTTTCGAGGTTGCGGGCTTCGAGCTGAGCTTTCTGAGCTTCGAAAGCTTTGATGTTCGCCTCGGAGGCACGCAGTGCTTTTTCCTGCGGCAGCAGGAAGTTGCGGGCGTAGCCGTCTTTGACGGACACGACATCGCCCATCTGGCCAAGCTTGGCCACGCGTTCGAGAAGGATAACTTGCATGTGCTTACTCCTTACTTCACGGCGTAGGGCAGCAGGGCGAGGAAGCGGGCACGTTTGATGGCGCGAGCCAGTTCACGTTGTTTCTTCGCGGAGACTGCGGTGATGCGGGACGGGACGATCTTGCCGCGCTCGGAGATGTAGCGCTGGAGAAGACGGGTGTCCTTGTAGTCGATGGCAGGCGCGTTCTCGCCGGAGAACGGGCACACTTTGCGACGACGGAAAAACGGTTTAGTGGCCATGGGTTAGGTCCTTTCCAAACAAGATTACTGACGACGCGGACGACGCTCTTCGCGGTCGTCGCGTTTCTGCATCTGGACGGAGGGGCCTTCCTCGTGAGCGTCGACCTTGATGGTCAGGACGCGCATCACGTCGTCATGCAGACGCATCAGGCGTTCCATTTCCTGCACGGCGTCCGACGGGGCGTCGGTGCGCAGGAAGGCGTAGTGGCCCTTGCGGTTCTTGTTGATCTTGTAGGCCATCGTTTTGACGCCCCAGTACTCGGATTCGACGATTTTACCGCCGTTGTCCGCAAGCACGGTGCCAAAATGTTCGATGAGACCTTCGGCCTGCGCGTTGGACAGATCCTGACGCGAGATGAAGACATGCTCGTAAAGCGGCATGGAGACTCCAGTTCATTTCAAGCGCATTTCATAGGGCGGGCATTTGGCCTTTTCGCGGCCCGTCCACGAGAGACTGCGCGGTTCATACGTGTCTTGCGAAAAGGATGCGCCTTTATACGCATCCCGCGCTTTGGCGCAAGGGCGAATTCCGGGTGTTTCGCCGCGATATTTTGCAGCGTGTTACGGGGGGGGGGCGGGCTTGTGAGACTGGCTGCAACGACGGCAGAGCGCAATGGCGCGAAATCTCCGTTTGCGGGCCACAATCCCGCCCAGATTAACCATGATGTTGCAACCTCAGGTGGATGAGACAACAATAAAGGAAAGAAGGCATGATCCTTTCTTCCGATCAGGAAAATCAGGGGCGCTCCATGGCG
Organism: Celeribacter ethanolicus; assembly: GCF_001550095.1. Taxonomy (GTDB): domain Bacteria; phylum Pseudomonadota; class Alphaproteobacteria; order Rhodobacterales; family Rhodobacteraceae; genus Celeribacter; species Celeribacter ethanolicus. The sequence goes on along the minus strand of NZ_LRUC01000049.1, from coordinate 100,541 downwards.
CCGTCCGGGACGCAGGGTGGGTCGGATGGCGGGACGATCGTGCGTCTGGAGCGTGGCTGGGGCTACAGCCTCGTGCGTGAGGACGGGTTGGGACGGATGCGGATGCGCACGGAAATCGTGGTGCGCGTTGGTTCCGTTCTGTGTTTCCTGGGCATGGCGGGACTCTGGCTCCTGCCGGGATCGACGTTTTCGCTGACGGTGCTGGGCATCAAGGCCGGGCTTTCGATTGCGCTCGGGCTTGCGGGGCTGGGACTCGGTCATTTGGCGGAACGCGGGTTGGCACGGGAGGTGCAGGTCGATCTGCAACGCGAACAGCTTCGGCTGGTCTGGCGTAACCGCAAATCGGACACCCGGTTGCAGACGGTGATCGGCTTTGCCGAGATCGGTTCGGTGTTTCTGCGGCGCCTGCCCGGCGCAGGACGGCTGACCCAGCTCAATCTGCGCTATGGGAGGACGGGCGAGGTCTTGACGCTGTTCGTCGGACCCGAACGTCTGATGCGCGAGGTCTGGTACGATCTGAACGGCGATCTGCATCCTGACGCGTCGGAGCCGGTACAGCCGACGCGGGTGGTCGCCGCGTCCAGGCCGGTTGCGGGGACGCCTGTGGCGGGCGTGCGGAGACTGCCGAGGGCCTTGCGCTGATCCGGAGAGCGCAGGCGCGTTTCCCCTGTTTCCGGTCATGTTCCCTCTGTGTCGGCTTGCCGTTGCGGCGCGGGATCGTTAGACCCGTGTGCGACAGAGACAGACATGTGGAGGGGCGGGCATGACGCGCGCATTCGTGTTTCCGGGGCAAGGTGCCCAGACGATCGGCATGGGCAAGGCTTTGGCCGAGGCCTATCCGGCGGCGAAAGCCATTTTCGACGAGGTGGACGAAGCGTTGGGCGAAAAGCTGTCCGCGCTGATCTGGGACGGCGACATCGAAACCCTGACGCTGACGCAGAACGCCCAGCCGGCACTGATGGCGACCTCTCTTGCGGCGATGCGTGCGCTTGAGGTCGAAGGCTTTGCGGTGACCGATGCGGCCTTCGTGGCAGGGCATTCTTTGGGCGAATATTCCGCACTGGCGGCGGCGGGCGCGATCTCCGTGGCCGATACGGCGCGACTTTTGCGCACACGCGGTCAGGCGATGCAGGCGGCCGTGCCTGTGGGCGTGGGCGCAATGGCGGCGCTTCTGGGGCTCGATTTCGCGACCGTGAAAGAGGTGGCGGAAGAGGCGGCGCAAGGACAGGTCTGTCAGGCGGCGAATGACAACGATCCGGGGCAGGTTGTGGTCTCCGGTCACAAAGAGGCCGTGGAACGTGCGGTGGAGATTGCCAAAGCGAAGGGCGCGAAACGCGCGGTTCTTCTGCCGGTGTCCGCACCGTTCCACTGTGCGCTGATGAGCCCGGCGGCGGATGTGATGGCTGAGGCGCTGGACGATGTCGAGATTTCCGAACCGGTCGTGCCGCTGGTGGCGAATGTGCGGGCGAATGCGGTGACCGACCCGGCGCTGATCCGGGCGCTTCTGGTCGAGCAGGTGACAGGATCGGTGCGCTGGCGCGAATCCGTGGCCTATATGGCCGGTGAGGGTGTGACCGAGATCTGGGAAATCGGTGCGGGGAAGGCGCTGTCGGGGATGGTGCGGCGGATCGAGAAATCCATCGCCTGCACGGCGATCGGTGCGCCGGAGGATATTGCGAAGCTCAAGGAATAAGGGCTCTGCCCTCACCTCGCCCAGGGGCGCGGTTCACCCGGGATATTGATGGACAAAAGAAGCGGTAAGCTTCGGAGGAATTGGAAATGTTTGATCTGACTGGTAAAAATGCGCTGATCACGGGCGCGTCCGGCGGCATCGGCGGTGCAATCGCCAAGGCGCTTTATGATGCCGGTGCCACCGTGGCCCTGTCCGGGACGCGCGTGGAGCCTTTGGAGGCGCTGGCTGCCGAATTGGGTGAGCGGGCGCATGTGCTGCCCTGCAATCTTTCGGACAAGGAAAGTGTCGAGGCGCTGCCGAAGCAGGCGGCCGAGGCGATGGGCTCGGTCGATATTCTGGTGAACAACGCGGGCATCACGCGCGACAACCTGTTCATGCGGATGTCGGATGACGAGTGGGACAGTGTGTTGAACGTGAACCTGACCTCGACCTTCCGGCTCTGCAAAGGTGTGCTGCGGGGCATGATGAAGGCGCGTTGGGGACGGATCGTCAACATTTCCTCCATCGTGGGGGCCACCGGCAATCCGGGACAGGGCAACTATGCTGCGTCGAAAGCGGGCATGGTTGGCATGTCGAAATCGCTGGCCTATGAGGTGGCGACGCGGGGCATCACGGTGAACTGTGTGGCGCCAGGGTTCATTGCGACGGCGATGACCGACAAGCTCACGGACGATCAGAAGAGCAAGATCGACGCGCAGATCCCGGCGGGGCGCATGGGCACGCCGGAGGAAATTGCCGCAGCGGTGGTGTATCTTGCGTCGCAGGAGGCGGGTTACACCACCGGGACGACGCTTCATGTCAATGGCGGCATGGCTATGCTCTGAGCGCATAAGTCCCTTCCCGACGTGGCGTCACAAAACATTTGCCACCGGGGTGGATTGTGCTATGAGCAGCGCAGATTGAGCCACGCGGGCAGGTGTTTGCGTGGTGCATGACCCGAGGACGGGGTTGCAAAGACCCGGTTCCGGAGCCATGTAGAGCGAGTGGCCCGAGGGCCGGATCTAAATTGGGCATCGGGCCCGAAATTGTGAGGAAAGAACATGAGCGACATCGCAGATCGCGTGAAAAAGATCGTTGTCGAGCATCTCGACGTGGAAGAAGACAAAGTGACGGAAACCGCGTCCTTCATCGACGATCTGGGTGCTGACAGCCTCGACACCGTCGAGCTGGTCATGGCCTTCGAAGAAGAGTTCGGCATCGAGATCCCGGACGACGCTGCCGAGACCATCCAGACCTTCGGCGACGCGGTGAAGTTCATCACCGAAGCTTCCTGATCGGTTGACCGGTCGGCCTCGCAAGGGGCGGAAATTCAAGACGGCGTGCTCGGACGAGCGCGCCGTTTTTGTTTGCGGTCCGTGGATGTGAAGGCTTCAGGCTGCGAGGTCGGAAGAGGGCGCGCCCTTGGGAGGCGAAGCGGTGGCGCCGCCTCCTGTCGGGGCGGGGGGCGATGCGGAGTCTGAGGTTTCAGGCGAGGGGTCAGCAGGCCGGACCAAGGGGGTGAAGGCCAGAGCGTCTGCGCGTTCCGTGGCGATCTGGGCCGCATGGGGGCCGAGCAGGTCCTTGAGTTCCGTCTCAGTCAGTTGACGGTCGAATTTCAACCCGAGAAAATGGTTGTTGCGCCAGATCACGCGGGCCTTGCGCTCGACCGGGCCGCAGGTCAGTCGCACCTTTTGGCGTTCGTGCAATTCATGGGTGCTTTCGATCTTGCAGCCGACCTGGCTGATGTCCAGAAGCTCGCCGATCACCGGCAAGAGGCCATCGAAAATCACCACGGGCAACGCGCAGGGATAGCGGATGGCGCGGCGCTGCACGATGCCGTAGCGCATCCATATCCACGCCGAGATGGCGGTGATGAAAGTGAACAGGCCGAGCACGAAGGCGACGTTGCCGGAGGGGCTGAGCGGAATGTTCGGGGGCGCGCTGCGCGGTGCATTGTGCCGTGCCGGACGGAATTCATCGAAATTTTTCGGATCGACGGGACTGGGTTCGGCATCCTTGCGGGTGACGGAGGCAGTGATTTCGACGATTTCCTGCATGCCGTCGGCAAGACGGGACATCAGGCTCCCTTTGGCCTCTTCCGTGGCATTGAGGTGATCGGGCGCGGTCGGGTCGCAGGGGGTGCCGGCGAGATAGCGCGAGAGGCTGGCCGACTGCGCGCCAAAACGGGGATCGCCGCCATATCGTTGCGCCATTTCGCTCCAGTTGTCCTGTTGCAGGTCGAGAAGATGGCGACGCGAGGATATGAAATCCATCAGCGGTTTTTCATTGGCGCCGAGATCGGCCGCGCGGATCTGTTTCAAAAGACGATCGCGGTCGTAGCGCTCCATTTCGGTGCGGAACTGGCGTGCGCGCTCATGTTCGTTGGGGGTGCCGAGGGCAGAGACATAGGAATTGGCGCTGTCGTTGAGCGCGGTGAGCCAGTCTTCCAGGCCGCAGGACGGATCGGCCACGGCACCGCGCAGGAACGGACCGCTCAGCAGGAACGCCAGGCAAAGCGGAAGCACAAGCCGGAGCCTGCGCAGGGAAAGGAGGGGGCGAACCTGCCGCATATCGGGGCCATAATTGCGCATCTGCCTATTGATATGCCCGAAACCCTCAATATCTGGTTACCATTCCTCCGCCGATTTGCGGTGCGGGGTCTGTCTCGGTCTTCCATCGGGGGGCGGAGCCGTGTAAGAAAACGCAGACGAAAATTGAGGGGGCACGGATGCGCCGAGTAGTTGTCACTGGACTTGGGATGGTTTCGCCGCTGGCTTGCGGTGTGGAGGAGACCTGGACGCGAATTCTGGCAGGCGAGTCCGCCGCCGGGACGATCCAGCGGTTCGATGCGAGCCATTTGGCGACGGATTACGCCTGCGAGGTGAAATTCGGCGACGGGACGAACGGCACGTTCAACCCGGACGACTGGATGGCCCCGAAAGACCGCAAGAAGGTCGACGATTTCATTCTTTTCGGCATGGCCGCCGCCGAACAGGCGCTGACGGATGCCGGGTGGAAACCCGAGAACGAGGAAGATCGTCTGCGCACCGGCGTGCTGATCGGCTCCGGCATTGGCGGGCTCTCGTCGATTGCGGATGCTGCGATCATCCTCAAGGAAAAGGGCCCGCGGCGGATTTCTCCGTTCTTCATTCCGGGCTCTCTGATCAACCTGATCTCCGGTCAGGTGTCGATCCGCTACGGTTTCAAAGGTCCGAACCACGCTGTGGTGACGGCCTGCTCGACGGGGGCGCATGCCATTGGCGATGCGTCGCGTCTCATCGGCTTCGGCGATGCGGATGTCATGGTTGCGGGCGGCGCGGAAGCGGCGATCTGCGAACTGGGCATCGCGGGCTTCAATGCCTGCAAGGCGCTGTCCACCAAGCGTAAGGACGACCCAAGCCACGCCTCGCGGCCCTATGATGCGGATCGCGATGGTTTCGTGATGGGCGAGGGCGCGGGCATCGTGGTTCTGGAAGAATACGAACACGCCAAGGCGCGCGGTGCGAAGATTTACGCCGAGGTTGTGGGCTATGGCCTGTCGGGCGATGCCTATCACATCACGGCGCCGTCTGCGGATGGCGATGGTGGTTACCGCGCGATGCAGGCGGCTCTGGCCCGTGCCGGTCTTGAGCCGAAGGATGTGGATTACATCAACGCCCACGGCACCTCGACCATGGCGGACACGGTTGAACTGGCGGCCGTTGAGCGGCTTTTGGGCGATGCGGCGGAACATGCCACCATGTCCTCGACGAAATCCTGTATCGGACACCTTTTGGGGGCAGCCGGGGCGGTTGAGGCGATCTTCTGCGTGCTGGCGATCCGCGATCAGGTGGCGCCGCCGACGATCAACCTCGACAATCCGGCGGTCGAAGCACGGCTCGATCTGGCGCCCAACGCCAAGCGGGAACGCAAGATTGACGTGGCGCTGTCGAACTCCTTCGGCTTTGGCGGCACCAACGCCTCTCTGGTTCTGAAGAAGGTGGACGGCTGATATGTGGCGATCCATCGCCTCGAATGCGCTGACTCTGTTCATCGTCGCCCTCGTCGCTCTGGCGGGGGTGATTGCCTGGGGCAAGCGGGAATATGTGGCCGAAGGGCCGCTTGATCAGGCGATCTGTCTGCGGGTGCCTTCGGGCTCCACGATGCGTGGCGTCTCTGAGGATCTGGCCGGGCAGGGGGCGATTTCCAACCCGTCGGTTTTCCGGATCGGGGCGGATTATTCCGAGAAATCGCAACAACTTAAAGCCGGGGCTTTTCTTGTCGATGAAGGGTCTTCGATGCAGGAGATCGTCGACATCATCACCCGTGGCGGGGCGTCGACCTGTGGCACGGAAGTGGTCTATCGGATCGGTGTGAACCGGGCCCTGATGCAGGTGCGCGAGTTGGACCCGACGACCCAGAGCTATGTCGAAACGGCGGAGTTTCAGCCCGGTCCCGAGGGCGAGGAAGGCGAGGCTGTGCCCGAGGTTTACACCAAGATGCGGGCCGATGCGAATACGCGCTACCGGATTTTGGTGGCCGAAGGGACGACGGTCTGGCGCGTGGTCGAAAGCCTGAAAGGCGCGGATTTCCTGACCGGGTCGGTCGAAGCGGATGAGATGCCGTCGGAAGGCATGATTGCGCCCGACAGCTACGAGGTGCGCGAGGGCGCCGATGTGGACGATCTGATCGCCCGCATGGTGGCGCTGCAACAGCAACGCATTGACACGGTCTGGGCGACGCGGGTGGACGGGTTGCCGTTCGACACCCCCGAGGAGATGCTCACCATGGCCTCGATCATCGAGAAGGAAACCGGTGTCGCCGAAGAGCGGCGTCAGGTGGCCTCGGTGTTCGAGAACCGGTTGAAACGCGGCATGAAACTGCAAACAGACCCGACGGTGATCTATGGTGTGACCAATGGGGTCGGTGTCCTGGGGCGTGGCCTGCGGCAGTCTGAACTGCAATCGAACAGCCCGTACAACACCTATGTGATCGAGGGCATGCCGCCGGGACCGATCGCGAACCCGGGGCTTGAGGCGCTGCAGGCGGCGGTCGATCCGGACGAGACGCCGTATCTGTTCTTTGTCGCCGATGGCACAGGCGGGCATGCGTTTGCCGAAACGCTGGCCGAACATAATGCCAATGTCGCCAAGTGGCGGGAGATCGAAGCGCAGCGCGCCAGCCAATAATGACTTGAAACGGTTTGAAAAAGGCGCGGCTCGGGTCGCGCCTTTTGCTTTGGGAGAGCGGTGATGGAAACCATTGCGATTGTCGGTGCGACGGTCTTGATGGCCGGGCTTTTGAGCTGGCCGAAGCTGGCGCGGGCGGAGCTTTGGAAGGCAACCATCACGCCTCTGGCGTCGATCATCGGTTCGGGATTCCTCGTGCTGGGCCCCATTCTGGCGCAGGCGTATGGGGCGTGGACACCGCTGGCCATGGCGCTGTTGTGTGCGCTGGCCTATGCGATCGGGGCGGCGGTGCGGTTCAACATCGCGGCCCTGGCGCATGCTGAGCACGGCCCGCGCACGGCGGGGATGGAACGGATTGCCTCCTGGGCGCTGGCCTTTGCTTATGTGATTTCGGTCGCCTACTACCTCAATCTTCTGGGCGCTTTTGCCGTGAGCCTCACGCCATGGGACACGCAATTTGCCGGACGGATCGTGACCTCTGCGGTGTTCGGGGTGATCCTGATCGTGGGCTGGACGCGCGGGTTCAAAGCGCTGGAGCGGATGGAGCAGGTCTCCGTCGGACTCAAACTCGCGATCATCGCCGGGCTTCTGGTCGGGCTTGGGTGGTTCTTCGCGGGCAAAGCGCAGGGCGACGGCCTGATCGTGACGCCCCCGAGCCTGACGGGGTGGGCGGGGATGAGCCTGTTGTTCGGACTGATCGTGACGGTGCAGGGGTTTGAGACCTCGCGCTATCTCGGCGAGGAATACGATGCGGCCACGCGGGTGCGCTCGATGCGGTTGGCGCAATGGGTCTCGACCGGGATTTACATGATTTACGTGGTGCTTATGGCCTATGTGTTTCGCCCGGATCAGATCGAGACCTCGGAAACCGCGATCATCGACATGATGCGGATTGTGGCCCCGATCCTGCCCGCGATGCTGGTAATCGCGGCTTTGGCGGCGCAGTTCTCGGCGGCGGTGGCGGATACCTCCGGCTCCGGTGGGTTGGTCGAGGAGCTGACCAAGGGCCGGGTGCCGGTGAAGGCGGGCTATGCCGTTTTGGTGGCGCTGGGGCTGGTGCTGACCTGGGCGCTCGATGTGTTTCAGATCATCTCATGGGCGTCCAAGGCCTTTGCGGCGTATTATACAGTGCAGGGGGCGATTGCCGTGGAACTTGCGCGGCGGGACGGCAAAACTCTGTGGCAACAGGTGTTTTTCGCGGCGGTCACGGCGCTTGCGGCCGTGGTCACGCTGTTCGGGACCGCCGTGGAATAGGTCTCCTTTGCTGCGGAAAATACTCCTACCGGAGGCTCACAAAAGCCCTTCGGTCTGGATATGCACCACCGCGCCGCAATGTTTGCAATGGGTCGCATCGGCGTCATGCAGCATCAATCCGCAGCTTTGGCATTCGTAGCGCACCTTGGTGGGGCGAAACAGCACCTGTGCGAGGCGCAGGAAGAGGGTCACACCGAAGAACATCACCGCGATGGAGACCATCCGCCCCGAGGTGCCCGGAAGGGTGATGTCGCCGAAGCCTGTGGTGGTGAGTGTCGTGACGGTGAAATAGAGCGCGTCCGCATAGTTGCGGATCATCGGGTTGTGGCCGTGTTCGAGCGCGTAGATCAGGCCGGTGGTCACGAAGATGAACACCAGAAGGTTGATCGCGGCGACGATGACCTCTTCGTGTTTGCGGAAGAATTTGACGTCCTGCCGGAGCCGGTTCATCAGCTGATAGGTGTGCAAAAGCCGGAGCGTGCGCAGGATGCGCAGGAAGCCGAGACCTTCGCCTGCCAGAGGCGCGAGAAAGGACACCATTGCGGCGATGTCGGCCAGTGTCGAGGGGCGGGAGAGATAGCGCAGCTTGTGTTCGGTGACATAGACCCGCGCGGTGAAGTCCGTGAGGATCAGCACACCGAACACCAGATCGGTGATTTCGACCCAGAGCGGATGGACGAAAAACGAGGTGACGATGACGAAGAGGATCGTCACCAGATCGAAGGCCAAAAGGACATAGCGGAACAGATGCGCGCGGTCGGTATCGCCTTCGTAAAGCTCGCTCAATCTGTCGTGCAGGGCGCTGGCCATGGTGCTGTCTCCTCGTCGGTTCTGAGAAATGCGGGAAAAACCGGGTTCTGACAAGCCCTTGGGTGACGCAGGCAGACGGTGGAAAGTGTTAACGCGCGTGAAGACCCCGCCGCGCGCCGGTTTCAACCAATTTTACGCTCTTTGCGACAATCTCGAAGGTGCTGGAAGACGTGGGCGATGGCCGTTTCGGGACCTGAGGGGGTGTCGGGAACCATCGAAGGGGACTGTTGTGGGGTCCTCGGGAAAGCGCCTGCGTCTCTCGTGTGGAGGTTTGACCAAGCATGAGAGGCGAAGACCATGAAAGTGACTTCATCTGTGGGGGATGAGTTCGAAACGGTGGATCAGATCGAGGCGTCGGTGAAACAGAGCCTGCTTTGGGCGATTTTGGCGCTGGACGATGTGATCGACAGGCTTTTGACGGGCGAAAAGGCGGGTGGGAAAGAGGTGAAACCTCTGATCGCCGACCTGATGCGTGCGAAACTGGCCGCGGTGACGGAAAGGCAGAAACTCGATGACGAAAAACGCAAACGTGGGGAACTCGGCGGCGGAGAGATCGACTTTGACGCCGCGCGATCTGAGATCCTTGATCGGCTGGCTCGCCTCAAGGCCGCAAGCCGAGCAGAGTGAGTTTTTGGAGAGCTTGGGGGAGGGGGCGCTGATGGCGCTCCCTTACCTGTTCGAGGCTTGGGCTTTGGACCATCAATTGCCGCCCGAGGGCGCGTGGCGCACATGGGTGATCATGGGCGGGCGCGGCGCGGGCAAGACGCGGGCGGGGTCCGAATGGGTGCGCGCCATGGTCGAGGGGCCGCGGGCGCGTCAATCGGGGCGCGCGAAACGTGTGGCGCTGATCGGCGAGACCTATGATCAGGCGCGCGAGGTGATGGTGTTCGGTGACAGCGGCATTCTGGCCTGCTCGCCGCCGGATCGGCGCCCGAAATGGTCGGCGACGCGGCGGACGTTGGTTTGGCCCAATGGCGCCGAAGCGACAGTGTTTTCCGGCAATGAGCCGGAGGCTTTGCGGGGGCCGCAATTCGATGTCGCCTGGGTTGATGAGCTGGCGAAATGGCGCAAGCCGCAGGAGGCCTGGGACATGCTGCAATTCGGTCTGCGATTGGGGGATGACCCGCGCGCGGTGGTGACGACGACGCCGCGCAATGTGGGGATTTTAAAATCGCTTCTGGAACGCAGTTCGACCGTCACGACGCACGCGCCCACCGAGGCGAATGCGGCCAATCTGGCGGCGTCTTTCTTGGAAGAGGTCAAGGCGCGTTACGCAGGCACGCGACTGGGTCGGCAGGAATTGGACGGGGTTTTGCTCGATGAGGAAGAGGGGGCTTTGTGGTCTCTGGCACGGATCGAGGCGACACGGGTCAAGGACGTGCCGGAGCTGGACCGGATCGTCGTGGCGGTGGACCCGCCGGTGACGGGACACAAAGGTTCGGACGAATGCGGTATCGTCGTGGTCGGCGCGGTGACCAAGGGACCGCCGCAGGACTGGCGAGCCTATGTGTTGGAGGATGCCTCTGTGTCGGTCTCCTCCCCGACGGTCTGGGCCGAGGCAGCGATCAACGCGCTGGAGCGTTGGGAGGGGTATAAGATCGTGGCGGAGGTGAACCAGGGCGGTGATTTGGTGGAAACGGTGATCCGGCAGATTGACCCGTTGGTGCCCTATAAATCGGTGCGTGCGACACGCGGCAAGGCGGCGCGGGCGGAACCGGTGGCCGCACTTTACGATCAGGGGCGGGTGATCCACACGCGCGGGCTTGGCGATCTGGAGGACCAGATGATCAGGATGACGGCGCAGGGTTATCAGGCGCCGGGGTCGCCGGACCGGCTGGATGCGCTCGTGTGGGCGGTGCATGAGCTGATGATTCTGCCCGCGGCCGGGGCGGGGCGGCCACGGATCAGGACATTGGGATGATGTCAGACCTCGCCTTCGGGCGGGGTTTTTTGTTGTTGTGCGACAGTCCTTAAAGTGCGGTGAAGATAGGCGCGCGCAAGTGCGTATTGCAGGGAAAGGCTCAGGAAACCGCCAATACCGAGGGCGAGCGAAAGAGCTGAGCTGAGTTTGAGCCAGCCGATTTCGGGTTTCATCAGGCTGAAGGGGATGAGTATCACGCCGGCGCTGAGCAGGATCAAGGTAAGACGGATTTGAAAGACGCCCCAAGATGTCCAGCGCAAGCGAAGCCGCGCCTGCGGAGTGATGTGCCCGTCAAGAACGAAAGACATCCAGTTTGCTGCCCTTAAGGAACCGAAAGAGAGTTTTTCGTAGCTGAGGCGCCCTGCCTCGGTTGACGACAGACGCGAGAGCGCAGGATGCCGTCGTTCGAGTGGCGCGTCGATCTCCGTCAGGCGAAGGATCAGAGGCAAAGGCCGTATTGAACCGAAACGCATCGCTGCAAAATTCTTTCTCTGAAGCATTTCAAATCAGTGAAGGCGATTGAGACCCGAGAGGCAAGCGAGAAGGAGAGTTTCCTCATATTTTACATTAAAACAATGCGTTGAAAGGTGTTGCGCATGACGCGCCCCAGCGCACGCCCTGCTCAGAACTTCTTTTACCCTCTCCTTTAGAACTCATTTCACCGAAGGCGCGGATGGCTCTCACGAGGGCGGCGCCTATCGGGAGCGACCCGGGCGGGTGCGGGCTGGACGTGGCGGATGTCTGCGCTGGTCCCCCGTCCGGGAGCAAGGATTTGAGCGATTGGCAGGTCGAGAAATTGGACCGGAAGATGAGGAGAGACACGGATATGGTGTTTGACTTTCTGAAACGGGGCGCAGAGGTGATGCCCGAAACGAAAGCCTCGGCGACCGGACCGGTTGTTGCGGCGGTTTCGGGCGTTGGCCGCGTGGCGTGGAGCCCGCGGGACACGGTGAGCCTCACGCGTGTGGGCTTTACCGGCAACCCGGTCGGGTTTCGTGCGGTCAAGCTGATCGCGGAAGCGGCGGCGGCGCTGCCTCTGGTGTTGCAGAACCGCTCGGAACGGTTTGAAGAGCATCCGCTGTTGAAAGTGATCACCCGTCCGAACCCGGCGCAGGGGCGGGCCGAGTTGTTCGAGGCGCTCTATGCGCATTTCCTCCTCTCCGGTAACGGCTATCTCGAAGCGGTTGGCGAATGGGGGCAGGTGCCTCAGGAGTTGCATGTGCTGCGCTCGGATCGGATGGCTCTGGTGCCCGGCGCGGATGGCTGGCCGGTGGCTTATGAATATTCGGTGAGCGGGCGCAAACACCGGTTCGATGTCATCGAGGGGCATTCGCCGATCTGTCACATCAAGGCGTTTCACCCGACCGACGACCATTACGGTCTCTCTCCCATTCAGGCGGCGGCGACGGCGATTGATGTGCATAATGCGGCGTCGCGCTGGTCGAAATCTTTGCTCGACAATGCCGCGCGGCCCTCTGGCGCGATTGTGTACAAGGGCGCGGATGGCAATGCGTCGATGAGCGCGGATCAGTATGACCGCCTGCTCTCGGAGATGGAAAGCCATCATCAGGGCGCGCGCAATGCCGGGCGGCCGATGCTCCTGGAAGGCGGTCTGGATTGGAAGCCGATGGGGTTCAGCCCGTCGGATATGGAATTCCAGAAAACCAAGGAGGCGGCGGGGCGCGAGATCGCCTTGGCCTTCGGGGTGCCGCCGATGCTTTTGGGCATTCCGGGCGACATGACCTACGCGAATTATCAGGAAGCGAACCGGGCGTTTTACCGGCTGACCGTTCTGCCGCTGGTGCAGAAGGTGACGGCGGCGATCGGGCATTGGCTGTCTGAGATGACGGGCGAGGCGGTCGAACTGAAACCCGATCTGGATCAGGTGCCGGCGCTGTCGACGGAGCGCGATGCGCAATGGAACCGGATCGCGAGCGCGGATTTCCTCACCGATGACGAGAAGCGGGCGATGCTGGGGCTGCCGCCTTTGATGCCCGATCTTCCTGAGCCGGTGTGCGAGGAGCTGCCGGAAGAGGAGCCGTTCGACGCGTTTGAGAACGAGGTCGAGGACGAACCGGAACTGCCGTTTGAGGAGGAAAGCTCCGAGGACGTGCCCGAGGAAGGGAACTGAGATGCAGAAGGATTTCTACAGCGGCCTTGAGCATAAATTCGCCCGTTTGGGCGAAGAGGTGAAGGTTGAAAACGGTGTGAGGATAGAGGGTTACGCCTCTCTCTTCGGGCATCGCGACACTGGCGGCGACATCGTCATGAAGGGTGCTTATGCCAGGTCTCTGGCGGCGCTCAAGGCCAAGGGGCGCTCGGTCAAGATGCTGTGGCAGCACGACCCGGCGCAGCCCATCGGGATCTGGGACGAGGTGCGCGAGGACGCGCGCGGTCTCTATGTCAAAGGACGTTTGCTGACCGATCTGCAAAAGGGTCGCGAGGCGGTGGCGCTGATCGAGGCGGGGGCGATTGACGGTCTGTCGATCGGCTACCGGACGCTGCGTGCCCAGAAGGATCAGAAAGGCGCACGCCTTTTGTCGGAACTGGAGCTTTGGGAGGTCTCTTTGGTGACCTTTCCGATGCTGCAGGAAGCGCGGCTGAATGCGGAGGCGAAAGGCGCGGATGCGCTCATGGCTGAGGCAATGCTGCGCGATCTCGCGGATGCTTTGAACGACGCCCGCAAGCTGCTGGCCGGAGGTGGCTTCAGGGATGACTGAGGCCAGCGCATTCACCCGCGAAACCCAACATCAGGACAAAGGAATGTTTGGATGAGCAACCCCGAAAGAGCGGCCCGACAGTCGGGTCCGGCCCCGGATCTGACCCCAAATCTGACCCGTGAGGTGAAGACCGCGCTGGCCGGTTTCATGAGTGATCTCAACTACTTTCAGACCGAAATCAAATCGAAGCTTCAAAAGCAGGAAGAGCGACTGACTATGCTTGATCGTAAATCTCACACCTACGCCGGTAATCTGACACGTCCGGCCCTGTCTGCCGCGCAAGAGGTGGATATGTCCCACAAATCGGCCTTCACCACCTATGTGCGCAATGGCGATGACGATGCGCTGCGCGGTCTGGCGCTTGAGGGCAAATCCATGTCCACCGCCGTGAATGGCGATGGCGGGTACCTCGTCGATCCGCAGACCTCCGACGCGATCAAATCGGTGCTGAAATCCACCGCGTCGATCCGCTCGATTGCCAATGTCGTCAATGTCGAAGCGACCTCTTATGACGTGCTGATCGACACCACCGATCTGGGCTCCGGCTGGGTCACCGAGACCGGCACCCTGTCCGAGACCGCGACGCCGACCATCGACCGCATCTCGATCCCGCTTTACGAGCTTTCCGCTCTGCCGAAAGCCTCGCAGCGTCTGCTGGACGACAGCGCCTTCGACATCGAGGGCTGGCTCGCGGGTCGCATCGCCGACAAATTCGTCTCTGCCGAAGCCTCCGCCTTTATCAATGGCGACGGTGTCGACAAGCCGACCGGCATTTTGAACCACACTCAAGTGGCCAATGACAGCTGGGCCTGGGGCTCTTTGGGCTATATCGCGACCGGCACCGACGGTGCGTTTGACGGTACCAACCCGGCGGATGCCATCGTTGAACTGGTCTACGCGCTGGGCGCGCAGTACCGCGCCAACGGCACCTTCGTGATGAATTCGAAGACCGCAGGTCAGGTTCGCAAGCTCAAGGATGCGGATGGCCGTTTCCTCTGGTCCGATGGTCTGGCTGCCGGTGAGCCGGCGCGTCTGATGGGCTACCCGGTTCTGATCGCCGAAGATATGCCGGACATCGCGTCTGACGCGGCGGCCATTGCCTTCGGTGACTTTGCCTCCGGCTACACCGTCGCTGAACGCCCGGATGTGCGCATTCTGCGCGATCCGTTCTCCGCGAAACCGCATGTTCTCTTCTATGCGACCAAGCGCGTCGGTGGCGATGTGTCCGACTTTGCGGCGATCAAGCTTTTGAAATTCGGCATCGCCTGAGTTCCCTGAACGACTTGCCTCGGCCTTGGTGGGCCGGGGCGGCGGATGCGCGGTCCATACACCCGTGTTGTCTAGCAGCTCCCCCTCCGTTCGAGCAGCAAGGGGGATCGCGCGTCCGTTTTCGAAAAACAGGGGGCCCGGATACGGAGTTGTACCATGATGTTGATGGAGCAGACCCAGGTGGCCACGGCGGCGCTGCCGGTCGCTGAGTTCAGGGACCATATGAGACTTGGCACCGGGTTTGACGACGACGGGGTTCAGGACGGGGTTCTGGAAAGCTTTCTGCGGGCGGCCATGGCGGCGGTCGAGGCGCGCACCAACAAGGTGCTGATCACCCGCGATTTTCTTTACACGGTCACCGCATGGCGCGATCTGAGCGCGCAGGTTTTGCCGGTGGCGCCCGTCACGGCTGTGGCGAGCTTTGTCATCGTGGACCGGCTTGGGGCCGAGATCACGGTGGACAGCGCGAAATACATGCTGGAACCGGATATGCACCGGCCGCGTGTGGTTTCGACCGGCTTTGTCCTGCCGCAAATCCCGGTGGCGGGTCAGGCGAAATTCACCTTCACCGCCGGGTTTGCCGATACATGGGGCGCTCTGCCCGCCGATCTGGCGCAGGCGGTGTTTCTTCTGGCCGCGCATTACTACGAGCACCGTCACGAGACGGTGGTGGGCGAGGCGACCATGCCGTTCGGTGTCAGCACGCTTTTGGAGCGCTACCGCAACCTGCGTCTCTTCGGAGGGCGGAGCTGATGTCGGCGGTGGTGCATCTCAATCGCAAGCTGGTGCTTGAGGAGGCGCAACGCACCTCTGACGGCGCGGGCGGCTATGTCGAAACATGGGTTCATCTCGGCACGCTCTGGGCGGCGATCCAGGCTGGGACGGGGACCGAGACTTCCGAGGATTTCCTCACCGTCTCGCGGGTTCCGATGAAGATCGTGGTGCGCGGTGCGCCGGTCGGCTCGAAACGGCGTCCGAAGCCGGATCAGCGCTTTGTCGAAGGCGGGCGGGTGTTTCGCATTCTCGCCGTCACAGAGATGGATGCACAGGGACATTACCTGACCTGCAATGCGCGTGAGGAGGTGACGTCATGAGCTACGGAGTGGCGGCGGCCCTTCAGACGGCGGTTTTTCAGGCGCTGGCCGCGGATGCGACGCTCGACGGCTTGGTCGGCGGTGCGATCTATGACGCGGCCCCTGCGGGCACCATCCCGGCGCTTTACGTCAGCCTCGGGCCGGAGGATGTCACCGACGCTTCCGACAAGACCGGGCATGGCGCGCGGCATGAGTTCACCGTGTCGGTCGTGTCCGACAGCGCGGGGTTTCTCGCCTCGAAACAGGTGGCCGCGCGCCTTTCGGACATCCTCGTGGATGCCGATTTGACCCTCTCGCGGGGCACGCTTGTCGGTCTCTGGTTCGTGTCGGCCAAGGCCCGGCGCGTTCAGGACAGCGATGTGCGCAGGATCGACCTGAAATTCCGCGCGCGCGTCGAAGACAACTGATTTTCCAAGACGGAGTAAACGACCATGGCTGCCCAAAACGGCAAAGACCTCCTGATCAAGTTGGACATGAACGGGTCCGGCACGTTTGAAACCATCGCGGGGCTGCGTGCCACGCGGATTTCCTTCAACGCGGAAAGCGTCGATGTCACCTCGCTGGAAAGCTCGGGCGGCTGGCGCGAGCTTCTGGGCGGTGCGGGCGTGAAAAGCGCCACGATCTCCGGCTCGGGCGTGTTCAAGGACGAGAGCACCGACGAGCGCGCGCGCCAGATCTTTTTCGACGGCGAAGTGCCGGAGTTTCAGGTCATCATCCCGGATTTCGGGACGGTGCAGGGCGCGTTCATGATCACCTCGATCGAATACGCGGGCTCGTACAATGGCGAGGCGACCTATGAGCTGGCCATGGCGTCCGCGGGCGCGCTGAGCTTCACGGCGGTGTAAGCCATGGCGAACCCCTTCCAAGGCGAAGTGGCGCTGACGCTGAACGGCGACCGCCATGTTCTCAAACTGACCCTTGGGGCTTTGGCCGAACTGGAGGCCGGGCTCGAAGTCGACACGCTGGTGGCGCTTGTCGAGCGCTACGAGGCGGGACGGTTTTCTTCGGCGGATGTGCTGCGCATCGTCGTGGCGGGGCTCCGGGGCGGCGGCTGGAAGGGCGGCTATGACGACATCCTGACCGCGGAGATCGCGGGCGGCCCGCTGGAGGCGGCCCGCGTGGGCGCAGAGCTGATCGCGCGCGCCTTTACGGTGCCCGCGTAAGGTCCAAGGGAGAACGTCATGGGGATGATTTCGGACAAGGGCGGGTTCGAATGGCCTGCGCTGATGCGGCTCGGGATCAAGGGGCTGGGTCTCAGACCGGCCGAGTTCTGGGCGCTCACCCCGGCCGAGCTTTTGCTCATGCTGGGGGCGGGCAGCGGCACGGCACCGATGGGCCGCGCGCGGCTTGAGGAACTGGCGAAGGCCTTTCCCGACGAAGATGGAATGAAAGGGCAAGATCATGGCTGACGAGTTGAACGGCACGGATATCAACGGCTTGAGCACCTTCGAGGATCGGGTCGAACAGATGGAGAGCGCCATCGGCGGGGCGGAGGCCATGGCGGCAGCGTTCAATCAGGAAATGCTGCGGCTTCAGGCGACGGTGGCGGAGACGCAACGCGAGGTCTCGAAGCTCGAAAGCGGCATTTCGCGCGGTCTCAAGAAGGCGATCGACGGGTTGGTGTTCGATGGCGATACGCTGGCCGAGGCGCTGAAAGGGCTTGGGCAGTCGATGCTGATGGCGGCTTACAACGCTGCCGTGACGCCGGTGACGAGCCATTTCGGGTCCGTACTGGGCTCAGGGCTTGAGGGCATCATCCAGAGCTTTCTGCCCTTCGAGAAGGGCGGGGCCTTTGCGCAGGGCAAGGTCATGCCTTTCGCCAACGGCGGCGTGGTGTCCAGCCCGACCTATTTCCCGATGCGCGGCGCCACGGGGCTGATGGGAGAGGCCGGCGCGGAGGCGATCATGCCGCTCACCCGTGGGGCCAATGGCAAACTTGGCGTGCAGGCCTCGGGATCCTCACGGCCCGTCAATATCACGATGAATGTCACCACGCCCGATGTCGCGGGCTTCCAGCGCAGCCAGTCGCAGGTGGCCGCCCAGTTGAGCCGGGCCCTGGGCCGTGGCTCGCGCAACCAGTAAGCGGCCGAAGGGCCACCAGAGAGACTTCGACGGAGGGTAGACCATGGGTTTTCATGATGTGAGATTTCCGGCCAATCTGAGCTTTGGCTCCGTCGGCGGACCGGAGCGGCGCACCGATGTGGTGACGCTCGCGAACGGGTTCGAAGAGCGCAACACGCCCTGGGCGCATTCGCGCCGCCGCTATGATGCGGGGCTGGGGATGCGTTCGCTCGACGACATCGAAACGCTGATTGCGTTTTTCGAGGCGCGGCAAGGCCAGCTCTATGGGTTTCGCTGGAAGGACTGGTCGGATTACAAGACCTGCAAACCGTCGGTGGTGACCGGTTTCGAGGATCAGGTGATCGGCGAGGGCGATGGCGAGACCACGGTGTTTCAACTTTCGAAAACCTATCGCTCCGGCGCGACCGCCTATGTCCGTCCGATCAAGAAGCCGGTGCTCGGCACGGTTCTGATCGGCGTCGGCGGGCAGCAGGCGTTCGAGGCGGTCGACTGGGAGGTGGACACCACCACCGGCCTGATCACCTTTGGCACGCCGCCGACCGGCGGGGCCGAGATTACCGCAGGGTTCGAATTCGACGTGCCGGTGCGCTTCGACACCTCCAGCATTTCCACCTCGGTCTCTTCGTTTCAGGCGGGTGAAGTGCCCAACGTGCCGGTTGTGGAGGTGCGTGTCTGATGGCCTTTTCGGAAGAGCTTCAAACCCATCTCGCCTCGGGCGTGACGACGCTGTGCCGGGCCTGGGCCTTGGTGCGGCGCGATGGCGAGACCTATGGATTCACCGATCACGACAACGACCTGACGTTCGAGGGTGTGACGTTCAAGGCCGACACAGGCCTGACCGCCAATGCGCTTGAGCAATCCACCGGGCTTTCGGTCGACAACACCGAGGCGCTGGGCGCGCTTTCCGCTGCGGCGGTGACCGAAGAGGACATCCGTGCCGGGCGGTTCGACGGGGCGCATGTGCGCTCCTGGCTGGTGAACTGGGCCGACGTCTCTGAACGTGCGCTGCTGTTTCAGGGCAGCTTTGGCGAGATCACCCGTGTGTCGGGCGGATTTCGAGCCGAGCTGCGCGGCCTGACCGAGGAGTTGAACCAGCCGCAGGGCCGGGTCTATCAGGCCGGGTGCTCCGCCATTCTGGGCGGCACGGGCTGTGGCTTTGACACGTTGCAGCCCGGCTATGTCACCGAAGTGGCGGTCGAGAGTGTCGAGAAGGGTAAGATCTTTGCTTTCGCCGATCTCACCGGCTTTGACGACCGCTGGTTCGAGCGGGGTCGTTTCACGGTGCTAACGGGCGCGGCGGCGGGGCTTGTGGGGCTCGTGAAGAACGATCGTCTCTCCGCCGATGGTCGCAGGGTCGAGCTTTGGGAAGATCTGTGCGCCGAGATTGCCCCGGGCGACACGATCCGCATCGAAGCGGGCTGTGACAAACGCGCGGCGACCTGTCGGCTCAAGTTCGACAACTTCCTGAATTTTCGGGGCTTCCCGCATATTCCGGGGGAGGATTGGCTGGCGTCCTATCCGGTGCGCAGCGGCAAGAACGACGGCAGCAGCCGCTCCGGGGGACTGTTCGACCTGAGTGATTTCGAAAGCCCGTTTTGAGGGAGAGGCAGATGACGGATTTGAGGATTGCGGAGCGCGCCCGGGCCTGGATCGGGACGCCCTACCTGCATCAGGCCTCCAGCAAGGGGGCGGGGACGGATTGTCTTGGGTTGCTGCGCGGCATCTGGCGCGAGGTGTATGGTGCCGAACCCATCGGGATTCCGGCCTATACGGCAGACTGGAGCGAACCGCAGCGGGACGAAAGCCTGTTGCGTGCCGCGCAGTCCATTCTGATCGAGAAACCGCTCGCCGAGATGGTCTCGGGCGATGTGTTGCTGTTCCGGATGCGGCAGGGCGCGGTGGCCAAGCATCTTGGCGTGCTGGGCCGGGTCGGAGACGCGCCGACATTTATCCATGCCTATAGCGGTCATGGCGTTCTTGAGAATGCCCTGAGCGCGCCCTGGCGTCGCCGGATCGTCCGGTGTTTCGCCTTTCCATCCGTTCACGACAGCGAGGGAGATCTCTGATGGCGACGATCGTACTTTCCGCCGCAGGCGCAGCGCTTGGGGCCTCCGTCGGGGGCGGTGTCTTCGGGCTTTCTTCCGTGGTGATCGGCCGGGCGATCGGCGCGACCATCGGTCAGGCCATCGACCAACGCCTGATGGGCGTCGGCAGCCAGACCGTCGAAACCGGACGGGTCGAACGGTTTCGCCTCACCGGTGCCTCCGAAGGTACGGCGGTGGCGCAGGTCTATGGCCGGATGCGGGTTGGCGGTCAGGTGATCTGGGCGACGGAGTTTCAGGAGAACACATCGAAGAGCAAGGTGGGCGGCAAGGGCACCGCGCCCAGCACGACGGTGAAGGAATACAGCTATTCCGTCTCGCTTGCCGTGGCGCTTTGCGAGGGCGAGATCATTCGTGTGGGCCGGGTCTGGGCCGATGGCTCGGAGATCGACAAAAGCACTCTGACCATGCGGGCCTACACCGGCTCCGAGGACCAGTTGCCGGATGCCAAGATCGAGGCAGTCGAGGGCGCGGGGACGGTGCCGGCCTATCGCGGCATCGCCTATGTGGTGCTTGAGGATGTGGATCTGACGCCCTTCGGCAACCGGGTGCCGCAGTTCACTTTCGAGGTGATCCGCGCGGATCAGGCCGAGAAACCGTCCGATCTCACCCATCTGGTGCCCGCCGTGGCGATGATCCCCGGCACCGGCGAATATGCGCTGGCGACCGAACCGGTGTATCTGAAGGACGGGGCGGGCGGTGTACTTGTCTCCAACATGAATTCCGCCTCCGGGCAGAGCGATTTCACCACCTCGCTCGACACCATGGCCGAGGAATTGCCGAACTGTGGTTCGACCTCGCTTGTGGTATCGTGGTTCGGGAACGATCTGCGCTGTGGCACATGTCAGATTCAGCCCAAGGTCGAACAAACGGCACGCGACTCCAGGGATATGGCGTGGAAGGTCTCCGGGCTGACACGCGCCACCGCGACCACGATCCCGCGCGATGCGGAGGATCGGGTGATCTATGGCGGCACGCCGACCGATCAGTCGGTGGTGCAGGCGATCCGGGCGCTGCATGAAGCGGGCCAGGAGGTGATGTTCTATCCGTTCATCCTGATGGATCAGATGGCGGGCAACGGCCTTATTGATCCGTGGACCGGCGCAGAAGAGCAACCGGCTCTGCCTTGGCGCGGGCGGATCACTACAGCGCTGGCACCAGGAGTTTCGGGCACGACGGACGGCACCGCCGCTGCCGAGGCCGAGGTCGCGGCATTTTTCGGCATGGCACAGGTGAGCGATTTCACCCCCCTGAGCCGGACCGTCAGTTATAGCGGGCCTGCGGAGTTTTCCTTTCGCCGGATGATCCTGCATTACGCGCATCTTTGTGCGCTGGCAGGCGGCGTCGAGTCCTTTTGTATCGGTTCCGAGATGCGCGCGCTCACCCGCATTCGCGGCGCCTCCGGGTTTCCGGCCGTGGATCAGTTGATCCAGCTCGCGGCCGATGTGCGGTCGATCCTCGGTTCTGAGTGCAAGATCGGCTATGCTGCCGACTGGTCGGAATATTTCGGCTATCAGGCCGACGGCAATGTCTATTACAACCTCGATCCCTTGTGGGCAGACGCCAATATCGACTTCATCGGCATCGACAATTACATGCCGCTGTCGGACTGGCGCGAGGGTGACGATCACCTCGATGCCGACTGGGGTTCGATCTACAATCTCGACTACCTCAAATCCAATATCGAGGGCGGCGAGGGCTATGACTGGTATTACGCGCATGAGAACCATGACGCGGCCCAGATCCGCACGCCGATCGCTGATGGCGCCTATGGCGAGGATTGGGTGTACCGCTACAAGGACATGCGCGGCTGGTGGCAGAACGACCACCACGAGCGGATCAATGGGGTGCGCAGCGAGACACCGTCGCTTTGGGTGCCGCGATCGAAACCGATCTGGTTCACCGAATTCGGCTGTGCCGCGATCGACAAGGGCACCAACGAGCCGAACAAGTTCCTCGATGCGAAATCCTCGGAAAGCGCGCTTCCGGCCTATTCGAACGGGCGGCGCGACGATTTCATCCAGTTGCAATATGTCCGGGCGATGACCGAATATTGGGGAGATACGGCGCATAACCCGACCTCCGATGTCTATGGCGGTGCGATGATCGACATGAGTCGCGCCCATCTCTGGGCCTGGGATGCGCGGCCTTACCCGACTTTCCCGTCGACCACCTCCGTGTGGTCGGATGGTGACAATTACGCCCGTGGTCATTGGCTCAACGGCCGCTCCACCGCGCGCTCACTGGCCGATGTTGTGACCGAGATCTGCGCCCGCTCCGGGGTAGATGAGATTGACACGTCTGAGCTTTGGGGCGTGCTGCGCGGTTATAGCGTCTCCGACATTTCCGGCGCGCGGTCGGCGCTGCAACCCCTGATGCTGGCCTATGGGTTCGAGGCGATCGAGCGTGAGGGACAGTTGGTGTTCCGGTCGCGGGATGGCAAATCCATGCTCGATCTGAGTGAGGATCAGCTCGCCGACAGTGACGAGCTCGACGGCATTCTGGAACGCGTGCGCGCCCCCGAGGCTGAGGTCGCGGGACGGGTACAACTCACCTTCGTGGATGCCGATGACGACTATGGCGCACGCTCCGAGGAGGCGATTTTTCCGGATGAGGAAACCCGGCTGATCTCGCGCTCCGAATTGCCTCTGGCGCTCAGCCGGGCCGAGGGGCGGCAGATCACCGAGCGCTGGCTGTCCGAATCCCGCGTGGCGCGCGACACGGCGCGGTTCGCCCTGCCGCCTTCGCTGATGGCGGTGGGCGCGGGCGATGTGATCACGCTCAGGAGTGCGGAGGGCAATCTGCGTTATCGCATCGACCATGTCACCCTCGGCGCGCAGCAACAGATCGAGGCGGTCCGCGTCGAACAAGAGATCTATGAGCCCTCCGAGGCGGTCGAGGAGATCGTCGAGACCAAGGCCTTCTCCGCCCCCGTGCCGGTCTATCCGCTGTTTCTCGATCTGCCGCTTCTGACCGGCAGTGAGGTGCCCTATGCGCCGCATATCGCGGTGACGGCGGACCCCTGGCCGGGATCGGCGGCGGTCTATGCCTCGACCTCCGACAGCGGCTATGAGCTCAACACGCTCTTGCCGATCTGGTCCACCATCGGGGTCACATTGAGCGCGTTGGAGCCCGCCACGCCGGGGCTTTGGGATCGCGGCGCTGCGCTTCGGGTCAGGCTCACCAAGGGGGCGCTGTCCTCCGCCGAGATGCTCGATGTGCTCAATGGCGCCAATGTCGCGGTGATCGGCGATGGCACCTCGGCCAATTGGGAAGTGTTCCAGTTCGCCACGGCCGAGCTGGTCGCGCCGCTGACCTACGATCTGACGCTCAGGCTGCGCGGGCAATTGGGCTCGGATGGGCTTGGGACGGGCGGTCTGACGCCCGGCTGGCCCATCGGATCGCGCTTCGTCCTTCTGGACAGCACGCTGCGGCAGATCGACATCGCGCAATCCGCGCGCGGGCTTGCCCGGCATTACCGCATCGGCCCGGCCAGCCGGGGCTATGACGATCCGAGCTACGAGCATTATGTCGAGGCCTTCGACGGCATCGGCCTGCGCCCCTATGCGCCTGCGCATCTTCGCGCCAGCGTGACGAGTGGCGGCAGCACAGAGGTGAGCTGGGTCCGGCGCACGCGGATCGACGGCGACAGTTGGCAATCCTACGAGGTGCCGCTGGGCGAGGCTGCGGAACTGTATCTTGTGCGTGTGGTGCAAGGCGGGGCTGTCCTGCGCGAAATCACCGTCACCAGCCCGGCCTGGACCTACACGGCCGGACAGAAATCGAGCGACGGCGTGACCGGCGCTTATGACATCCACGTTGCCCAAATCTCCGAAAGCTTCGGGGTGGGCCTCTTCCGGGAGATCGAGATCCATGACTGACACCCCCCGCTTCGCCCTGCCGCTGCTTGAGGCCTCTCAGGCGCAGAAACATGTCACCATGAACGAAGCCTTGGCGCGTCTCGACGGGTTGATGCAGCTCACGCTGATCTCTGTGAGCGAGACAACGCCGCCCACGACCCCGCAGGAGGGCGAGGCATACGGTGTGCCGGCCTCTGCGGTCAATGACTGGGCCGGTCAGGACGGAAGCATCGCGCTTTATGTTAACGGCGGCTGGGCCTTCGTGCCCGCCACGCTCGGCATGCGCGCTTATGTCGCCGATCAGAACGGCTGGGCCGGGTTCGATGGCAGTGACTGGGTGCTGGGCCTCATCACGCTTTCGGCTCATGGGGCGGGCATGGTGCAAAAGGTGATCGAGGTGGATCACACGCTCACCGCGGGCACCACTTCCGCCGTGAGCTATGCCATCCCCGGCCAGTCGGTGGTCTACGGCGTCACCGGGCGGGTTCTTTCGGACATCACCGGCACCGGACTGACCGGGTTTTCCCTTGGTGTGGCCGCCTCGTCGAACCGCTACGGGTCCGGTCTGTCGCTGACTCAGGGAAGCTGGCTGCGCGGGCTGACCGGCAATCCGCTGACCTACTATGGTTCCGAGGATCTGATCCTCACCGGCGAGGGCGGCGATTTCGATGCGGGCGGGGTGATCCGTCTGGCCCTCCATTGCGTGCAGTTCTCGCTGCCGTCGGAGTGAGGGCCAAAGGCCCCTGAAACGGCCCCGTGCAGAATTGCGCGGGGCTTTTTTCTGTCTTGTGCACTTGCGCTTTGGAAACCGGACCTATCTATAGTAAGCTCCTGACAAAGAGGAAAAGCGCATGGCCAAGATCCGCACAACTCTCAAAGAACTCGATCCCGTCTGGAGCCGCATCGTTTCCGAGGCGCGCGAAGCTGTGGATGCCGAGCCGCTACTGGGCGGGTTGGTGCATGCCTGCATCCTGCATCATGCGACGCTCGAAGATGCGTTGGCCTATCGGATCGCGCAGAAACTCGCCTCCGGCGACATGTCCGAACAGCTCATTCGCGAGATTGCCGATCAGGCCTATGTCTCCGATCCCTCGCTCGCTGAGGCCGCGCGCGCCGACATCTGCGCCGTCTATGACCGCGATCCGGCCTGCCACCGCTACATTCAGCCCTTGCTCTATTTCAAAGGCTTTCAGGCGACCCAGGCGCATCGCGTCTCCAACTGGCTCTGGCGCGAAGGCCGTCGCGATCTGGCCTATTTCTTCCAGATGCGCATGTCCGAGCAATTTTCCGTCGACATCCATCCGGCCTGCCGGATCGGCAAGGGGCTGTTCCTCGATCATGCCCATGCGCTGGTCTTCGGGGAGACCGCAGTCATTGGTGACAATGTCTCGATCCTGCATGACGTGACGCTCGGCGGCACCGGCAAGGAGGATGAGGACCGTCATCCGAAGATCGGTGATGGCGTGCTGATCGGTGCGGGAGCCAAGGTTCTGGGCAATATCCGCATCGGCTGCTGCTCGCGCATCGCAGCGGGGTCCGTCGTGCTGAACGAAGTGCCGCCCGCCACCACCGTTGCGGGTGTGCCCGCCAAGGTCGTGGGCGAAGCGGGCTGTTCGCAGCCGTCGATCTCGATGAACCAGCTCATCGGTGCGCGCACCGGCGATCAGGGCTGAGACGCAGACGGACGACGTCACGATGGATGTGAAATCTTTGTTCGCATCGGGCTATCGACGGGTTTTCGCAAAGCCGCACCGGCCCGATCCCGCGCCGTTGATCGTGGTGATGATCCCGCTGGTCGGCAAGGCGCGGGCGCAGGACTGGCAGAGGGTGTGCGACATTCTCGAGGGCACACTGGCCTCGCTCCGGGCGCAGTCGTACCAGAATTTCGAAGTGATCCTGTGCTCGCAGGACCGACCGGGGAATTTCCCCGATCAGGACGGCTACCATTTCCTGCCCGCGCCACCCCACACTGGCGCGGCGAATATCTCGGATCAGCGGGTGAAGGCCCGGCTGATGGCCGAATATGCGGCGCGCCGCTTCGATCGGTTCAGCTATGTCATGCATCTCGACGCCGACGATCTGCTGCATCCGGATCTGTTCCGCTATGTGGCGGAGGACAACAACGGGCGCGGCTATCTGATCGAACAGGGCTATATGGTGGATGCGCCGAGCGGACGCATCGCGCCGATGGGCCGGGCGATCGGCGGGGAGCATGATCTTTGGGAACATTGTGGCTCCTGCGCGTTTTTCGCGGTGGACTGGGGCAAACAGGCCTTTCCGGTGTTCTACATGCGCATGCTTGGCAAGGGGCATATGAACTACGCGAAAAGGTCCGAACGCCTCGGCTATCCATTGGCTCCGGTTCCGTTCCCGGCGGTGCTCTACATGGTGAACCATGGGGACAACATGCAGCTTCGCAAAGGCCACGACAAGCTGCTCTACCTCACCCATCTCGAAATCACCGACCCCGAACGCATCGCCGCCATTCGCAAAGACTTTGCGCTCTCCGAGGAGACCACGGGGAGCGCATGAGCATCGGGGCGAGCCGATCCCTCAGGCCTTCAGTGCGTCATAGGCCTCCAACGCCTTGATCCCGTACATGAAGGACGGGCCGCCACCCATCAGAATCGCGACGCCGACCGTTTCCGCGATTTCCTCGCGTGTGGCGCCCGCGTCGATCGAGGCCTTGACGTGAAAACCGATGCAGTTGATGCATTGCTTGGTGATGCCGATGGCGAGGGCCTGAAGCTCCTTATGTTTCACCGGGATCGCCCCTTCGGCGGTCGCTGCATGGTGCAGGGCGTTGAAGCCTTCCCCGACCGCAGGCGATCCTTGCCCGAACGCCATCATGGCGTTTTGCACACCTTCGAGTTCCTTTGACCAGTCCATAATGGGCCTCCTTTGTGACGGCCTGCCACGAGAACCTTGCCGCTCAGAGGTCAGGCCACTTTCCAAGGGCACTCTAACAGGGCGGAAGGGAGGGGGATTTGAGACGGATCATGTTGGAATAATATTTTCCCCGTCGACAAACCTGTTAGGCAAGGGGAGAAAGCGCTCGAGCTTCGGCAAAAATCTTTTCGAAATCATCGCCCGACAAGGTGAGGTCAAAACTACCGAAACCATATTCCCTGCACCCAAGGCTGCGCGCATGGTTGTACAGTTTTTCAGCAGTGATGGTTCGCGTTTGATTGCTTTTGTCCACCAAGTTGACCTCTAACTCTCCAAAGTTCATCGGCGCAGGTGTCAGTGTACGTGTCTCTTCCGTCACTGTGAAAAAATGTCGATCAGGCGGTGCATCTTGCTGAGGTCTGCCTTTGAGGCGATCCAAAAGACGCCGCTTTGGCGCCTTGAAGATCATGGTGAACATTTGCGCGGGATATATATCTTCGACGTCGTCGATCTGTTGAAGGGCAATGCCTTCCAGCATGAGCCTGTCGATTTCGCTCAGGCGGTCTTGTGCACTGAGTGCCTTTGATGTTGGGAGGGCGAAAGGGCGTTTGTAACCGAAGACGGTCGAATATTGATCTGTGATCTGACTGCCAGATTGCGCCATGAGCAGTTGCGCTTCGTTTTCTCGTGCGGCGATCCAATCCTCACCGCCATACTCCGCAAGGCGTTCCGCCGGTATCGCGTGCTCATCGTCCTCTGCGTAAACTTCGGCTTGCGTTCTCTTGGCGATGACCGATGCGATCTCCCGAGCCAGATACGCGTCAATGCGGGGTGTGAACGCGTTCAGACCGATGTCATAGCCATCATTCGTTTCATAAAGGATCACCCCGCGCAGGGATTGCCCCGGGTGATAAAAGAC
Organism: Celeribacter ethanolicus; assembly: GCF_001550095.1. Classification (GTDB taxonomy): domain Bacteria; phylum Pseudomonadota; class Alphaproteobacteria; order Rhodobacterales; family Rhodobacteraceae; genus Celeribacter; species Celeribacter ethanolicus. The sequence goes on along the minus strand of NZ_LRUC01000049.1, from coordinate 72,781 downwards.
CGTCCTGGCGTCTGTTTGTAGGGCGGCGACATCGCTCTTGGTGAGCGCGCTGAGAATATCGTCCGTTGTGATCTTACTTTGGGTTTTCAATGCAAAATAGAAGCTCAAACCAGAAACCTTTGAAAAGGATGATGTTTATTATTTCCCGATGTTATCCAATGTTAATGTGGAAACAATAAAAAAGCCCCGCTTTGGCGGGGCTTTTTTGCGATTTACGTTGTGGTACGATTTACGCCAGCATCGCCACCGGATTTTCCAGGTTCTCGACGATGGCTTTCAAAAGCTCCGCGCCCAAAGCCCCGTCGATCACGCGGTGGTCCACCGACATGGTGACAGACATCACGGTCGCAACCTTGATCTCGCCATCCGCGCCGACCACCGGTTTCTTCACCCCGGAGCCGACGGCCAGAATACCGGCATGCGGCGGGTTCACGATGGCGTCGAAATTGTCGATGCCGAACATGCCGAGGTTCGAGATCGCGAAGGACCCGCCCTGATACTCCTGCGGCGCAAGTTTGCGGTCGCGCGCACGGGTGGCCAGATCTTTCATCTCTTTCGACAAGGCCGAGAGCGATTTCATGTCGGCGTCTTTCAATACCGGCGTAAACAGCCCGCCTTCGACCGCCACAGCGACAGCCACGTCAGAGGCTTTCATCTGCAACACCCGGTCACCGGCCCAAACAGCATTGGCGGTCGGCACTTCTTGCAGCGCATTCGCCACCGCCTTGATGATGAAATCATTGACCGAAAGCTTCACGCCCTTGCCTTCGAGCTGCTTGTTCAGCTCGCCCCGGAATTTCATCAGCGCATCGAGCTGAATGTCGCGGCGCAGGTAGAAATGCGGGATGGTCTGCTTGGCTTCCGTGAGACGCGCGGCGATGGTTTTGCGCATGCCGTCGAGTTTGATTTCCTCGTACGCGCGACCTTCGTACATCTTCGCGATCATATCCGCAGAGGGACCAGCGGATGCCGCCGCTGCAGCAGCCGGGGCAGGCGCCGCGGCTTTCGGAGCTTCGGCTTTCGGCGCGGCTGTGGCATTCTCCACATCCGCTTTCACGATACGGCCTTTCGGACCGGAACCCGCAATCGCAGACAGATCGAGACCTTTCTGAGCCGCGATACGACGCGCCAGCGGCGAGGCAAAGATGCGCTCGCCAGAGGCCGCTTTGGGCGCTGCCGGGGCAGGGGCCGCAGCAGCGGACGGAGCCGGAGCCGCCGCTTCGGCTTTCGTGGCTTCTTCCGCCGCCGGAGCGGGCGCAGAGGAGCCGACAGTCTCAGCGGCAGAGGCGTCTTCGCCCTCTTCCAAAAGCAGGGCGATGGGGGCGTTCACTTTCACGCCCTCAGTGCCTTCCGCCACGAGGATTTTCCCCATGACGCCTTCGTCCACGGCTTCGAATTCCATCGTCGCCTTGTCGGTCTCGATCTCTGCGATCACGTCGCCGGAGGAGATGGTATCCCCCTCCTTCACGAGCCATTTCGCCAGCGTGCCTTCCTCCATCGTCGGAGACAGCGCGGGCATCAAAAGTTCAATAGCCATAACGGGTTCTCCTTAGCGGTAGGTGACTTCTTTGCAGGCAGCCACGACGTCGTCGGTGGTCACAAGCGCGAGTTTTTCGAGGTTGGCAGCGTAGGGCATCGGCACATCTTTACCGGCGCAGTTGATCACCGGCGCGTCGAGATAATCGAAGGCACGCTGCATGATCGTGGCGGAGATGTGGTTGCCGATGGAGCCGACCGGCCAGCCTTCTTCGACGGTCACACAGCGGTTGGTCTTCATCACGGAGGCCAGCACGGTGTCATAGTCGATAGGGCGCAGGGTGCGCAGGTCGATGACCTCGGCGGAAATGCCCTCTTCGGCCAGCTTGTCGGCGGCCTCCAAAGCGTAGGTCATGCCGATCCCGAAGGAGACGATGGTCACATCCGTGCCTTCACGCCAAATGCGGGCCTTGCCGAAGGGAATGGTGAAATCTTCAAGATCCGGCACCTCGAAGGATTTGCCGTAGAGAATTTCGTTCTCAAGGAAGATCACCGGGTTCGGATCGCGGATCGCGGTTTTCATCAGGCCTTTGTAGTCGGCTGCCGAGTAGGGCATCACGACTTTCAGGCCCGGAATTTGCGCATACCAAGCGGCGTAATCCTGCGAGTGCTGCGCGCCCACGCGAGCGGCGGCCCCGTTCGGACCTCGGAACACCATCGGTGCGCCCATCTGACCGCCGGACATGTAAAGCGTCTTGGCGGCGGAGTTGATCAGGTGGTCGATGGCCTGCATCGCGAAGTTGAAGGTCATGAATTCGACAATCGGTTTCAGCCCGCCAAAGGCCGCACCGGTGGCGATGCCCGCAAAGCCGTGCTCGGTGATCGGCGTGTCGATCACGCGTTTCGAGCCGAATTCGTCCAGCATACCTTGGGAAATCTTGTACGCCCCCTGATACTCGGCAACCTCTTCCCCCATGAGGAAGACGTTTTCATCCCGGCGCATCTCTTCGGACATGGCGTCGCGCAGCGCTTCGCGCACGGTCTGGGTCTTCATCTTCGTGCCTTCCGGGAAATCCGGGGAGGCTTTGGAGACGACTGCGACGGGCGCTGCGGCTTTCGCCGGGGTGCTTGCCGGCGCCTCTGCGGCCGCAGGAGCCGCGGCGGCCGGGGCAGGGGCCGCCACATCGTCGGCGCTTTCGCCCTCTTCCACGAGGATCGCGATCACCTCATTGACCTTCACACCTTCGGTGCCTTCGGCCACAAGAATCTTGCCGACGATGCCCTCGTCGACTGCCTCGAATTCCATCGTGGCCTTGTCGGTTTCAATTTCTGCGATGATGTCGCCGGCGGAGACGGTGTCGCCTTCCTTGACGAGCCATTTCGCGAGCGTGCCTTCTTCCATGGTCGGAGAGAGGGCGGGCATCAGAAGTTCGGTTGCCATTGTCGTATCTCCTCCGGATCAGGCGCTGTGCGGCGGAATTTCATCCGCGTAAATGTCGGTCCAAAGCTCTTCGAGCGCCGGTTCCGGGCTGGTTTTCGCGAATTCCGCAGATTCGTTGACCACGGCCTTGATGTCCTTGTCGATGGCCTTGAGGTCTTCCTCAGACGCATGGCCGCCGGTCAGAAGAATAGACCGCACGGCTTCGATCGGATCGCGTTCCTCGCGCATTTTCTGCACTTCCTCGCGGGTCCGGTATTTCGCCGGGTCGGACATGGAGTGACCGCGGTAGCGATAGGTTTTGACCTCAAGAATGTACGGCCCTTTGCCCGCGCGGCAATGCGCGACGGCGCGCTCACCGGCCTCTTTCACGGCCAGAACGTCCATGCCGTCGACTTCCTCGCCTTCGATCCCGTAGGCCGCGCCGCGTTCCCAGTAAGACGGGGATTTCGTCGAACGCTGGGTCGAGGTGCCCATGGCGTATTGGTTGTTTTCAATGACGAAAATGACCGGAAGGTCCCAGATTTCCGCCATGTTGTAGGTCTCGGCGACCTGGCCCTGGTTGGCCGCGCCATCGCCGAAATAGGCGAAGGTGACGTTGTCATTGCCTTTGTACTTGTCGGAGAAGGCAAGTCCTGCGCCAATCGGAACCTGAGCGCCGACGATGCCGTGGCCGCCGTAGAAATGCTTCTCTTTCGAGAACATGTGCATCGAGCCGCCCTTGCCCTTGGAATAGCCGCCCTCGCGCCCCGTTAGCTCGGCCATCACGCCGTTCGGGTCCATGCCGCAAGCGAGCATATGGCCGTGGTCGCGATAGGAGGTCACGCGCTTGTCGCCCTCTTTCGCGGCGGCTTCAAGCCCGACCACGACGGCTTCCTGACCGATATAAAGGTGGCAGAACCCGCCGATGAGGCCCATGCCGTAAAGCTGGCCGGCCTTTTCCTCGAAACGACGGATAAGAAGCATGTCTTTATAATAGGCGAGCAGCTCGTCTTTCGACACATTGGCCGTGCTCGCCGGTTTGGATGCTGTTTTACGGGGTGCCATCAGGCCTCCTCCTCCAAGATCACGGCTGATAGTTTAGTGTTAAACTATACGATAAAGGAGGCGGGGCTTGAATGCACGAATTTTCTGTTATGCGCCGTGGGAGGCAGCTATGCGTTTAGGGAATGGCGAGTTGTTATGATGCCTTGTTTCCCGAGGGGGGAAGGGGCGTAAATATATCTGAGATGGATAGGAGACGTTCAGAATGATTGGGCGAAATGCATATGAAAAAATGATTTCAAGAAATGAGCGCGACAATCTTGAGCTCGTCTTAGGTATGGGAGGAGGGTATGTGCTCGACTTCTCAGATAGAACATTTAACGATTTTTTCTACGAGACACTTGGTATTGACCCTCAAGAGCAAACGAGTTTTTTCAATGGGAGGGGAACTTCTAAAGCTAAGCGCCTTCGGTCTTTCATTGAGCGAGCTAGTCCCAGTCTTGTTGCAAAGCTTTTGCGTGAGATGTGGGAGTATAGGGAAGGTCTGCCATATGTGACCCCGTTGCCGGATGAGGAGAGGGCACGAGAGCTTTTCTTTTCCACCGTTGCGCGTATTGAAGGGCGTACTGATGCAATCGATACGTCGGCAATCGAGGCATTTGAGCCGAATGAAACTCTTGAAGAGCTAGTTGCTTCTATTCGACGCGACTTGGATGCAAATAAGCCTCAAGCTGGAATTGATCGTCTGCATACATATTGTATGAAACGCTTCGCGTCTTTGGTGAAGAAGCACGGAGGGGGAGAGTGTGGAAGAGACGATCCGCTTCATTCACGTGTCGGAAAATATGTAAAGCTTCTGCAGAGGCAGCGAGATATTACACCTTTGTCCGAGAGGATTATTAAAAGCTCAATTAGCATTTTTGATGCGATGAGCCCAGTTCGCAATGATCGCTCTCTTGCTCATGACAATCCAGAACTCGTAGAGCTGGAAGAGGCTCGCTTCATTTTTGATAGCGTGGCTGCTTTTCTTCGATATGCAAAAGCGATTGATGGACGCTATTTTGAGGATTGAGAGGGCGCAGTTGTAATCGTTGTACACGTTCTTAATTAGAGTGTCTCACCCGCGACAATACCCCAACTGCGCCTCATACCGCGCCGCTCGTGCAGCCACGCCATCCGCCGTGTTCAAAAGCCATGTCTTGCCGTTGTGCGAGCCGCGGGCGTAGCCGGTGCGGCCTTCGTGATAGGCCAGATAGCTGTTGCGGGCGTCGGTGTTGGCGATCCCCAAGGCGGCGTTGTTGGTCGAGACATACCAGCCGATGAAATCGGTGGCGTCGCGGATGTTGCTGCGGCTGGCACCGGCGCGGCCCGGGCCGTTGCGGTAATCGTCCCATGTGCCGTCGAGCGCCTGAGCATAGCCCCGCGCCGAGCTGGCCCGGCCTTTCGGGATGATGAACAGCACATAGCGTTTCGGCGGGCGGGCGGTCGCGCGGAAGGTGGATTCCTGATAGATCAGCGCCATTTGCACATGCACCGGCACACCCCATTTGCGTTCTGAGGCCTCAAGCGCCCTTTGGTAATGGGGGCGCTCGCGGAAGATCGCACAGGCGTCTTCCGGGTTTGCAGGTGCGCCGCCGTAGCCGCCGCCACAGGCGGACAGTGTCAACAGGCCAGCCCCGCCGAGGATCATGCGGCGGCGGGTGAGGAGGAGGGCAAATTCTCTGTCTCTCTGTGTCATCTTTTGCCTTTCGGGGCAGGGGATGTCAGCGAATGACGATCTCGTCGGTGCGCAGATACCCGAGGATGTCGCGCGCCTGTTCGTCCAGCAAATCGAGATCGAGGTAGGTGTCAGACATGCGCAGGGTCTTGTTGCGCATCACCGCAAGCTCATCGTCGAGCTTGCCGCTCACCGTTTGCAGTTGAGACAATTCTGCCTCGATCTGCAAACGGCGAAACAGCCCGTATTCCCCCTGCACGGCGGCAAAGGTGAAATAGCCACCGAGGGTGACCATGACGCCACTGTACAACAGCACAGTCAGCGACGGGCGTTTGCGCGGATGAGCCATGATAGGCTTCTTACCTTTGTATGAAAGGTGCCTGACCACGATGGGTAAGTCACCTGCTCTGCCTCACGGGGCTTTCTCTTTGGCGGATCGCCTCCGTAACCTGTTTATGACACAGGCGATTCTCTCTGTGAATCCCAAAAACGAATCATCTGCAAAAAAATGCTGAAACGAAAAAGGCGCCCCCTGAGGGACGCCTGATTTTCCGATTAGCCTGTGATCCCGGGCGCGGCGGTTCAGCCTGCGATGGAGGCCTTGTAGATACCGTCCACGGCGGCGGCGAGCATGTCGTTGAACTCCGCGTCGCTCTGTTTGGCGTTCAGCCCTTCGGACAGCGCGCGGGAGAAGGATGCGATCATGCCGGTGTTTTTCGACAGGATCTCGTTGGCTTCGTCACGGGCATAGCCTCCGGACAGCGCTACGACTTTCAGAACGCGCGGGTGGTCGACCAGCGGTTTGTAGAAATTCGCCTCGGTCGGCAGGGAGAGTTTCAGCATCACCTGTTTGTCTTCCGGCATGGCGTCGAGATGTTTGAGGATCTCTTCGCGCAGGATCGCTTCGGCCTCGGCCTTGTCGGCAATCGTGATGGTCACTTCCGGCTCGAGGATTGGCATCAGACCAGCGGCGATAACCTGATCGCCCACAGCGAATTGCTGATCCACCACGGCTTTGATGCCTTCCGGGTTGGCGGCGTTGATCACGGAGCGCTCTTTGGTGCCGAACACGCCGAGTTTGAACGCGCGGGCCAGAAGATCGTCGAGACCCGGCATCGGTTTCATGAGCTGCACGCCGTTTTCTTCGGCTTCCAGACCTTTGTCGATTTTGAGGAACGGCACAACGCCCTTCACATCCCAGAGATAGGAGGGGGTCGGCTTGCCCTCGACCATGCGGTCCATGGTCATTTCGAACAGGATCGCACCGATCACCTTCTCGCCAGTAAAGGCCGGGGAGGTCATGATGCGGGAGCGCATCTCGTGGATCAGGTCGAACATCTGCTCTTCGCCGGAATATTCGTTTTCCTCGATGCCGTAGAGTTTCAGCGCTTTCGGGGTGGACCCGCCCGACTGGTCGAGTGCTGCGATGAAGCCCTGGCCTTCGCCGATTTTCGCGGTCATTTCCTGAATGGACATGTGTTTCCTCTTTTGGCTCAAATCTGTCCCGTGTGCGGGAATTCTGGAGTTCCTTACCGGGTTAACCCGCCCGGCATTCGGTCGCAATCGTGGTGGCGCTAACGCCTTGGAATTGTCACGTTTTTCTTTCCTTGGTGGCGCTAGCGGGCGATTCCGCCCGGAAGCTAGCCCCTTTTGCGGGCATTCGGCATGATCTGACGCAACCCTCTTTGGCATAGCCGCCATGTCGCCGGATCAGGGTATGAAAAAGCCCGCGCGCGGCGGGCTTTTCAAACTTATCCAAGGGCGACGACGCCAGGAAGTTCCTTGCCTTCCATCCACTCGAGGAAGGCGCCGCCCGCCGTCGAGATATAGGTGAAGTCGTCGGCGGCCCCCGCCTTGTTGAGCGCCGCGACCGTGTCGCCGCCGCCTGCGACCGACACCAGCTTGCCGGCTTTCGACAGCTCGGCGGCCTTTTGCGCCGCCGCATTGGTCGCCATGTCGAAGGGCTCGATCTCGAAGGCGCCGAGCGGGCCGTTCCAGATCAGCGTCTTCGCGCCTTCAAGGATTTCGGCGATCTTCTCGACCGATTTCGGTCCGGCATCGAGAATCATCGCATCCGCCGGGCATTCGGTGACCGGCACGGTCTCGTTTTCGGCCCCGGCCTTGAATTCGCGTGCCACGACCACATCGACCGGCAGGACAATCTCGCAGCCCGCTTCGCCGGCCTTCTTGGTGATCTCGCGCGCGGTTTCGGCCAGATCGTGTTCGCAGAGCGATTTGCCCACGTCGACGCCCTCGGCGGCGAGGAAAGTGTTCGCCATGCCGCCGCCGATCACCAGATAGTCTACCTTGCGCACCAGATTGCCCAGCAGATCGAGCTTGGTCGAGACTTTCGCCCCGCCCACGACCGCGACCACCGGACGCTCCGGCGTGGAAAGTGCGCTTTCGAGTGCGGAAAGCTCCGCCTGCATCAGGCGTCCGGCGCAGGAGGGCAGGAGTTTCGCCACGCCCTCGGTCGACCCATGCGCGCGGTGCGCGGCGGAGAAGGCGTCGTTGACATAGACGTCGCCAAGCGCCGCGAGGGAGGCGGCGAACTGGCCGTCATTGTCGGTCTCGCCCTTGTGAAATCGGGTGTTTTCCAGAAGGAGCACTTCGCCCTCGCCAAGCGCCGCAACGGCCTCCTTGGCCGGGCCGCCGATGCAGTCGGTGGCGAATTTCACCGGTACGCCCAGAACCTCGGCGACCGCATCCTTGATCAGACCGAGGCTCATCTCCGGCATCACCTCGCCTTTCGGGCGTCCGAAATGCGCCAGCAGAACCGGTTTGCCGCCCTTGTCGAGAATGTCGTCGATGGTGGGTTTGATCCGCTCGATCCGGGTGGCGTCGGTCACCTTGCCGTCCTTGACGGGCACGTTGATGTCGACGCGCGTCAGCACCACCTTGCCGGAGAGATCCATGTCGTCGAGGGTTTTCCAAGCCATGTCGAAAAGTCCTTGTTAAGAAGGTTGGGCATCTGTCGACACCTGTTTGACGGCTCCTCACCGCTTCGTCAACCGCGCGTGAGGCGCATGCGGGCACATCGCGCAGATCGGTCTTTCCCTTGACGCGCCCAGACACTAAACTGCGCTAAATTTTGACCCATTTCCACCCGGAGGAGGCATTCATGGCCGAGATCAAGGACCCCGAAAACACCATCATCATCACGCTCGACGGCGGCGAGGTGGTCATCGAGCTGCTGCCCGATATCGCGCCCAAGCATTGCGAGCGGATGAAGGAACTCGCGCGCGCCGGTGCCTATGACGGCGTGGTGTTCCACCGCGTGATCGACGGTTTCATGGCGCAGACCGGTGACGTGAAATTCGGCAACCAGACCAAAAAGTTCGAACTGCGCCGCGCAGGCACGGGCGGCTCCGACCTGCCGGACCTTCCGGCCGAGTTCTCCGGTATTCCGCACGATCGCGGCACCATCGGGGCGGCGCGGGCGCAGAACCCGAACTCCGCCAACTCGCAATTCTTCATCAACTTCAACGACAACCACTTCCTCAACCGCCAGTACACGGTCTATGGCCGCGTGATCTCCGGCATGGAGGCTGTCGACAAGATCACCCGTGGCGAGCCGCCGATGGTTCCGGATGCAATGATCTCCGTGAAGGTGGCCGCCGATGCTTAAATCTCTCACCCTGATTGCCGCTCTGGCGGCGGGTCCGGCCTTTGCCACCGGGCTCGACATCACCGTCGCGGGCGAGGCCAATGGCGTGGTTCACATCGACCTGTTCGAGGATGTGGCCCCGGATCATGTCGAGCAGATCACCAAGCTCGCCGCCGAAGGTGCCTATGACAATGTCGTGTTTCATCGCGTGATCGACGGCTTCATGGCGCAGACCGGCGATGTGCAATACGGCAAGATGGGCGCGCCGGAGTTCTCCATGCAGATGGCCGGACGCGGCGGGTCGAAATATCCGGACCTCAAAGCCGAGTTTTCCGATCTGTCCTTTGACGAGGGTGTCGTCGGCATGGCGCGCAGCCAGAACCCGAACTCCGCCAATGCGCAGTTCTTCATCATGTTCGCGCCCGCACCGCATCTGAACGGTCAATACACGGTGGTGGGCAAGGTGACCTCCGGCATGGAAATCGTTCACGCGATCAAGAAGGGCAGCGGTCCGAACGGTGCCGTGATCGGTCAGCCGGATGTGATGACCTCGGTGAAGGTCACGGACTGACGGCGAAAGCTGAGCTGAGAGATGAGAAAGGGCGCCACCGAGCGCCCTTTTTTAAAACTCGAAGCGGATCGCCGCATTGGCCAGCCCGTCGCCATCGCCATAGCCGCCGGAGAGATCGAGCGAGGTGGCGCCCCGCAGGTAGATATTCGCGCCCAGAAGCGCGACACCGTTCTCCGGGGCTTCAAAAGGAACGGAGACCAATTCGGTCAGGGCAACACGATCGTTCAAGCTGTGCCGATAGGCCAGTTCCATCGCGGTTGGGGCATCGTTCGCCTCGTTATAGGACAGTGTGCCGGTGAAGGCGCCCGGACCCAGCGCCCGGCTGCCCTGCAATTTGGCATTGGCGTCGCTGTCGTCGCCATCGACATATTCCAGCGCTGTCTCGATCCGCCACGCCCCCGCATTCCAGCCGCCGCCGAGGCCCAGAACGGTGGTGTCATGATCGTCGACGTAATGCAGCGAAACGGCCATATCGGTGTTCGCATAGCGCAGCCCGTAAGGCAGGAACTTGTCCTCGGTGATTGCGCCATCGGTCAACCGGCTGAACCCGGTATCGGTGCGCGCGAGCGCCTCCGGCAGCATTACATCGGAGATCAGAGGACGCGCAAAACTGTCGTAGGCGGGGCGGGGATTGCCAGCCTCGATGCGCGCGGAGCCGAAACTATAGCTCAGCGCGCCATAGGTTTCATGGGTGCGCCCGACCGTGCCGAAGGCCCCAAAACTGAGGCCTAGCCCGTCCCATGTGGTCGTCCATGTGCCATCGCCGCCGAGCCAGAGATCCTGATCCTCGACGGTCGAGGCGCCAAGCCCGATCCAGCCGTCGCCGGTCAGCCAAGATTGAGCCTGCGCGGTGCCCGTGAGGCAGGTGAGGATCAGAGGGAGGGCGGTGAGTGTTTTCATGCGGTCATTCTGTACCTGAAAATGGAAAAAAATCCATGAAGATCAAAGGTCATTACATCACAAAACTGCGCGCGGATCGCTCCGTGCGCGGTTTGCAACAGATCTGACCGTGGTTTCAGCCCTTGAGCACCACCAGCGCGTGGCGTTTCTTACCCGCCGAAAGCTTCATCGGCTCCTTGAGCATGTCCGTCGTAACCATCAGGCCCGCGTCCTTATGGTCGATGTCATTCACCTTGGCGCCATTCTCGGAGAACAGGCGTTTGGCCGCCTTGCCGCTGTCGGCGAGGCCGGTTTTGACGAAGAGCTGGACGATGGAAATGCCGTTGCCGATCTCGCTCGCGCTCAGTTCCACGGTGGGAAGGTCATCGCCCACGCCGCCTTTCTCGAAGACCTCGCGCGCGGTGGCCTCGGCAGCCTGCGCCGCCTCGGCGCCGTGCAGGAGCGTCGTGACCTCATTGGCGAGGATGATCTTGGCTGCGTTGATCTCAGAGCCTTCGAGCGCGCCCAAGCGCTCGCACTCTTCAACCGGCAGATCGGTGTAGAGCTTGAGGAACCGGCCCGTGTCCGCGTCCGTGGTGTTGCGCCAGAACTGCCAGAATTCGTAGGGCGAGAGCATCTCGGCGTTGAGCCAGACGGCACCGCCTTGCGATTTGCCCATTTTGCGCCCGTCGGAGGTGGTCAGAAGCGGGGTGGTGAGGCCGTAAATCTCATTGTCCAGCACCCGGCGGGTCAGGTCGATGCCGTTGACGATATTGCCCCACTGATCCGAGCCGCCCATCTGCAACAGACAGCCATAGCGGCGGTTCAGCTCCAAAAAGTCATAGGCCTGCAAAATCATGTAGTTGAATTCGAGGAAGGACAGCGATTGCTCGCGATCCAGCCGTGATTTCACGCTTTCGAAGGACAGCATTCGGTTGACGGAGAAATGCCGCCCGATGTCGCGCAGGAAATCGAGGTAGTTGAGGTCATCCAGCCATTCGGCATTGTTGCGCATCAGCGCGCCGTTGCCGGGCTGGGTTTCGTCCTCGGCATAATCGAGGTAACGGGCAAAGACCTTTTGCATGCCGTCGATATTGGCGTCGATCTGCGCGGGAGACAGCAGCGGGCGTTCGTCGGAGCGGAAGGACGGGTCGCCCACCTTCGTCGTGCCGCCGCCCATGAGCGTGATCGGTTTGTTGCCGGTCTTCTGGAACCAGCGCAGCAACATGATGTTCAACAGATGCCCGACATGCAGCGACGCGGCGGTCGCGTCATAACCGATATAGGCGGTCACCATCCCGTTGCTCAGGGCTTCGTCCAGCTCTTGCAAATTGGTGCAATCGGCAAGAAATCCGCGCTCGATGATCACGCGCAGGAATTCCGATTTGGGATGGTAGGTCATCTCTCACATTTTCCATTCAATGGTCGGTCGCGGCCTGATATATCGGGGCACGCACCAAAGGGAAAGAGTGTGATGAGCGGTAAGAGCAAAGCGGTGCCTCTGTGGGGCGCAGGCTGTATGTCGGGAACGTCGCTCGACGGGGTCGATGTGGCGCTGTTGAAGACCGACGGGGTGACGATCTTCGAGTTTGGCGGGACGGTCTTCCGGCCCTATGACCCGGCGGAGCAGGAGATGTTCCGCGCCGAACTTGGCACATGGCAGGCCTCCGAGGCCCTGACCGAATTGATCGAAACCGCCCATGCCGAAGCGCTTTCTCAACTCGAAGGCTTCGATCTCATCGGCTTTCACGGCCAAACCCTCAATCACGCCCCGGACGAAGGCCGCACCTATCAGGCGGGCGACGGGGCCATTTTGGCAGAAGTCACAGGCGCGCCCGTCATATGGGATTTCCGCACCGCGGATGTGGAGATGGGCGGGCAGGGCGCGCCGCTTGCCCCCTTTTATCACCACGCTCTGGCGCGCTACATCGGCGCGACCGAACCGGTGGCATTCCTCAATCTTGGCGGTGTCGGCAACCTGACGTGGATCGACCCGACCGTGGCAGACCCGTCCGCTCCGGGGGCGCTTCTGGCCTTCGACACCGGCCCGGCGAACGCCCCCGTCAACGACCTGATGCGGACGAGACGGGGAGAAACCCATGATGCGGGCGGTGCGCTGGCCGCAGCCGGTCAGCCGGATATGGAGGTCGTCGCCCAAGGCCTTGAGCATCCCTATTTCTACAAGATGCCGCCCAAATCTCTGGACCGGAACGATTTTCATGGCGTGCTCGACGCGGTATCCCTCCTGTCCGATGCCGATGCCGCCGCCACGCTTACCGCTTTTGCCGCTGCCTCGGTCGCCCGCGCGATGGAGCATTGCCCGACGCCCCCTGCGGCGCTCTACGTCACCGGTGGCGGGCGGCACAACACGACGCTCATGCGGATGATCGCGGCAGGGGTGGATTGTCCGGTCCTGCCGGTCGAAGAGGTCGGGCTCGATGGCGATATGCTGGAGGCGCAGGCCTTTGCCTATCTCGCGGTGCGCGTGCTGCGTGGCCTGCCGACCTCTGCGCCCTCGACCACCGGCGTGCGTGCGGCCATCGGCGGTGGACGCGTGTCGCGTCCGAATGAGCCGGTCTGAGCATTGCGCGCGATACGGCGCCTTCGTCAAATGGATGGAAACGGGCGACTGGCAGGTTCGAACGGGACAAGCCCGATTCTTGGCCTGCCAGTGCCTCAAATACTCGGAACACTGGGAAAACGAGCGGTCACAGGTTCCACCCGACACTTGTTAACGTGCTTAGGTTAACGTAACGTCATCTTTTTGCGAGTGCGGAAAACCTTACCATTCGCGGAAATCCGCGGGGAAATATGCGTGGGTTTTCCCCGCAAGCGCATAAAGCCGGCTGACATGACCTCTCTTGACCGGTTGTTGTGTTGCAGCTATCTCCGGGCTTGCCGGAAAATGTCAGGGCGGTTGGTTATCCCGCCCCTCGGAGACCCCGAGAGTTTGTCGCAAGATCCCACGGCATCCATATCCTGCGGGAGACGGGTGCCTTTTTCATGCACGCCTCCCGCCTCATAACCGATGAGGGGTGCATGATGCTGGACGACCGGCAACGCAAGAAAGACAAGATGACCATTCTCTTGGCGCAGGGGTTTATTTCCTGTTTCATGGCATTTCTGATGACCCTGATCATGAGCGAGTTGATCCCCGGACTGCGCGAGGGGTTTCGCCCCGGCTGGGTGCGCGACTGGCTGGGTCATTACATCACGGCATGGCCGATCGCTTTTTTACTGTCGATGGGGGTGGGGCCTTTGGCCTTTTTCCTGTCCGCGCAACTGGTCGGGCGGGTGTATCGCAGCTGATCAGCGCGCAATGTCAAAGCCCGGGGCGGCCAGTTCGAAACCCTCAAATCGAAATCCCGGTGAGACGGTGCAGCCGACGAGAGTCCAGGCGCCGGTCGTGCGCGCGGCCTGCCAATGCGCTTCAGGCACGATGAGTTGTGGCGTCTCTCCGGCCCCAAGCTCCGCGCCGAGCATCAGGTCCCGTGCCGGACCGGCCTCTGTCTCAGCTAGGGACAGGATCAGGGGCGCGCCCGCGTAATAATGCCAGATCTCGGTGGCATCGACCCGATGCCAATGGCTGTGCTCTCCGGCCTTGAGCAGGAAATAGATGCAGGTGCCCGTGGGGCGGTTTCCCGCATCGGCGTTGGCGATCCATGTCTGGCGGTAATGCCCGCCCTCGGGATGCGGGGCGAGGTTCAGATGTGCGATGATCTCGTCGGCTTGCATGATCTTGGAGGCTTTCCCGTGTCGCAGAAGAAAAACGGGAACCGAATGCCGCCCGAGGCGTTGTCCCCTCAGAGATAAAGACAACGGGAGACCTCCATGTCCAAGAAAATTCTTCTGGCGCTGGCCTTCGCCGCGCCGACGCTTGCCGCCTGTACCACCATGAGCACCACCGACACCAGCACCGCCTTCGGTGCGGCCGCCGGGGCCGGGCTCGGCTATCTGACCGCGGATGCGCTCGGGTCGAATGATGAGTGGAAAGTGCTGGCCACGCTGGGTGGTGCCGCTGCCGGGTCGATGGTCGCCAAGAACACCAATTCCGCGACCTGTGCCTATTCCAATGGCGACGGTACCTATTACACGGCGCCTTGCCCGTAAGGTCTGCGAGGGTTTTTCACAAGTGAACCGGTACGAAAAAGGCCCCTTATGGGGCCTTTTTTCCGTCATCCGCACCGTTGAATCGCGTCACGAGACCCATGGCAAAAAGCGCGCCCGCCGCGTTGAACACCAGATCGAGCGCGGTGTTGATATAGCCGCCGACATTGGTGTCGGGCACCATCAGCACGGCGCTGAACTCGATGATCTCATTGACCGCGCCAAGCCCCATCGCGCCAAGCGCGGGCAGGGCGAAGGCGGTTTTCGTGCCCTTGAGCACCGGGAATGTGTGGGTCATGATCTGCCACAACAGCCAGGCGGTCACGCCGAAGCCGTAGAAATGCACCACTTGGTCGTATTTCAGGATGGTCATCTCTCCATCGCTGACGAAGGGAATGAGTTCGAGCGTATAGAGCACCGATCCGTTCACCGGCACGCCACCGCCCGCCATATGCAAAAGCCCCCAGAGTGTGAGTGCCCAGAGCAGCTTTGGCGGATACTCGACCTTGCGCAAGCTGGTTGCGACGAGGCCGATGAGGATCAGCATGGTCACGACATAGATGACGAATTCGAAATTCCCGATGGCAAAGAACCAGAGCGTGAAGCCGATGACATAAAGGGCGGTGAACAGGCCGACCTGTTTTTCCGCACGGGTGACGGGGCCCATGGCAATCTCCTCTTTTTGCCGATCATCCCTGCGATGTGGCGGAAAGAAAAGGGGAATTAAATGCGCGGAATCTGCGGCGCGGCGGTTTCGGACAGCGGCCCATTCATGCGCGGATCGTCCATCACCTCAATGGCGCGACCATAGGGGACAAAACCCGAGCGGATGTAGAACCCCACGGCCTGCGGGCTGTCGAGGGTGCAGGTGTGGACGAAGAACCGTTTGATCGGGCGGGTGAAGGCCTTGTCCAAAGCGTGCTCCATGAGCCACCGCCCGGTGCCGCCGCCAATGAGACTGGTGTCGAGGCCGAAAAACGCCAGTTCGGTGTTGTCCGGGTCGCGGAAATCAAGCTCCAGAAGGCCGAGGTCAACACCATCCTTGCGCGCGGAATAGACCTCAACATCCGGGTCGGTCAGGATCGCGGAGAGCTTGGCGTCCTGCATATACATCCGTGAAAACCAAAGCCAATCCTCACCCACACGCCGATAAAGCACGCGATACCAATCGAGATCGGGCGCCTTATGGCGGATCAGTTCCAACCCCGGCTGCTCCGGCACAGGGCGCGGCGTGGGCCGCGCGAACATCTCAAGATAGGTGACAATGGTGGCGAGCTTGCCGGAGGGCAGCTCGTGGATACCGTCTTCGAGCGGGCTGGGGAGGGGGCTTTGGGTGTTGGTCATGGGGGAAGAGTGACGGATGCTGCGAGGAGGTGCAAGTGGGATCACCTGCGCAATGCAAGCCGGGTTTGCGCCAAGAAGCTCTTGAGGTCATTGCGGAAAACCCAACTATAAATTGCGCCGTTGATGGCCAGAGCGGCGATGGACGCCGGGGCGAAGGCGACCGTGAACTCGACGGGGATCACAAGGTTGACGCCATAGATGATCCAGCGTGCCGTGGCCACGGTCAGCCCGAGGGTCAGGCTGGCCATCATGAACAGCCGGTGCGTTTTGACGTCCCCACGACGGATGGCCCACAGCGCGAGGGTCAGGGACAGGAGCAGAGCCAGACAGATCGCATAGGTGCCGAAAATGGTCAGCCCGCCACCAACCGCTGGGAAGGTGAAGACCATGACCATGATGGCGAAGCAGGAAAATATGGCGCTGAGACTATAGATGTAGCCGGAAAGCCGGTGCCAAAACCGCAGTGGGCGGGATCGCAGGGCGGGGATGGTTTGCAGAGGCCCGGTGAGGAAAAACAGGATGCCGGGCAGTAGGTGAGCCGTGCTGAGCCAAGGAGCATCGAGGTATCTTTGTTGGAGCCAGCCCACCTCTTCGGTCAGAATGCCCCAGACATAGAAAAGCCGCTCGACACTGTCGTAGAGAACCGGCAATGCCAAGATGTAGAGCAAAAGGGCGGTTCGGGGCATGATACGTCCAAAGTGATTAATAAAAAGCCCCACCAATCTGGCGGGGCTTTCTCTATGTCGTCAAGCGCTTGCGCTTATTTCTTCAGGATCGACGTCCCGGCATATTCCGCCGTCGCACCAAGCTGTTCCTCGATGCGGATCAGCTGGTTGTATTTCGCCATCCGGTCGGAGCGCGACATGGAGCCGGTTTTGATCTGGCCGCAGTTGGTGGCCACAGCAAGGTCCGCAATCGTAGCGTCTTCGGTCTCGCCCGATCGGTGCGACATCACGTTGGTGTAGCGCGCGCGGTGGGCCATATCGACGGCTTTGAGGGTCTCCGACAGCGACCCGATCTGGTTCACTTTCACGAGCATGGAGTTCGCCACGCCTTGCGCAATGCCAGAGGCCAGACGCTCCGGGTTGGTCACGAAGAGATCGTCCCCCACGAGCTGGACTTTATCGCCGAGTTTCTCGGTCAAAAGCTTCCAACCGGCCCAGTCGTCCTCGGCCATGCCGTCTTCGATGGAGATGATCGGGTAGTCGTTGCAGAGCTCGACGAGGTAGTCGGCGTTTTCCTCGGACGTCAGCGATTTGCCTTCGCCCTTCATCTCGTATTTGCCGCCCTCGTAATATTCGGTCGAGGCGCAATCGAGCGCGAGGTAGATGTCTTCGCCCGGCTCGTAGCCCGCTTTCTTGATCGCGGCGAGGACGAAGTCCAGCGCTTCGCGGGTCGAGGAGATGTTCGGAGCAAAGCCGCCTTCGTCACCGATGCCGGTGTTGTAACCCGCAGCGGACAGCTCTTTTTTCAGCGTGTGGAACACCTCGGAGCCCATGCGGATCGCTTCTTTCACGCTGGTGGCGGAGACCGGCATGATCATGAATTCCTGAAAGTCGATCGGGTTGTCGGCATGCTCGCCGCCGTTGATGATGTTCATCATCGGGACCGGCAGAACGCGGGCCGAGGAGCCGCCGACATAGCGGTAAAGCGGCAGGGCGGAATAGTCGGCGGCGGCTTTCGCGCAGGCCAGCGAGACGCCGAGGATGGCGTTGGCGCCAAGGCGGCCTTTGTTCGGCGTGCCGTCAAGTTCGATCATTACGGCGTCGATGGCTTCCTGTTCGGTTGCGTCCATGCCAACGAGGGCTTCGGCGATCTCACCGTTCACGGCGGCGACGGCCTCGAGAACGCCTTTGCCCATGTAACGGGACTTGTTGCCGTCCCGTTTTTCCACGGCTTCGTGGGCGCCGGTCGAGGCACCCGAGGGCACGGCGGCGCGGCCCATGGTGCCGTCTTCGAGGATGACGTCCACTTCCACGGTCGGATTGCCGCGGCTGTCGAGAATTTCGCGACCGATGATGTCGATGATGGTGCTCATGGCTTAGTCCCTTTGCAATTTGGTTGGCGGGCCAGTCGGATGTCTGAATATCAGCCGGAACGGGCAGGTCAACAATGCATGCGCTAACATGACGCGTCTCTTTGTTCGCAAGCCTGCGTAAAGCCGCGTCATGCAACGGTTTTGTGACGTTTGCTCCGGAAAGCGCCACGAAAAGCGCCACGCAAAAGCGTTGTCAGAGCCGGGGGGCCTCGAGATCGGCGGCCAGAGCCTCGCGATCCAGGCGCGCCCGCTTGCGCTCGCGCAGGAAGGTGTACAGCCCCGAGGCGATGATCAGGGCAGACCCCGCGAGCGTCATCAGATCAGGCCGCTCATGGAACACAAGCACACCGCCGATCATGGTGAACACCAGACGCGAATAGCGGAATGGCGTCACTGCGGAGGCATCGCCAAGTCGCATGCCCGCGACGATCAGGGTATAGCCCGCAGCCCCGGCAAGGATCGCGATCAGGGTCTGAAAAGCCAGCGACAGGTCGGGGGCGACAGGGGCGGCGCCGGAAAGCCAGAGGTTCAGCAGGGCGGCGGGGATGACGGCAAGGAAGGCCTGAAAGGAGACGACCGTGGAGGGCACGGCAGCATCCATCACCCGGGTCATCAGGTCACGCGTGGTGATCGCCACCACGGCGATGAGCACCCAGAGTGCCTGCGGTTCGAACCCGGACATGCCGGGGCGGATGATCATCAGCACCCCGACAAAGCCAAGCGTGATGGCGCTCCAGCGTCGCCAGCCGACGCGTTCACCGAGAAACAGTGCAGCGCCCAACGTGACGGCCAGAGGCATCGACTGAAACACTGCGGCGACGGTGGAGATCTCGACCCGCGAGAGTGCGGTGACAAAGGCGACGGAGGCGACGGCCTCGGTCAAGGCGCGGATCAGGATCACTGGCCGCCAGTTGCGCGGCACGAAGACCGGATCGCCGCGCAAGAGTGCCCATGTCAGGAAAATCCCGGCACTCACCACGGAGATGGCCAAAAGCACCTGCCCCACCGGCATGAAGCCGGAGAGATGTTTGATGAACATGTCTTCCACGGTGAAAAACGCCATGGAAGCGACGATCATGAGGATGGCGCGCAGATTGTGCATGGGGCTGTCCTTGAAATGCCTCCTTCCGCCATGCCCTGTGCGCGGCGTTCTGGCAATTGCGCAGAGCCGCAGACGGGGGATGCGGGAAAGCGCTCAGCCGGTCGCGATGAACCGACGCGGTTCGCTCCGTCGCAGATCCTTGGTGGTGCAGCGGACAAAGAGTGTCTCAGGCATGAAGGCTCCGCTGCCGGGCTTCAAAGATGAATGCAGACCGGTTTGCTCCAGACTGCATGTGCACCCTGTCGCAACGGCCCCGGGGGCGATTCATTTGAGCATCGACAACATCATCCCGTCGAACATGCGGTGCGGCAGGGTCCGGCGCAGGAGATAAAGCAGTTTCGAATACTTCCCGGCGCGGTAGACGGTCTTTGGTTTCACGTCTGAAATGGCACGGGAAATGACCTCCGAGATCACGGAAGGCGGCGAGCCGGGCGTCGCATTTGTATGGCGCAGCGCATCATAGAGCGGCTTGTAGGCCGGGGCTTTTTCGTTCCGATCCAATTCCTTGGCGAGTACGCCGGAAAACCCCGTGTCGATGAACCCGGGCGCGATCAGCACCATGAAGATGCCCTTGTCCTCGACCTCGAGGCGCATCGCGTTGGTGAAGCCTTCGACAAAGAATTTCGTGCCATGATACCAGGCACCCAAGGGGGTGTGGATTGTGCCGCCGATCGAGGAGATGTTGATGATCCGTCCGGATTTCTGTTTGCGCATCTGCGGCAAAACCAGTTGGGTCATGCGGGCGGGTCCGAGGATGTTGACCTCGATCTGATGGCGGGCCGTGTCCATGGAAATATCCTCGACCGCGCCATAGGTGGCAAAGCCCGCGTTGTTGATCAGAACGTCGATGCGGCCTTCGCTGTAGAGCAGCTCGTCCACCGCGTCGCACATCGAGTCGTCATCGCTCACATCGAGCGCGAGCACATGTCCTCCTGCCGCCCGGATCGGCTCCATCCTCTCGATGCGCCGCGCGCAGCCGTACACGATATGGCCCTGTTTCAGGAGATCGAGAGCAGTTTGAAGCCCGATGCCGGAGGACGCGCCGGTGACGAGAATGACTTTCGGGTCGGTGGATCTCGCAACGGGGGACGGGCTGGACATCGGATGGGCTTTCTTTGACTTGTGAAGGGGAGGTGTGCAATAAGTGACCATTGGTCATTTAATTAATGACCGTCGGTCATTTGTAAAGCGCAAAGATCGAGCGAAAGAGAGGTAAAGGCCTATGTCTTTGGTCGAAAAAAAGAAAAGAGCGCGCACAAAGGTGGAAAAAACTGACCGCCGGTCATTTATATTGTCGGAAGCACGAGAGATGATCGACGAATCGGGGTTCGATGGCGTGACCATGGCGGGGCTTGCAAAACGTGCGGGGCTGGCCAAGGGGACGCTCTATCTCTACGTGAAAACCAAGGAAGAGCTGTTCGCGCAGCTCTTTGTCGAGGCGTTGACCGAGTATGTCTCGGCGGTGATCCCCTATCTCGAGGACGACGCGGCGCTGATCGACGCGATGATGCGGGAAGCACAGGCGGTGCCGCTGTTCCTGCCGCTGATGGCGCGGCTGACCACGATCATCGAGGCGAACCTGAGCGAGGAGGCATTGATCGCCACCAAACGTGCGGTGGGCGGCGAGGGGATGCGGCTTGCGACCGAGATGGCCGTGGCGCGGGCGATGGGCAGCACGGAGGCGTTCGAGCTCGTCCATGCGCTGGTCGTCGCGCTTCAGGGTGCGGCGCAACTGGCGGTGCCGCGCCCGGCATTTTTCGACGATCTGCCCGAAGATGTCCGCGGGATCTACGAGCAATCCAATGCGGAGGTGGCTTTTACCACCACCGCGCGACTGATCCTCAAAGGGGCGCAGTGAGGGGGGGCTGAGGGCGTAAACCACCTGTCGGCAAAGCGTCGGCTTTGCGTCGGACTTTTGTCGGACCCCTTTTGAGACGCTTAGGACGTGGAAGGCGTGGAAAGGGGGACGAGACACAGGACTTTCTGAAACGGAAGCGCGTGGCGCAGAGGGAGCCGAAACAGAGCCGCGCGGACGTGGAAGAGTGGCGCGATGATCAGAAGACTGAGAGCGTGCTGGGAGGCCCGCCGACATAAGAAGGATGCGGGAAGAGGTCGGCTATACGAACCGAAAGATCACCTCAGAACACCAGTGCCCCTTCCATCATCCGAATGGCCTGCCCACCGATGGTGACGCTCCCGGCATCCACGGAAACGGTGATGCGCGAGGGGCGGCCCATGTCGTCGCCCTGATGGATCTCAAAGGACAAATCCTCTCTCGTCGCCTCAAACAGCAACCGCCCAAGTGCCGCCGCCGCCGATCCGGTGGCGGGGTCCTCGGGAATGTCGTCGAGCGGTGAGAACATGCGCAGATGCACGGTGTCTCCGTCACGCCAGTAAGGGGCCTGCGCGAAATCGAGCCCCATCGGATAGCGTGCATGGCCCGCACGGAAATGCGCGAGATCGGTGGCGATGCGCGACAGGGCTTCCCGCGTTGTCAGTTCGGTGAAGGTGAACGCCAGCCCCATGCCGGCCATGATCGGAGCGCTCTTGAAATCCGCCATCTCGAGCCCGAGCGCACTGGCGACCAGCGCCGCATCCGGATGCGCGAGAGTTTCGAGCGGCTGGCGGGCGGTGAACCGTGCGTTGCCGTTTTCGGCCTGCGCCGTGATCAGCCCGACCTTGAGTTCGAGGCGGAGATCGGGTCCATGGCCCATCTCGGAGAGCGCCACAGCGGCGCCGATGGTGGGATGACCGGCAAAGGGCACTTCCATCGTCGGCGTGAAAATCCGCAGACGGGCGGTGTTGGCCGAATCTTCCGGCGGATAAAGGAAGACCGTTTCGGAATAGTTGAATTCGCGGGCGATCTTTTGAAGCTGATCTTCCGGGAGAGAGGTGGCCTCCGGCACCACGGCCAGAGGATTGCCGCCAAACGGCCGGTCGGTAAAGACGTCATAGGTCAGATAGCGGGTCAAATCTTAAGCTCCGGTTCACGGCCCACACGTTTCGCCAGCGGCGCGACGGTCAGGCCCTGCACGATGATCGAGAAGACGACGATGACATAGGTGGCGGCAAGGATCACGGGTTTCCAGTCGCTGTCCGGCAGGGAGAGGGCGAGGGCCACCGAGATGCCGCCCTTGAGCCCGCCCCATGTCATGATCGGCACCGCGCCGCGCGAAAACGGCGAGACATTGTGCAACAGCATTGCGGGGACGACGACGGAGATCAGCCGGGCGACGAGCGCCAACACGATGGCGAAAGCGGCGGCCTTGATGGTGACCATGTCGAAGACCACGGCGAAGACCTCGAACCCGATCATCAGGAACAGGACGGCGTTGAGGATCTCGTCGACCATGGTCCAGAAGGCGGCGACATATTTGCGGGTCTCTTCCGACATGCCGTATTTCGTGCCGACATCGCCGATCAGAAGCCCGGCGCAGACCGCCATGATCGGGGCGGAGACGCCCAAGGCCACGGCAAGTTCGTAGCCACCAAATGCAAGGCCCAAAGTGATCAGCACTTCGAGCGAATAATCGTCGATCATGCGCATGACGCGGAAGGTGAGCCAACCGAGGACGAGACCCAGAACGGCGCCGCCCACGGCTTCGCGGAAGAACAGCTTGCCGACCATGAGCGCCATGTTTTCCTCTTCGCCCGTGCTGCCGTGCCCCGAGGACGTAGCACCGAAGGCAAGGCCGACGAGGATCAGATAGACCACGTAACCGACACCGTCGTTGAACAGGCTTTCGCCCGCGATTTTGGTCTCGAGGCTTTTCGGCAGGTTCGCGTCCTTGAGCACACCCAGAACCGCCACCGGATCGGTTGGCGAGATCAGCGCGCCGAAGGTCAGCGCGATCAAAAGAGGCATGCCGGTGAGCCAGGAAAACCCAATGCCGACGACGGCTGTGGACAGCGCCACACCGAGAGTCGCCATGAGGATGACGGGGAGCCACTGGTCCTTGAGGTCTTCGAGTTTGACATGCAGCGCGCCCGCGAAGAGCAAGAGGCCGAGCATGCCTTCCAGCAACGTGTCGGTGAAATCGAACTCCTGCACCGTGGCGCGGATTTCCTCTTCGAACACGGTGTTGGGAAACAGGAAATCGACGCCGATGATCGCCAGAGAGGTGACGAGGGAGACAACGAGAATGCCGATGGTGCTGGGCAGACGCAGGAACAGGTAGTTGATCGCACCGAAGGCGCCGGCGAGGACGATCAGCAGGGAGGCGAGTTGCAAAACGGTCATGGCAAAGGCTCACGGGAAGGATAATCCCGCCCTGTGTAGCACTCTGACGCGTCAGGAAAAGGGGAGACTGCGACGGCTCAGGGCGCAGGCAGGCGCAGATCGGCCCAGACCGGCAGGTGATCGGAGGCGCGCTGCGACAGCACGGTCTGTACGACGCCCGCGTCACGCATCTCGATCCGGTCGGAAAAGGCAATGCGGTCGAGCGCGGCCATCGGGCGGTTGGCATGGAAAGAGCGACCGGGGGTGGAAATCTCGAAGGCGTCTTTCAGCGGATCGAGGCCCTGCGTCTGCGACCATTCGTTGAAATCGCCGAGGATAACGGTCGGTCGGGCATCGAGTGTCGCGAGATGGGCGCGGATGGCGTGGAGTTGCTTTTGCCTGGAACTGCGCAGGAGCCCCAGATGCACGCCGACGACGCGCAGATCCGGCAGATCGACGGCCACCGCCCCGCGCGGCTCGAGACCCGGCAGGTCGAGACGATGCACGGCCTCGACGGTGGCGGTTTTGCGCACGAGAATGGCGTTGCCGTGCCAGCCGACGGAGACGGGTGAGGTGTTGACGGGCAGGGCGATGAAATCGGTGTGGCTCTCGATCATCCGCGCGGGCAGGGCGGCGGGGCGGGGGCCAAGGCGCAGGTCGGCCTCTTGCAGGGCCACCACATCGGCGCCGATGCCGTTGATCACGTCGAGGATGCGACCGGGCGCGCGCCGACCGTCCGTGCCGCGACATTTGCGCAGGTTATAGGAGGCCAGCCTCAGAGCGCCTGTTTCCACTTTGGGTTGCATGCGGTTAAGATAGGTGCACAATGTCGGCATTTCACCCCCGGTAGAGGCCAGATGCGTCAGTTTTTCCGCACATTTCGTCAAGAGCCGATCGTTATGCGGCTGGTGTGGCTGGCGCTGCTTTCGGAATTCGTCGTCTCATTGGTGACGGGCCCCTATTCGACGGCCTTCATCGCGCTGGGCACTTTCGGGCTGACGCTTTTGCCCATGGCCTTCGCGCGGCGGTTCCGGATCTACATCCCGCGCAGCTTCATGGCCGGGATCGTGCTGTTTCTCTTCGCCACGCTGTTTCTCGGCGAGGTGGACGATTTCTACTATCGCTACTGGTGGTGGGATGTGGTGCTGCACGGCGGCTCGGCGCTGGGCTTCGGTCTTGTCGGGTTCGTGGCGATCTTCATGCTGTTTCAGGGCGACCGCTATGCCGCACCGCCCTGGGCGATGGGATTGTTTGCCTTCAGCTTTGCCATGTCGATCGGTGCGCTCTGGGAGATTTTCGAATATTCCATGGACCAGATGTTCGGCACCAACATGCAGAAATCCGGGCTTCAGGATACGATGTGGGACCTGATCGTCGATGCGGGCGGCGGGCTGATCGGAGCACTGTCCGGGGTGATCTATCTCAAACGCGACCGGCGCGCGCCTTTCGCCGGGCTGATCCGTGATTTTATCCAGCGCAATGGAAAATTTTTCACGAAATATCGGGACAAATAAGCCCCAGGGAGGCCCTCATGTCAGTACGTATTGCGGTTCGCTGGAACGCCTGGGAGGCGGAGGGAATGGAGCATTGCCATCTTCTGGTCGATGCTCAGGGCGCGGTGCTCACTGCGGCGCTGAGCGGCGGGCAGTCTCCGGCCTATGCGGCGCAATACATGGTCGCGGCCGATGCGGCGTTTCACACCCGTGAAGTCTGGGTCAGATACGTCGGCGGGCCTGAGCTTCATGTGACGAGTGACGGAGAGGGCCATTGGCGTGACACGACGCGGGACGAGGCGCTGCCGGCGCTTGCGGGCTGTCTCGATGTCGACATCGCCGTGACCCCCGCGACGAACATGCTGCCGATCCGGCGTCTCGGACTGGCCGAGGGAGAGAGCCGGGAGATTGAGGTGGCCTATGTGCCGCCGCCGGGAGAGGGCGTCGGGCGCTTCCTGCCGCGTAAGGTGGCGCAGCGCTACACCTGCCTCGGTCCGGAGCGGTATCTCTATGAAGGACTCTCCAGCGGGTTTGCCGCCGAGATCGAGGTCGATGAGCACGGGCTGGTGCGCGACTATCCCGGCGTGTTTCGCCGGGCGTGACGCTCAGGTGCCGCAGAAGGTCATGTGCACCATCTGATCCTCGCGCGGTGGCAGTCCCAGATCGCGATCCGCCTCCGCAAGATCGAACGGGTGCGACAGCACCTCGGCGAGACGTTTCGCCTTGCTGTCATCGCCCGCAAGAGACGCCTGAATCGCCTCTTCGATGCGATGATTGCGCGGGATGACGGCGGGGGTGGCCTTGGCGGCGATGTCCTGCCAGTCGGGGCTGCGGCGCGCCTGCCAGCGTGCGGACCAGTCGTCGAATATCTCCCGGTCCAGCATCCAGTCGCGCGCGGAACCGTCGAGCAAGCCGCGGAAGGTATTGGTGAAATCCGCGCCGTCCTTGGCCATCATCCCGAGCAGATCCTGGATCAGGGGCAAATCGTCTTCGCGGGCATCCGCAATGCCGAGCTTGGCTCCGAAGACCTTACGCCATTCCGCCTGATAGAGACCGGGGAAGGAATTCAGCACCTCGGTCAGCGCATCAATCGCCTGTTGCTGTCCGCCAAGCTCGTCTTCGAGCTGCGGCACGAAACAGGAGCCGAGCTGGGCGAGGTTCCAATGCGCCATGCTCGGCTGTTGCTCATAGGCATAGCGCCCATGGGTGTCGATGGAACTGTAGACCGCTTTTGGACTGTAACCGTCGATGAAGGCGCAGGGACCGAAGTCGATGGTTTCGCCGGAGACGGCCATATTGTCGGTGTTCATCACGCCGTGGACAAAGCCGAGGCCCATCCATGTGGCGATGAGCCGTGCCTGTGCGTGCACCACCTCCTGATAGAACTCAATCGTATTCGTGGCCTGCGGGAAATGCCGGGCGCGAGCGTGATCGGTCAGGAGGCGGACCGCCTCATAATCCTCGCGGGCGGTGAAATACTGAAACGTGCCGACGCGGATATGCGAGGCCGCAACGCGCACCAGAAGGCCGCCGGGATAGGCGCGCTCGCGCTGAACCCGCCCGCCGGTTCTGACGGCGGCCAAGGCGCGGGTCGTGGGAACGCCCACGGCATGCATGAATTCGCTGACGATATACTCGCGCAGCACCGGCCCGATCCACGCCCGGCCGTCGCCATTGCGCGAATAGGGTGTGCGCCCCGCGCCTTTGAGATGAATGTCGAACCGCCCCTTGTCCGTGACCACCTCGCCCAGCATCACCGCGCGGCCGTCGCCAAGCTGCGGCGACCAGTTGCCGAACTGATGCCCGCCGTAAACCTGCGCAATCGGATCGGCACCGTCGGGAATGACATTGCCCGCGCAAATCTCCGCATCCCAATCGGCGACGCCCAGCTCAGCGGCCAGAGGCGCGTTCCAAAGCACCATTTCGGGGGCCGGCGCGCGTTCCGGCGCGATGCGGGTGAAGAAACGGTCGGGCAGGCGGGCATAGGAATTGTCGAATTGGGTCATGGGGCTTATCTAGTCCGTTTCCTTTGCTGTCCAAATACTCGGCAGGTCAGGCCAAACGTCGCACCCTCTCGGTCAGAAGCGCAAAGAAGCCTTCGGCATCCGCCTCTCCCATGAACATCGCGTTCTTCGGCCGGTCGGTCACGCCCCACCAATCCGCAACGGTCATGCCGCGCGTCAGATCGGATTTGGTCTCGATCTCGACATTGATCAGGCGACCGGAGAACAGCTCGGGCCGGATCAGCCAGGCGATCACGGTCGGATCGTGCAGCGGACCGCCTTCGGAGCCGTATTTCTCGATGTCGAAGCGCTCGAAGAAATCGAGCCAGCCCGCGACGACATCGCCGAGATGGTTGCCGAAGTCCTTGAAGACCTGCAAACGCGGTGCAGTGACCAGAACCTTATGCGTCACGTCCAGGGGCATGACGGTGAGTTTGGCGCCGGAACGGAACACGATCTCGGCGGCTTCCGGGTCGACATAGATGTTGAACTCGGCGGCGGGGGTGATGTTGCCCACTTCGAAATAGGCCCCGCCCATGAGCACCACTTCCTGCACACGCGCGACGATGTCGGGGGCTTTCTCAAACGCGGTCGCGATGTTGGTCAGCGGGCCCATGGGGCAGAGGGTCACCGTGCCGGAGGGCTCCGAGCGCAGCGTTTCGATGATGAAATCGACGCCGTGCTGCGCCTGCAACGTCATGGCGGGGGTGGGCAGTTCGATGCCATCGAGCCCGGTCTTGCCATGAACATGTTCGGCGGTCACGAGCGTATGTGCGAGAGGGCGGTCACAGCCCGCGAAGACCTTGACGTCGGGCCGTCCGGCAACTTCGCAGATCTTGCGGGCATTTTCCGAAGTGCGGGCAATCGGCACGTTTCCGGCGACGGCGGTGATGCCCAGAAGGTCGATCTCCTCGGGCGAGCCGAGCGCCAGAAGGATCGCCATGGCGTCGTCCTGGCCGGGGTCGGTGTCGATGATGATCTTGCGGGGAAATCCGGACATATGCGCGCCTCACTTTTGATTTGAGGCCAAGATGGTCCGGGTTTCTGCTTTTGTCAAAGCGGTTCGGGGCCGTTCAGCGGCGCACCTGACGTGCGCCGTCCGCACCCTTGACGATGATGGTGCGAATGCCTGCGATGGCGTCAAAAGACAGCGAACGCGCGGCGGTGATCCTGCGCTGGGCGCTTGTGCCGGCGGGGGCGGCACCTTCTGGGGTGCGCAGGCGGAATTCGAGCACCAGCGTGTCGGCGCGCTCCGAGGCCACGGGCACCAGTTCGGCATCGAAATAGCCGGTGGAGGGCAGGGCGGCGGTGGCGGTCACGATGGCGCCGGAGGCCGATTGCACGACCTGTACATCGCTGATTGTGGGGGCAAGCGGTCGGGTGTCGACGAAGACCGGATAGCCTTTGCGCGGCGCGAGGGATTTGATCGTCACGACCTGCTGGCCATTGGCGTCGACCGCGACGGGTTCGGATTTTCCGAACCAGTTGAGCGGGTTGAACCGCGACTCTTTCACTGAGGCGCAGCCCGCCAGAAGCGACAGAACCAGCCCTGAAATGATCACCTGACGCCGCATCGGCCTCTCCCTTTCACGTCCACGTCCAAAGGGCTACCCGAAAAGCGGCAGGTTGAAAAGGGCAGGTTGCTGTGCTGGACCTTTTCCAGGCGAACGCGTAAGGATTTGCGGGACGACAGGAGCGGTTCAAGGAGTGGATCATGGCGCGCGAAGAGTTTGAAGAGATTGTCGAAACCTTCGAGTTTCTCGACGATTGGGAAGACCGCTATCGCCATGTGATCGAGATGGGCAAGGCCTTTCCGCCGCTGGACGACGCCTTCAAAGTGCCTGCGACCAAGGTCGAGGGCTGTGCCTCGCAGGTGTGGCTGGTGCCGACCATCGAGGATGGCAAGTTCGAGTTTCGGGGCGCGTCGGATGCGATGATCGTGCAGGGGCTGATCGCGATCCTGCATGAGTTGTTCGCTGGGCTGACGGTCAAGGAGGTTCTGGCGACGGACGCCCATGCGGAACTGGCGCGGCTCGGGCTTGACGAGCACCTGTCTTCGCAGCGCTCGAACGGCTTGCGGGCGATGGTGCAACGCATCATGGAGACGGCGGAGCGAGCGGTCTGAGCCGAAGGCGGAGAGCGACCCTGACGCCGTTTTCGAGTATTTTGCAGCAAAGGAAACGCTGGGTTCGGGACGTCGTCAGGTGCGCAGGAAGCGGTCCAGATCGCCATAGCCGGTGAAACGGCGCTCAAGCGGCAGTTCAAGCCGCGCGGCGCAGGTTTTGGCGATTTCGGTGAGGGCCGGATCGTCGGTTTGCGCCAGATAGACGAGTTTCTCGTAATTGCCGAAATAGGCGTGAAGCAGGTCCGGGTAGCGGTCGAGGCCCAAGGGTTTCCAGACGAAAGCGTCGAACTGGCGCGCGAGGAAATCGGTGAGGTAATAGGTCGTGGGCTCGTCGCGGTCAGGAAATTGGTCCATCCCGTCGAAAAACGCATAGCAATGCGGGGCGTCGATCATGGTGACGCCCTTTTTGTCGCACAACGCCTGCAACAACCCGCCGGTGCCGCAATCGCCATATGCGATCAGAATGTGATCGTAATCCGCACGATGTTCGTCAATCGCGCGCTCGACGGCGGCGGGAATTTTGGCCGGGTCGTTGTGCAGGATGGCGGGCAGGCAGGTGAGCGTCAGGTGATCCAGACCGTTGAGCCGGATGATCGCCAAGACCTCACGCGCCAGCGCACCACAGGCGATGACGAGGGTCTTGCCTGTGCCGGTCTGTGCGAGGCCCCGATCGCGCAGGTTTGCATCGGTCAGGGCCTCGCCGCTTATCCGGGAGATGTCGCTCACAACTGGTTGTGCCGCGCGTGCACGAGCTTTTTCGCGGTCTCGACGGCAATCGCCGCGTCGTCGCAATAGGCATCCGCGCCGATGGCCCGGCCGAATTCCTCGTTCAGAGGCGCGCCGCCGCAGAGCACGATATATTTGTCGCGCAGGCCCTTTTCGCTCAAGCTTTCGATGACGGTTTTCATATAGGGCATGGTCGTGGTCAAAAGCGCCGACATGCCGATGATGTCCGCGCCTTCGCGCTCCGCGGTGCCGATGTAGTTTTCAGCCTCGGTGTTGATGCCGAGGTCGATGATTTCGAAACCCGCGCCCTCCATCATCATCGCCACAAGGTTCTTGCCGATGTCGTGGATGTCGCCTTTGACGGTGCCGATGACCATCTTGCCCATTTTCGGCGCGCCGGTTTCGACGAGAAGCGGTTTCAGGATCGCCATGCCGCCCTTCATCGCCTGAGCGGCGCGCAAAACTTCGGGGACAAAGAGGATACCATCGCGGAAATCGTCGCCGACGATGGCCATGCCCGGCACCAAAGCCTTGGTCAGAATGTCATAAGGCGTCCATTTGCGATCCAAGAGGATGGTGACGCCTTCCTCGATCTCTTCCTTGAGACCGTCGTAGAGGTCGTCCATCATCTGTTCGGTCAGCTCGCCGTCATCGAGTTCGGAGAGGATCAGATCGTCTTCATCAGACATGGGCGTTTCCTTTCATCAGGCAAATCGTGCCGGTCGCGTTCAGGCGCTCTTGGCAAATGTTCTCATTTTGTTCTAGTGTCGCAGCATGAGCCACGAATCCACGTTTTTCTTTTCCGACACGCTCCCGCTCGGCCTTGTGCCGAAAGCGCGGGGGGCGGGGTCGAATGCCTCCGGCCGGTTCGAACGGCTGGCGCGCGAGACCTTTCTCGACGGCTGGGACGCGGAGGTCGAGGCGAAGACTTTGGGCACCACCACGGTGGACGAGCGCCCGAAGAAGATCATCACCCGCAACGACAGTCCCGACATTCCGTTCGACCGCTCGATCAACCCGTATCGGGGCTGTGAGCATGGCTGTTCCTATTGTTTCGCCCGGCCCACGCATGCCTATCTTGGCCTGTCCGCCGGTCTCGATTTCGAAACCCGGCTGACGCGGAAGGTCGGCGCGGCGGAGGTTCTGGCGCGGGAACTCTCGGCCAAGGGATATGATGTTGCGCCCATCGCGATGGGCACGAACACCGATCCCTATCAGCCCATTGAGGCGCGCGACCGGATCATGCGCGGCATTCTTGAGGTGCTGCGCGATCACAATCACCCGCTGACGATCACCACCAAGGGCACGCTCATAGAGCGCGACATCGACATTCTGGCCCCCATGGCCCGCAAGGGGTTGGTGCAGGTGGGGGTTTCGATCACCACGCTGGGCTCGCGCCTGTCGCGGCAGATGGAGCCGCGTGCGCCGGTGCCCGCGCGACGCCTCAAAACCATCCGGGCGTTGAGCGATGCGGGTATTCCGACCCATGTCATGGCCGCCCCGATGATCCCGGCGCTGACCGATCACGAGCTGGAGGCGATCCTGACGGCGGCGGCGGCACATGGTGCGCGTTCGGCGGCCTTTATCATGCTGCGCCTGCCTTTGGAGGTCGCGCCCCTGTTTGAAGAGTGGCTTGAAACCCATGTGCCGGATCGCGCCAAACGGGTGATGAACCGGGTGCGCGAGCTGCGCGGCGGCAAGCTCAACGATCCGCGGTTCGGCAAGCGGATGAAGGGGGAGGGCGAATGGGCGGAGCTGATGGCCAAACGCTTTGAGATCGCGCTCGCCCGCACCGGGCTTGCGCGAAAGGGGCCGGGGCTTAGGACCGACCTCTTTGCCGTGCCGCCGAAACCGGGCGACCAGCTCTCTCTGTTTTGACCGAAGGTGCGACATGATCTCAGCGACGGCGACGCCCGGAGCGTTCGCGTTTGGCCGGGCCCTTGTCGTCGGTGCCGTCCGAGGCGGAGGAGAAGCCGCCGAGTTTTTCGGCGATCTCTTCGAGTGTCGGGCGCGGCCCGCGCGGGCGGGTTTCCAGCGCTTCTTTCATGGCCTTGAGATGCTCCGGCGTGGTGCCGCAGCAGCCGCCGATGATGCGGGCTCCGGCGTCGCGCGCCATGACGGCATATTCGGCCATCAGCTCGGGCGTGCCGTCGTAATGAATGTGGCCGTCGACATAACGGGGAATGCCGGCGTTGCCCTTGGCGATGATCGGGCGGTCATGGCCCTGTGCGGAAAAGCCCAGAACGGTGCGCAGCAGGTCCGACGAGCCGACGCCGCAGTTCGCGCCGTAAGCAATCGGCGGGGTCGGCAGCTTCTCGACCATGTTCGACAGTTCGGTCGAGGTGACACCCATCATGGTGCGGCCCGCCGTGTCGAAACTCATGGTGCCGATCCACGGCAGCTCCGCCTTGGCGGCACCTTCGGCGGCGGCCCTGTATTCGTCGGGCGAGGAAATGGTTTCGATCCAGGCGATGTCGGCGCCGCCCGCCTTGAGACCCTTGGCCTGCTCATAGAACATCTCGACGGCGCGCTCGTAGGAGAGCGGTCCCATCGGCTCCATGATCTCGCCGGTCGGGCCCATGGACCCCGCGACGATCACCGGGCGGCCCGCGGCATCGGCGACCTTGCGGCCGATCTCGGCGGCGGCTTTGTTCAGCTCGAACACACGGTCTTCTGCACCATGGAGTTTCAGGCGCGAGGCGGTGCCGCCGAAGGAGTTGGTGAGAAAGATGTCGGAGCCCGCATCGACGGCACCTTGGTAAAGCTTTTCGATGTTCTCCGGCTTGTCGACGTTCCAGAGTTCCGGCGCGTCGCCCGAGGACAGGCCCATGTTGAACAGCGTCGTGCCCGTCGCGCCATCGGCCATCAGCCAGTCGCGGGTCTCGAGAAGTTTGGTCAGGGCGTCGGTCATGAGGCCTCCGGAGGTTTGCGGCACGAGGGTGCGCGCGGGGTCAAAAGGGGATCGCCCTGACGGGAGACCGCCGGGCGTTTGGGCTGATGTGCCACGTCTGACCCGATTTATCAAATTCAATCAGGTCATAAAGATCATGAGCCACAGACCACATTGGCGTTTGGGAGCTGGGCTCAGCCATGACGCCCGGTGAACAGACGCGAGAGGCGCAGGGTGCTGTGGGTGGCGAAACGGGCGGCCTTCATCGGGTTGCCGGTGGGCTTCGGCGGCGGCGCAGTGACCCGGCGCAGCACATCCATGGCCGAGACCGCCAGCGCAATACGGGAAGGCGCGACGAGATAGAGGGTTTCCCAATGCGGCGCGAAGGCGGCTTTGAAGCGGCGCAGACCGGCGGCGCCGGAGCGGGCGAGGAATTTTGCGCGCAGACGCCGGATGAGCGGATCGCTGTCCTCGCCCTGCCACGGCACGGCAGCCAGAGACAGGCGCGGCACGCCCTGCTCCCGGGCGCTCTCAATGGCGGCGGCGATCAGGAGTTGGATCGTGCCGTCGGGGGCGGCGGGGCCGAACCGCATGAGATCGAGGGTCATCTCGTTGCGGCTTTCGTGAAAGCTGACGAAGGCCACGAGGTTGCTGCCCTGCCAGGCGAGGAAGACGCGCTGGCACGAGATGTAATCGCGATCGTATGTGCCCATGGAAAAGCCGCGCTCACGACCGCGCAACTGGAGCCATTCGGCGGCGACGCGGTCCATCTGATCGAGCGGCAGATCGTGATGGCTGGCCTCTGTGGTGCGGATGCCCTCCTCTTCGGCTTTGCGCAGAATGCGACGGAGCTGGCGGTATTTCGAGCCGTCGAGGGAGAATTCAGAGGGGCGCAGCCAGGCCTCTTCCGCGGTCGGCAGGACCCGCCAGCCGGCGGCGCGGGCGGAGGCGGCCATGCGCGCACCGCATTTGTAGATCGCGGGCATGCGGTAGCGACGGGCGGCGGCGCGGGCCAGCGCCTCGCGCGTGGCGGAGGGACAGGCGCGGGCGGCGAGCGGGTCGGAGAGCATGACGAGCGACTGACCGATGGGCGCGGCAAGGCCGAGGCCGGTGCCATCGCTGGCGGTCAGAAGCGAGAAGTCGCGGGTTCTGAGCAACCCGGCCTCGGCGCGGGGCGCGGCAAAGATCTGGACTTCGAGCTGGGGGGAGAGGAAGGGCTTGGGGTCGGTTTTGACCAGTTTCGGCTCCTGCGCCAGATTGCTTTTGTGCGGCCCGCGCAGGATGACGAGCGCGGAGATCGACGCCGGAATGACGTAATAGACCAGACGGAAGGCCACCACCGCGCCCAGAAGCGGCTCCAGCGGCACATCGGGCAGAAGCGAGGTGAGCGTCGCCTCGAACGGCCCGAGACCGCCGGGGGTGGAGGCGATGAGACCGGCACCGAGCGAGAACAGATAGGCGGAGATTGTGTGGCCCAGAGGCAGGTGGAGATGTTCGGGCAGCAGCGCATAGAGTGCGAGACCGGCAAAGATCGTGTCGATGGCGGCCAGCCCGATCACGGTGGCCATGGTGCGCAGCGACGGCCAGGGGACGCGCACGAGCGGGCGGGGCGGGTAGATCGACAGGATCGCCATGGTGGCGGCCAACAGGATCGCGCCTGTGGCGAGGGTCTTGATCCAGGGCAGTTCCGGTTGGAAGAACATCAAGGCGGCGGCGGCGACCACGGCCCAGCCCGCAAGGAAGGAGAGCGCCACGGCGGCGGAGAGGCGCGCGGCCTGCCAGAGCGTCAGTTCGGGCAGCATGCGCCAGCGGATCAGCGTGCCGGTGAGCGCGCCGAAGCCGAGAAATTGCGCAAGCCCGATGGCGACGATGCCGCTTTTGCGCGCGGCGCGGTCGGAAATGCCGGTGCCGAGCTGGGCGTGCAGCACACGGTCATATTGGCCGACGGCCCAGAAACTGCCCAATGTGGCGAGGGCGGCCATGCCCCATTGCAGGGGGGCGATACCGGCGATTGTGGCGAGCACGGCGTGAATGTCGAGATGCGCCACCTTTTCCCACAGAAGCCAGCCGAAAAACAGCATGACGGCCAGCGGCAGGGCCTGTTTGCCGATGAGTTTGCGCAGGCCCGCAGGATCTGCGGGCTGCGCCTGAGGGGGCGGCGCGTCCGGAGCTTGCGGCAGGTCGAGGGTTTTCTCGATCTCGATCGGACTGTGTTGCATCGGACCCGTGCTCCTCTTCTGGGCCGTTTCGGAGCCGCAGGCGGATGTCCCCCGTGTGCGGTCCTTGCAGGCATAAGCGCGCTTTCCCAAGATTCGATTAAAGCGTCACGCCTTTACACTGAAGGATCAGAGAAAGGCGAGGGGCATGCCGCGCTCATATCTTGTCCTGCGGTCCGTCAAAAGCTGTGTCTCCGTTTCTTGGCGGCCGCTTGAACTGTGACGTGGTCGGGCGAGAATCTCGGCACAGTTGCCAGTGCTCTGCCGGGGCCTTTGTCCTTGGGGGACGTTGGGCCGGAGCCGGAGGCGGGTGTCTTGAACATGTCGGAGATGTGCGGAGAAAAACAAGGGTCCGTATGGGGACACGGACCCTTGCGCCTGTCACTTTGAGGTGAGGCTTTGGTGATATTACCGGTGTCGCCGGGGCTTAGCTGGCGGTCAGTTCGGCTTTGGCTTCGGCCAGGAAATCGGCATATTTCTCGCGCACGTCCATGGCGGTGGCACTGGCGCCGAGATCGGCGGTGACCTTAGCGATCACGTCCTCCGGGCCGGATTCTTTGAGATCGGCACGGATCACCTCTGCGGTGTAGCTGTCGATCTCGCTGGCGGATTTCCCGAGTTTCTCGGCCGCCCATTGCGCAAGTTTGCGATCAGCACGGGCCTCCAGGCGGAACTGAAGCTCGGTGTCATGTGCATATTTGCTCTCGAAGGCCGCTTCGCGTTCGTCGAAGGTGGTCATGGCAGGCTCCTCCTCTTTAACCTCTTGTTTAGGATTATGCCGTCGCGGGCGGGGCCGGACAAGGATGTAGATCAATATTCTGTTTAAACTTTGGGCGATCCGGGGCGCCCGTGACGCAGAACTCCTGTTGCAGAGGGTCGCGCCCACCTTGCCCCCGGCGTTGCCTTGCCCTAAAGAGCGCATTTGAAGTGGCCGGTCGTAATGATTCCCGGCCCCACCAGCTTTGGAGGCCCCATGGCGCGCCGCAAGAAAATCTACGAAGGCAAAGCGAAAACGCTCTACGAAGGTCCGGAACCGGGCACTCTGGTGCAGTATTTCAAGGATGACGCGACCGCGTTCAACGCGCAGAAACACGCGACCATCGAGGGCAAGGGCGTGTTGAACAACCGTCTCTCCGAGTTCTTCATGAACGGTCTGACCGCTCTGGGCATTCCGAACCACTTCATCAAGCGTCTCAACATGCGCGAGCAGCTCATCCGCCAGTGCGAGATCGTGCCGCTGGAAGTGATCGTGCGCAACTATGCCGCGGGTTCGATGGCGAAGCGCCTCGGGCTTGAGGAGGGCATCCGCCTGCCGCGTCCGATCATCGAATTCTCCTACAAGGACGACGCTCTGGGCGACCCGCTCGTGCCGGAAGAATATATCATCGCCTTCGGCTGGGCGAGCCAACAGGATCTCGACGACATCGTGGCGCTGGCGCTGCGTGTCAACGATTACCTGTCGGGCGTCATGTATGGCGTCGGCATCCGTCTGGTGGATTTCAAGATCGAGATCGGTCGGGTCTGGGATGGCGATTACATGCGCCTGATCGTGGCCGACGAGATTTCGCCGGACTCGTGCCGCCTGTGGGACATCGAGACCAACCAGAAGCTCGACAAGGATGTGTTCCGTCGCGATCTCGGCTCGCTGACCGATGCCTACACCGAAGTGGCGCGTCGTCTCGGCGTTCTGCCGACGAACGGTCCGATCGAAGACGCCGACACGCCCAAGATCATCAATTGAAAGCCACGAATAGTCCGGTGAATGGACCAGTGAGAGGAACGACTTCATGAAAGCCCGCGTCTTTGTCATGCTGAAAAACGGTGTTCTGGACCCGCAGGGTGCCGCCGTGCAACACGCGCTTGGCGCGCTTGGGTTCGAGGGCGTCAACGAGGTCCGTCAGGGCAAGGTGATCGAGCTGGATCTGGCCGAGGGCACGACGGAAGCGACCATCACCGAGATGTGCGAAAAGCTTTTGGCGAACACGGTGATCGAGAGCTACAAGATCGAATTGCTCTGATCGAAGTTCTCTGGGAGATCAGAGGATTGGAATGAGAAAGCCGCCCCGGGGATGATCCCCGTGGGCGGCTTTTTCGTATCTTTTTGAGTGTAGACCTGTAGATTGATGCGGCGCACAGACATTGAAGTCGCAGATGTTATTTTGAAATGTGAGTTGAACCATGAGCAAACAGAACGATCCCGCTTATAAATACCTGCCCAAACCCCGGCAATCGCAGGCAGAGAATGGCGAGGCGGAAGTCAAACATGGCC
This sequence comes from Celeribacter ethanolicus, assembly GCF_001550095.1. Lineage (GTDB taxonomy): Bacteria > Pseudomonadota > Alphaproteobacteria > Rhodobacterales > Rhodobacteraceae > Celeribacter > Celeribacter ethanolicus. Next base: position 35,577 of record NZ_LRUC01000049.1, on the reverse strand, counting down.
TGTTCACCGATATTGCCTATGTGACCGCCTGGTCGGTGGGGCTTCTGGGGAGTCTGGCGGCGGTTGCTCTGATCGTTTCGGCGGCGCAAGGGGGATATGATACAGAATACGAGATATTCATGGGGTTCGTGATGCTTGGAGGAAGCTGGGTATCCGCCTCTTGCCTCGGCGTTCTGGCGGAGATCAGTCGCAAGCTTTCGACGCGGGGCGCGTGAGGCCCTTGGCGCGCGTCGCCCGGTCTGGCAAAAGTGACAGTGAAAGCGCGGGGACATCTCTGGCGGCTTTCCTTTGTCTGTGTTGCAAAAAGGGTTAACGATGGTTTCCGGTGTCAGATTTTTCACCTCTCTGCGCATGCTTCTGAGTGCCGCGATGCTCCTGCCCGGGGCGCTGCGGGCCGAGACGGCGGTGTTCCACCACAAGCAATGGCAGGCGCATTGCGGGCCGGAGTATTGCACACTCACCCCACGGGCCTATCCGGTCCTGTCTCTGATGCGGGGCCATGAGAGTGGCGACTGGGTGCTGAGCTTTCGCGATCGGGCGATGGTGGACGAGGGCGCCATACTGATCGACGGGGTCGCCATGGGCTGGCAGCAAGACAGGGCAATGGCCTTCCCGACACCGCTGCTCGACGGCAATACCCTTGAGATCGCCTATGAGTCGGAGGGATTCAGCGAGGGCGTGTCTCTGGCCGGGATCAAGGCAGCGATGCTTTGGGCGGAGGAGCAGCAGGGGCGCATGGGCACGCGCAGGCTCATGCTGCATCAGCCCGACTGGGAGGCCTTGCAGGCTGAGGCGCGCAAGATCACCGAAGAGATGTGCGACGGGCCCTTGCCCGGAGTGCTGGACAATGAGGCGGGGCCGCAGGAGATCGAGGGCCGTCCGGAGGTTCGTGTGCTGTCGCAGCTATGCTGGACGGCGGCCTATAATGTCGGTTCGCAGGTCTATCTGCTGGGGCCGGAGCTGGATGGTGTGGCGCCGGTGCGGTTGGCGGCGGTCGATCCGGAAGGTGCGGCGGAGCCGGAGTTGGCGCTTTGGGGGATCGAGGGCGACACGCGGGTGCTCGACAGTTTCTACAAGGGGCGCGGTCTGGGCGATTGCTTCACCCATGAGACCTGGCGGTTCGACGGGTTTGCCTACCGGCTGGAGCGGCGGATCGTCGATGACGCTTGCGACGAGAAGATCATTCCCATGATCACCTGGCCGGAATAGCGGCGTCGGACCCACCTCGGGGGTGGGGCCGTCCGTCGTGATTTCCACGCCGCGATGCGGTTCAGCGCCAGCCGAGCGCAGGCGCGACCTCGTTCAGGATCGTGTCCAACACATGCACGTTGTACTCGACGCCCAGCATGTTCGGGACGGTCAAAAGGAGCGTATCGGCTTCGGCAATCGCCTCGTCCTTCTTGAGCTGGTCGATGAGCCGGTCCGGCGTGTCGGCATAGCCGCGCCCGAAGATCGAGCGGGTCTGGTCGATCATGCCGATCTGGTCGCTGTCCTTGCCGCCCTGGCCGAAATACATCCGGTCCATATCGTTCACGAGCGCAAAGATCGAGCGGCTCACGGAGACACGCGGTTCGCGTGTGTGTCCGGCGGCTTTCCAGGCGGCGCGATAGGCGCGGATCTGCTTGGCCTGCTGCACATGGAAGGGCTCGCCGGTCTCGTCGTCCTTCAAGGTCGAACTTTGCAGGTTCATCCCCATCATGGCCGCCCATTCGGCGGTGGCGTTCGAGCCGGAGCCCCACCAGATGCGGTCGATCAACCCTTCGGAATGCGGTTCGAGACGCAACAATCCCGGCGGGTTCGGGAACATCGGGCGCGGGTTCGGCTGGGCAAAGCCCCGGCCTTCGAGCTGTTGCAGGAACACCTGGGCATGATGCCGCGCCATGTCTGAGCCGTCTTCGCCCTCGGCGGGTTGATAGCCGAAATGCCGCCAGCCGTCGATTACCTGCTCGGGCGAGCCACGGCTCAGGCCAAGCTGCAACCGCCCGCCCGCAATGAGGTCGGCGGCCCCTGCGTCCTCGGCCATATAAAGCGGGTTTTCATAGCGCATGTCGATCACGCCGGTGCCGATCTCGATCTTCGAGGTCTTCGCCCCGATGGCGGCCAGAAGCGGGAAGGGGGAGGCCAGTTGCCGGGCAAAGTGGTGCACGCGGAAATAGGCGCCGTCGAGGCCAAGCTCTTCGGCGGCGACCGCGAGGTCGATGGATTGCAGCAAAGCATCGGAGGCGGTTTGCACCGCAGAGCCGCGTTCGGGGGCCCAATGGCCGAAGGAGAGGAAGCCGAGGTTTTTCATGACATATCCTTTCATCGCCGCCGGGAAGGGGCGGCGTGTTGCCCTCTACCTAGGAAGCCGGAGGGGCTTGGGGCAAGGGCGCGCTCTGTTTGCTCAGGCACAGGATCGGTGCGCGGGCGTTTTGCACAAGTTCCGGGTCGCTTGAGGGACGGTAGTTTTCTATCTGAAAAGATAGAAAAAAGGAGATGTTACCATGATCTTTCAAGGAATGCCGACGCTCACCGCCCATGCGCTCAGACTGGGCAAGCCGGATGCCAACGGTCAGGAGCCGGAGTTCGTTCTGAACCCCTATGACGCCGCCCCTTGTCGTCATTGCCTGCGCAACATTCCCAAGGGGCACGGCATGCTGATCTGCGCGCACCGACCGTTCGAGACGCGCAATCCCTACGTCGAAACCGGGCCGATCTTTCTTTGTGCCGCGCATTGTGCGCCCTACCGGGGGGAGGGGCTGCCGGAGGTTCTGACCAGCTCGCCCGAGTATCTGGTCAAGGGCTATGACATCGACGAGCGCATTGTCTACGGCACCGGGCGGATCGTGCCGCAGGCGGAGATCGAGTGCTATTGCGCGGAGCTTCTGGCCCGCGACGAGATCGCTTTCGCCGACATCCGTTCTGCGCACAATACGTGCTGGCAGGTGCGGGTGATGCGATCGGATTGAGACACGGAAAATCCGGGTGGAGTGCTGATCTGACCGGGCAGGGCGGTGATTGTAGCGCGCGAGGCCAGCGTATGGATCGGTCTGCATCCGGGACAACTTGTGAAGGGCATTGATCCCGCTGCGGCGTTGCACATGTCGCCGCCTCGTCCCGGTCTTCGGGCGCAATCGGCAGGCGCGGCCTGCCCCGCGGGACACAACCCACTTGATCCGAACTCCGCCCCGGCGTATCAGGCGCGTAAACCGCCCTCACAGGAGTCCCGCCCGATGAAAGCCGCCGTTCTGCAATTCCCCGGGTCCAACTGCGACCGCGACATGTATATGGCGCTGAAGGCCGCTGGCGCCGATGTCACCATGGTCTGGCACAAGGACGCCGAACTGCCGGCGGGCGTCGATGTGGTCGGTGTCCCGGGCGGGTTTTCCTATGGCGACTATCTGCGCTGCGGCGCGATTGCGGCCAACTCGCCGGTGGTGGCCTCGCTCAAGAAACACGTCGAGCGCGGCGGCTATGCGTTCGGCATCTGCAACGGCTTTCAGGTTCTGACCGAAGCGCGGCTTCTGCCGGGGGCGCTTTTGCGCAATGCCGGGCTGAAATACATCTGCAAGACCGTGCCGCTGGCCGTCGAGACCACCGACAGCCCCTATACCTCTGCTTTCGCCCAAGGTCAGCACATCGGCATTCCGATTGCGCATCATGACGGCAATTTCACCGCCGACGAAGAGACGCTCGATATGCTTGAAGGCGAGGGCCGTGTGGCGTTCCGGTATCTCGACAACCCGAACGGCTCGAAACGCGACATCGCGGGCATTCTCTCGGAGAACCGCCGGGTGCTCGGCATGATGCCCCACCCGGAACGCGCCGCCGAGGCCGCCCATGGCAATCAGGACGGCAAGCTGTTTTTCACTTCGCTGACGGACGCACTGGTATCCGCCTGATCGGCTTTGGGCTGACCGGTTTCCGCCCAAACCCCTGTCGCACAGGCGGGAATTTGCTCAAATGGAGGCCCCTGCCTGTGCTGCGGGGACCATCGCCCTGCGGCGGCCCCTTGCGGCTCGCCTTCGGGCGCGGGTAATCTGGACGGCATGAGCGATCGCGACATCATCGGGGGAAAACCACGGGCCGAAGGGGGCGCCGGACGGCGGTCCGGGCGGGCCCGCACCATGGGCTGGGCCGGACGGCTGGCGCTTGTGGGGTTTGTCGCTGTGGCGATCGGAGTGATCTGGGTCAGCAATCTGTTGCTCACCGAGCGTTTCACGACACAGACGCGCAACCGCGCCGAGGTGCGTCAGGCGCTTTACGCCGGCAACCTGATGAGCGAGCTGCAACGCAATTCCATCGTGCCGATCCTGCTGTCGCGCGACCCGATCCTTGTGGGCGCGCTGACCTCGCGGGACTTTTCCCAGACCTCGCAACATCTGATCGCCTATGTCGACGAGATCGGGGCCGCGGGGATCACGCTTCTGGATGAAAGCGGACGGGTGGTGGCTGCCACGGATCGCTCGCTTCTGGGCGCCAACAACCGCCAGACGCCCTCCTTCATCGACGCGCTGCGCTCCAACGATACGATTTTCAAAAGCACGGCGCTGGACAACAATGCCTACGAATTCAGCTATTCGCGCCGGATCGACGTCAATGGCGCGCTGGCCGGGGTGATCGTGGTCAAGGTCGATCTTGCCAAGTTCGAAAAGAGCTGGGCGGGGATTTCCGACGCCGTCATCGTGGTGAACTCCGAGGGCAATATCATCCTGTCGACGGAGCCGCGCTGGCGGTCGAAATCGGAGGGGGAAGCGCTCGCCACCCGCGATGCGCCGACCGCCATCGAGCGGGCGTTCCAGATCACCACCGATTGGTCGGCGGACCCGAACGAGACCTATCTCGGCGGTGAAGCGGTGATGCGTCTGGAAAGCCGTATTCCGTTTCGCGGCTGGCGGATGACGTCTTTTACCACCTATGCTTCGGTGCGCGAACGGGTGAACGGGGTTCTGGCACTCGAAATCATGGGCTTTGCCATCCTCCTGGCCGGGGCGTTCTATCTGACCTCGCGCCGCGCCGTGTCGCGTGCCGGGCTGTTTCAGCGTGAAAGCGCCGAACTGCGGCAGTTGAACGCCGCGCTGCAACGCGAGATCGCCGAACGCAAACGGGCGGAAAAAAGTCTTGAGGTCGCCGAGCAGACGCTGGCGCAAAGTTCGAAACTTGCGGTTCTGGGCGAGATGTCGGCGGCGGTCAGCCATGAGTTGAACCAACCTCTGGCGGCGATGAAAACCTATCTTGCGGGCGCGCGTCTGCTGATCAAGCGCAAACGGTCGGAGGAGGCTCTGGCGTCTTTCGGGCGGATCGACGATCTGATCGAACGCATGGGCGCGATCACAAAACAGTTGAAATCTTATGCCCGCAAAGGCTCCGATCAGTTGCATCCCATAGATCTGCGCGACTGCGTGTCCTCGGCGCTGTCGATGATGGAGCCGCAGTTCAAACAGGGCGCGGTGGAGATCATCCGCAGCCTGCCGCCGGAACCGGTGGTGGTCGATGGCGACCGGGTGCGGTTGGAGCAGGTGCTGGTGAACTTGTTGCGCAACGCCTTTGACGCCTCGAAGCATTCGGACGAGCCGCAGATCGAGATCCTCGTGACGGGCGGCACTCAAGCAAGCGTGACCGTGCGTGACAACGGCACCGGGATCGAGAACCTCGACACTTTGTTCGAGCCTTTCTACACCACCAAGGCTCCGGGCGACGGGGTGGGGCTCGGGCTTGCGATCTCCTCTGGGATCGTCACCGAACTGGGCGGGCGGCTGATGGCGCGCAACCGTCCGGGGGGCGGTGCGGCTTTTGAAATGGTGCTGCCTCTGTCGGAAGAGGCTAAACACGCGGCGGAATGATCCCGTCCAGACGTTTAAGGTCCGATGCGGGCCGGAAGAAGAAGGGAAGAGACCATGGCGACGGCAATGAAAATCGCGATTGTCGATGACGAACAGGACATGCGGCAGTCGATCAGCCAATGGCTGGCGCTCTCGGGGTTCGACACCGAAACCTTTGCGAGTGCCGAGGACGCGGTCAAATCGCTGGGCGCGGATTACCCGGGCGTGGTGATCACCGACATCAAGATGCCGGGGATGGACGGGATGCAGTTTCTCAAGAAGCTGATGAGTGTCGACAGCGGTCTTCCGGTGATCATGATCACCGGCCACGGCGATGTGCCGATGGCGGTGGAGGCGATGCGGATCGGTGCGTTCGATTTCCTTGAAAAACCGTTCAACCCGGACCGGATGACCGAACTGGCGAAGAAAGCCACCAATGCGCGCCGCCTGACGCTCGACAACCGGATGCTGCGCCGCGAGCTGTCGGACGGCACCGGCATCATGAACAAGCTGATCGGGGCGTCCCCGGTGATGGAGCGGCTCCGCGAGGATATTCTCGATCTGGGCCAAGCCGACGGGCATGTGTTGATCGACGGCGAGACCGGCACCGGCAAGACCTTGGTTGCGCACGCGCTGCATGCCGTGGGCACGCGGGCCTCGAAGAAATTCATCACCTTCGCCTGCGCGGGGCGCGATGAGGCGGACCTGACGAAACGGCTGTTCGGGCCGGACCCGGACGGGCAGATTCAGCCGCTGATCGAGGAGGCGCGCGGCGGCACGCTTGTGCTTGAGGACATCGAGGCCATGCCGATGGTGCTTCAGGCGCGGTTGCTCAAATGGATCGACGAACAGGGCACGCCGCCGGAGACGCGGGTGATCGCGATCTGCAATCTGCAAGAACAGGGCCGGACCTGTGAAAGCGCCATGCGGCCGGACCTCTATTACCGCCTCGCGGCGATGAAGATCACCACGCCGCCGCTCAGACAGCGGGGCGAGGATATTCTTTTGCTCTTCACCCAGCTCAGTCAGCAATTCGCCGAGGAATACGGCTGCGACGCGCCGGAAGTGTCGGCGCAGGAGGCGGCGCAATTGTTGCAAGCACCCTGGCCGGGCAATATCCGCCAGTTGATCAACGTCGCCGAACGTTCCGTGCTGCAAAGCCGTCGCGGCTCTGGCTCGATCACCTCGCTTCTCCTGTCTGAAAGCGACGCGCCGGAACAGCAGACCATGACCACCGAGGGCAAGCCCCTGAAGGAATATGTCGAGGCCTTCGAGCGGATGCTGATCGACAACACGATGCGCCGTCACAAAGGCTCGATCGTGGCGGTGATGGACGAACTGTGCCTGCCGCGCCGGACGCTCAACGAGAAGATGGCCAAATACGGCTTGCAGCGCTCGGATTATTTGTAACATGCCGAAGCGGGTGTGAAAGCGCCCGCTTTTTCGTCTGAGAATTTGAAAAACGAATTTCAAGCGGGTTAGCTACGGGGCATTTTCCATTTGTCTGATTTATTTTTCGTGGGTCTTTTCGCTTTGTTCTGCCTTAGCAACTTGGCCGTCGTTGGTGTGGGGGGCTGGATGCTTTCGCGCAGGCGTTTCGATGCGGGTGGGATCCTTTTAAGCGCTTTCGTCGCGTTTTATACCGTGCCGCAAATCCACTCTTTTTTCCAGCTTCGTGCCTCCGAGCATGCGTTGTCGGACATGACGTTTCAAGAGGTGGAACATCTTGGCGTGCAAGGGCGACGTGTTCTTTGTCTGATGTCGCATGGTGATGATGGTCAGGGAAGAATTCCCTCTTTTTGTGAACGTATGTTTGAGGCCCATGCCCCCTCCGACATGATCGTTGTGAGCGATTTTGAGAGCAACCTAGCCATGACGCCGGGGACGCTCGATCTGAACGGGGTGCAGGTGGAGAGGCTGCGTACTGAGGCGCGGCAGTTGCCTGATGGGCGGGTTTATCAGGAGATCGTGTCCGATCCGGAGATCGGACAGGGTATGGGGAGGGAGTTCGAGGTGATCCTGCGGCTGTCGACATTGGCACCCGAGGAGAACGACAGGCTGCATCTGACATCCTCCCAAAAAATCGAGGCCTATGATCTGTCTGTGAAAGACCTGCCTGTCGCTCGTTTTGTCACAGGTGATGTGAAGGTTCATAAAGGTTGGTTCTGGTTCATCGGGGATGTCGAGAAAATCCCGCGCTCCGGGCAGATGTCTGCCAATGTCTGGGCGTTTCTCCTGTGATTTTGCAGTCTTGGAGGGGGCAGTGTCAAAGCCTCAAGAGTCAGAAAGGTCGTAAATGATAAATTTTAGCACTTGGGACGTGATTGTTGTTTTATTGATGGGCGTGCTGGTTTTTCTGGGGCCGGTTGCTCTTTTCCTATGGGGGATTAGGTTGATCCGGCGTGGTCAGAAGGGCATCGGTTATGCCTTTGTCGTTCTTCCGATTGGGTATTATCTCATCCCAAATGTTATTGCTGGCGTACAGTATCTGACGATGCGCTCCTACACTTTGTCGCAGTGGGCGGTGCCTGAGACGCCACTCACCGTGGAAGGGCGCAGTGTTCTTTGTATTTCTGAGAGTGAAGGCGTGCCATCGGTCTGTAAAAATCTCCTCGAATACCGTGCGCCCTCCGAGATGATTCATGTTCAGGTTTCCGATGACGTCGATGATACAGGCGACTTGGAAACCACGTATCAGAGGGTTGAACGTCTGACTGTTGTGACGAAAATGTTCTATGAACATGAGATTACGAATGTCGTTCAGACGCCGATAGAGCTGAAGGTAAAGCCGGAACAGTTCGACGTTGTGATCCGGGAATTTTGGCCGCACCGAAAAGCGGAGCGTAAAGAGCGCATGCCGCGAAATCTTCATGTCCGGTTTGTTCAAGTGTTCGATAAAACGCAAAAAGCGGGTCCCGTGGCACAGTTTGCAGACGGGCAGGCACAGTTGAACTATGGCATCGTATGGATGTTCGGAGACTATGTTTATTTTCCCGATGGCGATGAAATGAATCTGAGGCGCAATCGTTTCATCTGCGGGGATGATGCCAATCCATACTGCTCGGGATATTGAATGGAAAAAGGCGCCCGGTCATGGGCGCCTTTCTGCTTTAGGGGCGGGAAAGTCTTTAGATGTGGGCTTTGACCCAGGCCGCATAGGCTTCCATCCAGGATTTGAGGAAATCCTCGGTGCCTTCGGTGACGATTTTGCCCTCCTCGTCGAACAGGTTCCACAGGTTGCCGATATAGGCTTCGGGCTGTTGCATGGCGGGCATGTCGAGGAACACCAGCGGCTGACGCAGGTGGTGGTTGGCGCCGAACCCGCCGATGCCGGACGGGCTTGCGGTCACGATGCCCGCCGGTTTGCCGCCCCAGACGCTGGCGCCATAGGGGCGCGAGCCGACGTCGAGGGCGTTCTTGATCGCGGCGGGCAGGGAGCGGTTGTATTCCGGCGTTACGAAAAGCACGCCGTCGGCGGCTTTGATCTCGTTGCGAAACCGGGTCCAGCTTGCGGGCGGGGTGTCGGTGTCCAGATCCTCGTTGAAGAACGGCAGATCGCCGATCTCAACGAAATCGAATTCCATGCCTTCGGGGGCGAGTTTGGTGAGGGCTTTGGCGAGTTTCAGGGTCTGGGAGTCCTTGCGGAGCGAGCCGACCAGAAGAGCGATACGGGTCATGATATGTCCTTTCGGGGGGCGCATCTGGATATGCGCGTTTTTGCTTATTTCATAAATCAAAATATTACTTTTGATCGAAAATGAACAGAGCGACTTGTGTGCGACGTGGCACCCTGTCTCTGTTTTGCTGCACAGGACGGGATATGAGAGGCCGGGGACGGGGCGGGGAGCTGCGGCGAGGGACGCAGACGGTGCGCCGGGGATGCGCAAGGGAGTGTTAACCATTATGCCGTTAATTTGAGGCGAATCCGCCGGATAGGGCCGACAAAGGTGCGAAAATGGCGTTTCGATGAATTTGCGTGTTGTCTAAAGGCACAGGCATCACTACTGATATAGAAACGCAGGTCCGTCGGGCGCTTGGCCGTCCCGGAAACCGCGTGAGACAGATTCGCTGCATGCGTGTGTTGGAACTCAGGGCCATTCCCGAGGCTTCCCCGCAGAGCAGACCGATACCGCCGGGCGGCATGACAAAACCTCCGGCACGAACCGCCCGAAGCCTTATCCATAGGTCAGAGGGATTTGAACGGGCGCCGAGGGGCAGATGCCTCGCTAAGCGCCGGAGAAGAACCGCGATGCAACGCGCAGAGGCAAGATCAGAGCACAGAGCGGGCGCCAGCGCCCCCGCCGTCTTGCCCGCACTGCTCGCCCCAAAATATCACCCGGATCAACGCGTCACCTTCGGATACGGAGGTGCGCCCGCTTCGGGTGCCGGAAGACAAATTCAATGGCAAAGAAAATGCTCATCGACGCCACCCACGCGGAGGAAACCCGCGTTGTGGTGGTCGACGGAAACAAGGTCGAGGAATTCGACTTTGAATCGGAAAACAAACGCCAGCTCGCTGGCAACATCTATCTCGCAAAGGTGACCCGCGTCGAACCGTCCCTGCAGGCGGCGTTCGTGGATTACGGCGGAAACCGTCATGGGTTCCTCGCCTTCTCCGAGATTCATCCGGATTATTACCAGATCCCGCTGGCCGACCGTGAAGCCCTGCTGGCAGAGGAAATGGAATATGCCAAGGCTCAGGAAGAGGAAGAGGAAAAGCCCAAGCGGTCCCGCCGCTCGCGGTCGCGTTCGCGTTCCAAAACCCGTGCCGAAGAGGTCAAATCTGCGGATGCGGTCGAGACCCGTGAGGTCACGCTCGACGAGGCGGAACAGGGCGACGAACAGGATGGCGCCTCTGTCGCCGGGATGGATGTGATCGAACCGGAGGCCTCCGAGGCCGATGCGATGATCGCGGACGACGCGAATGCGGATGAGAATGGCTCTGTCGAAGAGGGCACGTCGCCTGCGTTCACCGTGCAGGATACGCCGGTCGAAGAGCCGGACGAAGTTGCGGGCGAGGCTGAGTCGGACACCGTCGCGGAAGAGTCTGTTTCCGAAGAGGAAACGTCTGAAGACGAGACCTCCGAGGGTGACGATGAAGAGGCTGATGAGGGCGATGACGAGGACGAGGTGGACGCCGCCGAGGCCGACGACGGCATTGAAAGCGTCGCCGACGATGACACCACCGAGGAAATCCGCCCGCGTCGCAAACCGCGTCCGCGCAAGTACAAGATCCAGGAAGTCATCAAAGTGCGCCAGATCATGCTGGTGCAGGTCGTCAAGGAAGAGCGCGGCAACAAGGGCGCGGCGCTCACCACCTACCTGTCGCTGGCCGGTCGCTATTGTGTGTTGATGCCGAACACCGCGCGTGGTGGTGGCATCTCCCGCAAGATCACCAATGCCGCAGACCGTAAGAAACTCAAAGAGATCGCAGGCGAACTTGAAGTGCCGCAGGGCGCCGGTCTGATCATCCGCACGGCGGGCGCACAGCGCACCAAGACGGAGATCAAACGCGACTACGACTATCTCAAGCGGATGTGGGAACAGATCCGCGAGCTGACGCTGAAATCGGTGGCGCCCGCGAAGATCTACGAAGAGGGCGACCTGATCAAACGGTCGATCCGCGATCTCTACTCGAAAGACATCGACGAGGTGATCGTCGAGGGCGATGGCGGCTATCGCGAGGCCAAGGACTTCATGAAAATGATCATGCCGTCCCACGCCAAGAACGTGAAACCCTATGCCGAGAGCCTGCCGCTGTTTGCGCGTTATCAGGTGGAAAGCTACCTCGCCGGGATGTTCAACCCGGTGGTGCAGCTCAAATCCGGCGGTTACATCGTGATCGACGTGACCGAGGCGCTGGTCGCCGTCGACGTCAACTCGGGCCGGGCCACGAAAGAGGGCTCGATCGAGGAAACCGCGCTCAAGACCAACCTTGAGGCCGCCGAAGAGGTGGCGCGTCAGGCGCGTCTGCGCGACCTAGCCGGTCTGATCGTCATCGACTTCATCGACATGGAAGAGCGCCGTAACAATACGGCGGTCGAGAAGCGTCTGAAAGACAAGCTGAAAACCGACCGTGCGCGCATTCAGGTGGGCCGTATCTCGGGCTTTGGCCTGTTGGAGATGTCGCGTCAGCGTCTGCGTCCCGGCATGCTCGAGGCGACGACACAGCCGTGCCCGCATTGTCACGGCACCGGGCTGATCCGCTCCGACGACAACATGGCGCTCACGATCCTGCGTCAGCTCGAGGAAGAGGGCACGCGCAAACGCTCCCGTGAGGTGCTGCTCAAGGCGCCGGTCGCCATCGTCAACTACCTGATGAACATGAAGCGCGAAAAGATCGCACAGATCGAGACGCGCTATGGCATGGCAGTGCGGATCGAGGCCGATCCGTTCCTGATCTCGCCGGACTTCTCCATGGAACGGTTCAAGACGGCAACCCGCGTGGTGCCCGAAGTGGTCGCTCCCGTGATTTCCGCCTCTGCCGATCTGATGGCGGATTACGACGAGGAGATCGAGGACGAGGATCTGACGGAAGACGAGGCAGAAGCCACGGAAGCCGTGTCCGAAGAGGTTTCGGAAGAGACCAATGGCGACGACCAGAAGCCGAAGAAACGCCGCCGCCGTCGTCGTCGTCGCAAGAAAACCGATACGGTGGACGGGCAGGACGAGGCTCAGGACAACGGGGCCGAGGATGCCTCCGACGAGGAGGACAGCGCCGAGGGTGAGGCCTCCGAAGAGGGGGCAGAGGCCCCCGGGACGGTGAGCGAAGAAGTCGCGCCGGTCGAGGCCGAGGAGAAACCGAAGCCGCGTCGCAAACGTCGCACCAAAGCGGAGATCGAGGCCGAGAAGGCTGCGAAAGCTGCCGAGGGAGAGGCGTCGGCGGAGACGGGTGAGGCCGCGGATGCCGTTGCCGAGGAGAAACCGAAGCCGCGTCGCAAACGTCGCACCAAGGCGGAGATCGAGGCCGAGAAGGCCGCGAAAGCCGCCGCCGAGGCTGAGGCTGCGGCAGAAGCACCGGTCGAGCCGCAGGCGGAAGCGCCCGTCGAGGCCGCGTCTGAGACGGAGGCACCGGTTTCTGAGCCTGTCGCGGAAGCCAAGCCGGTCAGCGAAGCGCCTGCCGAGCCTGTGGCCGAGGCGGTGAGAGCTGAGCCTGTCGTGGAGGCGGTCGTGGCCGCGCCGGTGATCGAAGTGGTTGCCGAGGACGCGACGCCCGAGCCGGAGCTTGCGGAGGCGGGCGAACCGGAGGCCGCGGAGGACGATGACAAACCGAAGCGCCGCGGCTGGTGGAGCCGCTGAGCACCGCTCAGAGAGTTAAGGCAGAGAGTTAAGAAAGCGGCCGGGTCAGTCCCGGCCGTTTTTCGTTTGGCCGTCTCTTTGGGGCCCTGTGCCGCTCTGAAACATCCCCCAACGGGAATGTGAGGTGCCGCGACACAGGAGGCGCTAGGCGGGGCGGCGGTTTTCTGGCATGAGGCTCACATGTTCGGAATTGATCTTTTTGACGCAACGCTCCTGCCTTCGATGCTCGTGGCCCTCGCCGCGGGCATGGTGTCGTTTCTGAGCCCCTGCGTTCTGCCTATCGTGCCGCCCTATCTCGCCTATATGTCCGGGATTTCCATGAATGAGCTCACGGGCGGCGGCAAAGGCTCGCGCAAGGCGATCCTGCCCGCACTGATGTTCGTTCTGGGCCTCTCGACCGTGTTCCTGTTCATGGGCTTCACGGCCTCGGCGTTTGGGATGTTTTTCCTGAAAAATCAGGTGCTTTTCTCACGCATCTCCGGCGTCGTGATCATCATTCTGGGCCTGCACTTCCTCTCGGTGTTCCGCATTTCCATTCTTGACCGCGAAGCACGGCTGGATGCGGGCGACAAGGGCGGCACGGCTTTCGGCGCTTATGTTCTCGGGCTTGCCTTCGCCTTTGGCTGGACGCCCTGCATCGGGCCGCAACTGGGGGCGATCATCTCTATGGCGGCGTCTGAAGGCTCCGTGTCGCGTGGCACGACGTTGTTGGCGACCTATGCCGTGGGGCTCGGTCTGCCGTTCCTTCTGTCGGCGATTTTCATCACCCGCGCTGTCGGTGTGATGAACCGTCTCAAGCGCCACATGGGGCTGATCGAGAAGATCATGGGGGGGCTTTTGTTGCTCGTGGGTTTGATGATGGTCACGGGCGCTTTCTCGCGCCTGTCCTATTGGCTTTTGGAAACCTTCCCAGCGCTCAGCCAATTGGGCTAATAGGGCTTAATTTCGCCCGAAACCCGCGCTAGGTTATCGGAAACATTGAAGGTTTTCGGTATGAGCGAGCAGGGCAAAGAGGTGACGCGGCGCCGGGTGTTCTACATCCCGGGCTACGATCCGATTCCGCCGCGCCGTTACCGCGAGCTTTACCGCAAAGAAGGCGCGGCGCAGGCCGAGATGTCCGGCTATACGCTCGGCCTCGCTCCGAAAAAAGGTCGCAATTTCGGCTGGTCCGTGGCGGGTGAAATCGAGGGCGCGCAGACCCGCAGCGACATCGACGTGCTGGTCTGGTCCGACATCGTGCAGCAGAGCATGGCGGCGGGGATTTTCCGCACCTATCTGATACTTGCGCGCACCGCATGGACCTATGTTTCCACCGGCGCTCTGTTTCGGCTGATGAAGCTCCGGCGCGGGCCGATGATTGCGGCGCTTTACCCGATCGGCGTGCTTCTGGCGCAGCTTCTGATCGCGGTCTTGCTGCTCGCTCTGATCACTTGGAGCGGACGCCTCCTCGGGGCTGCATGGATCGGGTTGGTTCCGGGCCTCCTCGCGGCCTTTCTGCTCTTGCGCTGGTTCAAAGCGAAAGATGACAGGATTTTCGCCTATTACCTGATGCATGACTATGGGTTTTCGGCGCGTTGGCGCGGGGCCGATCCGCCCGCTCTGCGTGCGCGGATGGACGAATTCCGCGCCGAGATTGCGGAGGCTTTGCGAGAGGATTGGGACGAGGTTCTGGTGGTCGGTCACAGTTCTGGTGCGCATCTCGGCATTCAGATTCTGGCCGATCTGATCCGCGCGGGCGAGGTGCCGGAGCGTGGGCCGGTGCTGTCCTTCCTCAGCCTCGGTCATGTCGTCCCGATGGTCTCCTTCCTGCCGGAAGCCAAGGTGTTGCGCCGCGATCTGGCCTATCTGTCGACCCGTGATGAGCTGTTCTGGCTCGATGTGACGGCACCGGGCGATCCGTGCTCTTTCGCGCTTTGCGATCCGATCAAGGTGTCGGGCGTCGCGCCCGCAGATCAGAAATGGCCCCTCGTGATCTCGGCGGCTTTCACCCAGACGCTCAGCCCGGAGAAACAGGCCAGACTGAAACGCCGCTTCTTCCGCCTGCATTTTCAGTATCTTTGCGCTTTCGACCGCCCCGGAGAGTATGACTATTTCAAAATCACAGCGGGCGGCGAGACATTGGCAGCGCGCTTTGCAGGGGCCGTGCCAAGCCCCTCGCGGATCGACACACCGGCCAATCGGTTCACGGAGATGGCACAGGAGGGAAAACTGTGATCCCGCCGAAACCAACGCCGCGCCCCGAGAAAACCAGCCTGCGCAATTACGTCAAACTTTTCCGCAAAGACATCCTGTCGGCGCAACCGGCCAAGCTTTATCGCGCCTGGATGGCCGAATATAAAACGCCGTTTTTCCGCAGTTTTCTGGTCAATCAGCCCTCGCTCGTAAAACGCGTGCTCAATGAAGAGCCGATGGAGTTTCCGAAATCCGGTCGCGTGGCGGAGGGGCTTCGGCCGCTTCTGGGCAATTCGGTCTTCCTCACCAATGGCGAGACATGGTTGAAACAACGCCGCATCATCGACCCGGCTTTTGAGGGCGGGCGGCTCAAGGACACGTTTCCGGCGATGCTCGGGGCCGGGCAGGCGATGGTGGCGAGGCTCAAAACTCAGCAAAACGCCTTCGACATCGAACCCTTCGCCTCGGAGGGCGCGGCGGATGTGATTTTCCGCACGTTGTTTTCGATCCCGATCACCCATGAGGCGGCGGCGAAGGTGTTCGACGAGTTCCAAGGCTATCAACGCGCGCAGCCCATTCTCAACATCGCCGCCTTCATCCCTTTGCCGAACTGGCTGCCGCGGTTTCACCGCAAGAAAACCCGCGACGGCGCGAAAGCGATCCGCAAGCTGATCACCGATCTGACGCGCGCACGCATGGCGGAGATCGCGGCGGGTACCGCCCCGGACGATCTGGCGACCAAGATCATGACCACAGCGGACCCGGTCACCGGGGATCGGTTCGACACCGAGGAGATGGTCGATCAGGTGGCGATCTTCTTCCTCGCCGGGCACGAGACCTCGGCCACGGCGCTTGGCTGGGCGCTTTGGCTTTTGGCGGCCAATCCCGATATTCAGGAGCGCGCGGCCGAGGAGGCGCTGAGCCTGCCGGGCACGCCGACCTTCTCCGATCTGTCGAAACTCCGCTTCATCAAGGATGTGTTCCGTGAGACCCTGCGGCTCTATCCGCCGGTGCCGATGATGGTGCGCGAGGCGAAATGCCCGGTGCGGTTTCGCGAACGCGACGTGCCGAAGGGCGCGCAGATTGTGCTCTCGCCCTGGCATCTCGGGCGGCATGAAATTTTCTGGGAACGGCCCGATGAGTTTGACCCGGACCGGTTCAAAACCGAGAATGGCAAGGCCTGCCTGCGCGACGCCTTCATCCCGTTTTCCTCTGGGCCGCGTGTTTGCACCGGGGCCGGGTTCGCCATGGTCGAGGGCCCGTTGTTCCTCGCGCTGATCCTGCGCGCTTTCCGGCTTGAGACTGTCCCCGATAAAACCCCGGTGCCCGTCGCCCATCTCACTGTGCGCGCGCGAGATGGAATCTGGCTCCGTCTTGCGCCGCGCTAATGCGGCCTTCCGATGGTGGAAATACTCATGGCGCCACGGGTGAAGATAAAACACCCGTTCCGGGATGGAGCGAAAAACCGGAACGCCCTCCCTCTCTGTTTGCCGCTCTCTTGAGTTCGCGGGATGTGCGTCCTACACATTCAGGGACTGCGAGATTTAAAGGATATAGCTATGTCTGCTCCTTCTGCCCTGAAACGCGATATGATCGACAGCATCGGCAACACGCCCCTGATCCGGCTGAAAGGCCCGTCAGAGGCCACGGGCTGCGAGATTTATGGCAAGGCGGAGTTCATGAACCCCGGCCAGTCGGTCAAGGACCGCGCGGCCCTGTTCATCATTCAGGATGCGTTGAAGAGCGGTGCGTTGAAACCCGGCGGCACGATTGTCGAGGGCACGGCCGGCAACACTGGCATCGGTCTGGCGCTCGTGGGCTCGGCTCTGGGCTTTCGCACCGTGATCGTGATTCCCGAGACGCAGAGCCAGGAAAAGAAAGACATGATCCGTCTCGCGGGCGCGGAGCTGGTTCAGGTTCCCGCAGCTCCCTATTCCAATCCGAACAATTACGTCCGCTATTCCGAACGTCTGGCTGCTAAACTTGCACAGAGCGAACCGAACGGCGTGATCTGGGCCAATCAGTTCGACAATACGGCGAACCGTCAGGCGCATATCGAGACCACGGGGCCGGAGATCTGGGAGCAGACCGGCGGCAAGGTCGACGGGTTCATCTGCTCGGTCGGCTCGGGCGGGACGTTCGCAGGCACCGGCATGGCGCTTCAGCCCAAGGGTGTGAAAATCGGCCTCGCCGATCCGATGGGGGCCGCGCTCTATAGCTATTACACCACGGGCGAGCTGAAATCGGAGGGCGGTTCGATCACCGAAGGCATCGGGCAGGGGCGGATCACCGCAAACCTCGAAGGCTTCACCCCGGATTTCGCCTATCAGATCCCCGACGAGGAGGCGCTTCCGGTGGTGTTCGATCTTCTGGAGCACGAAGGCCTCTGCGTCGGCGGCTCGTCCGGCATCAATGTCGCGGGCGCGATGCGCATGGCGAAGGAAATGGGGCCGGGGCACACCATCGTCACCATCCTCTGCGACTATGGCACGCGCTACCAGTCTAAGCTCTTCAACCCCGAGTTCCTCAAGGAAAAACAACTTCCTGTGCCCGAATGGCTAGACCGTGGACCGCGCGTTCTGCCTGACGTATATGAAGGAGTATGATCGCACAGTTTCTGACCCGCCTTCTCCTGATCCTCTGTCTTGCGCTGCCGCTTGCGGCCCGGGCGCAGGATGGGGTGTCGCCAGATTACACCCAATGGGACAAGGCCGCGAGCGCGGCCGAGACCCGGATTGGCGACAGTGACACGAGCAATGCCGATCTAGAGCAATTGCGCGACGATCTCGTGGTCTGGCGCGAAAGCTTTCTGGCGGCCGAGAATTCCAACGGCACACGGATCGACACGCTCAAGGCCCAGATCGAAGCTCTTGGGGCGGCGCCTGCCGAAGGTGAGACCGAAAGCGCGGAAATCGCGCAGCGGCGCAAGGAGCTGAACAAGCAGCTCGAAGCGGCTCAGGCCCCTGTGAAGACCGCCGAAGAGGCCTATACGCGGGCCAACGGGCTTATTGCCGAGATTGATCAGGTGTTGACGGAGCGGCAGGCCGATGTGCTGATGCAGCGCGCGCCGAGCCCGCTCAACCCGACGCTCTGGCCGACGGCGGTCAAGGCGCTGGGGCAAACCGCGGGGGCGGCCTGGACTACGGTGTCGGAGGCGGCGCGCTCGGAGAGCGGACAGAAGATTCTGCGCAGCAATACCGCCTCCATCGTTTTCTACCTCGTGATCGCGCTGGTGCTGGTGGCGCGAGGGCGCTTGTGGTCGGAGCGGATGACCGATTGGGTGCGCAAACGCGTTTCGGGCGATGCGGGCAAGGGGGTTACCGGGTTTCTTGCCTCGATTGGCCAGATCGTGGTGCCACTCGCCGGTCTTATCGCCATCACATTGGCCGCCGGCGCCTCGGGGCTTCTGGGGCCGCGCGGGATCATCGTCTTCGGTTCCATTCCGCAAATCGGTCTGGCCTATTTCTTCTGGCGCTGGATCGCCGGACGGCTGTTCTATCCGACAGGGGCGGGGGAACCGATCCTCGATCTGGGCGCGGTGCGCCGCGCCGAGGCGACGACCATGGGGACGCTCGCGGGCGTCATGGCGGTGCTCAACGATGCGCTCATCCAGCTTGCGGACATCGACGATTTTTCCGAGGCGACACTTGCCGTTCTGACCTTTCCGCTGGTGGCGATTGCCTGTCTGGCGCTCATCCGGCTGGCGGGCATCCTGACCCCGGGCGAGACGCGGGGCGGCGAGGAGGACAAGGATGAGCCGGAGACGGAACACGGGTTCGCCCAGCTCATCCTGCGCACCCTCGCGCGCGTGGTCTTCCTAGCTTCGGTTGCCGCACTTTTGCTGGCTGCGGCGGGCTATATGAATGCGGGCAAGGGCATCGTCTTTCCGCTGCTGCGCTCGATCGGCCTTCTGGGCTTCGTCGCGATTCTCTCCCGGTTGGGGTACGACCTCTATGCGCTGGTGACCCGGCAGCCGGGCGGGGCGAAGGACGCGCTGGTGCCGGTGCTTCTGTCCTTCGTGATCGTGCTCGCCTCGCTGCCGTTCTTCGCACTTCTCTGGGGGATGCGGGAGGATCAGCTCTGGGAGCTTTGGGCACGGCTGCGCGAGGGGATCAGTTTCGGTGGCGTGACCATCTCGCCGACCAGTTTCATCACGCTTGTCGTGGTCTTCATGATCGGCATGGGGTTGACGCGGCTGTTGAAGACGGCGCTGACCTCGACCGTGTTGCCGAAGACGAAGATCGACAAGGGCGGTCAGAACGCGATTGTCGCGGGGGCTGGCTATGTCGGCGTGGTGCTCTCGGCCATCATGGCGATCGTTGCCGCCGGGATCGACCTTTCGGCTCTGGCGATTGTCGCAGGCGCCTTGTCGGTCGGGATCGGGTTCGGTCTTCAGAACATCGTGCAGAACTTTGTCTCCGGCATCATCCTTCTGATCGAACGTCCGATTTCGGAAGGCGACTGGATCGACCTCGGCAATGGTTCGATGGGCATCGTCAAGGATATTTCCGTGCGCTCGACGCGGGTGGAGACCTTTGACAAGACCGACCTGATCGTGCCCAACGCCGATCTGATTTCCAATCAGGTGACCAACTACACCCGTGGGAACCTGATCGGGCGGGTGATCATTCCGGTGGGCGTCGCCTATGGCACGGACACACGCAAGGTGGAGGCGATTCTGCGCGAGATCGCCGAGGATCATGCGATGGTGGCGGTCAATCCCAAGCCGCAGGTGCTGTTCCTGAATTTCGGCGCCGATGCGCTTGAGTTCGAGATCCGCGCGATTCTGCGCGATGTGACCTATGTTCTGGCGGTGAAGAACGACATCAACCATGCCATTGCCAAGCGCTTTGCCGAAGAGGGCATCGAGATCCCGTTCGCGCAGCGCGACATCTGGCTGCGCAACCCGGAAGCCTTGCAACAGAAACCGGCGCAGTCTGCGGTTCCGGAAGCCGCAGTGCCCGAGCGGGCGATGATCGAACCGTCGGATCTCGAGGAGGGCACAGGGGAAGCCGTCGAGGATGGCGAGGGAGAAAGCACATGACCGAGCCCTTGTTCCGTGAGGATGCCTATCTGCAGGAGACTTACGGCACGGTGAGGGGCCACACGCCCGAGGGCGGCGTGATTCTCGACCGGACGATCTTCTATGCCACGGGGGGCGGCCAGCCCGGGGACAGCGGTTGGCTCGACTGGTCGGGGGGCAGTCTGCCGATTGCGACAGCGATCAAGGGGGAGGGCGATGCGATTGTTCTCGTGCCCGCCGAACCTGCTGCCTTGCCGCCCCTTGGTGCAGAGATCACACAGCGGCTCGACTGGATGCGCCGCCACCGCCACATGCGGGTGCACACGGCGCTGCATCTCCTGTCCGTGGTGATCCCCCTGCCGGTGACCGGGGGCTCCATCGGGTCGGAGAAGGGACGTCTGGATTTCAAGATGGACGCGCCGCCCGCCGACAAGCAGGGGCTTGAGGATGCGCTCAACGCCTTGATCGAGCGCGATCTGGTGATCTCGGACGACTGGATCACCGATGAGGAATTGCTGGCCAATCCGGCGATCGTCAAGACCATGTCGGTCATGCCGCCGACCGGGCAGGGCCGGGTGCGGCTCGTACGGATCGGGCTGGCGGCGGATCAGGTCGATTTGCAGCCCTGTGGTGGCACCCATGTGGCACGGACCTCGGAAATCGGCCGCATTCGCTTTGGCAAGGTCGAGAAGAAGGGCCGCGACAACCGGCGCGTGACGATTCATCTCGACTGACCGGGGACCGGCCCGATGCGATCGGTGCGTTTGATCTTCGCCGGAGCCATGGAAAAAAGGCCTTCCGCCGCGCGCGTCAAAAAACATTCATTTTCTGTCATTCCGGGGGTTGCATCCCCCTTGGCACCTCCACTATAGACGGCCTCGGACAGGTGGCCGAGTGGTCGAAGGCGCACGCCTGGAAAGTGTGTAGGCGGGGAACCGTCTCGAGGGTTCGAATCCCTTCCTGTCCGCCACCCTCTTTTTCAGATCATGTAAAATCAACTACTTGAGCGATTTGTGTGCACAAAATTGTGCTACAAATTGTGAAACGTATTTGGCCATCTCTACCGGCGCCTTGATCACTCCCATCTATGCGGATTCGCGAGGAGTGGCAGCATGACCGTGTCCAGAACATTTGCAGAGGTCGCTTTCACCGAATCCATGATCATGCGGAAACGCTTCGGGATCACGGAGAGGATGACTTGCTGCCGATCCGGCGTGCGGATCTCGATGGCCAGCAAGGGCCGTTTCCTCGACATTATTTTTGGGGGGAGCGGCTGTGGCTACGCCCGGCAGCGGCCTTAGACCCGCAGGACACTCATCCGGACAGAATGCCTACTGCGGACGCGAACGTTCGAATTATGGACGGGGGTCTCCTCATTGAGGCGTGTCCGTCCGACTGTGTGAAATAAAAAAACCTTATATTTCAGAGTGAAGATCCGTTTCTCCGACCTGTCTCCCGGGTTCGGAAGTGTTTCTGCTTCACCGAATGGCAGGCGTGTTTCAACGGATCGACACAGAGGAGAGCGTCGATCCGTCTCGATACGCCGGGTGCAGGTTCTGCGCCCGCAGGGGCCGGTTTGCCCCAGGCATCAAAAACGGGAGGAGAAATGCACGATGGCATTTCAGATCAATATCGATAACGGCGGGACGCTGACCGATGTTTGCATCATGTCCGACGAGGGCGTGAAGAAGACCAAGGTTCTGACCACGCCCTACGATCTGTCGAAATGTTTTTTCGAAGGTCTGCAAAAGGCATCGGAGACCCTTTACGGGGCCGAAGATGTCAAACGTCTGCTCGAAGAGGTGGAGTTGATCCGCTATTCGACGACACAGGGCACCAATGCAATTTGCGAGCGCAAAGGGCCGAAACTGGGTCTCATTCTCGACCAGGCGGCGACGGACCTGGCCGAGGCGCTGCGCGCCCATGACCCGGATGTTTATGACGCTCTGGTCGGGGACCGGGTGGCCTATATCGACGCCGCCATTCTCGATGCACCGGAGGCCGAGGTCGAAATCGTCAAGACAATCAACGAACTTACCGCCAAAGGCGCCAATCGTCTGGTCGTGTCGTTCGGCGGCACCGGGTTCCATGCCAATGAGGACAAGGTCAAGAAGGTCGTGCTGCGCAAATATCCGCGCCACCTTCTGGGTGCGGTGCCGGTGCTCTATGCCTCCGATCTGACCGTGGACCGCGCGCCCGAGCGCCGGGCCTGGTCGGCGCTGATCAACGCCTTCCTGCACACCTCGATGGAGGCATTCCTGTTTCAGGCGGAA
Organism: Celeribacter ethanolicus; assembly: GCF_001550095.1. Lineage (GTDB taxonomy): Bacteria > Pseudomonadota > Alphaproteobacteria > Rhodobacterales > Rhodobacteraceae > Celeribacter > Celeribacter ethanolicus. The sequence continues at coordinate 13,009 of NZ_LRUC01000049.1, read as the reverse complement.
AACCGGCTGCGCGATTATCGCACCAAGAATCCGCTGCTGATCTTCCGCAACGATGGCGATGCCTCGCGGGTGGCCAAGACCGTGGCGATCAAGACCTATTCCTCTGGTCCGCGCGGCGGCATGGAGGGGATGCGTGGCTTTGCCAACATGTACGGGTTCCGCGATGCGGTCTCAATTGATGTCGGCGGCACCACCACCGACATTGGTCAATGCACCGATGGCAAAGTGGCCGAGATCCGGCGCGGCCATGTCGAAGGCATCTCTGTGTCCTTCCCGCTGTGCGAGATTTCCAGTGCCGGGGCCGGGGGCAGTTCTGTGTTCAAGGCGAAGGACGGTGCGATTGCGATCGGTCCGGAAAGCGTCGGCGCCCTGCCGGGACCGGCCTGTTTCGGCCGTGGCGGCAAGGAGGCGACGATCACCGATGCCAGCCTGCTCTCGGGGCTGCTCGATCCGGGGTCGTATTTCGGCGGCGGCATGGGGCTCGATGCAGCGCGGGCGGAAGCCGCCGTGATGGCCAATGTCGGCACACCTCTGGGGCTCGATCTCGACCAGACCGTTCAGGCGATGTCGGATGCGTTCGAGACCAAGATTGCGGCGGAATTGCACCGGTTCACGACGATTTCCGCAGATACCGTACTGATGGCCTTTGGCGGTGCCGGTCCGCTCAATGCCTGTGGCGTGGCCGACAAGGCCGGGATCAGGCGGGTCGCCATTCCGGCGATGGCGGCGGTCTTCTCGGCCTATGGCATCGGCTCGTGCAACGTCTCGCAGAACTATGCGGTCGATCTGGCCGAACACACCAGCGAAGCCCTCAAATCGACGCTCGACAGTCTCAGGCAGAAAGCCGCCCGCGACATGTTCGCCGAAGGCTTCGAAGAAGGCAGCTACGCGGTCTCGGCGCGGCTGGTGGCCCAGTCCGGCGACAGGGAGACGGTTCATGAACTGAACGGATCGGAAAGCTTCCCGGCGGAGATGGCCGGGGCGGATGCGGTCGAACTGGAACTCTCCGCCGTCAAATCGCTGCGCAAGGGCGAGGCCAAACAGGTCGCCGTGTCGCGCAAGGCCGCGGCCAAGGCCGATGGCACGCGCAATGTGTTGGTGCCGGAACAGGGCCGGATCGACTTGCCGGTCTATCGCCTGAACACGATGCAGCCGGGCGATTTCGCCGCCGGGCCCGCGATCCTCGAAGAGGATTATTTCACTGCCCGCATTCCTGCGGGTTGGACCTTCACCGTCTCCGAAGCCGGTGATGTCATTCTGGATCGGGAGGAGTAAGGCCGATGAAAATTCCTATGACTGAGTATCTGCGGATCGACCTTGAAACGGAAAAATGGGAGTGCCGTGTCTGCGATCATGTGATCGCGCCGGCGGAGGGCAACTACAAGGAAGGCCTGCTGGTTCACAATCGCAACCCGCAGGAGATCCACCCGCCGGTGATCGACCCGAAGATGTATCGCTACACTTTCGCGCCGGACCCGGACTGGGTGCGCATCCTCGAATTCTGCTGTCCGAAATGCGGCACGCAGGTCGAGACGGAATACGCGATCCCGGGTCACCCGCCGCTGTGGGACATGCAGGTCGATGTGCCCGCGCTGAAAGCCCAATGGGCCGCGCGCGGTCCGGAGATGCTGCCGGACGCCGGGCCCGTGGTGGCCCCGGGCCGGGCGCACAGCCACTAAGCCAGATCATCCTGTCGGCCCGTGGCACGGCCCCGGGCGGACGATCCGACATCTTCAAGAGAACAGTGCCGGGACGGCCCGTCGAGGAGGACGGCATCCCGGGCACGATAGGGAGAGAGAATGAAACGTGTATCCGTTGATATCGGTGGGACTTTCACCGACTGTTTCGTCGTCTGGGGCGATCAGTATATCGAGACCAAGGCGCTCACGACGCACCACAACCTCGCCATGGGGTTCAACGAAGCGCTGGGCAAGGCCTGTAGTGAGCTGGACGTCGATCTCGAACAGGTCCTGACCGAGGTGGACAGCGTCCGCTACGCCACCACGCTCGGCACCAATGCGCTGATCGAACACAAGGGGCCGAAGATCGGCATGCTGGTCACCGCAGGCTATGAGGCCACCGTGCCGCTCAGCCGTGCGCGGGGCTATGGCGAAGGGCTCGACAATCTGGGACAGCAGGATCTGCCGAATGCGCAGCGCCCCGATCCGCTGGTCGAAGCCCATATGATCCGCGGCGTGCGGGAGCGGCTGGATTTCCAGGGCAAGGAGGTGATGGCGCTGGATGAGCCGGATCTGCGTCGGCAATTGCGCGAGCTGGTCGACCGTGGTGCCCAGATCATCGTCGTCGCGCTGGTGAATGCGGTGGTCAACCCGGTGCATGAACAGCGCATCGAAGAGATCCTGCTTGAGGAATACCCCTCGCATCTTCTGGGCGCGATCCCGGTGATCCTGTCGCATCAGGTGGCCGGGCGGAAGGGCGAATATGTCCGCTCCACCTCGGCCATTGTCGATGGCTACCTGCACTCGACCATGTATCACGCGCTGTCTCAGCTCGAACAGAACCTGCGCGCCCATACCTATGAAAAGCCGATGCTGGTGATCCACAATTCCGGTGGCATGGCGCAGCTCAACTCGACCGACGCGTTGCAGACCATCCACTCGGGCCCGGTTTCCGGCATCGGCGCCTCGGAGCACCTGTCGCTGCAGGCCGAGCTTGGCAATGTGGTGGCGACCGACATGGGCGGCACCTCCTATGACATCGGTATCGTCGTCGAGGGCGGCATCAAGCACTACGATTTCAACCCGGTCATCGACCGCTGGCTGGTGTCGGTGCCGATGGTGCATCTGGTAACGCTTGGCGCGGGCGGGGGCTCGGTCGCGTCCTATGACCGGATGTACAAGACCGTGAAATGCGGTCCCGAAAGCGCGGGCTCCGACCCGGGACCTGCCTGTTACGACCGTGGCGGCATGAAGGCCACCGTCACCGATGCCGATCTTCTGCTGGGTTATCTGGATGCCGAGAACTATGCCGGCGGTTCCATTCCGCTCAACCCGCGCCGGGCCAGGGCGGTCATCGAGGACACGATCTGCGATGAGCTTGATTGCGATGTGATCGAAGCGGCCAAGCTGATCCGCGAAAAGGTCGATGACAGCATGGCCAACGGGCTGTTCACCGAACTGCGGGCCCGCGGTTATGATCCCAAGGATTTCACCATGCTGGCCTATGGAGGCAACGGCCCGCTGCATTGCTGTGGCATCGCCCAGAACCTGTCCATCGACAAGATCCTGGCGCCGCCCCTCAGCTCGGTGTTCTCGGCGGTCGGCGCGGGCAACATGCATCAGCTTCATATCCATGAGCAATCGCTCTACATGGTGCTCTATGACAGCAATACCCGCGAACTGTTCAGCGATTACGACCGTTTCAACGGCATCGTGGCGGAGCTGAAGGAACGCGGCCGTCAGGACCTGCGGCGTCAGGGCGTGCCCGATGACCAGATCCTGTTCGATCTGGAACTGGACATGCGCTATGGCAACCAGTTGGTGCAGACCACCGCCGTCATCCCGTTCCATGAGCTTCACAGCCCGGCCGATGTGCTTCAGGTGATCACCCAGTTCTCCAACGATTACGGCAAGCGCTTCGGCGAAGGCAGCCAGGCTCCCGAGGCCGGGATCCGGATCAACACCATCCGGGTGTCGAGCTATGTCAGGCACGAGACGGTCAAGTTCGAGGACATCAAGCCGGTCGACAAGGCCGCGCGCCAGACGCCGCCGTCCCCGTCCAGCACCCGTAGCTGCCATTTCGTGGGGCAGGACGGGGCCATCGACACTCCGGTCTGGGCGCGCAAGGACCTGGTTCCGGGGGTCGAGATCGAAGGACCGGCAATCGTCGCCTCCGAGGTTACGACCTATCTCGTGAACCCGGGCTGGACCTTCGTGACCGCGAAACAAGGGGCCTCTTGGTTCCTGCGGAACGAAACCCCGGCCATCAGGCACTGAAAACGGCAGCCCCGGCGAGTGGAGCGCCGGGGCCCATGATCCGACAGGAGGAGAAAACCATGAAAGACCTGAACACCACCGGCCCGGCCCCCTCGGCCGAGGACATGAAACTGATCAAGCAGTTTCTCGAAGACACCACGCTGTTTCTCGGGCCCGATCCCGAGATCATGCAGAACCACGACCTGATGGAGCGCAGCCCCGACGAGGAGCTCGCCATCGGTCAGAATTTCGATCATCACATGATCGCCCGTATCCGCGACCGGCTGCAATCGGGGTGCGACGAAGGCTATGAGATGGTCGAACAGATGGGCGCCGCCCCGGGCGCGAAATGGGGCGATGTGATCACCGGCATCTATACCGCCAGCGGGGATCTGGCGCTGGCCTCTGCGGGCGGCGTGCTGCTGTTCTCGTCTGTGGTGCACCATCCGATCAAGTTCATCGTCAAGAACTGGATGAACGAACCGACCGTCGGCGTGCGCGACGGCGACGGTTTCATCCACAACGACTCGCGTTATGGCAATGTGCACAACACCGACCAGTCGATGATCCTGCCGATCTTCCACGAAGGGCGTCTGGTGTGTTGGGTCGCCTCGACCGTGCATGAGGGCGAAAACGGCGCCATCGAGCCGGGCGGCATGCCGTCGATGGCGGAAAGCCCGTCTGACGAGGGGCTGAAGATGTCGCCCTTCAAGGTGGTCGAAAACTACCAGATCAAGCGCGACCTGCTGACCTTCCTGCAAAACTCGGTGCGTGAGCCGAAGCTGCAACTCGAGGACATGAAGGTCAAACTCTTCGCCTGTCTGCGCATCAAGCAGCGTATCGAGGAAACGCTGAACACCGAAGGCCCGGAGGCGCTGGTCGCCATGCTGCGGCTGACGATGGAGGATGTGCGCACCGAAGTGAAACGTCGTCTGACGGAATGGCCGGACATGTCGGTGCAGACCTATATCATCCAGGACTCGACCCTGCGCGAGAACTGTGTGGTCAAGGTGAACTGCAAGCTGACCAAGAAGGGCGACCGGCTGATCTTCGATTTCCGGGGATCGAGCCCGGAATTCACCAACCGTGCCACCAACACTATTCTCGGCGGGCTCAAAGGGATGCTGTCGCAGCTCTTCCTGTGCTACATCTGGCCCGACCTGCCGCGCGGTCAGGCGGCGATGGCACCGATCGAGGTGATCACCGATCCGCATTCGATCCTGAACTGTTCCTACGATGCGCCGAACTCGCAATCGCTGATGTCGATCTTCACCGGCTTCACCGCGGGTCAGCATGCGGTGGCGAAGTTCCTTTACTCCTGCCCGGAGAAATACACCAAGGTGCATGCGCCCACCTTCAACATGATCAACACCTTCATCTGGGGCGGGGTCAGCCAGCATGGCGAGACGCTCGGCAACCTCTGCGCCGACCTGAACGGCATGGGCGCGGGGGCGACCTCGAACCGTGACGGCGAACATGCGCTGGCACCGATCTTCGCCACCATGGCCGACATCGGCGAGCAGGAGGTGAACGAGGAAGACGTGCCCTTCCTGCAACTGGTGTCCAAGAAGATGACGCGGGACGCCATCGCGCCGGGCAAGTACCGGGGCGGTCAGGGCTACACCATGATGGTGGCGACCAAGGACTCGGAGCAATGGGGCTTCATGACCACGGCTCAGGGGGCGAAGATCCCTCCGATCCAGGGCCTGTTCGGCGGCTATGCCTGTGGCACCTATCCGCTGTCCAAGGTCAAGGATGTCGATGTCTACGAGATCCTTCAGAGCGAGCCGGAGAAATTCCGTCACTCGATCGAGGAAATCATGAATGAGCGGCCTTTCGAAGAGGCGAGCTACACCACGCACCATATGGGCATGGGCTTTGAAATCTCGAAGCGCGGTGAGCTGTTCATGATCAGCCAGGGCGCGGGCGCCGGTTATGGCGACCTGCTGGAACGCGATCCGGTCGGTGTCGTGAAGGACATCGAAGAGGGGCTGATCTCGGCGGAAGTCGCGGCGCGGCTCTACAAGGTGGTGTTCGATCCGGCGACGCTGGCGATCGACTTCGAGGCCACCGAGGCCGCCCGGGAAGAGGAACGTCAGGCGCGGATCGCCCGCTCGATGCCCTATGCCGAATTCGTCAAAGACTGGACCCAACCCAAACCGCCTTCGCATCTGAAATACTTCGGCTGCTGGGGGGACGATATCGACACGCTCTACATGGGCGCGCCGGATGTGACGCGCAGGGCCGATACGCCGAAGCCCAATTACATGCCGCATCCGAAAGACGTGCGTATCGCCGAGCTCGAAGCCCGTCTGGCCAATGCGGGGATCGACGGAGGTGAACTGCAATGAGCCAATATCTCGCAGATGATCTGCCCGATGCAACGGGCACGAAGGCGCTGCGGGTCTGGCTGGAGTCGTCGGGCTATGCCCGGCGACTTCTGCTGGGTCGGGAGGGCGATCCCTGGGCGGAAGGGGCGGCGAAATACCTGTCCTTCTTCACTCAGGCTCGGGGATTGTTGCGCTCGGATGTGGCGGTGGTGAATGTTGGCGATCTGTTCCGGTCGTGGATGGCACGTCACCCGGGCCTCGTCGCCGAGATGGCATCGAAGACACGCGCGACCTATCCGCTGCGCCGGATGCTCGAAGAGGCGGGGCCGCGCGCGCTGCTCGACGAGGTGGTCGAGGCGGTCGGCGCGCATCTTCAGGGCCAGACCCCTCTGGTGCTCGCCATGCCCGCGCCGGGGGCCTGGCTGGCCGAGGCGCAGGAACTTGTGGGCCGTGCGCCCGAGGTGGATGCGGATACGACCGAAGACGCGGCCATGTATATCGCCGATTTCATGCGCTGCGTTGCGCAACGCCCGGTGGGCGGGCTGTTGCTCGAAGAGGGCGAGGCACCCGGAGAGGTGTCCGCTTATACGCCATTGTTCAATGCGGCCAGACATTACCGTTGGGCCGTGGTCGGACGTGGCGTTGCCGCCGGTCAGGACGCGCCGTTCGATGCGGTGATCGGAACGGACGACAAGGTGCAAGGCCGCGATGTGAGTGCGGCCCTGTTCGGCGGGATGGACCTGCCCAAGACGACATCTGTGCAATTCCTCTATGCGCAGGTGCCCGTGGACCATCCGCCGGAGGCCGTGCTCGACGCGGTTGCACGGCTGCAGGGGGTGTCGGTCTGATCGCCCTGAATCGTAACGGCACGTCCTGACGGCAACGGCCCCCCGGAAATCCGGGGGGCCGTTTTGCGTTTTTGGAGACCGCTGGGGCGGGACAGGGAGGGGCGCAGTCAGGGCCGCAACCGCTCCAGCGTGTCCTTCAGGTCCAGCTTGTCCAGACGGATATACAATGTGCTCTTGGCGATGCCGAGTTCGCGGGCCACCGAGGTCAGATTTCCGCGGTGGCGCTCGATGGCGGCGACGATGGCTTTGCGTTCGGCCTGTTGCAGCGGGGTCAGCCCCTCCGCTTCGGAGGCAGGGCCTCGCGCCGGGACCGACCAGTCGAACGGCAGATGATCGGGGGTTAAGTCGCCGCCACCGCTTTCGAGGAACATGCCTTCGAGCACATTGCGCAGCTCGCGAATATTGCCCGGCCAGTCATAGTCGGCGAAGTGCTCATAGAGGGCCGGGGCAATGCCAGGGGGCGTCGTCTCGTACCGTTTCGCGATCTGGCTCAGGAGATGTTCCGACAGGTCCGGCAGATCCGTCAGACGTTCGCGGAGCGCGGGCAGGCGCAGCGATGTGACGGCAATCCGGTAGAACAGATCCATGCGGAACCGGCCTTCGGCGGCGTCCGATTTCAGGTCGCGGTTGGTGGCCGAGAGCAGGCGCAGCTTGACCTTGCGCGGGGTGTTTTCGCCAAGCCGGTAGACTTCGCCGCTTTCCAGAACCCGCAACAGATGCGGTTGCAGATCGAGCGGCATCTCACCGATTTCGTCGAGGAACAGCGTGCCGCCGTCGGCCGCTTCGATTTTGCCCTTCATGCCGCCGCGCCGCGCGCCGGTAAAGGCGCCTTCGGCATAGCCGAACAATTCGCTCGTGAGAAGCTCGCGCGAGAAGCCGCCGCAGTTGACCGCCACGAACGGCCCTCTGGCCTGCGGTCCGCTTTCGTGCAGCGCCTGGGCAAAGGCATCCTTGCCGACCCCGGTTTCGCCGAGCAGCAGAACCGGTGCCGGGCTTTTGGCCAGAAGGGAGGCCCGCTGCAGGGCGTCGCGATAGGCCGGGGCCGACCCGCTTAACCGGGCAAAGGCATTTGCCGTGCCCGTCTCGCCGATCGGGGCGGTCTCCCGTTTGGGCGTGCGCCGCACCACCGCCGAGCGATCCGGCAGCACCAGCACCGAGCCCAGCCGCTCGCCGTCGATCTCGATCGGCTTGATCCAGTCACGATCCACCCAGTGCGGCAGGTTCTCCGGTGAAATCCGGCCATTGCGCCAGGGCATCGTGACATCCCGCAGCACGGGGTCGCTCGCGGCCCGGCTCTTGGCCCATTCCGTCATCACCGCCGCAGCGCGTTCGTTGGTCTTGATCGGAACGCCGGAGCGGTCGAACAGGATGATCCCGTCCCGGTCGGCCTGCTGCATCCGGTCGAGACAGTGATCGAGCAACCGGTAACGCAGATCCATTTCCCGCTGGGCCAGCCGGTTTTCAATCCGTCCTGCTGCGGTGATCGCCAGGGACAGGCTGTGACGGCTGTAGCTTCCACTCAGCCCGGAAATGTCCAGAGCCCCGACAATGCCGCCGCTCACCGGGTCGCGGATCACGCTGGCAGAGCAGGACCAGTTCTGGATGCCGGAGCAATAGTGTTCATAGGAATGGATCTGGATCGGTTGTCCGATTTCAATCGCCGTGCCGATGGCATTGGTGCCGCAGGTGTCTTCGCTCCAGTTCGCGCCGGGCATCAGATTGATCGCCTCGCGGCCATCGCGCAGGTTGCTATCCCCTTCGACGCTGAGCACCATGCCGGACGCATCCGTCAGCACCATCACCGTGCCGGTTTCGAACAGGAAGTCCCGCGCGGAGGCGATGACCTTGCTGCTGGCCCGCACAAGATCCTCGCTGTCGGTCAGAAGATCGTAAAGCGCATCGCCTTGTGCCGGGGGCGGAGCACTGCCGCGCCCGGGGTCGACCGCGCCATGGCAGCGCCTCCAGGAATCGTCGATGAGCCGTCGCACGGCATCCGAGCCGCAGTCTTGTCCGGACAGGAACTTTTCCCATGTGGACTGAACCTGACGCTCGTTTTCGGGTTGCGAAAATCTTTGCCGCAAAGCCGTGACAGGCATTCGGTATCTCCTCCCATATTCTGTCGGCGGTTTCTGCTCCGCACCGTCACGGCGGTTCCCTCCCCGGAACCGTGGCCGCGATCGCTGCCCGTTTGGTGGGCACGACATGATCAGGCCGGAAGCCTAGCATCATTTTCCGGCAGGCCAAACAGTTTGCCCAAAAACCTGGCGGTTTCGAAACTGTGACGGCATGGCGGCCGGGGCGATTGCGGTGTGATCTGCAAGGGCAGATCCCGTTGCGGAAAGCGCCGGTCGGAGGGGCCGCGTGGCGGCTTGTCCCGCTCTGCCGGGGCGACGCGTGCCCGACCGCCGGGTGTCCGGATTTCGAACGCCCGGCGGTCGGGCACGCGGAAGATCTGCCACGCCGCCTTGCGCTAACGCCTTGAGTGAGGAGGCAAGGGAAGGCACGGTAAGAAACCTGCTTCTCCTTGGGCAGGAACAGGGAGGACATGATGAAAACGAAGACGGAAACGGTCACACATCCCCTCGCACGCGCCCTCGCGCAGGGGGCGGGCGGGCGCATCCCGGTCACGATCCTGACCGGGTTTCTGGGCGCGGGAAAAACCACGATGCTGAACCGGCTGGTGACCCGGTCGGATATGGCCGATGTGGCGGTGTTCATCAACGAATTGGGCGATATCGGCATAGATCACCACCTCGTGGAGCGAATCGATGATGCCTTGGTGATTCTCGACAGCGGCTGTCTGTGCTGTACCGTGCAGGGCGATCTGATCGCGGCTCTGATGCGCCTGCACGGGCAAATGGCCCGGCGCGAGATCGCTCCCGTGCAGCGTGTGGTGATCGAGACCACGGGACTGGCCGATCCCAGCCCGGTGGTCCGGGCGTTGATGGAGGACCGTCAGGTCTCGGCCCGTTTTCGCTGCGACGGGGTGCTGACCGTGGTCGATGCCACCCGCATCCGCGATCAGATTGTCCGGCACCGCGAAGCCACGGCGCAGATTGCCATGGCCGACCGTCTGTTGCTGTCGAAATGCGATTTGGCCGGACGGGTCGAACAGGATGCCATGATCCGGACGCTGAACGCGTTGAACCCGACGGCACCGCATGTGGTCCTCGACCACGGGGCCTGTGCCCCGGCGGATTTGTTTTCCAGCGGTCTCTATGCCGCGGAAGATGCGCCGCTGAGCCTCGATGACTGGCTGGGACCGGCGTTGACGCCCGACAAGACTGCCCCGCTGGCGGGCGGGGGGCACGCGCCTCTGCCGTCACAGGGCTTCGGGCTGAGCCATGGGCAGGGGCATGCCCCGACAGGGTTGCACTCCGGTCAGGTGCGCAGTTTTGTCGTCCGCTTCGACACGGCACCGAGATGGCGCGGTCTTTCGGTGGTTCTGGGCGAAATCCTGTCGAAATACGCCGGAAAGCTGCTCCGGGTGAAAGGTCTCGTGGCGCTGCCGGGGCTCGATGTGCCGATGGCGCTGCAATGTGTTGAGGATGTCGCCTTTGCGCCGGTCAAGCTCGGCGCCTGGCCCTCCAGCGGTCCGCTGGCCGATGGCATCGGGCGTTTGGTGATCATCGGTGAAAACCTCAGCGAACAGGACGAAGCCACCATTCGCGATCGTCTGGCCCATCTGCCCGGAGATCGCGAAGCGCTGCGTCGCTCCGCTGCGACGCCGGGTCTGCCCACCCGCAACTGGCTGTTGGAACGCGCGCCCTTCACCCCGCAGGAGGGCCTGACCTCGGAGGCCTTCCTCATCCAGCCGCGTTTCCTGCGCGAGGGCGGGCGTCATGGCTGAGCCGCAGCCGGGCCACCGCAAAGGAGCCGCAAAATGACCGGGCTTCATCTGCACCAGAGCACGTCTCAGCGCCTGACACAGGTGATGCAGCGCGCCATCGGGCTGTTGCAGATGGATCATGCCGAACTGGCCGGGCTGCTGATCGAAGAGGCGGCGGAGAACCCCTGTCTGACGCTCACCCTGCCACAGGGCGATGCGGACAGCGCCGCCCCCGAGCCTGCCGGGGCGGAGCGCCGGAGCGTGCCCGGCCCGTGGCGCCCGGCGTTTCTCGGCAGCGGCGATGAGATCGAGACGCTGCGGGCGCATGCCGACGGCTTACATGCGCATGTAGCCCGGCAAATCGGCCTGATCTTTCGCGAGACGCGGGCGCGGGAGATCGCGATGGTCTTTCTGGAGCATCTGGAACCCAGCGGCTGGCTCGGTGCGCCGCTCGAAGACATTGCGCGACAGGCCGGGTGTCCGGCAGCAGAGGCCGAGGCGGTGCTCACCCGTCTGCATGAGGTCGAACCCGCGGGCCTGTTTGCCCGCTCTCTCTCGGACTGCCTGCGCTTGCAACTCGAAGAGGCGGGCGATCTGACGCCGCCGATGGCGCGCCTGCTTGACGCCCTGCCGCTTCTGGCCAAGGGCGACACCGCCGCGCTGCTCGCCCGCTGCGAGGTTGATGCCGAAGAATTGGCTGCGCTGGTGACACGGTTGCGGCGGCTCGATCCCAAACCGGGGGCGCATTTCGACGACGCGCCGGAGCTGCGCCGGGCGCCGGATCTGATCGCCGAACGCGATGAGTTGGGACAATGGCATGTCGAACTGAACGCCGCCAGCGCGCCGCGCATCGCAGTGACCCCGGTTGCGGGAGCCGAACATCGCGCGGCGCTGAAAGAGGCCCGCTGGCTGGAGCGGACGGTGTCGCGTCGCAACAGCCTCGTGCTGGATGTCGCAGCCCATGTGCTCGGCGTCCAGTACGAGGCCCTCGAACAGGGGCCCGCGTATCTCAAACCCCTGAACTGTGCGGATGTGGCCGCAAACCTCGGGGTGCATGAAACGACGATCAACCGGGTGCGCAACGGGCTCTTGATCCAGACGCCGCGGGGCATGATGCCTCTGCGCGCCTTTTTCGCCCGCGGCGGGGCAGGGCACCGGGACGGCTCGCATGTTCCCGCCGAAGCGATCTCGGCCCGCATCGCCGGGTTGATCGCGGCGGAACGCCCGGACAAGCCGCTGACCGATCAGGAACTCGCCACCCGTCTGGCGGAGGCGGGCCTGCGCGTGTCGCGCCGCACGGTGTCGAACCGGCGCCGCATGGCCGGGTTCCCCGGTGCGGCCCAAAGGCGGCACAAAGACTGACTTCAAAAGGGAGAGAAGAGTGAACAAGACATATGCAAGTGCCCCCGACGCCCTTGACGGGCTTTTGACGGACGGCATGCTGATCGCTGCGGGCGGGTTCGGGCTGTGTGGCATTCCCGAGCTTTTGATCGACGCCATCGTCGAGAGCGGCGTCAAGGATCTGACCGTGGCTTCGAACAATGCGGGCGTCGACGGGTTCGGGCTCGGCAAGCTGCTGGAGACCCGCCAGATCCGGAAAATGATGTCGTCTTACGTGGGCGAAAACGCTGAATTCATGCGCCAATACCTCTCGGGCGAGCTGGAATTGGAGTTCAATCCGCAGGGCACTTTGGCCGAACGCATGCGCGCCGGCGGGGCGGGCATCCCGGGGTTTTACACCAAGACGGGTGTGGGCACGGTGATCGCCGAAGGCAAAGAGCACAAGGACTTTGGCGGCGAGACCTATATCCTCGAAGAGGGCATTTTCGCCGATATTTCCATCGTGAAGGCGTGGAAAGCCGACGAGACCGGCAATGCCGTGTTCCGCAAGACCGCGCGCAATTTCAACCCGCCGGCGGCGATGTGCGGCAAGATCTGCATCATGGAGGTCGAGGAGATCGTCCCGACCGGCTCGCTCGATCCGGATTGCATCCACCTGCCGGGGGTTTATGTGCATCGTCTGGTTCAGGGCACGCATGAAAAGCGTATTGAACAGCGCACCACACG